>JASLTG010000009.1:50662-101944 GCA_030743005.1 Acidimicrobiales bacterium | reverse complement strand
GGGTCACGCGATAGATCACTTGTTCGTTGATATTCATCTGTGGTGCTGAAGCCATTGCAGCACCCTACCGTCAGAACGGCGAAAGCTGTCAGTCGGTGGACCGCAGAGTTACACCAGCGAGTTCCCCGGTGTGTTGGCCGTCCTCCATGAATACTTTTCCATTCACGATTGTCGCGTCGTACCCAGTGCCACGCTGGATGTATCGACCTGCTCCTCCTGGAAAGTCGTGGACATATTCCGGGCCACTTAGAGACAGTTGATCAAGATCAATAACATTTATGTCGGCGTACGCTCCTTCAGCTATTCGACCCCTGCCTGTAAGACCAAACAGGTCTGCGGTATCGGATGTAATTCTCCGGACACCTTCTTCGAGGGTGAAAAATTCGGTGTCGCGCACCCAATGGCTGAGGAAATAGGTGGGTTGGCTTGAATCCATAATCTGTCCAACATGCGCTCCCGCGTCAGCGAGACCCATAATTATGGCTTCGTCTTCCATCATCGTTTCGATTGCTTCGTAGTCTTGGTTCAGGATTGGAAGGGAGAGCATCACAGATCCGTTTGAACGGTCAGTTTCAGCTAGGAAATATTCAACCGGCGTGACTCCAGCCTGAGCAGCTTTTGCCTCTAAGGTGCCGTCTGGCCCCACTCGGTAGTCAGGATCTTCGGCGTCCAACAGGTAGAGGCGACTCAGATCCACCATTGCACTGCCGCCCCCATGGATTTGCTCTGGGTTGTTGGCCTCTTCGACAAGTTGTTCACGTGATTCTGGGTGCCGGATAAGAGCTAGGCGTTCTGACAGATTCATGTTTTGCATCGATTTCCAAGTCGCTCCAGCACGCGCCCACGGAGTGCGATGTTGAATTCCAAGAACAACACCAATCGGGCGACATGTTGTTTGGGGCCTAAGTTCAGCTCCGTTCGAATTTTCAGCAGCTACTTCAGCTAGTGCTACATCACTCATATCTGGGCGTACAGCGTTATAAACCAAGCCGAAGGTCGAGGGTCGGCCACTGCGTCGAGTGATTTCCCCAAGGGTGCGGATCTCGTGTTTAAGTCCCGCCCAATCAGCACCTGCTTTTTCGAAACGTGGAGCGGACTCAAACACTCCCCTGCCATGACGACCAAGAACGTCAGCAAACGCGAAGAGCTCATCGTCGTCTGCAAAGGTTCCTGGAATGGGTCGACCATCAGGTGTTCTATGGAGCAAGGTCCGAGAGGTTGAGAATCCGAGAGCTCCTGCGCCTATCGCTTCATCAACGAGATCACACATTTTCGCGACTTGTTCAGCGCTAGCTGGCTCTTCGTCGAGACTCTCTTCTCCCATCACATTCCATCGCACGGCGACGTGGCCGACCATTCCTCCAACATTTAGTCCCTTAGGTATGCCATCGAGAAACGAGAGGTATTCCCCATAGGTCCGCCAGTCCCATGGCAACCCTTGGAGTATTGCTTCACGGGGAATGTCTTCTACCGATTCCATCATTTCAGCTAGATGCGAAATATCTTCGGTCTTCACAGGAGCAAACGTCACCCCGCAGTTACCCATCACCACTGAAGTCACTCCATGCCAACAAGAACTCGAGCCGATTGGATCCCAGGCAAGCTGCGCATCGAGGTGGGTGTGAATGTCAACGAACCCGGGTGTCACTATCTTTCCTGTGGCATCTATTTCTCGGACGCCTTGGCCCTTTACCTCGCCAACGGTGACAATCCGGTCCGCCTTGATAGCTACGTCTGCTTTTCGTGCAACCGCGCCGGTGCCATCGACGACTTCGCCGCCTCTAATCACAATGTCAAACTCGGTTTTAGACATCGAGACCCTCCATTCGGTCTTTCTAACTTCAAGTAATCGTTACAAAATGTCGTGCATAGTTCCAATGCCAGACTAACCGGTCAAGCAAAGCGACACGTCGAGCTGAACAGATGTACCCTCGTCACTACAAACAAGTTTCAGCAGCATTCCGTGACGGGAAGCTCCTCAAGAGGTAGCGAAGTGAAGATGGCAAACAGTAAGACTCACGTGACAAAACTCGGCGTCCTTCTTTGCGCCCTAACTGTTATAGCTACGGGTTGCTCTCTCAGCAGTACTGCGAGCGACTCGACAACCACCCTTCCAAACGTCACGACAACCGAACAGTCGACAGATAGTGCGGTCAGCGACGATACGACAGCAACCACGGTTGCAATACAAAGCGCAGCCGAAAGGTACGGATCGGAAACAACGACTCCTCCGACTTTAACTAATGCTGACACCATCACAACTGCAGGGCTGGGGCCTGTTCGGATCGGACAGACCCTTGCAGATGCCCAAGAAGCAGCCGGGGTGACATTCAATGCGGCATCAACGGGTAGTGAGAGTTGTCAGTACTACACGCCGGCCGCTGGGGCGACTGGTGCTTCGTTCATGGTCGTTAACGGGGAAGTGGTGCGCGTCGACATCTCAAGCGGCCCGATAACTACAAAATCGGGATACGGAATCGGGTCAACCAAAGAGGACATCAAATCTGCATTTGGCAGCAAGATTCAAGAATCATCCGCCGGTGACTCCCTGACTTTCGTTCCAGTTACTGACGGCGACAACCTGATGAGGGTCATCTGGGAACTTGATACCAGTGGCGTCGTCACCTCCTTGCGAGTTGGTCGAACGTCGGATGTGACTCCAAAGATCGGTTGTTCAGGCAGCTAACAGTTTGATCAGCTATCTACTCTGGCCCAGAAGTTGGTAACGACGTCGATCCACAGTTGGGTCGTCAACGCCAGGGAGTCAACGTCAACGCGTTCGTCATGACCATGGAAGCGCGCCATGAAATCAGATGAATTGACTCGATCGCTGAATAATCCAGCCCCATAGGCCACTGAACCTCTGTCGCGATAGAAACGGGCGTCTGTGGCTCCGACGATTAACGACGGGATCAACGGGGCGCCAGGGTGTGCTTTTTGCATCATCTCCTGCAAAAGGTGCCACATCGGTGTATCGGTAGAAGAAAAAGTGGCTGGATCATCGTGAATCGCGCGTACTTCGACCTCATCGAACAGCTCACCAAGCGCTTCTCGCAAATGCTGGTCCACTTGGTCACTGTCACCTGGTGCTGTACGAATATCGACATCAATTTCCACAGAATCAGGGATTACATTCGTTTTGACGCCACCGTGGACGACATTTGGAGAAAACGTTGTATGGCTGCAGGCGTGAAGGTGTCTTGCTAATCCAGGCGATTCCAAATTTGAGATTGCATCCCAGACCGACTCTGGGTTCAACAGGGCATCCTTGGTTTCGTCTTCAAGATCCAGCGTCGAAATTTGGTGTTGCCACATTTCCGTCAACTTGGCGGCAGGGCGATACTCCCCAAGTCGTCTGATAATTTCAGCAGCTTTCAATACAGCGTTGTCCGAGCCGAACGGCATTGAGCCGTGGCCAGGCGTTCCCTTAACGGTCAGCCTTCGCCACCCTAGGCCCTTCTCTCCGGCTGCCAGCGTGATCTTTTTTCCGTCGGGCGTTTCAGTTGGAAGGCCACCAAATTCAGTCAAGACATAATCCGCTGCCATCGCATCCCAATGGTGCTCGGCCATCCACTTAGCGCCGTAGGTTCCACCTGCCTCTTCGTCGGCAACTCCGAAGAAAACCAGATCTCCTTTAGGTCTAAAGCCACTGCGCGCCAAATGTCGAAAGGCAACGGCCATCGATGAGGTCAAGTTGAGCATGTCAACAGCCCCGCGCCCCCAGACTTCTCCGTCGATTAGTTCACCGCCGAAGGGATCGCGACTCCACCCTTCCGGACTTACTGGTACTACGTCTGTGTGCCCCATCAGGCACAGTGATGGCGCCGAAGGTTCTGTCCCTTCGATTCGGGCAACCATTGATCGCCTACCCGGGAGGCAGTCGAAGCGTTCAAGTTCAACCCCAGGTCCTTCTAGAAAGGTTTCCAACAAGTCACTATTTCGGATTTCCTCGCCCGAATCGCTCTGCCCGGTGTTGACACATTCGTGGCGAATTAGCTGCTGCAACAGATCTACAGTTTCGTTGGTTAGTTGATTGTCGGTATGGCTTAGGTCACTCATATCCAAGATGCTAGAGAAGAAGTCACTAGGCAGCCACCATGGCTCGGCACTACCTTCTCCTTATGGCCGAAAATTTCTCGATTGAAGCATTCCGCGAACAAACCGCAGCATTTATTTCCAGAGCTGTTGCTTCAGGTGATGCTTGTCCGGCGTATGGAGCAATTCTTCCCCCTGACCGACATCCGCAAGCAATGCACTGGCAACGCTTTTGTTTCGATGAAGGTTGGGCAGGGGTGCATTGGCCTGTGGAGTACGGCGGAATGGGATTGAGTCCGGAACACAATATCGTCTGGCATGAAGAGTGTGCTCTTAACGAAGTAGCCCCATATCTCAACCTGCAAGGGATTGTTCTTGCTGGCGAAGCGATCCTACGGTCCGGCACAGATCAACAACGTGAGCGCTTTCTTCGTCCCACCCTCAGCAACGAAATTCTGTGGTGTCAATTATTTAGTGAACCCGGAGCAGGTTCAGATTTAGCTGGCCTCCAGACCTCAGCAGTCAGAGATGGTGACCATTTCATCCTGAATGGACAGAAGGTCTGGTCTTCCAATGCCCAATTCGCTCAGTACGGCATATTGATGGCGCGAACCGATACACAGCAACCAAAACATAAGGGCATAACTTTTTTTCTGCTGGACATGCAGTTGCCCGGTATCGAGGTTCGACCCATCAAACAGATGACCGGGGATAGTGAATTCTGTGAGGTGTTCTTCACGGACGTTCCGTTGCCGGCCGAGTGTGTCCTCGGTGATGTTAATGCCGGTTGGGGCGTAGCTATGGCAGTGCTCCAAGATGAACGTGGGGGCGCAGGAGCCGCCGGTGTCATCAGTCTGAGACGAAGGTTGGAGGCGATGGTCGAACAGGCTGGTTCTGTCGATCCGGTGGGATCTGACCAGTTGGTCCAGATCCTCAACAGAGGCAAGGCCCTCCAGTCGTTGATGGAACGTCGAGGTGGCGATCCGTTAATTGCACCGATTGCAAAACTGATGAACAGTGAGCTTGGCTACGACGAGGCACAATTGGCTTCATCGTTGCAAGGTTCTGACGCGATGTTGAATTCTATCTCAACCGATAATTTGCTCTATTCGCCGGGAATGTCCATAGCGGGTGGCTCCAGCGAAATTCAACGCAACATAATTGGAGAGCGCATCCTTGGCTTGCCTCGGGAACCTGAGATCGCTGACTAGCAATCACCTCAACAAGTCTTGTAACAACCCTTACTTTCAGCTAAAGATCCCCAAGACTCCGTCTGCCCTACCTGGTGTACCCCGCGACGGAGTACTGCTTGCGCCTGAGTAAGCATCGAGTCCAAGTGTTGACCGAAAATCAGCGGACTCATCCGCTAATCCTGCATCCAATTGAATCCCGGTCGCATCGGCTATCCGGTTTAGTCCTTCAAACGCGGACACGGTGGCTGCAGCTTCAATGACTCCAAGCTGCCCAACTTGAGATTCCAGTTCTTCGCGAACCTTAGGAAGATCGCTATCTCCTCGAACGGCCGATTCGGCATACCGAACCAGAAGTTCCCCGTGTTCTACTTCGGCACCCGCTTCGAGGCGATCGATGTTGACCTCAGAACTAATTGCTTCGCTACTCGCACGGAGTAGCGATACGTGTGCCGCTGTTCAGTAAAAACATTCATTTAATGCTGACACTGTTGAGGCTAGGAGCTCCACTTGAGGTCTATTGAGCCCTCGGTCCCACACCAGGTCAGCAAACTGCGGTCCACGGCTGTAGTGACTTTGGACAATTTCGCGCCACAAAATTTCTGTGTCTGGAACTAAGGAAGCTGCTCGGGAAACGTTTGCCAAGGATTTATCGACTGTTTGACTTACCCAGGCACCGACGTCGCCTACCCCATCTGGTCTGACTCGGCTGGGTACTCCATTTCTGGGGTCGGGTAAGCCACGCATAGGTAGACCTAGACAACGATTAAAGCTATCCATCACATATTGCGTGCAAATCACGGTCGCTAGTTCTACATAAGCCTCCTCGGTAATCGATTCAATTACCTGGGATGCCCATTCTTTCGATAGTCGTCCTGGATCAGTAGTCAACCTGTGCACGAAATCAATCGCCTCTGCAGACAGACTCGACACAGAGTCGTGTTCGCCTGAAACCATCATTGGGGTGAGCGCTTCGGAGCGTTCCTGGCAGAGACTGCACTCAAGTGCTTGTCGCGCTTCAGACATTGCTTCGACTCTCTCGGTGCCAGTCCACCAGGTGCCGCAATCGCCCAACCGTTCCCAAAGTTGTTTGTGTATAGCTGCGAGAGCCTCGTCAAGTTCGAGAGCAGTCTCGGCGCTAGTCAGGGTCATAGCTGGAAACTAGTCGCGGATTAGTCGTAGCTGTCAAGTTGGTGCAGTAAATCCGAACGGACTCCGCTACAACTGGAAGTAGCTGGCTTCAATTTCTTTGACCGCGTCATCACTAAATGCCATCGGGAGCAGATCACATTCCAGCCACATGCGGCGCTGATCCATATCGTGTCCTGTGCCTCGAACACCCGACACGCCATGCGGAACTACCCAACCTGAGTTATCCCAATCAGCAAGGTCAAACGCGTAGCGGGCAACTGATGCTGCGTACGCCCTTTCTCCTCTTTCCGGTATAACACTTCCACAACGAACGGTGTCATTATCTCCGGGGCATGGATCGACTGGGGGGTGCAGGTGTTGCGCTTCGTGAAGTATCGAGGCCATTGGGTGGGGTGAGATCATTCGATGTAGACGGCCCCAAGTCCAGGTTTCTGTGTCCGAACCAAGTCTTAGCTGGAGCTCGGTCAGGGTTTCATCTATGCACGATGAGAGGGCGTGATCCAAATCTTCATCCGTTTCCAATCCGGGAACGAGGCTGCAGCGATTCTCAACCAATAGGACGAGAGCGGCATCGGCAAGCATTCTGCTTGCTGCTTCTGGGGATGGCCAGCCTGGGGCGCCGACCTGCGGGTTTGAGACTCCGAGTCGTTCCCCAACGCTTTCGCACCATCGACGGCGGATAACTGCGTACAACGATGCTTCTACAGAGCTTTCCGATACTTCGCAGTTCCAGTCTGCCAGCGAAGTAAGCAACCACTCACTTAGAGGGTGAGTGAACTTCGACACACGCTTGACAACGGCATCAATTATTTTAGGTGCCCGAAGAGAAACAACGTCGCTGTGAATTTTCTTCATGTCCGACAGAGAGGCGCTTGAAAGTTCTTCTATTAGTTCCGATATTCGGTCATATCTCGCTGAACCTGCGAAATCTAGCGATATGTATGGGCCGCCGTCGGATGGTCGGTTATTTGCCGTCACTAGGTATCCATCAGGCGGATCGCTAACACCGGGGAGCTGATCAAATGGGACTGCTTGCAACTCTGTCCATGAATTAGCTGCATCACCTGCTACAGGAGTCCATCGATTAGCTATTGGGCGCTCAATTACACGGCCTCTAATTTTGAATGAAATGTGACCGTGTCGATCCGCGGTGAGCATGTTGTTAACCGGAATCACCCAGGGTTGAACAGCTGCTTCAAGTTCGTCACAGCTAGATGCTTTCAACATAGGCAATAGGGCGTCAAAGGTTGTGTCCTGGCCCATGGTTCCGGTCCATGCGATAGACATGGCCACTTTGTCAGCAGGATCTCCAATAACGACGGGACCGCGTTCTGTTGAACCGCAATAGACGTCAAATTTGCCTTCATTCCGTATGGACAGAGACTCGGTCTTCCACTCGATTTTCTCTAGGTCTGCTGTTTCCACAAAAAGGTCAGTGTCGTCTGCCATTCCGTGGGTGATACACCACGCGACCTCATCATTGTGACCGAAGTGAGGAAAGCCGGGAACACCTGGGAAAGCCAGCCCTATCGCGTTGAACTCCGGGCATTTCATATGGAATTGGTGGTAGACGTTTGGGAACTCAATGCCTCGGTGAGGATCTCCAGCCAACAGAGGCTTACCTGACGCTGTTCGTGACCCGTGAATTGCCCACGAATTAGACCCACCCTCAATATCAGCTAGAGCGTCAAGCAGGTTGGAGTTGGTACCGAGAACGTCTGGCAGCCCAGATAAGAGATCGAGACTAAGTCCATTCGTCGGCGCAATCATCGAAACATCATTGATGTTGCCTTGCATTGCTTCGACAAGCTCTGAACCACACGTCGCTAGGAGATAACCGCGCCATAGTTTGCGATGCAGCGTCCCCATGAATACGTGGCGGATCTTGTAGACAGCAAGGCAGTGCCAAGCTTCCCAACTTGCGGGGAGCAAATCGTGATAGCCGTACTCTTCGGGAAGATGTTTTCCATGTTCCTGTAGCCAGCGGTTGACCCCTAACGCGTAGGCCTCTGTCATCTCTTTGGTGTCAGTACTCAACCCGGCCCAATCGATTTTGGACTTTTCAGCTAGCCCTAAACGCCTAAAAAAAGCATCTTCTTTGGCTCCTTTGTGTCCGACGATCTCGGCCCAACGTCCTTGAGCCTTGAGTCGATCGGAGTCCATCTGCCAGATTCGGTCATCGGCCGCGATCCACCCTTGAGCTTCAAAGGCAGCAAGGCGGTCGGGAGCTTGCACATGAGCTACGCCCCAATGATCTCTGCGTATATCGACACTCACCTGAACGCCGTTGTTAGTGCAGTCGCGCATTCATTAATCAGATCCTTTGCGCCTTCGCAAACGTTGAACATTTGGAATAGCACGTGTGGTTGTCCTTCGAACAGCGAATGTTGGACTGAGACGCCAGCTTCAGATAGCTGAACCGCGTAAGCATTCCCCTCGTCGCGTAATGGATCGGCAGAACAGGTGGCGATATATGCGGGGGCCAGGCCGCTGTGGTCACTGGCCTTTGCTGGAGAGAAGCGCCAGTCGTTCCGGATTTCAGAGTCCGATGCAGAACCCAAGTAGTGAGACCAAAACCAGTCGATTACTTCGACAGTCAACAACGGTCCTGCTGCGTTTTCGGTGAACGAGTCGTAGTGCTTCGATGCATCGGTAGCGGGGTAGACGAGCATTTGAAGCTTGAGGTCGATTGAAGCATCGCGTGCCATCAGAGCCATTACCGCCGCTAAATTGCCTCCCGCCGAGTCTCCACCAACTGCGAGCCTTGCAGTATCTACCCCAAGTTGATCGCCTTCAGTCGCGATCCACTGCAGTGCAGCCCAAGCATCTTCTACCGCAGCAGGGAATGGTGACTCTGGTGCTAATCGATAGTCGACCGCAATAACCATGCAATTCGCGTTCGCGCAGAGTAGCCGGCATTCTTTGTCGTGCGTTTCGAGGTCTCCAATAACGAATCCGCCGCCGTGGAAAAAGATGAGCGTTGGGAGCGCTTCTTCTTCTTCTGACGGCCGGTAAACCCTTATCGGTATTGGGCCATTAGGGCCTGGGATTTCGGTGTCGCTAGTTTCGTGCGGCAGTTCGGGCCCTTCTCCCAGAATATGAGCCATTGCTTGATAGCGATCTCTGGCAAATTCCGGAGTTTGTTCCGAAACAGAGGGGCCATCTGCGCGGGCAAGCTCGACCATTTCAACGAAGGCTTTAGTGTCGGGTTGGAGAGTCATGATGGAAACCTTTTTAGTGGTTGGTAACGATGGGCGCTTATGTACACAAAATTCGTCGCAGAGCGCCTTCAAGTTCACTGTCTTGGAAAACAAATCCGTTTTCTAAGAGCACGTTTGGGTAGAGACGAAATGAGTCGAGCAACAGACTTGTTCCCATTTCTCCCAATGCAGCGCTGATAGCGAATCCCGGCGCTGACACGAAAGCTGGCCGACGAAGAACTTTGCCCAATGTGGTAGCAAATGTTCGTTGGGTCTCCGGGTTAGGCGTTGAAATGTTGACCGCGCCAGAGACGTCATGGTCGAGCAGGTGCATGATGGACCCCACTGTGTCGTTGAGGGAAACCCAACTCCACCACTGACGACCATTCCCAAGTGGGCCTCCTACACAGAGTCGAGTAGTCAAGGCCAGTCTGCCTAAAGCTCCGGGTCCGTTTGCTAGAACGATAGAAAAACGCGGCACCGCTGTGCGGATTCCCATATCCATGACGGGCTGGGACGCAGCTTCCCATTGTTGACACACCTCAGCCAGGAAGCCTTCTCCAGGACCGGCGGACTCGTCAAGGACTTCACTGCCTCTGTCGCCATAGAACCCTGCCGCTGAAGCTTGTACCAGGCAGTTGGGAGGATTATCTGCGTTAACGATCGCGGCAGCTACTAAAGAAGTGGCTTCAACTCTGCTGTCTAATATTCGGCCTTTTTTGGATTTGGTCCACCGGCCAGCGATGGATTCGCCGGCCAGATTAACAACAGCGTCAACTTCGTCTAGGAGGGTCGGGGTCATACCTTCCCACGAGATTTGGTCAGCGGATGGCCTGCGGGACACTCCGATTACTTTGTCGCCCCGACGTTGAAGCTCACTCGCTAAAGCGGATCCGATGAGACCGGTAACACCGGTGATTAGAACATTCATGTCAATATCAGGATTCTTGTGTTGTCGACTGTTTGGGAGGTGAGTCCCTCATTTACCAGTGAAGTTGCCTTTGCGTCGCTCTCCTACCGAAGCGATGCCTTCTTTTGCATCGTCGGTGGCAGATAGTTCTGCCTGGATGCGAGCCTCCCGTTGGGTGATTTCCCTTACTTGATCCCCAAGTCCGAGTCTTAACGTTGACTTGATTGCGCGTAAAGCTAACGGCGCGTTGGCTGCTATTTCCGTTGCCACTTCGAACGCTCGGTCTCGTACTTGCTCATTTGGTACGCACTCATCGGCAAGGCCGATTTTTACGGCCTCTTCGCCTTTGTAACGCTTGGCGCTGTATAGAACTTGAGCAGCTCTTGAAGGGCCTAGTAGATGCGGGACGGTGACACTCATGCCGAAACCTTGATGGATGCCGAGGGACGCAAAATTGGCGGAAAACCGGGCGTCGGGGCAAGTGATTCGGATGTCGGGAACCATAGCTAAACCAAGTCCACCTCCAACTGCTGGGCCGTGAATGGCACCAACGATTGGAATCGTGACGTCAAATAGTCGACCTGACCCTTGGTACAAGGCGAGTGTTGCGTCACCTCCGACTACTTCATCGTCCCCACCACCAACTCCGTCTCCTGCGAAATCTGCGCCAGCACAAAATGATCGGCCGTCTGCGGCGAGAACCGCGCAACGGATCGACATATCGTTTTGCATTTCGTCGAGCGCATCAGCGATGTCGTGTATTTGTTTGAAATTCAAGAAGTTGTGAGGTGGTCGATCCATGATCACTGCCCCCACGTTGCCGTGAATTTCGACTCGAAGACCATCAGCCATTGCGTTCTCCTCAGATGAATTCAGACTGCCCTTTCGAGCATCAAACAGTCACCCTAATCCAATGCCTGCTTAAAGCCCACGAGGGAACAGGAGGTCAACTTAGTGATCCTTCAGTGAGAACGTCCGCCCCATGGAGGTAAGTTGACGGGAGCACGTTAGGGGATGTCATGAATGAGAACGGCGAACAGCAGGTTCACTTGCGGACGGAGCACATCGATTGGGATGACCTTCTGGGCAGGCTTCAAGCGCTTTTACGCATTAGGACCACGCCAATCGGAATGAAACTGTTTGGGACCGTGGAAGAGATGGAGTCGGTGCCTCGTATTCGTAGACCAAACGCTATTCACACCACTGATCAAATAGTGGGAATGGCTAGCCGTCTTAATTGGACAGTTGGGATAACTCGTGACGACTTAGTCGGCGATCAATGCGGTGCCGTGATCGGCCTTCACCCCCAAGACGACGAATGGCTATCAGGGGAACGAATGAAGGGGGTCTGGTTTGAGACTCTCGAAGATAGTTCCGCTCATCAGGAAGCTATGGATTGTGTGCCGTTTGGCTCTTTTTCGGCAATGGCGGTTTCTCCGTTATCGGCAAAGCGTCTTGATCCTCCCGATATTTGCATGGTTTACGCAACTCCAGCTCAAATGATCTTGCTGATTAATGGTCTGCAGTGGCGCGGCTATAAAAAGTTGGAATGGGGCTGTGTCGGAGAATCGGCATGTGCCGATAGCTGGGGCCGTGCACTTGCTACCGGAGAGCCGAGTCTGTCGATTCCTTGTTTTGCTGAGCGCAGGTATGGCGGAGTAATGGAGGACGAACTATTGATGGCTTTGACTCCTCAAGATCTACTTATCGCCGTGGAAGGCATGGAATTTCTGGCTCGAAACGGTCTCCGCTATCCAATACCGAATTACGGTATTCAAAGTGATGCTCGCGCTGGACTCGGCGCTAGCTACGACTGAAGCAGCTACCTATAAGGGCATGGAGGATCAGTGAGTAATACCTTTACCAAAGCCGGTTTCGATCTCGGAATGGTCACCTCTAACGGCGACCAGATGCTTACTTTCTATCGAGATGTCATCGGAATGGAGTTTGAAGCAACCATCAGCATGGAGGCCTTGGGAGTAGCTGCGATGCATCGCCTATGGGCTAATGAAAGCTTGCTGAAAATAGTGGTACCTACCAAAGACGTCGGACCTGGCGCTGGTGGCGGCATGATGGGTGCAACTGGAATGAGGTATTTCACCCTTGCGGTTAGCAATGTTCAATCCGCTCTGGACGCGTGTCGCGCAGCTGATGCGACAATTATTTGGGACCGTCGAGAAGCCCGCCCTGGTGTCGTTGTAGGAATGGTCGAAGACCCAGACGGCAATTGGGTTGAATTCATCGAGAAGTAACCGATTCGAGTCAACTAGATCTTGTTCATTTCCTCCAGCACTATTTGTGCCGCTGATTGTTCATCAAATGGGTGATCGAACCTTAGGTCGGCGTATTGGGAGCTGGGCAACACAAGTGAATCGTGCATTGGCTCTACTGAGGTGATGAATTGTTGTTCAACGCCTTTTGGGTCTCGGCCGCGTTCTTGGACGTCGCGCACTAACCGCCGTGCCAATCGGATATCGCGTGGGGCGTCGACAAAAACCTTAAGGTTCAACTTCTCCCGGCATTCGTTTAACGCCAGGAGCAAAATGCCGTCCACGACGACAACCGGGGCGGCCTCTACTCGGTAACTCCCACCCGGTCGAGTGTGGGTGGCCATGTCATATTCGGGAACTTCCACCGATTTACCTGAAGCGAGGTCATCCAGATGGGCGACAAACAGTTCAGTGTCCAACGCGTCGGGGTGGTCATAGTTGACGGCTGCTCGTTCTTCGGGGGTGATATGTGAAAGGTCCCGGTAGTAGTCATCGAAGCAAAGTCGCGTCGCCGAACTTTCGATGTCCAGCAACGCCCTTGCCAATGTTGTTTTTCCTGCGCAAGAACCGCCGCCGAGTCCAATAAGCACGCTAGCGAACGGTCTCGTTCCAAGGGCCGTCATCTGCTCGTGGCTCTTTAGGTAAACCCAAGATTCGTTCACCGATTATGTTGCGTTGAACTTGGCTCGTTCCCGCATAAATGGTGCCGGAGCG
The DNA here is from genome assembly GCA_030743005.1 of Acidimicrobiales bacterium. Taxonomy (GTDB): domain Bacteria; phylum Actinomycetota; class Acidimicrobiia; order Acidimicrobiales; family Poriferisodalaceae; genus MedAcidi-G3. Next base: position 88,473 of record JASLTG010000009.1, on the reverse strand, counting down.
TGCCGCCAAGAAACTATTAATCCAGGCTGAGGTTGTGTTAGGGGTACCTGCGTCAGCAGCCCCTAATCCCGCCGCGTATGCAGAGTCGCCCTCCATAATCATTGCGTCCGCTCCGAGAATGTCCAAGGAAAGTTCAGTGACAGTCCTGTGGTACTCACTCCAATTCAGTTTTCCAATGGAGCTCTTCGGACCGGGCGGCTCCCCATTCAAAAAGGACGTCAACACTTGTTGACCCAACCAGCGCATTATTTCAACTTTGCTGTGACACCAAGCCAAACGTTGTCGAATACTTTTGTCTTCGGTGCGACCCTTCTCCTGGGCCATTTCGACCAAGCGATCTAATTCGGACCTGTACCTGAAGTATGTAGTGGTAGCTCCGAAACCTCTCTCGTATCCGAGGAGCGTCATAGCTACCGCCCATCCCCCATTTACTTGGCCTATGACGTTTTCTTTGGGTATTCGGGCGTCAGAAAAAAACACTTCATTGAAATGACTATGTCCAGCAATGTTCACTATTGAGCGAACCTCTATTCCTGGCTGGTCCATGGGACAAAGGAAAAAGGTGATCCCTTGATGTTTGGAATGTTCTGGAGCGGTGCGACCAAGCACGAATATCCAGTTGGCTAGATGACCGCTGGAAGTCCAGATCTTCTGGCCATTCAGAACCCACTCCTCCCCATCTAGTTCAGCCTTGCAGCCAAGATTCGCTAGATCTGACCCTGCTCCGGGTTCTGAATAGCCCTGGCACCAAAGGTCTTCGCCATCAAGGATTCGCGGTAAATAATGCTTCTTTTGTTCTTCGCTCCCCCACTCAATCAGGGTGTTGCCTACCATCCCTATTCCGAAGCCGTCGTTGGGGCCGCCGGTAGGTAACCCTGCCTTGGTGAACTCTTCAGCAATAATCACATTCTCATTGGCCGATAGGCCCGGGCCGCCGTATTCAGTTGGCCACATGGTTGCGAGCAACTTATTGTCAGTCAAAATCCGGCGCCATTCACCTACGAACTCTGCTTTCGCATCGCCTGTCAAGGAGCCGATCCCCTGCCAATTGACAGGAAGGTTTTCACTTATAAATTCTTGAATTCTGTCCCGGTAAGACTCTGCTTCTTCTGAATACGTCGGCTGCATATACAGGACAGTACCTTGATCGGCGAGCGAATGATTATTCAGGTGAGGCTTAATACAACTTCGTTGACAGCTTGTTAATAACTCGATCAAAAAATTCGTCGTCTTGTAGGCCCGGAACCATCAATTTGTTGTCGATTACCCAACTTGGAGTTCCGGTTGCCCCCCACGCGTGTGCGCGTTCCATCGAAGAAACCACTGCGGGCCACAACTCATCATGAGTGACCACCCGTTCAATCAATTCTGGGGGTACTGAAAGGTCTACCGCTAGTTCAGAAAGAACTTCAGGGTCTTCGATATTCATTTGTTCGACCCAGATGGCTGCATAGAGTCGGTCGTGGTAAACGTCAGCGTCGGCCGGCGCCACATGTTCCACGACCAAAGCTGCCTGGTGGGCTTTTCTGGTTGGGTAGAAGCGACTCGGTGGATTCATGGTTACTTCTAACTCTTCAGCAAGTGGTATTAGTGCAGAAAAGTTTCTGCTGTTTTCTTTTCCGCCTGCTGGAATTTCTGGATGTAGTTCATAAGGAAGCCAAGTAATTTCAACGTTATGGCGCTCGTTCAGACGAACCGCCCGGGCTCGCGCTAGATGACACCAAGGTCACAGAAAGTCCGACCAGACAATAATTGGCAGCACCATATGGAACGACGGTATACGTTCGCAGACTATGGATTTCGTTATTCCCACTGACATTCAGCAATTGCTTGGCGAACTTGACCAATTTATAGAAGACGTCATTAAGCCAATCGAAACTGAAGATGACAACATTAGGTTTTTTGATCACCGCCGCGAAGATTCCAGAACTGACTGGGAGCGAGACGGTCTCCCCAACGCCGAATGGGAGGCATTGCTTGGTCGGATGCGACGCGAGGCAGATGATGCTGGTTTCTTAAGGTGGCACCTCCCGGAACGTTTCGGCGGCCAAGACGGGACGAACCTTGGTATGGCTATCGTCCGCGAACATCTAGCCCGAAGAGGCTTGGGCCTTCACAACGACCTACAAAACGAGAGCTCAATCATCGGTAACTTCCCAACCGTTCTGATGATGGAGAAGTACGGATCCGAAGAACAACAGCAATATTGGATACCCAAGATGTTGGAAGGGACTGCCCGTATCGGCTTTGGGTTAACTGAACCTCTTCACGGCTCCGATGCAACCTGGATGGAGACCACCGCTGTCCGCGACGGTGACGAGTGGATTATCAGTGGAGAAAAGTACTGGAACACAGGTCTCCACCACGCAACGCATGACTACATTTTTGCGAGGACATCCGGCTCTCCAGGAGAAGGCCACGGAATCACTTGCTTTATCGTTCCGGTCGAGTCTCCAGGATTCAGCGTCGAAGAATTCATGTGGACTTTCAATATGCCAACTGACCACGCCCACGTTCGCCTGAGCGAGGTTCGAGTACACAACGACGACATCCTCGGGGAAGAAGGGAGAGGTCTTCAAACGGCCCAATTGTTTGTCCATGAGAACCGGATTCGCCAAGCCGCCTCATCTGTTGGGGCGGGACTTCACTGCATCGATCTTGCGGTCGACTATGTGAACAACAGAACGACCTTCGGGAAACCGCTCTCTCAGAATCAAGCAATCCAATTTCCGCTGGCAGAGTTATACACCGAAGCAGAAATGATTAGGGCCCTGATCTGGAAAACGGCTTGGGAAATGGACGAGGGAGTTGACCATATGGAGATCACAGACCGTGTCGCTATGTGTAACTATCGGGGTAACCGATTTTGTTGCGACGCTGCGGATCGCGCAATGCAAAGCTGCGGTGGTATTGGTTATGGCCGCAAGATGCCCTTTGAACATATCTATCGGCATCATCGGCGTTACCGCATAACCGAGGGAGCTGAGGAGATCCAGATTCGCAAAGTAGCGGGCAAGCTCTTCGGCTACTCGGGACGCGCAAAAGGGTGACTGAAATAGATTTGAAGACACTTGTATCTTCCTCTTGAGTCCCCTGCCAGCGAAGGCGTATCCGAGATTAGCTAAGTGGGCCCGACACCTATGATTGGCGCGGCTCTACTCGACTCGAGCTGTGGCGTTACCTGTCAACACAAACTTTTCATCTTGGTTTGTCGTTGAGATAGCCAAATCAACAAGCGTTTGGCCATTCTCTTCTCGAATCTCAGCTATTTCCGCTCGTGCTGTCAAGGTGTCACCCGGCCAAACCTGGTTGACAAAACGCACACCGTAGTAGGTAAGGCGCCCATCGCCGACATAGTTGGTCAGCATTCGTCCCGTCATTCCCATCGTGAGCATCCCATGAGCGAACACTGTCGGGTATCCCGCAACTTCTGTGACGAATTTTTCGTCACTGTGGACTGGGTTGTAGTCACCGGAGGCTCCCGCGTATTGCACAATCTGAGTTCGCGTTAGATCTTCAACGATCACCTCAGAGTAGGAATCACCGACGTTGAGTTCATCTGCATTTAATCCCATTTTCGTTTCTCCTACTGCTCTATAACTTTTTCGGTGACTACGCCAACGCTACGCGCCGTAACTACAAGCTCGCCGCCCTGGTCGCGGTACTCAGTGATACTTTCACTGAATTTAAGTACGCCAGCTCTCTTGGATTCCTTTTCCCAACTTTCACCGGGCTTAGTTTCCGCGGTGAGGATATCCCCTGGCTTCAAGTGCCTGTGGTAGGTGAAATGCTGTTCTGCATGCAACCCTCCTGCTGACGATCCGGACTTTTTGTCATCCGACTTCGAATCGTCCTCCGCCTTGTCCTTCACCAAGGTGCCCGAAGCAGTTCCTCCGCTACCAAACCACTTCTGGCCATCTTTCGGACGTAAGAAATAGTCAGGATCGAATTGTGCGCTGGCTTGTGCAAAAGTAGGTGGAGCAATTATTGACCCCACTTCTGTACCAGCCGCGTGCGACTCGTCTGAGTAAATCGGGTTGCTGTCGCCGATTGACCTAGCGAACATCAAGATGTGTGAGGCCTCAACTGGGAACCGTTCAACTGCCATGCTTTCCCCTTTTCTTCAGTAAGACTTATTTGATCATGACATTTTCAACGACTTTTGTCGCCTCGGTCTACCGCAGAGCCGACAGCATCAGCTCGCGAATCTGGTCGGGGGCTTCGATCATCATCATGTGACCCACTCCCTTTAGATGTCGTAGGTCTACTTCTTCGAAGCCTGCTACGAGTTGCGCAGTGGCTTTGGGCGGTGTCATCTTGTCTTCGCTTCCAACGATCACGGTGATCGGACAATCTATCTGTCCAGCAATATCGCCAGCTTCATATGAGTTGCAGGCCGCGAGATCGTTGTAAATAACACCATCAGCAGCTCGTTCTAGCAGCGCCTGACATCCGCTACGCATCCAAAGTCCGGGGGTGGGGTTTCCGGCAACGTGTGCCCGGGCACCGTGAGCCCACGCGGTCATCAGTTGTGGTGCGAGAATTTCGTTGCGTTCCGCAGCGCCTAGCAAGTCTGGGTGTACTGGCATGGCCGCAGCTGCACCCATGAGAATGATGCGTTCTACTGCGTCGGGGTGATGGGCAGCCACTTCAAGTGAAATCAGGCTCCCCATTGAGTGTCCAACGAGCCGAACTGGCCCCATATCAAGCTCGCCGATTAGGTCAGCTATCCAGTCGGCCATCGCTGGAATCGTTGAGAGAAGTTCTCCACCTGATTTGCCATGCCCTGGTAAGTCCACTGCCATTGGTGAAAATCCGTGATGAGCTAGGTAGCGGGTTTGTTGACTCCAAACTGTTCGGTCCATCCCCGCTCCGTGTACTAGGAGAACGGGTGGCTGTTCTTTGTCGACCTTGACGCCACCAGTCGCCAAACTTATTTTTGTTTCTTGAAATTTGACTTCCACAACTCAGCCCTTCTGCGATGCTTTGAGAGCCCTAGCCAGATCGGCAATTATGTCTTCTGAGTCTTCGAGACCAACCGAGAGGCGAATTAGGTCTTCTCCCACTCCGGCCGCCGATAGATCTTCAGCGCTCAATTGCTGATGGGTTGTTGACGCTGGATGAATCACCAACGTCTTGGCATCCCCAACATTTGCAACATGTGATGCCAGTTGGACATTCTCGATGAACCTTCGACCCGCCTCTCGGCCTCCTGCGATCCCAAATGACAGAATCGCTCCAGCTCCTTTTGGTAATAGTTTCTTCGACAGCTCATGATCTGGGTGGCTACTCACCGACGGGTGACTTATCCATGAAACAGCATCGTTGGTTTCTAAGAAATCTATGACCGTCGCTGTGTTTTCGACGTGTCGTTGCATCCTCAAAGGCAAGGTCTCCACTCCTTGCAAAAGGTGGAACGCGTTAGCCGGACTCATCGCTGCCCCAAAGTCACGGAGCCCTTCTGCCCTAGCTCGCATTGACAGGGCTTGATGTCCGTACTCCTCAAAAAAACTGATGCCGTGATACCCATCGTAGGGTTCAGATAGTGTCGGAAACTTATCGGTGGCTGCCCAGTCAAACCGGCCCCCATCAATAACTACACCGCCAAGAGCAATGCCATGTCCCCCTAGGAATTTGGTTACTGAATGCATCACGATGTCGGCACCTAATTCGATCGGTTTCATCAGGTAAGGGGTGGTGAACGTGGCATCCAACATGAGGGGCAGGCCGTGCTCGTGGGCAATTTCAGCAACCACTGGCACATCGAGCACTTCGATACCTGGGTTCCCGAGAGTCTCGGCGAACAATACCCTGGTCTCGGGCGTTATAGCGGAACGCCAGGCGTCGTGATCTCGGGGATCTACAAATGTTGTGGTGATGCCGAAACGGGGCATAGTTAGGTTCAACATGTTGTGGGAACCGCCGTAAATATTGCGACTCGCCACAACGTGATTTCCTGCACTCATTATCGTCGCGCATGCCAGGTGAAAAGCCGCCATCCCGCTCGCCGTGCAAACCGCACCGACGCCGCCTTCCAGAGCTGCTAGGCGTTCTTCAAGGACCGCGACAGTAGGGTTCGAAATTCGACTGTATATATGGCCCGGCTGTTCAAGATTAAAGAGCCCGGCTGCCTGTTCGGTATCGACAAAACTATAAGAGGTCGTTTGGTAGATGGGCACGCCGCGAGATCCAGTAGTGGGGTCGGGCTCTTGACCGGCGTGAAGTGAAAGTGTGTCGAATTTCAGATAATCCGGTTCAACCATGCTCTTGCCCTTCGTAGATGCATAAGAATGCTACGCCCGAACAGACCGATCCTCAACGGAGATATGAGTACCATCCGAAGTGAGGGGTACTGCTTTTAAGGTCGTTATCTGCCGATTGCTTCCCGTATTTAGTTAACGGGAGTAGCGTCAACCTAATGTCCCCTACTAATAATGCCGACGGAGCAACGATTGTTACTGGCGCTTCGTCAGGCATTGGGCATGCCGTATGTCATCGCTTGGCAGCTTCAGATAGACCGATAATAAGCGTCGACATCGAGCAAAAACCAAACGAAATTGACGTCGAAGGCCACTATGTATGTGATTTAAACAACGAATCTGATGTGGCGAAACTATTCGTTGACCTGGCTAAGGATTTTGACCTCTCATCAGTCGCGTCATTGATCAACGTCGCAGGAGTACCTGGTACTCAACCCGCGTCAAAGGTGTTCGAAGTCAACGTGCTCGCGGTACGCCGCCTTAGCCGTTTCCTAGCTTCACATCTGACTGCCGGGAGCACCATTGTGAACGTTGGCTCAATCTCCGGTAACGGTTGGCAACAACGAATTAACACATATCGGTCGGTGCTCCAACTAGACGACGAAGATGCCCGTGCCTGGTGGAGCGACAGAAGTAAATCAGTCGAAATTGACCCTTATAGCTTTTCAAAGGAAGCAGTAATCGTTTGGAGCATGCTGCAAGCCGGTGAACTTCAGGGCACCGGGATCAGATGCAACGTCGTAAGCCCCGGCCCTGTCGAGACCCCTTTGTTGCCGACATTCAGGGAACAAATTGGAGACGAACGAATTGATTGGGTCCTTAGCCATTCTGGCCGAGCTGCGAAACCAGATGAAATAGCACAGGCCATAGAGTGGCTTGCCATTGGTGAGTCGGGATGGGTAAACGGGCATCACCTCGTGGTCGACGGCGGTTATACCTCAGGCTTGTTGTCGGGGTGGGTTGATCTCGAGAGTGCTCCGACCCCCAAAATCACACATGTCGACTAGAGAACTGCATTTCACTACTTCTAACTGAATTCAGTTCGAAGTTCGCTGTCATGTTCGTTGAAGTAGGGCGCCCGCTGAGGGTGTGGACCCGCCCCTTTAATTAACTGACCTACTTGGGTAAGCGGACCCCATCCTGGTGAATCGTTGTGTTCACAGACAAGATCATTCGCTAATGCTAATTCGCTGCCCACGAAACCTTTGGTCTCAACCGGGGTGAGACCTGCTGGTTCAGACCAAAACCAAGCTCCTTGTTCTTCAAGATAACAATGGGTTCCATCCGGACCTTTGTGGTCAAAGCCACCCTGTTCAACTCGTGGTCTGTTCTTGTAGTCGACGAACTCTGCCGCCTGCGCTGCCGCCGTTGTCTGAGCCAACGAGGTATGGACAGTCTGAGTCTCGCCTGTTCTGGCACGGTGATACATAGCAGTAACAACACCGAACGCAGCGATGATGGGCGTCGCTGCATCGTGAACTGGCACTGTCAAAAAAACGGGATCACCATCCCCGCCTTGTGCTTTCATCATCCCGCCCAGAGCCTGTAGCAAAGGATCAAAGGCAGGTTGATCTGCTCGTGATTCATCGAACCCATAGCCAGGGCTTTTGACCAACACCAAATCCTGTCGCACAGATCTGAGTTCTTGGGCGGAACAACCCAGCCGTTCCGCGACTCCTGGACGGAAGTTCTCGACAACCACATCCGAAGCCGCGACCATTTTGTAGAGGAAGTCGCGGCCCGTTTCTTCCTTTAGGTCAAGCATCACACCACGTTTACCCTGATTCCATCCATTGAACATTGGGCTAAAGGTCCGAAACGGGTCACCAGTTTTGGGTTCGATCTTGATGACGTCAGCTCCCAACATTGCTAGATGACGGGTGATAACTGGGCCGGCAATGAAAGAAGCTAGATCGATTGCTCGAGTGCCGGCTAGAGGGGGTCCACCTTGGCCAGACCCTCCGCCAGGCTTGTGGTGTTCTCCCATGACCTCAGCCGTGTTAGCTCCCAGCGAGGGGGCGGGAGTCATCACTTCAGCAGGACACGCTTCCAGATGCAGCGGCTGCGTTGGCATTGAAAGATGCCCCAACTGGGGGTGTTCGATCGTGCCGATTACAGCGTTGCGTTTGGCCAGTTCGGAATCTAAAAATTCCTCTCGAGTCTGGATTGGTTGGCACGGGACATCGAAAGAGCGAAGTCTCTCTATCCATTCATCTCGGTTGCTAGTTCGAAAACATTCTTCGAGGATGGGGGTTATGTAGGCCAAAGGATCCGGCTCTATAAGGCCCCATGGCGGATTTGGTAGAGCGGGGTCCTCTAGTAGGTCAAGCCGACCTATGGCCTCCAGCATCGCTTGGTAAAACTGGTAGGTCCCACAGGCGACAAAAAGCCAAAGGTCATCAGCGGCTTGAAACGGGCGATATGCGGGTGCCCTGCCTGCCGGACCGAGAGGACTTGCGCCATCCCTATCTTGTGGGGTCTCAGGAGACCAGAAGTCGCCGATTTGCATCACTCCAGAACCTGCCAGCTCGGAAACTTCATACGTCGGTGCCGACCCGTGAACCTCTCTGGCATATAACCCGGCGGCTATAGCTAACGCTCCCAACATCCCGGCGCCGTAAGAAGCGAGGGGCATGACCACATGGACGGGTCCTTCGGTCCAACTCACCTGGTTCCAAGCAATTCCTGTCGCCGCAGCCACCTGTTCGGGGGACCCTTGCTGATCAGCTAACAAGCCGGCAGATCCCCACGTGGGCATCGAAATAATTATTGACCCTGGGGCGAGAGATCGAGCGCGTTGTGCCTTCTTGGACTCGTCAACAACTATCACGTCTGCTGATTGAAGTAGCAGACTGTCATCGTCAAGAACAACTGAACGCTTATTTCTATTCAGAACCTGGAATCCAGGGTCCTGACGGTAGGAGTCGCCAACTCCGGTTTCCGATTTGATGACGTCCGCACCTTGGTCCGCCAGAAAACGTGTCGCGTACGGGCCGGCGATTCCTTCCACCAATTCGACTACTCGGATGCCTGTGTAGGCACCAGATTCTCCCACTAACTCCCCCATTGTCCAAGCAGGTTCCAAAGCTTTACGTTACTCAACTCTGAGGGAAAGAAGCCGGAGTAAATGCGCACTGTTTTGCGAGGTTCTAAACTCAACCGTATGACCGACACCGCTGAACCTATCCAAACTATCGACCAGATGATTCCCTCGGCTCCCACCTTCGACTCGATTGAGCAAGAGCGTCAACATCGCAAGGAACGCCTCGCTTCGGTTTTCAGAGTTTTCTCTAGATTTGGTTTCGAAGAAGGACTTGCAGGTCACGTAACAGCTCGGGATCCTGAGTTGGAGGATCACTTCTGGGTCAACCCTTTCGGGGTTCCATTCGGTCACATCAAAGCATCTGATTTACTCCTCGTTGATCATGATGGAAATATCGTCGAAGGCCGCCATCCTTTAAATCAAGCGGCTTTCGCTATCCACAGCCGAGTACATAAAGCACGGCCTGATGTAATTGCTGCGGCACATACTCATTCTCTTTACGGTAAGACTTGGTCCAGCCTGGGACGCCTACTCGACCCACTGACCCAAGATGCATGCGCCTTTTTCGAGGATCACGCACTTTTCGATGACTTCACCGGCGTCGTTTTAGACACCGATGAAGGGGATCGCATAGGCGAAGCTTTGGATGACAAAAAAGCTGTGATCTTGAAGAATCATGGCCTGTTGACGGTCGGCCATAGCGTCGATGAAGCCGCATGGTGGTTTATTACTATGGAACGTACCTGTCAAAGCCAGCTGCTGGCCGAAGCCGCTGGTACACCGATCCCAATCAAAGACGATGTTGCTAGAAGCACATCTTCACAGGTAGGAAGTCACCTCGCTGGATGGTTTAGTTATCAGCCGATCTACGACAAAATTCTCGCAGAAAATCCAGATTTCCTGAACTGAGCCCGCCAGGACGCTCCAAAGATCGCTCTTATCTAGGAGAGCAAAGCGGCCGCCCTATCTCGAAGATCCGTTTTCAACACTTTGTTAGATGGATTCAAAGGCAATTCGTCAATAATCCAGAAATAACGCGGCACTTTGTAGTTGGCCATTTCCTTCTTACACCACTCCGCTAGCTCGCCTAAATCAGGCGGACCTGTTGGAGCCGCAACAACAAACGCAGCCCCAACCTCGCCGAGACGCTCGTCGGGTACGCCAATTACAGAAACCTGGCCTACGGCTGGGTGCTCAAGCATGGTGCTTTCTATTTCTGCTGGGTAGGTATTGAAACCACCATTGATGAACATGTCTTTCTTGCGATCCGTAATGTCGATGTAACCATCGGCATCCATGACGCAAATGTCGCCGGTTCGCATCCATCCATGCTCGTCAATAGTTTCAGCGGTTTGTTCGGGTTCATCTAGGTAGCCCCTCATAACCGCATAACCCTTAACCAAGAGTTCCCCAGGCTCTCCTAGCTCTACCTCTTGGTCATCGTCATCTAACAGTTTCAATTCAATTCCAGGCAAAGCCTTACCGCTGGTGTTCGCCACCACGTCCGGAGGATCATCTGCAGCGCAGATAGTTACTAATCCATGTGTCTCGGTCATCCCATAGGCAGTAACCACTGTCTCAAATCCCAAGCGCTCCCTCATGTCCATCACTGTTTCGACTGGGATACTCGCCGCACCTGTTACCGCGGAACGCAGAGTTGACGTGTCGTAATCCTCAAGATTTTTATAGTTGATCAACCCTTGGAAGATTGCCGGAGGCCCTGGGAACACGGTGACTTGATCATCCTGAATTCGCTGAAGAACACTGGGAACATCAAAGATTGGATGAGGAAGCATCGTCGCCCCATGTATGAAGCATGGGTTAATAGCACCGTTGAAACCAAACGCATGGAAGAACGGATTGACGATCAACATTCGATCCCCTTGACGCATCCCCAATTCCCTCGCATAGTGACTAAAACCTCTGATGATTGGTCCTTGCTCAACCATCACTCCTTTGGGAACCCCCGTAGTTCCCGAAGTGAACATGATGAGACCTAAATCAGATCCAGAGACTGCTGCTGCACGACCTTCTGCTTCTTCTAGGTCAACATCAGTGTTTCGGTTGAGGAAATCTTGGAATGAAACCGTCCCTGGTAGGACATCCCCTCGAAGGACCACAACGTGTTCTATAGAGTCAACCTCTTCGCCAGAGTCTCTTAGGTCTGATACGTAGTCATTTCCCAAAAATCCGACAACAGTGAATAGAAGCTTGACATTTGCCTTCTTCAGAACGAACGCAGCTTCCCTTCCTTTAAATCTCGTATTTACTGGCACAAGGACAGCTCCTACGCGAAACACAGCCATGGCCGCTACCACCCATTCCCATGAGTTAGGAGCCCATACGGCAACCCGATCACCTCGCTCAACGCCAGATGCCACCAAAGCTCCTGCGGCTTCTCTTATCTGCCTCCCCAATTCTGCAAAGTCCAGGCTGACATCACCGTCGGAGATAGCTTCCGTCCCACCAAACTCTTTCGAAGCTCGATCTACTAGCGCTGGAAAATTGTCAGGAATTGCTCCTCCCATTTCCATTTCTTTCTCCTTAACTGAGTGTTTACGGGATTTCTGCGATTGCTTCACCGTTTATGAACTGAAAATATCCATCGGGGTTCGCTGCCCACTCACGCCAGCCTTCCGATATTGCTTCTAGCTCTTGTCGAGTCGCGTAACCGTAGTCGATCGCCTGAGTCGGAAAGCTGGTAGTCAGACAACGATCCGCCCATGACAGGCCCCAGTTTTCTCGTTCTTCGCTCGTGGCGTAGACACCAGCCGTTGCAGAGCACTTGACCTTAGAGAGGCCTGCCCGATGAAACCAAGTCAACAAATGCCGTCCGGCATCCGGCTCTGCACCGTTGTGTCGAGCAACCAGGTGATATATACGTCTCCATTCATCAATCATCTTTGATTCAGGACTGCATGACATCGTGTAGTAATCCGCATCACGCACTGCCACGTGGCCGCCGACTCTGGTGACTCTCGCCATTTCTTGGATAGCTAGCACCGGCTCAGCTAAATGCTGCAACACCTGATGGGCATACGTCACGTCAAACGAATTGTCCGGATATGGAAGCTCATAGACGGAAGCCTGTTGGAGTGAAACGTTCGAAACACTCGAATCATCTACCGTCCGTTGCGCTGTCTCTAGGATTTCATCGCCTACGTCTATCCCGATTACGGAACCTTCGGCCGCCCACTTACCTAACCCCACGGTTATTGAAGCTGGACCGCATCCCACGTCCAAAATTTCGGATTGTGGGGAAATAAACGGGCGCACAAATTGAGCACATATTTCTGCCGTCCTCTTTGCATGTTGATTGACAGCTGCAGGCTGATGCCCATGGGTATATACGTCACGTTTGACCATCATCCAAACTTAGAAGATTCAGACTGAGTCGTCACTTGTGAAGGATGGCGAAAGCATCGATTCGTCTTGACTACGGTTACCGTATGTCAAGCTCATCCAATAACAGGTCAACCCTTACTGGCTGATACGCCGTGGTAACGACTGACCCTGTCATGCATCAACCTCTAACCCCCGATTATTACCATTATGAATGGGCTCCTATTGACTCTGTGTACCGCTCTAGTGACGGCGGGGCCGTAGTCACTTGGCGTGACGGAGAACAGCTCAAGTGCCACCCGTTGTGGCTCAGGGAGAATGCCCCAGGACCTGGTGGAATAGACCCCAGATCAAAAGAGAATGATCTAAATATCGTTGACCTGGACCTCGAAACACGCGTTGGGAAGGCCTTTGTCGAAAATGGAGCGTTGGTGGTTCATTTTGAACCGGAAGGTCGTCGGGCCAGCTTCCACCCTGGGTGGTTACGACATGTTGCAGAGGGCGAACACCGGCCTTTCGCCCTATTACCCGAACCGCAGGTTTGGAGAGCTGCCGAGCTCACCGAACCGCCAACTCATGATGGGCCTTCGGTCCTCGCGTCCGATGAAGCTTTGGCTGACTGGCTCGACGATCTCCTCAGATACGGATTGGCCCGACTGATTAATTTACCTATCGGTCAAGAGACCGTGGAATTAGTCGGAAGACGCATCGGGGTGCTTCGTGACTCCAATTTCGGTGTGACCTGGCACGTCACTGTGGATATTGACCCGAACTCCACCGCCAACACAAACGTAGAACTTCCGGCTCATAGTGATCTGCCGTCGCGAGAAACCCCTCCCGGCTTTCAGCTACTGCATTGTCAGGAGAATACGGTAAGTGGTGGTAGATCGACCATGACTGACGGCCTGGCTGTAGTGAATCACCTTGAATTGAATGAACCTGACGTGCTGGAGTTATTGACTTCGCGAGAATGGACCTTCTTCAATCGTGACGACAGTCAAGACCATCGATGGACTGGGCCAATTATTGATAAAGGAGACGGAAGGGTGCCGTGGACGTTCAGGGCTTTCCACCCTGTCCGCGGATTCCCCGCAATGCCTGAAGAGGAGATAACTGGCGCCTACTTCGCCATGCAACGCCTCGGTTATGTGGCAAATAGCGACGAATTCCAGATCCGCTATCAATTTGCTCCCGGAGATTTGGTCGCATTCGACAATCATCGTGTCCTACACGGGCGAGAGTCGTTCGACGCGACGGCCGGAGTTAGACGGTTGCGTGGCACATACCTTGATTCAGACGAGGTGTACTCAAGGGTGCGGGTATTGCGGCGTCATCTGACAAGCACTATTCCGTCCGAAATGCTTTTAACGACAGAGGAGGACAACAATGCCTGAAGTTTTCATCACTTGCGCAGTGACCGGAGCTGGCGACACAGTCGGAAAATCCGACAAAGTTCCCTTTACTCCCGAGGCCATCGCCAATGACGTCATTGCAGCTGCCGAGGCCGGCGCTGCGATAGCCCACATACATGTCAGGGATCCGATCACTGGAGATCCAGACCGTCAGATCGATTACTACCAAGAGGTGGTGGAGCGCGTCAGAGCTTCCAATACTGATGTGATCATCAACCTGACTGCGGGCATGGGTGGTGATCTGGTCATCGGGTCCGTCGAAGAGCCGTTACCTCTTAACCCAACCCAGACTGACATGGCTGGGGCCACAGAACGCCTCGACCATGTTCGCCTTCTCCACCCAGAAATCTGCACTCTTGATTGCGGAACTATGAATTTTGGGGAAGGGAATTATGTCGCTACCAACACCCATGACACGCTCGCGGAAATGGCCCGGCAGATCAACGAGATTGGTGTTAGGCCTGAAATTGAGGTTTTCGATACAGGGCAACTGTGGGAGGCCAAGGCTCTCGTTGATCAGGGGCTCATCGATCCACCCGTAATGGTTCAACTGTGCATGGGGGTTCGATGGGGAGCGCCAAATGATCTGAATACATTCATGGCTCTGGTCAACAACGTTCCAGAGGATTGGACTTTTTCAGCATTCTCGCTCGGAAGAGATCAACTGCCCTATGTAGCTCTAGCTGCTGTCGCAGGAGGTAACGCTCGCGTTGGATTAGAAGACAACCTTTACCTTGACCGCGGTGAGTTAGCTACAAATCAGTCGCTCACGGGAAGAGCTAAACAAATCCTGGAATCCATGAATTTTGATGTCATGGGACCTGAGAGCGTCCGCGAGAAATTGGAACTCACGAAGTGGGTTCCGTGAGCGAAGGATCTCATCCACAACGCGTTTCAATTATCGGCGCTGGAGTTATCGGAGGTGCTTGGGCGGCTCGTTGGGTACTCCGAGGATCTGACGTTGCTATCTATGACCCCTCTGCTGAAACGGAACGAATAGTTACCGACGTTTTAGATAACGCTAGGTACGCATGGGAAAGACTAGGAACGACCCCCCGAAACGAGGGTGTTCTAGCTTTTGCTGAGTCGCTGGGCGAAGCAGTAGATGGCGCCGTACTAATTCAAGAAAGCGCACCAGAAAATCTGGATTCGAAAAGATCCATATTTGCTCAAATTGAATCTTCCGCCGACAAAGGGGCCTTGATCGCATCTTCAACTTCAGGCCTTCTCCCTTCGGACCTTCAAGCCGAAATGACCCACCCCGAACGTTTAGTGGTTGGCCACCCTTTCAATCCCGTCTATTTGATACCAATGGTGGAAGTCGTCGGTGGAAAACGAACTTCAGCTGACTCAATCTCGGTGGCTTTATCCTTTTATGAGGCTGCAGGAATGAGTCCGTTACATGTTCGAGTTGAGATAGATGCATTCATCGCTGATCGCCTACTTGAGGCGGTCTGGCGCGAAGCTTTGTGGCTCGTGAAAGATGGAGTTGCCACTACACAAGAAATTGATGATGTCATCCGTTTGGGCTTTGGACTTAGGTGGGCACAAATGGGCCTCTTTGAGAATTACCGGATAGCCGGCGGTGAAGGAGGCATGGAGCACTTCATCAGACAATTCGGTCCTTCTCTTAGTTGGCCTTGGTCCAAATTGACGGACACACCCGAACTGACGGACGAGCTAGTCACTCGTATCGGAGATCAGTCCGACGCTCAATCAGGTCACTATTCAATTCGCGAGCTTGAGCGAATTCGAGATAACAACCTGGTGGACATGCTGCTTGCGTTAGAAAGCAACCAGTGGGGAGCTGGGCTCGCCGTCCGTAAGCTCCGCGACAAGTCCTGATTACGTTTATTCTTCAATCGAAATGGCAAACTCGGGGCAATTGGCTGCAGCAAGCCGAGCTTTGTCTTCGAGATCGTCTGGCACCTGCCCGTCTCCCAGTTCGGTCGCGTACCCGTAGTCATCGACATCAAATAACTCAACTGCGAGAGAGAAACATCGATTGTGTCCCTGACATTTTTCAGTGTCGACTCGCACTCGCATCGCAATTCCCCTTACGTCATCCAGTCATATCTAAGGTAGCTGCATTTCGAGAAACACTCTCATTGCGGCGAACACTTCGCTACACCTCGCGTCGTGTTCGATGGACCTAAAAGCCATCTGGCATCTAACATGTGAAGAGGACAAGGAGTTCCACAGTGACCGATTCTGATATCCAGGTGACAACGGCGGAAGAGACGGACCCAACCAAGCAGTGGCACAAAACTGCCTGCGTTCTGTGTTCCGCAAATTGTGGAATTGAAGTTCGAATTGATGGTCGAGAAATCACCAGAGTCCGAGGTGACAAAGAACACCCAGCGAGTAAGGGATACACCTGCGAGAAGGGACTGAGGGTAAATCATTATCAAAATGGCCGTGACCGGCTTACATCACCAATGAAGCGAATGGAGGATGGAACTTTTGTTGAGATTGGCTGGGATCAAGCGATCAAGGAAGTAGCCGACCGACTTGTAGCTATTCGTGACACTCATGGTGGCGACAAGATCATGTACTACGGGGGTGGAGGGCAAGGAAACCACTTTCCAGGCGCCTATGCGCGCAGCGTTTTGCAGACCCTCGGAGTGCAGTACAGAAGCAATGCTTTAGCTCAAGAAAAGACTGGAATGTATTGGGTCCAAGGAAAGTTTTTTGGACGTCAAGACATCGGGGCTTCACCAGATTTCCATCACACCGACTGCGCTGTCTTCATAGGAAAAAATCCGTGGCACAGTCACGGTTTTCCTGAGGCTCGAAATGTCTTAAACGCCATCAAGAACGATGACAACCGAAAGATCGTCGTGTTCGATCCTCGCATTTCAGAGACCGCAAACATCTCAGATCACCACCTTCGGGTGAAACCAGGGACAGATGCTTGGGCCCTTGCCGCGGTTCTAGCCACAATGGTCGATGAAGGATTAACCGACGAGAAGTTTTTGAATGATCAATGCGTCGGGTGGGACGAGCTCAAACCTTTATTAGCTCAAGTAGACATTCCTGATTATGCCCGGAAGTGTGGAATCGATGAGGCTGAGATAAGAGCGGCAGCTCGAACAATGGCTAACGCCCGCTCCATGGCTACCGAAGAAGACCTCGGAATTGAAATGGCGCCCCATTCGACCCTCAACAGCTGGCTACAGCGCCTGCTGTATTTACTTACTGGCAATTTCGGGAACGAGGGGGGAATGAACATCCCCACGAGGTTGGCTCCCATATGTGGCCATAGCGCCGATGGTGCAATCGAACCTGTAACTGGAACCCCTCTGCTCTGTGGGCTAGTTGCCTGCGCAGCCATACCTGACGCGATTGACACCGATCACCCGGACCGATTTAGAGGCATGATCGTTGAATCCTCTAACCCAATTCATTCACTGCCGGACTCCAAGCGCTTCCGAGAGGCGTTCGCGAAGCTTGACTGTCTAGTTGTTATCGATGTAGCGATGACAGAAACAGCCCGCCAAGCAGATTTCGTTTTGCCTGCTTGTTCTCAATACGAAAAACCAGAAGCCACATTCTTCGCTGGTGAAATGCCGTCAAACTACTTCCATATTCGGCAACCCATCTTTGAGCCCTTAGGCGACACGCTTCCCGAAGCCGAGATTCATGCGCGGCTCGTAGAGGCAATGGGAGGGGAACCAGAAGGTATTCAAGAGCTAACTGACGCCGCTGAGGAGAGCCGTGAAGCGTTCGTCGAAACCTTCACTCGACTCTCCACCGAGAACCCGGATCTGGGCGCCAAACTCCCGACAGCCTTGTATCGGTCACTTGGACGAAGCCTCGGCGAAATGGCGCCCGCTGCCGTAATGTTTGGATCAACCCTGCAGGCCTCTATGAGGTTCCCGGACGCCATCAGAGCTGCCGGCGTCAAAGGAGATGGATTAGAGCTTGCAAGCAATCTCTTCGATGCGTTGCTCGAAGCTAAATCAGGCATGATTTTTAGCACCAGCGACTATTCAACCAGTTTCGACCGCATCAAAACTTCTGACGGCAAGATCCATATGCATGTAGAAGAACTGGTGGAAGAGTTGCAAGGTTTGGCTTCAGAAGAACCCGCCTCGCCCACAGATGCTTACCCGTTCGTGCTCACAGCTGGAGAGCACCGAGGATCTACGGTTAACGACGTAATCCGAGATCCTTCCTGGCGGAAGAAAGACAAAGACGGTGCTCTGCGAATCAACCCGCTTGACGCCGACCGGCTCGGAGTAATTGATGGCCAAAGGGTGAGGGTCATCACTAAACGCGGTGAAGCCGAAGCACCGGCAGACATCAGCGACACCATGATGGAGGGACAGGTCAGCTTGCCCCACGGCTTCGGCATGGAGTACCCCGATGAGAACGGTGAACACAAGATTCACGGAGTGGCAGTGAACGAGCTTACGGATTTAGAAGATCGCGATTGGCTGGCGTTAACGCCTCATCATAAACATGTAAGGGCACGACTAGAAGCAATACCGGGCTAACTGTTTACTCATAGCCTTCCCATGTCTCCGAAGTAGACAACGGCGCGCCGTCGCGGATAGCGGCATGCCTTTGGCGGATTTGGCGGGGAATATGAGCGCGGACGTACTCCACTTCTTGTTCCAAAACCAGATCAACTAACTCCAACCTGTCCGGTGTTTGTTTCCAAGCAATCGGTACATAAATTGGAAGTTCGAAGCGGCGGAGCCTATCTAGGCCTGAATAAATAGCTTTCTGGTACTCGAACCGGTCCTCCCAGTCCCAATGTGCAGGAGCAAAACCAGTTCCAGGGTCTAACGCTAGACGGTCTCTAATCCCCCACTGGGTAGCTCGCTCAAGTTGCAAATCGAACCAATCAAGCATCACCTGCACTGGGTCGCCTTCAACGTGTTTGAGGTGTCGAGGATCAGGTCCAAGCATGAAAGGCAGCACTACTTGAATTTCGCGATCGGCAGCTAGTTCGATCATCTCGTCAGCCTGTAGGGCGTCAGCTGCGTTGAGAACTGTCGCGCCGGCATCAAGTGCCCTTCGCGCCGTGGTTACCTGCCAGGTGTCGATCGCGACGTCAACGCCAAGTGACAGAAGACCCAACAACGGGCCTTTGACTATCGACCACTCGTCATCGGGGCTAACGAAACTGGCACCTCCGTGGGAGGCCTGAGCCCCAATATCTAAATGGTCAGCTCCTTGGGAAATCAGTTGAGCACCATAGGCCCTAGCTTCTTTTTCGGTAGAAACCACCGAGAATTTGGCTAGTGAATCTGGAGATGCGTTGACGACTCCATAGATCTCCATGCTTGAACCTACCCTCGTTGGATCGCTTGCATTTCTTTGGTGTCGACTTTTGTTTTGTAGATGAGGGTCGACACCAGTCCGACAACAACGACAGTCAACCCCATAGCTACGAGCGTCTTTCTCAACCCGAAGCTGTCAGCGCACAAGCCAAGAGGTAAAGCCGCTACTCCAAATAGGTTGAACCCGAGTTGCAACAACGACTGCATACGGCCGTGATACGCCACATCGCTGCTGGCTAATGTCAGCGTCGCATTCATTGATTGGAATGCGGCTGTTGCTGCGCCTAGGCCAAACATCACGATCATCGCGATTCCAAAGGACGGTGCCGCTCCTGTGGCTGCGATACCAACCCCAAATCCAATGACTGCAACATTTTGTATCCTCCACGCCGCACTTCCTTTCGCTCTGCCTGCAATTAGGAGAGCTGCCGTGAGCCCTCCCATCGCTCCCACAGCAGACAACCAGGCATAACCCGTGTTGCCCGCGGAAAACAGATCCTCGGAAACACTCGGCAGAAACGCCACATACGGAAACCCGAAAAAAAGAGCGAAAGCTGAAGTCAGTAAGAGCAACGGGAGCGGCCACGTTACATAGCCATATTTGAGCCCATCAATCAGGTCGCTGAAAGCCGATGGCTGCGAGGACTTCGGTTGCGGACGACCTACTGGAAGAGCCAAGAAAAAAAGCCCACTGGCCGCTGTAATGCAACTACTTGCCCAATAAACGGCTCCAATGCCGAGACTTGGGAGGCCCAGGAAGATGCCAGCTATCACAGGCCCAACAACCCGGTTCAGATTCATAGAAATTTGTGAAAGAACGACTCCATTTGCTAAACGGTCCGGTCCTACAAGTTCGGCTGTGAACGCCATCCTGGCGGGAAGTAGTCCGCTAAAGCCTGCAGATTGAACGGCCGACGCGGCCAGCAGCATCCAAAACGTTACAAAGTCGAACTGGACTGCTACTGAAATCCACAGAGAGGAGCCGAGTAACAAGCCAGTCGAAATAATCAGCATCCGACGCTTGGGAAAGCGGTCCGCTGCAACACCGCCAAGCGGAGTTGTAATCAGCCCAGTAAGACCAAATGCGAGCGTCACTGCTCCCAAGGCAGCGTTACTACCCTCAAGATCTTTCGCAAGCGCTCCCCGAGCAACCATCTGAGCGAAGATCGCGAGGGAAAAGAGATAGCCACCGGCCCACAGTCGCCGAAAAGCTGGAATCGATAAGCTCTCAAAGGTGGCGCTGCTCATGGCAGGCGCCTCAGGTTAGTGAAATGCACCGAGGTCGCGCACAGCTCCCTTGTCGGCACTAGTTGCCATCAGGCCATACGCTTGCAGGGCCTGAGAAACTTTCCGAGGTCGTTGCATTTCAGGCTTCCAGCCGAGTCCATCTTGAAGTTTTCGACGTTCGGCTAGTTCCGTGTCATCTACATCGAGGCGAATCGTTCGGTTCGGGATATCGATATGGATGATGTCGCCGTCCTTGACTAAACCAATGGTCCCTCCCGCGGCGGCCTCTGGTGACACGTGTCCGATAGAAAGCCCCGACGTTCCTCCCGAAAATCTTCCATCAGTCAAAAGAGCGCATGCTTTACCGAGCCCTTTCGACTTTAGGTAAGTGGTTGGATAGAGCATTTCCTGCATACCAGGCCCGCCTCGCGGTCCTTCATAGCGAACGACTACGACGGATCCTTCAACAACCTTGTCGTTCAGAATGTGGTCCACAGCTTCATCCTGACTCTCAACTACGTGAGCACTGCCCGTAAAGACGAGATTCGAGTGGTCGACCCCAGCTGTTTTTACGACACACCCATCTTCTGCGAGATTGCCGTAGAGAACAGCTAGTCCACCGTCAGCACTGTAAGCATGTTCAACCGAACGGATGCAGCCGTTCTGACGGTCGAGGTCCAATTTGTTGTAACGCTCCTCTTGGCTGAAAGCGACTTGGGTGGGAATTCCTGCTGGTCCAGCCCGGTAAAACGTTTGTAGCGTTTCGTCATCATTCGTAGCTACGTCGTATTTACTCAAAGCCTCGAACAAACTCGGCTCATGCACAGTCGGGATTTCGTTGTTCAACAGCCCAGCGCGATTTAGTTCAGCCAGGATTCCCATCACCCCTCCAGCTCTATGCACGTCTTCTACGTGATACAGCTCTGTGGCTGGGGCGACCTTGCAAATATTGGGGACTTTTTTCGAAAGGCGATCGATATCAGCCATGGTGAAATTGACTTCGCCCTCTTGTGCGGCGGCCAGGAGGTGCAAGATCGTGTTTGTTGAACCGCCCATGGCGATGTCTAGAGACATCGCATTTTCGAACGCAGCAAAACTCGCGACATTTCTAGGCAAGACCGATTCGTCATCGTTGTTGTAATAACGGCGACATAGTTCTACGACAAGTCGTCCTGCTTCTAGGAATAGTTCTTTGCGATCGGCATGCGTCGCAACCACAGTTCCATTCCCCGGAAGGGAGAGGCCCAACGCTTCGGTTAAGCAGTTCATTGAGTTAGCGGTAAACATCCCAGAACATGAGCCACAGGTTGGACACCCCGACCGTTCCATTTCGGCAACGTCCTCATCGCTTACTGAATCATCTGCGGCGACAATCATTACGTTAATAAGATCAACTTTGTTCTCTGCGAGCTTCGTTTTGCCGGCTTCCATTGGCCCACCCGAAACGAAGACTGTTGGGATATTTAGCCTCATGGCTGCGTTCAGCATTCCCGGCGTTATTTTGTCGCAGTTACTGATACAGACAAGAGCATCTGCACAATGGGCCTCAACCATGTATTCAACCGAGTCCGCTATCAGATCCCTGCTGGGGAGGCTGTACAACATCCCGTCATGACCCATTGCAATTCCATCGTCGACGGCGATGGTGTTGAACTCTTTAGCAACTCCACCTACCGCTTCGATCTCTCGAGCAACCATCTGTCCAAGATCCTTTAAGTGGACGTGCCCTGGGACAAATTGTGTGAACGAATTAGCTATAGCGATGATCGGTTTCTGGAAATCTTCATCCGTCATTCCAGTAGCCCGCCATAAGGCGCGCGCTCCGGCCATGTTCCGGCCAGCAGTCGAGGTTGTTGAACGATACTGAGGCATATAACAAGCCTAGAACCCTAAAGCCGAGCGTGGGCCGAAATTTGTTTCTCTTACGCAACCAGCTACAGCTATCGAACTTGTTCTTTCAGTAGTTCAAAGAGCCGTCGAACTGCCGGGTAATACCGCCAATAGGCATCTCGGTCTCCCGTTCTAACGAGTTCTTCCCCAAAGCCGACCGCTTCGGAATTGTTGGACCCGTCCACGCCCACAAGAACCTTCTTCCACACCGCAGAAGGCGCGTCGAATCCAAACTGGCCGGCGCTCTCTTCCACACTTCCTTCGACTTCAATTACGGAAATCAAGTCGCCTGAATCAAAGTTGAAGGAAACCGAATGGGCATCGATCCCCAGGCGAAGGGCACCAGTCCAGAACTTTGTCGCCTGGCGGAAAGCTTCGTCTTCGCCACAAGTGGCCCCAACTCGGACTACCGTCCGAATCAGAACACTCGTGTCAGACGTCACGACATTCGCATCCCGTTGCTTATCGCCATTGTTTGGCCTGTCATTCCAGAAGATTCGTCGCTACCCAAATAGACAGCAAGATTGGCGATTTCGTCAGGTGAAAGAATGCGGCCCATCGGCGTTCGCTTAGCTAATTGTTTTCTGAGTTCGTCGGATTCAGCGCCTACTAACTCAGCAAAGCCATCAAGCATCGGTGTGTCTACGAAACCGGGGCAAATTGCATTGCAGGTAACGCCGCTGGCAGCCAACTCAAGAGCCATGCATCTGGTCAACCCAACCGCTCCGTGTTTGGAAGCGTTATAAGGGGCTTGACCGGGCGACTCAAACAGTCCCGCTGTGGACGCGATATTGATAATGCTCCCGTTTCTTCTTTCGATCATCCCATCGAGAAATGCCTGGCTAACTCGGACAATTCCAACGACGTTTACCTCATAGAGCCGCGAGTATGTCTCGGGGTCTATGTCTAAGAACCGTCCTGCCGCATGGATACCAGCGTTATTGACGACGATGTCCACGCCTCCGAGCGTTTCGTGGACAAACGCAGCCATAGCGTCTACAGAGTCGCCATCTGACACGTCGCAACCTATTGAATGGACGGTGCCTGAAGGAGCCTCGGCAGCTGTTGCCTCAAGGTCCTCGATACGTCTACTCGTGATGACGCATTGAGCGCCTTGTTGAGCATAGGTAAGGGCTATGGCTTTACCTATACCTCGTCCGCCGCCGGTTATAACTGCGCGTTTTCCTTCTAATCTTTCGCTCATTACCTTATTCTGCCCGCATTAAGAGGCCGATGGAGGCCATCCAGGGACCGACATCGTCTGACCAACCTGGACAGGAACCTCTAGTTCCTTATGGGTCTCCCATATTTTCGTCAATCGAAGATACGCGCTTCCATCCATTTCTGAGACTCGACGAGTTTCCTCGGATACGTGGAGCGACATCACTTCACATGTCGCTGCGATGAAGTCTTCATCTGCGTTCCACATAACTTGAATTGCGTGCACTCGTTTCCAGTCAAAACCCAACAGCTGCGTAGTGACTCTCAAGTTTGCGCCCTCTTGAACTTCACGCAGATACGTAACATGGTTCTGTGCCGAAAATGTAGTCACGGCGTGTACATTGCGATGAGGACGACCTAGCCCGATGAAGTCCATCCAGGACTCAATTGCATCGTCGAAACAGACCACATAGAAGCCCGCATTGAAGTGGCCATTGAAGTCAATCCACTCAGGCTTAACTACGTCCGAATGTCCGTCGAATGGGCTTTGTACATTATTCACGCTCTGATCTTGCCTCACCATTGCATGTCGGTGTCGAATACCATCGCACTCTCAGCGTTCCGACAATTTCTTGTTGTCTTCATTTAGCACGATTAAATCAAAAGCACAGAGTTAGATTGAACGTATAACCGGCTCTCCGGAGAATGATCGACATGCGATTCACCCCAACCGAATTAACCGAAGAAGAATTGGAGCTTCAACAGCAAGTCCGAGATTTTCTCCGTGAAGAATTGCCCCCAGGTTCGCACGAACCCTGTCTTGGAATGGCGGCCAGAAAAGATAAAGACTTCTCTCTGAAGATGGCTGATCGTGGTTGGGTTGGAATGGCCCTACCAAAGGACTGGGGTGGTTCTGATCGCACCGCCGTGGATCGATTTATCGTGGTCGAGGAAATGCTGCGATGGGGGGCGCCTGTCGGACATCATTGGGTCGCGGATCGCCAAACGGGAAACGTGATTCTGAAGTTCGGCACCCAAGAACAAAGGGAACGTTTTCTGCCCGCCATCTGCCGAGGCGAACTTGGATTCTCCATCGGCATGAGCGAGCCGGATAGTGGTTCAGATCTTGCTTCCGTCAGCACAAAGGCAGAGGAAACCACAGGTGGTTGGATTATCAACGGTACGAAGATATGGACGTCAGGAGCCCACGAGAACGACTGGTTTGTGTGTCTTCTGCGCACATCACCAATGGAAGATGGAAACAAGCACGCTGGGTTATCGCAGTTTCTTATCGATCTAAAATCACCGGGGCTGGAAATTAGCCCAATTCCGTTTCTGGACGGTTCCCACCATTTCAATGAAGTCACCTTCAATGAGGTTTTCGTTCCTGAGACGAACGTTGTGGGAGACCTTGGTATGGGCTGGCATCAGAACACGACGGAAATGGCATACGAACGTGGCGGACCTGACCGTTGGCTATCACCTTTTTCGACCGTGGAACAGTTGCTCCGCGAAGCTAGAGGCACCGACTTGGAGGCAACTGTTGCTGATCTGTTCGGCGAGTTGACAGCACGCTGGTGGGGTATCCGAAACCTATCTCTCTCAGTAGCGCGCCTCATCGATACTGGAGAAGCTCCGTCGGTGGAGTCTTCTTTGGTTAAAGAGATGGGGACGCGCTTCGAACAGGAGGTCATAGAGAAACTCGTTCACTTGATTGATCTCGAATACTCGCCTGAGTCGGAGTCCTTGTTTGAGCGACTTTTGGCGCAATGCGTTGTGACATTCCCTGGTAACACCATTAGAGGCGGAACTATAGAGATTCTCCGTTCGGTCGCCTCAAAGGGATTGAAAGGGTTACCGGCATGAGTGAGATATCTGAAGTCGATCCCCTGATCACTGAGACCGCAGATCGGCTTTTTTCCCAAATTTGCGATCACGAATCAGTTCAAAATGCAGAAGTAACTGGTGAAGCGACCGAGATCTGGAAGGCGTTTGCCGAAACCGGTTTCCCTTGGATATCGATCAGTGAGGAGTTCGGCGGGTCGGGAGGAACGCTCCTAGATGCACTAGAAGTCCTGCGCCTAGTCGGATACCACGCTGCTCCAATCCCTGCCGCTGAAACCGGTATTCTCGGCGGCTGGCTTCTTTCAAGTTCTGGGCAGCAACTACCGGAAGGAGTTGTAACTGTCCTTCCGAGCGGCAGTGAAAATCTATTAGTCGCAAGGACCGGTGATCGTCTGACTCTTACTGGTCGCGGGCTGCGTGTGCCTTGGGCCCGAACTGCTGAAATCATCGTTGTTCCTGTAGAAGTCGACGACCAGACCTTCGTGGCATCAGTCCAACCCGGCGACTGCCAAATTACCCCGATGACCAACATGGCAGGCGAGCCTCGAGATACCGTCGATTTCAACGAAGTCGAAGCCTTTGCGGCCCCGGTTCCGTCTGATGTCAACCTTCGATCATTCCGATTCCGCGGAGCTTTATCAAGGACTGCCTTAATGGCCGGGGCCATTGAGAAGATGAGCCAACTCACAGTGTCTTACACCAACGACCGTGTGCAATTCGGTCGCCCGGTGGCAAAGTTCCAAGCGGTACAACAACATTTAGTGTGGGGTGCTCAGGATGCGGCACTGGCTCGAATGGCAGCGGAATCTGCCGCGCGTGAAGCCAATCGGGGGTCCGGTGCATTCGAAATAGCGGCAGCCAAATTGATTGCAAATCAGGCGGCTGCTCGAGCTACGAAGGCCTGTCACCAGGCTCACGGTGCCATGGGCATGACTCAGGAATACCCACTTCACCATTTAAGTCGCCGTCTTTGGTCTTGGCGTAAAGAATACGGGGGTGACGCCGAGTGGAGTGAGTGGCTAGGTCGCATTGCAATCTCTCAAGGTGCCGATGGCTTATACCCATTGATAACGGGCGGATCTGGCGTTCTGAGATAGATCAATGAAGCTTCAGTCGCAACGATCGCCAATGAGATCTAGCATCAGGACATGACTGAATTCGGTGTTTACGGTGATCTGCATGTCTCTCTTGAAGAGCATGTCGCGACGGCGGAGATACGTCGTCCCCCAAACAATTTCTTCGACCTAGCCCTGATCGATGGCTTAGTCTCGGCCTTCACCGAGCTGGATGAAGATGACAACTGCCGCGCAATAGTTCTGTGCGCGGAAGGCAAAAATTTTTGCGCAGGAGCTCAATTTCATAATGACGGAAGTCGGGGCGGCGAAATCACAGCCAAAAACGCCGACGGTTCAGCACGACATCTCTATGACGCGGCTTTCGATCTTTTCAGCTGCAAAACACCAGTAGTTGCCGCTATTCAAGGAGCTGCCGTTGGTGGGGGTTTGGGGGTCGCATGCTTTGCCGATTTTCGCGTGGCAGCGCCAGAAGCACGCTTCACAGCCAACTTCGCTCGGCTCGGGTTTCATCATGGGTTCGGCTTAACAGTCACTCTCCCTTCCCTTGTCGGTCAACAAAAAGCTTTGGAGCTGTTGTATACCGGTGCACGAATTAAAGGTGAAGAAGCAGCTGCGATCGGATTAGTCGACAAGTTGGTGCCACTTTCTGAACTTCAATCAGAAGCCAATAATCTCGCCACCGAAATCGCGACATCAGCTCCACTCGCTGTCGAATCAATTCGGCAAACCATGAGAGGGCATCTTCCGAACGCAATAAAGGCAGCCACCGACCACGAAAAGGAAGAACAAGACCGTTTACGAACAACCGACGACTGGCGGGAAGGTGTTAACGCTATGAACGAGCGTCGCGTCCCAAATTTCTCAAGGAAATAAAACCCCAAAAGGGGGGCCTATTTGACATGAGTGATCTGACTGAAGAACAAATTCGTTCTGCTCTGGACTCAATCCTGGAGCGACGTAACGCAGATACCCGACTAACAACAATGGGTGCGGGATCCGACGATCTTGAAGCAGGCCGCCGTTATTTGGCCAACACTGTCACTGACGGCTGGCATGTTCCGACTTGGCCGGCGCAACACGGAGGCAGAAATGCATCTGCCAGCCAAAACGCTTTAATCGGGAGCGTTCTTCGCGAATTCATAGTGCCCGACCTCTATCCATTCGCAATTGGGTTAGGCATGGTCGGTCCAGCTTTGTTAACTCACGGAAATGATTCCCAACAAGAGGAGTGGCTGAAGGCGATCGCATCTGGGACTTCAATCTGGTGTCAAATGTTCTCTGAACCGGAAGCCGGTTCTGATCTGGCCAATGTGGCTTTGCAGGCAAAGTTAGATGGCGATGAATGGGTGATCGAAGGGCAGAAGACCTGGACCAGTAGAGCTATGTGGGCTGATTGGGCTATCTGTCTCGCTCGAACCGACCCCGCACAGCCGAAACATAAAGGGCTCACTATGTTTGCGATGCCTATGTCAATTCCAGGAGTTGAAGTTCGCCCTCTAATGCAAATGAATCGAGATGCACATTTCAGCGAAGTGTTCGTTGAGGAAGCCCGCCTGAACGACCAATGGCGCATAGGTGACGTCGGTGAAGGGTGGCGCGTAGCTATGACAGTGCTCGCACATGAGCGTGCCGGTGGTGGAAGCCGCGGTGGCGGTGACGGTAGCACTAGGGGCGCCCACATTCCGAGCTGGATAAAAGATCTTCAGGCGTTACCTACCGAGCAAACCGCTATTTGGGATGACGCCGTTATGGGCCTGTACTCACACGATGCTGTGAGCCGTTGGACAACGCAACGTGCGGCTGACGAGGCCCGCTCCAGTGGTTCGCCGGGACCAGCAGGCAGTGGCGCCAAATTACGGACCGTAAAGTCCTACAAAGGGCGTGCTTATCTAGCAAACCAAAGTTCTGGTGCCTATGGAATGCTCGAGGACGGGCATGGCTACATCGAACTGATGACTGCACCTTCGATGTCAATTCGTGGCGGAACCGATGAAATACAACGAAATATCCTTGGTGAACGAGTGTTGGGCCTTCCGGGAGAACCTCGACTGGACCGCGATGTGCCGTGGAAAGAAAGTCGCCGCGGTCTTATCTAGTTTGACCGTCGCTCACGCAGCAACACTTCCTGGGCAATGGTCGCGACGTGACGTCCATCCGATGCGAATAGGTTGCCAACGGTCATCCCGCGAGACCCGTTGAGGCCGTGACAATCCCAGTCGTAAAGATGCCATTCATCGGCCCGCATCGGTCGATGGAACCACATCGCATGATCTAGTGACGCACCCATGAAGCGTTCTTGGTATTGCTCTCGAGGGGCCTGAATTGGATGCAGGGACCGTGCTGCATCGAATTGGACAGCATCAGAGGTAAACGCAAGTCCACACATGTGAAGTCGCGGATCGCCGACAAGCGTATCTCGCACCCTGACCCACCCCATCGACCTTCCAGCACCCGGGGGACTATCCAACACCCTTCGGTCCATGATCACATTCATATGATCACCTTCGCGAGGCCGACAATCTTCAGGGTCTGGCGCAAGGGGCATCCGCGCAGTCTGAATCTCGGCATCTTTTTCTGCAACGTGGAACGAGCACGAAAGATTTAGGATCGCTCCCCCACTCTGACGCGCGACGACGGATCGAGTACAAAAGGATCGACCATTTCGGAGGCGATCAACCTCATAGCGAACTGGTTCAACCAGGGTCCCTCCTCGAATGAAATAGGCGTGAACGGAGTGGGGCACAAAGTCCTCATCAACCGTTGCAAAAGCTGCCTTTAATCCTTGTGCAATCACTTGGCCGCCGTAAATTCGACCCCATGCATAGTCAGGACTCAGCCCTACCCAGGTATCGGGGCCATGTTGTTCCAACTCCATCAATTCACTGAACGTTGCCGGATGTATTGCCATATCCACTGAGCGTAACCCCCTTGACTGCAACTCAAACAGCGGCCGCTCTGGCGTTTTGGTTACCTGGACTAGGCCATTCTTTGGGAGCGACCTGAAAGACAACGGGCACAGGCGCTAACACGCCGACTACCGTCTGGTCGGTGAATTCCCTCAATAACTCTCAACTCCGTGCCGCTGATGTTCTTTGGGACTATTACCAACGAGGGGTCGACCTCTCGGAAGAAGCCTTCAGCGATCTAGATTTCAGCGATGGACTCGCTATACAAAATGAGATTCGGCAAAGACGTCTTGAAAGCGGTACCGCTCAAATCGGCTGGAAAGTCGGACTGACCTCTGATCGAGCCAGAAAGCAAGTGGGAATTGACGATCGGCCGTTCGGACACCTTATGCAACTGTTCGACAGCGGACTGTCTCTCCCAGCGTCATCCGTCAATGGTGCGACCATCGAACCGGAGATGTGTTTCACCATCGGTGAAACAATTTCTGGACCTGATGTAGATCCAGCGATGGTTCCCAGCTGTTTAGAAAAAGTTGCTGCCGGGTACGAACTTAATGAGCGACGCGCGGTGGTAGGCGGGAATCTGGCAATGCTGGTCGCTGATAACTTGACCAATTGGGCGATCGTGGAAGGGACCGGGGTACCGGTAGACGAAATTCAAGACATTGATGACACTGAAATTGTTCTCTACCGAAACGGGGAAGAACGTTTCCGCTGCCTACATAAACACGAAGTCGATAACCCGTTTATTTCGATTGCACGCCTAGCGGCTACTTTGCATCGCTTTGACCTTGAACTCAAACCAGGACAAAAGGTGATTACTGGTGCCTACACGCGACATCAAGTTTCAGCAGATGAGCATTGGCTGGCCGAATATTCAAGTATCGGTCGCGTAGAAACGAGCTACACATGAGCGTCCGACTACCCGTGCCTGATAAGGCCCTCAATGTTCTAGTCACGAAGACTCTGACTTTGTCAGAGGTAAGCGCTGAAGAGGAAGCAATGATCTCTGAAGCAGCGGGTCCTGGGGCAGTTGTAACAATTGTTGACAGCCCCAAAGAGGGAGTTAACTATGCCGCCGACGCTGATGTGATCTTGGGAATCACCCCGAAATGGCTCTTCGAAGCTGCACCAAACCTCAAGTGGGTTCATGCAACAGCTTCTGGAGTCGACATGTTTATGTACCAGGAATTCATAGAAAGCGACGTCACGTTGACTGGTGAAAAGGGTCTAGTTGGAGGCCATCTAGCCGACACTGCCTTTGGTCTGTTGCTCGCTCTGACCAGGAGAATTAAAACGGCGATCGAGCTCGGCCCGGAAGGATGGAGTCTCGAAAATCGCGAGATGATGCGCTTTTCGGAAGTTGAGCTTGAAGGCCTGACGATGGGCATCGTCGGTTTTGGCGGGACAGGTCGCCATCTCGCTCGCAGAGCAGTGGCTTTTGGGATGAATGTTCGCGCTATCGACGCATTTCCGGTACCGCCAAGTGACGGAGTAGCCGAAGTGGAAGGTATGGAAGTCATCGACGAACTGGTAGCAGTGAGCGACGTTTTGGCGGTAGGGCTTCCTCTAACTGAAGAAACTAGAGCGATGTGCGACTATGAGTTTTTTCGAGCTATGAAACCAACTGCGATTTTTCTTAACGTGACACGCGGAGAAATTATTGACGGTCCAGGCCTCGAACAGGCATTGAGAGAGGGGATAATCGGTGGGGCAGCACTCGACGTCGCACCCATCGAACCTCTACCCGCCGAAAGTCCTTTGTGGAGCTTCGACAACTGTGTGATGACACCACATACGGCTGGCGCTAGCCAATACCGAGGCCGTCGAAATCTGGAACGATTCTGTCGCAATTTGGTTGCCTTACGGGAAGGCCGCGACCTCGAAGGCGTCGTCGACAAAGAGGCTGGGTTCTGAGCATCAACCGACAGCAGACAGCCAACAAATGATGACAGCTATTGGGGATTGAATTCGACAGCCTTGTTCTTTTCAAGGTCGATAATTTCTCTTTCACTGAACCCGAATTCGATAAGAACCTCTTTCGAATGCTGGCCTTTAACGGGACTCGGCATTCGGATTTCTGAAGATGCACCTTCGATGTTCGTCGCATTTCTGATGATGTCTATCTCACCAGCAGTCACATGTGTGACTGGTGTAGCCATCCCTAGATGTTGAACTTGTGGGTCAGAAAATGTTTCAGCCACCGTGTTGACCGGTCCACATGGAACACCTACTGCATTGAGGCGGTGAACCCAATTTTGTGCGGTGTCTTTACATAATTCTTCTTCGATAAGTCGGTTGAGTTCCTTTTTGTTCTCACGTCTCGCCGAACTAGTAACGAATCGTGGATCATCCAACCATTGAAGAACTCCCAACTCTCGACAAAATGCTTCCCAAAGACGTCCCCCGGATGCCGCTATATTGACGAAGCCGTCAGCAGTCTTGTACATACCCATCGGCCCAAGAGTCGGATGGTCGTTACCTGCTTGCGGCGGGTCATCTCCAGCGATCGTCCATCTGGCGGCCTGAAAATCCAGCATTCCTATCATCGACTCCAGAAGAGATGTATGGACCCAACGACCTTTGCCAGTTCGTTCGCGTTCATGGAGCGCTGTCAAAATGCCGATAGCAAGCTGAAGTCCCGCCGTTATATCGCTAATCGCAACACCAGCCCTGACCGGCCCGTGGGTGGCTTGCCCGGTGATACTCATTAGGCCACCCATACCTTGAGCTATCTGATCGACACCGCCGCGTTCGCCATATGGGCCGTCCTGACCGAAGCCCGATATCGAACCCAGAATAATTCGAGGATTGATCGAGGACAGTGTGTCGAAATCAAAGCCCAACTTATATTTGACGGGACTTCGCATGTTTTCGACAACAACGTCGGCAGATTCAACAAGTCGATGAAAGGCCCTTTGCCCATCAGGATTTTTGAGGTCTATTACGACCGAACGCTTATTTCGATGAAGATTTAAATAGTCGGGGGACAAACCTCCACCAGCCTCAAACCCTCCAGTAGGGGCATCTACGCGCACGACATTCGCGCCCCAATCTGCCAACTGTCGCACCGCCGTCGGACCTGCACGCGCAATCGTTAAATCGATCACGGTGACGTCGGCCAAAGGCATTGATTCCTCCATCGGGGTTCTACCTTGGGCCCGACTGCGCACCACGCACAAGTTGACCCGGGCGCAATCCCGTCAACTCACCTCTAGAAGCAACTTCGGTGCCGCTCACGAAGGTATGGGTGTAACCAACAGGTCGCTGGACTAGACGTTTTCCACCAGCTGGAAGATCACGAATGAGTTCGGGCGAACCCACTGATAGTCGTTCAAAATCAATGACGTTGAAGTCAGCCTTGTAGCCGGCTCGCAAGAGACCCCTATCCAATAACCCGTATGTCTCGGCCGTTCGACGAGTTTGTTTGTTTACTAAGAATTCAAGCGGCAGTCGCTCACCACGAGTTCTGTCGCGACCCCAATGAGTCAGTAGGTAGGTGGGGTAGGAAGCATCACATATCGTTCCAACGTGCGCGCCAGCATCGCCAACGCCACAGATAGTGTGGGGATCGGTCAACATCTCAAACACTTCGTTCAAAGACCCAGAGCTGTAGTTCTCGAATGGGTACAGCAATAACGTTTCGCCGGTTCCGTTCGCAAGAAGGTCAAGCACTAGCCTCCAAGGGCTTTCACCCACAGCTTCGGCGCGAGCTGCCACTGAGGTTGAGGGTTCTGGTTCGTAGTTAAGTTCATCCCCTAGTTCGAAGGCCCTAGTGAGCGCGTAATTCATCCAGTCGCTAAAACCGTCTCGCGGTCGTTCATCTACCAATCTTCTCCGTAACTCTTGATCCTCTCGGAGCGCAGTAGCGCGCTCTGCAAGCGGAAGACCCGAAATAGCTTTGTAAGCCGGATGGTTCCCAAAGGGATTAACGGTGGCGTCTAGGCCGAGCAATACGCCGATAGGTCGACATCCAACCTGGCCAGTCATAGAAAGACCTTCGTTGTTGGCCTGTCCGATCTGTGCCAACGTTGCTCGCCATAGTTCTGGTGAATGGTCAACCTGAATGATGAGAGCTGATAGCGGCCTGCCTGATATTCGAGTCGCCTCTTCTAAGGCTTCGAATTCCCCCGGGCCAAAATCGCTGTTGACCTGCAAAACCCCCGACCGCGCAGTCTTCATCGCGTTCG
This sequence comes from Acidimicrobiales bacterium, assembly GCA_030743005.1. Classification (GTDB taxonomy): domain Bacteria; phylum Actinomycetota; class Acidimicrobiia; order Acidimicrobiales; family Poriferisodalaceae; genus MedAcidi-G3. Next base: position 54,830 of record JASLTG010000009.1, on the reverse strand, counting down.
CAATTGCTGCCAATTCTGGATCCCCAGCAGTCAAAGATGGAGTTAGGCGACCATCAGCAGCCTTGTGTTTGGTTGTACGACTTGTACTGAACCCGAGTGCTCCAGCCTCAAACGCTTCGGTCACTAAGGCTTCTAATTGGACAAGTTCCTCCGCGCTCGGAAGTTCCTGATGGTCAGCTCCTCTTTCTCCCATAACGAAAAACCGAAGTGCACCGTGTGGAACTTGGCTGCCGACATCCATTACCCGCGGCATACTCTCGAGAACGTCAAGGTATTCGGGGTATGTCTCCCAGGTGAAATCAATGCCTTCTGCCAAAACGGTGCCCGGGATGTCCTCTACGCCCTCCATGAGATTAATTAAGAAGTCCTCGCTCCCCTGACGCACCGGAGCGAACCCGACCCCACAATTACCGAACACCGCTGTTGTGACTCCGTGCCACGAGGAAGGAGTCATCTCTGGATCCCAGGTCGCTTGGCCGTCATAGTGAGTGTGGATATCCACCCACCCCGGAATCACTAATTGGCCATCTGCGTCAATTTCCTGATGCGAAAGGCCGTCTACAAGGCCGACATTGGTCACTATCCCATCAGAGACTGAAAGGTCTCCCATGAACTCTGGCGATCCGCTGCCATCAACGATGCGAGCGTTTCTGACTACTAAATCATGCATGCTTTGAAAGCGTAGCCAGCATTGTTCCCGCCTATTTGGAATATCCATGATCCTCTTGAGGTCTTTCCGCCCGACCCACAAAACATCCAGGCCTAATTCTCGGCGGTAAGTCACAGAGTGATGCGATACTCAAGAGCACCCATCTGAGTACACAAATGGTCCTCCACTGCGATCGGAAGAGAGATCGGTAGCAATTGTGCCCTGGCATCAAGGTGTTCCAACCGCACGGTTCGACGTCAACTGTGAAGGCCAACAACACACCGTCGTTTGGTACGCCGGAGAGGTGCAGCTTCTAAATCACCCCAACATCGGTTCAGAGAAAGCATTGATTGCCCTCGGAGGGTCGAAACCAAGGTGCCTAGACATCTTGGACTTGTGGGACTTAGCAATAACTCATGGCGGCTTTATCGAAGAATGGGCTCCTTGGTACAGATCAGACCCTCAAAGACGTTGGTGGTTAAAAACGGCACTCGAACGATTACGATCCGAAGGCGTTCAGGACTTCCTGTACGACCTACCCCGAGAAGAAGCGCTCAGAATGGGTGAAGTCGTAACCGTTCTGCCTCATGATTTTCTGGATCGGGCAATGGCCAGTGTGGTGGATGCGGGCGATAAACGCGGATGGGATTTCGACCCATCGCTTAACCATCACTTAACTGAAGCCACCAAGCTCCGAGCTCGTCGTTCTTTGGTCCAGGCCCTAACCAATCAGAGACCAGCAGTACCAAATCCTGCCTTAATACCCTTTAATTGCATCGTGGAGCCCTCAGGAAGCCTGTCGGTCACTGGCCGACTTTCTGGCAGAGATAGCCACATTGAAATCCACCTGCACCCTCGCTGGTTAAGCAGAGTGTGGGCCCGGGGAGTCTCCGTTTATGACGGACGTTTTACCGTTGATGTAACCGAACTAAATGGAGTGTCGTTATTGAGTCAAATTGAGTGGAGGGAGGCGGGCAGCGGCCTGCACCCCCACCTGATAAGTCATCACCTGTGAGGCAGGCTCCAGTCGATAACGCTTCTACCCGCTTCCAGGAGGGCAGCATTCGCTCGAGAAAACGGTCGGCTCCCAAAGAAGCCTCTATGGGCACTGAGCGGCGAAGGGTGGGGCGCTTCGATCACATAGTGACGGTCCGAGTCAATAAGCGATTTTTTCTTTTGAGCAAACGCCCCCCACAAAATGAATACGACTCGATCTTTCTTGTTGTTAACCAAACGGATGATTTGGTCAGTGAAAGTCTCCCAGCCACGATTCCTATGTGACCCGGCGTTACTCGCTCGCACCGTAAGAACAGCATTCAGTAACAACACCCCCTGGCTCGCCCAACTTTCGAGATTGCCGTGACTCGGCGGAGCCAAGCCAAGATCTGACTGCATTTCTTTGTAGATATTTTGTAGAGATGGAGGAACCTGAACTCCACGACGCACAGAGAAACACAGACCATGTGCCTGCCCCTCACCGTGGTAAGGGTCTTGTCCCAGAATCAATACCTTGACATCTGTATAAGCGGTGAGGTGGAGTGCGGCATAAACATCCTCCTCTGGTGGATACACGAAACCGATTTTGCGTTCTTGTTGAACAAACCCTTGCAACTCTGCCCAATACGGTTCGACAAATTGCTGACGCAACAACGGGTTCCAATCCGTTAACACTGTTCAATCCTCAAGAAAGCTCAGCCGCCGCCTGTTTGCTTAGCTCGATAGAAACGCCAATCCGCTCCCTGTAGTAGTCAAGGTCAACTCCATCCGAGGACTTCTGTCCTTGCATGTAACGGGCGTACACACCGTGAACTATGCATGCTGTTTTGAAGTGATTAAAGCTGATGTAATAGGGAAGGTCCGTTAAGTCGCAGCCAGTTCTTGCCGCATACCTTTCAATGAGTTCAGCTCTATTGGCGAAACCCTTGGCGAGCGTCGGCGCATTCTCTTTGTTCACCAACTCGTCGCCTGCTTCAGCCCAAGTGTTCAATGCATACGCGAAATCTGCCATCGGGTCACCAAGAGTAGATATCTCCCAATCCAAAACCGCAGTTAGGTACCCGTCTTGGTCTATCAAGCAGTTGTGGAGTCCATAGTCTCCGTGAACCACCCGGGCAGGTCCCTGTTCCGGCCGCCGTGACTCGAGGAAATCATGTAACTCATGCAGATCCGAATCATCATACGAAGCGCCCTCGGCTGATGCTTCCCAGCTTCGATACCAGGTTCGGATCTGCCGCCCCACATAGTCTTCCTTCTTACCTAAATCACCAAGGCCAACCTCATCTGGATCAACTGAATGCAGCGAAGCCAAGACATCCATGAAGGACGACCCGACGTTGCCGCGCGCATCTTCGGTGAGGTATTCCAGAGCATCCTCGAGTTCAAACAACGCCTTGCCGTCAACTTGACTCATCACGTAAAAGTGGGCGCCGGTTACTTCAGGACTCTCGCAATACCCGTAAGCAATTGGGACCGGAACAGCGGTTGGCCCTAGACCACTAATAATTGAATATTCTCGACCCATATCATGAGCTTTAGGTAGCAGTTCACCCATCGGAGGCCGGCGAACAACAGCCCGACTTCCGTTCGAGTCTGTAAGCGCGTAAGTCAAGTTGCTGTGTCCGCCTTCCAACTGGACCCAGTCGAACGGCGGCTCTAGCCCTTCGGTGTTTTCTCTAATCCAGCTCTCAACTGCTTCAACGTCATATCCGACGATCTCCGCGCGGTTAGTCATATGATCCTCGCTCGTTCTAAAGCTGTCATAAGACAATATGCGAGATCTCCGGCGCTCAGACGTTAAATCCTCGCAGTTCTCTTCCTATCAGCCATAGCTTCGGCCCCTTAAGACGGTATGGGTGTGTTTTGCCATGCCAGGAATTGCCATTCCCCAGATTCCTCTATCCAAACACAGGTGTACCTACTTCGAAGTAGGAATTCCCTTTCCCGAGCAACCACCGTTATTTCGGCTGTTCCGTTAACCAGCGCTAGACCATCGAAAATTTGGATCTCCACGTCACTGTTGCTTACGTCTCGATAGTCGAAGACACCGTTTTCGATCGCCGACATGTAGGACTCCTTGGAGTCCACCGCTGCAGTTGAGTGGGTATATCTCAAACTCGGATGAAGCAAGCTATCCAATACCGGCAGGTCGACATCAATCATCGCCTGCCATCGACGTTTCTCTAATTCTTGAATCACTTCAGTCATTCCAGAAAACTAGCTATTTTTGGTGGCCTCAGTAACCGCGACCAAAACTGATCTATCTAAACGCGAAAGCAGTGCTCAACAAGATCAGGATGGTTTCGTCGCTACTAGATACTCGATGAGTACCTCAGTTCTCACGCCAATCCCTGGTTCTTCTAATTCAGAAAGTTCTTCTCTGATCGAACGCTCCACTTCCTCGGAACCTCGCTCTTGGATCGCCATCCAGGCTGGTCCTGCGGACATCCAAGCCCTTACTTCATGTTCTATATCAGCGCCTTCAAGATCAAATTGAACTGATTGCCGTTTGCCTGCGGTTAG
>JASLTG010000009.1:0-50652 GCA_030743005.1 Acidimicrobiales bacterium | reverse complement strand
CACACATTTCTTCAGCGCGACCTTCTATCCCGATTTCACCCAGTTGTTGAGACCATTCAATTTCATGTTCTGACACACGCCGTATCGCTTGGAAAGCCTTGCCGACCTGGCTGCCTTCTCGGCCCGCGGAAAAGAAACTGAGACCCAGACAACCTCCGGGTTTAAGAACGCGCGCCGCTTCATGCACTGCCTGTTGATTCGGTCCCCAAATTCCGCGGCAACTTGTCGCCACGTCGAAACTTTCATCGCTCCAAGGCAACGCGTTCATGTCCCCATGCCGTATATCTCCTCCCGGAGTGCGCCGCTTGGCTAGTGCGAGGAGTCGATCAGAGGCATCTAGGCCATGTACTCGCGCCCCGCGCCTGGACGCCATGTTCACCATGAGACCCGACCCGCACGCAATGTCTAGATAATCCATGTCTTGTCCCACATTGGTTGCCCTTAGCACCGCATCAAATTCGGGCCACCATCTTGGTTCCATGACTGCTGCCCAAACCTTGGCTTGGTCCCCCCACCCCTTATCAACTTCTTTCCAACTCATCAGCTTCACCTAACTCGTAGCGCCATTCCGACGGCAATCACCCATTTGTGTTGAACTCTAGGAGGCTGAAGGGGCAAACAATGACTACTTTCAACAATCCGCCAGAGCTGGCGTCTGTCTATATCGACCCCAAGGAAATACCTTGGAGCGCCTCTGAATTCACCGGTATCGAACACAAGGTGTTGTGGTCGGATCCTAGTTCTGGTCGCTCTACGATCCTTTTCAAGCTAGAGCCAGGTGCGGTGGTTCCCGCACATGAGCACACCGACATTGAACAAACTTGGGTCATTTCTGGTTCATTCGAAGACCATGAGGGGAAGGCTTTACCCGGTCACTACATTTGGAGGCCTGCCGGCAATCGTCATGAGGCTCGCAGTGTTGACGGTGCAGTGATTTTGGGTTTCTTCCTTAAGCCAAACAAGTTTGATCAGGGTTCAAAGTTCTACACCGAAGAACAGCACCGCTAGCCGCCTATCCACCCACCATCAACGCGCAATTCGGTACCGGTAGTAAAGCTTGAATCGTCCGAGGCCAGAAACAATGCTGCTTCGGCTACTTCTTCGGGTTTCCCAAATCGTCCTAACGGATGTCTAGATAAAGAGCGTTCGATGTATGGGGTTGGGTCCTCGAACCGGGCAAAGGAACGCTCCAGCAACGGTGTCTCGGTCGCTCCCGGGAGAATGCAATTAACTCGGATGCCTTCTGGAGCGTGGTCGTTCGCGGCCGTGCGACAAAGGCTTACTATCGCGCCTTTCGAAGCAATGTAGGCGGCGTTAGATATCCCTCCCGAGACAGCGAGTTGCGAAGCTATAGCAATGACTGAACCACTGCTCTGCATCAGCGGAATACTTGCCCTCATCCAGAGATAGGTGCCTTTGACGTTCACAGCGAAGATTTTGTCCCACTCTTCAGGGAGAGTATCGGGCACCGTCTTCCCAACTGAAATCCCTGCGGCTGTGACAAGTACGTCTAGTGAGCCAAATCGTTCGACAATTCCGTTCGCTATCTCGTTGGCTGCGTCATGGTCGGAGACATCTGACTCGTACCAGCAGCAGGTTCCCCCATGTTGTTCAGCTATCTCGGAGGTAGCTGCCGCTGCTCCAGCGTTAAGGTCAACTATTGCGACAGTGGCACCCTCTTCGGCGAATCGAATGGCTGTCGCCCTCCCGATTCCTGAACCACCACCCGTTACGACGGCGACCCGCCCTGTGAGTCTCTTCATAGTTAGATCGTAGGCGGTGACCAAAACGCTGGCTATTCAGAGGTTAGGCAACGCTACGATGCCTCGACAGGCCTGCGATATTCCGTCACCGATTCTCCATGAAGGCACACCATGACCGACAAGAATCTTCCTGAACCTCCCCAACACTTGTCGTCAGAGGAATTTCGCGAGCACGGTCATGCTTTGATCGATTGGATCGCTGATTATTGGGACAGAGTCGAAAATCTTCCAGTTATGTCTCAAGTAACCCCTGGCACAATTCGTGATCATCTGCCTTCCCATGCTCCCGAAACTGGTGAACCGTTTGAGAATCTCATTAGAGACTTGGATTCGGTAGTCATGCCAGGCATAACCCATTGGCAGCACCCGTCGTGGTTCGCTTTTTTCCCGGCCAATGCTTCACCGCCTTCCGTCCTAGCTGAACTGGCCTCTGCCGGGTTGGGCGTTCAAGGAATGCTTTGGTCAACGTCGCCTGCAGCTACTGAAATCGAAAGCCATGTGCTCGATTGGTTAGTTGACCTGTTAGATCTGCCAACTTCGTGGAAAACCACAGAACAAGGCGGGGGTGTACTCCAAATGAGTGCCTCGGACTCGACTCATACCGCACTTGTTGTAGCTCGACACCAAGCAGCAAAGTCGGGAATCAGCCCTGATTCGATGGTTGCCTACGCTTCAACTCAAACTCACAGTTCAATCCAAAAAGGTGCCACCGTAGCTGGGTATGGCCACGTGAGACTTATCGATGTAGATGATGACCAAGCAATGCGTTTCGAAGATCTCCGTGTTGCTATCGACCAAGATCGAGCTGACGGACTTAGCCCTATATTTGTTGCGGCGACAATTGGAACCACCGGAACAACAGGAGTGGATCCGATTCGTTCTATCGGGGAAATCTGTCGCGACGAAAACTTATGGCTGCACATTGATGCTGCCTACGCCGGCAACGCGATGCTTTGTCCTGAGTTCAGGCACCATCAAGACGGTGTAGAACTCGCTGATAGCTACACGTTCAACCCACACAAATGGCTGATGGTGAACTTCGATTGTTCTGTTTTCTACGTCGCAGATCGCGGCCCGCTAATCGACTGTCTTAGCATTCTGCCTCCGTATTTGAAGAACGAAGCCAGCGAATCCGGTGCTGTCATCGACTACCGAGACTGGCACGTGCCTCTCGGTCGCCGTTTTCGAGCTTTAAAATTATGGTGGGTCATTCGGAGTTACGGGGCCGAGGGTCTTCGGTCGATGATTCGTTACCACGTAGCTCTCACAGAACAGTTAGCGAGTCGCCTGGAAAGCGATCCTCGGTTTGAGCTAGTGGCACCCCACCCGTTCGCTCTTGTTTGCTTCAGGTGCACGGAAAGTGATGAGGCAACGACGCAATTAATTGAGGCAGTTAATGCGACGGGTGAGGTTGCATGGACCGGTTCCGAACTCGATGGGCGTCCCATGATTCGGGTGTCGATTGGTCAGCGCGCAACCGAACAGCGACATGTCGATGCTCTTTGGGATCTCCTCGACAAACTTGCTTAACCTCGTTCGAAGACGAGGAACTAGATCGCGAAACCGCCTGTTTTGGTTTCGAGGTACTCGTTAATTCCTTCGTGTCCACCTTCGCGCCCAACACCTGAGTCCCCCATGCCTCCGAATGGAACTGATGCTGATGTCGGATTTACATCGTTGACACCGATAATCCCAAACCTGAGGGCCTCAAAGGCACGCATAGCCACTGAGATATCCCGCGTATAAACGTAAGCCGCCAAGCCGTAATTGGTGTCGTTTGCTAAGTCGAGTACTTGTTCTGGGTCGTCATATCCGATTACGGGAGCTACTGGCCCGAAAGTCTCTTCTCTATAAATCGTCATATCGGGACGCACGTCTGTTAGCACCGTCGGAGCGAAGAAGTGTCCGCTGGCATGCTCTCCCTCTGTAAGACGTGCACCTCCGACTGGCACACCCGCGCCTTTTTCTCGAGCGTCTTCGACCTGTTGTTCAACCTTTGATACTGCAGCATCGTTAACTAAAGGACCGACGCCAATACCATCTTCCATTCCATTGCCGGTCTGCAGTTTGCTGACTCGACTGCAGAGTGTTTCTTCGAATTCGGAACGTAGAGAGTTTGGTACATAAAGACGGTTGGGGCTTATACAGGCTTGGCCAGCGTTTAAGAATTTAAGCGCGGCTGCTCCTTTGGCGGCATGCACAGGGTCGGCGTCAGGAAAAACTATAAAAGGTGCGTGACCGCCAAGCTCCACGGAGATTCGCTGAAGATTGGCTGCCGATTTGGCTGCGAGGGTTCGACCGACCGCTGTGCTGCCAGTAAAGGTTAGTTTCGCTACTCTCGGATCTCCGGTGAAGACATCACCTATGGGTACTGGATCTGCCGCTGTCACTAAATTAATCACGCCATCAGGGAAACCTGCATCGATAAACACTTCGTAGGTTGCCTTCGCGCAAAGAGGTGTTGCTTCAGCTGGCTTGAGTACCAAAGTGCAGCCAGCGGCCAACGCTGGACCCATCTTTCTAGTGAGCATCGAAATCGGGTAGTTCCATGGAGTTACAGCAGCTACAACGCCCACGGGAGCTTTCACTGAAAGGAAACGTTGATCTGCTCGCTGAGAGGGTAACCATTCGCCGGTTACTCTTTTGGCTTCTTCGGCAAACCAAATCAAAAAGTCTGCCGCATACTTAACTTCTGCGCGAGATGCCTTCAGCGGTTTTCCTTGTTCCGAGGTCATGAGCTGAGCTAACGCTTCGCTCCGTTCCACCATTAGCTCCCATGCTCGATATAGGAGCCTGGAACGTTCATAGGCCGTAGTGCTGGACCAAGCAGGGAAGGCTTGACTCGCGGCGTCTATCGCCGCTGTGGCATCTGTTGCATCGCCCGCTGGAACCGTGCCGAGCACTTCACCCGTAGCCGGATTAGTGACGTCGAAGGTTTTGCCAGATCGGGCCTCAACCCACGCTCCATCGATAAACACGCTGACCTCCGCTACTTTCGATTAATTCAGTGTTTCTTTTCGCAGCCTAGAAGGTCTTCTACCTTGGGCCGATTTGCTCAAGAAACCGATTATTTTCCTCGGGTGTACCGATCGTAACTCGCAACCCCTCACCCTCAAATGGTCGCGTGACTATGCCTTTAGCTTCAAGTCGCTGGAAAAGCGGGCCAGCTTCTTCTTCGACCGGAAGCCAAAGAAAATTTGCCTGACTTGGAGTCACCGGCCACCCCAAGTCGAGAAGTAACTCCGTAACGCGGCTTCGTTCGCTGATGACTTCGGCTACACGCTCTTGGAGTTCTTTTTCGGCAGTTGTTTCAAGGGACGCTAGTACTGCAGTCTGGGCTAATCCGTTGACCAGAAACGGCAGCGCAACCTTGTCGATAGCTCCAATCACATCAGAATGGCCGAGCGCGTATCCGACTCGAAGGTTCGCAAGGCCATACGCCTTAGAGAAAGTTCTGAAAACCACGGCATTGTCGTGGTGAGGCAGGATGTCAGTGACGGGGTTACTTACCGACTCATCAGTCACAAACTCGAGATATGCCTCGTCGATTATCACCACAACATCTTCGCTCAACGCATCCAATAATTTGTTGAGTTCATGCGTGCCACAAACTGTGCCGGTTGGATTATTTGGAGTTGACAGGATCACAAGCTTCGTTCGTTCTGTCACCGCCGCTTCAACGGCTTCTAGATCGAATGCTTGGTCTTGGAGTGGGACTGTGACCGCTCGTGCTTCTGCAATAGCGCTAAAGACGGGGTGAACTTCAAAAGACCGCCATGGGTAAACAACCTCATCTCCTACACCGACGTATGCGGTAAAGGCTTGTTGCAGCAGTCCGACCGAACCACAGCCAATGGTTATCTGATCTTGACCTATACCTTGCTTCTCCGATATTGCTGCCCGTAAAGCTTCGCCTCGATGATCTGGATAACGGTTCAGAAGATTGGCTCCATCGGCGACAGCTGCCAATACCGAAGGCAGAGGACCGTGGGAACTCTCGTTGGAAGCAAGCTTGATCGCTTCCGTCAGTTGATGATCAGCTGCTGCTTGCGCTGCTGATTTTCCCGGTTTGTACTGCGGGAGGCTGTCCACTACCGCACGAGGTCGTCCACTCACCAGCGCTCCTCCTAAATCGATCCGCGACAGCCTAGGCGCTTATTTGGTTAAGGCTTCAAGAAGTTGCAGATGCGGTTCTCCCCCACCTGCAGGATTCAACGGAATGATCACCATCTCTGTCGCTCCAACATTGCGGTGTTCGTTGAGGCGGAGAGAAATTGTCTGAGGGTCGCCCCAAGCCACCAGTGCATCGATCAACCGGTCGCTTCCTCCACCGGTGAAGTCATCGTCTGTGAATCCAAGATTACGCCAAGCTCGATGGTAGTAATCGAGACCGATATAGAAAGCAAGCGCTCGTCGAGCTAAACGCCTCGCTTCGGCCGGGTCCTCAACTAGTAGGCACATTTGCGTCACATTCAACGCGATATCGGGCCCGATTCGCTTTCTGGTTTCTTCGGTATGGACTGGGGTTTGTAAAAATGTGCTTACTCCGTCAACCAAATCTCCTAAGGCCGCGATCATTCTGGGTCCGTGTGCGGCAACGTGGATTTCGAGGTTGTGATCTCCTGGAATCGAAAGCTCGGCCGAACGGACCGCTTCGACATAATCTCGCAGCTTTTCTACGGGCGGTTCCCAGTCGTGACCGCGGGCTTGAGCTAACCCAGAGTTAGAAACTCCTAAACCTAAAACAAACCTGTCGGAGGAGAATTCAGACAAAGTGCGGGCGCCTGCTGCTGCAGCAGTTGCATCTCGCGCGTACACGTTCGCTATTCCTGTCCCAACACGAAGCCGCGTTGTCGCTGCCAAGAGATGTGCTGCTGTGGCGAATGGTTCCCGACCGAATAACTCGGGCAACCACAAAGTGTCGACACCCATTGATTCAATCTGTTCCCCGAAACCCTTGAGCGAATCACCAGGCATTCGGTCGGTGTTAAACATCATTCCTGTTGAAGATTGTTTCTGGCCCACTGGAGTACCTACTTTGCTTCGGAAGCTTTTTCACTCCATTGTCGAGAATATCTGCATGCTGCTAAAACCTATGGCGGGTTCACTGGCTTCAATAGGTTTCCAGAAGTAGCGAACCACAACATTATTCTCATACGTTCAGGTATTTAGGGAGCAATCATGCGAAGTCGACCCATCGAACCAGCTTGGTTCATAGCTGTTGGGGTAGCCATTTCGTGGCTTGGCATCCTCATGAAAAGTATCCCCGTAATTTTTACGGGCTTTGGAATGTTCATTGGGTTCGCGCTTTCTACAGCGCTGAATGTGCTGAACGAAAGTAGGTTCGGTCCCCCTCATACGTGGGGTGACGAAGATGAGCAGCCACAACAGTGACCAGACAGAATGCGCAGCTTGAGATCCATCGGTTATCCGACCTAGGTGACCTACCTACTAGGTTCTTCTCATGCCAAACATGAAAGCTTTTTCCTCACCATCAATCTGTGAGGTTTTGTGATGCGTTTCGGTGCCTTTCTTGCCCCACACCACCCCGTAGGCGAAAATCCAATGCTCCAATTTCGACGAGACTTAGATCTTGTCGTTCAACTTGAGCAGTTGGGCTTTGATGAGTTTTGGTGCGGTGAGCACCACAGTTCTGGCTGGGAAATGATTGCAAGCCCTGAGATGTTCTTAGCTGCGGCTGGAGAACGTACCTCTCGCATCAAGTTAGGTACGGGAGTTATTTCGCTGCCCTATCACCATCCATTCAATGTCGCTCAACGCATCGTTCAACTTGACCACATGACTGCAGGGAGGGTTATTTTCGGCACAGGACCCGGAGCTTTACCCTCGGATGCGCATACGTTCGACATCGATCCAATGCTTCTCCGTGATCGTCAGGATGAGGCTCTTGGCGTCATTTTGCGTCTTCTTCGCGGTGAACCTCGGTTCTCTTATGAGACTGACTGGTTCACGATGAAAGATGCTCAGTTGCAGTTACTACCGGTTCAGGATCAGATACCAGCAACTACCGCATCAATGGTTTCCCCTTCTGGCATGACTTTGGCGGGCAAGTATGGGATTGGAGTTCTCTCTATCGGTTCAATGGCATCAGAAGGAATTACTGCTCTCGGTACACAGTGGGGTTTCGCGGAAGACGCGGCACGTGAGTCTGGATCTACGGTGGACCGAGCAGAATGGAGAGTCCTTCTTAACTGGCACCTCGCGGAAACCAAAGAGCTTGCTGTAAGTCAGGCTCGTGACGGCCTTCAACGGTGGCACAACGAATACATCGTGGGAACACTCCAAAGACCCGGCACTATTGCCTATGACGACCCAGACGAAGCTCTAGAGGCTGTTTGTGGAGGAGCAGCTAAAGGGGTTGTGCAGTCAGCCGTGGTGGGAACCCCAGATGATTTGGTCGAATTTATTCAGAATATGAACGATCTCACGGGTGGATTCGGCACAGCTATTGGGTTTGTTCACGATTGGGCTACGCCTCGAGACACTTCAAACAGCTGGGATCTTGTCGCCCGTTACGTAATTCCAGAGATAAACGGGTACACCCAGAAATTGCGTGAATCTCAGGAATTTGTCTCCAATGAGCGTGCAGCCTTCAACCGCGCGGGGGAAGCCATTCTCGACAAAATTATGTCTAACGAAAAAGCGGCCGACGCACTCAAAATCACAGCTAGCCAGGGCAAAACAAACGCCGCTGAAAACTAGCTGGCCTCGGGTGTCACTCCCTGCCGAGACGCCCGCATCAGCCTCCAGCTAAGACAGCCCGGATTCGCCTTCCGCTAAACGCGACAATTGGGCCCTTTGCTGGCACACTAGGTCTTTCGTGCCTATCCCCTCCTCACACATCCAATAGCCGTGACTACTTTCGATTCAGTTGACTCGCGAGGCGACCTCCGCAATGTCGCAATAATCGCTCACGTCGATCACGGGAAGACAACTCTCGTTGACGCGATGCTTTGGCAATCGGGGGCCTTTCGCGAGAACGAGGAGGTACGAGACCGTGTGCTCGACTCGATGGACCTCGAAAGAGAAAAAGGCATCACAATCTTGGCGAAGAATACGGCTGTGAGATGGCACGACCCGTCAGGTCAGGTAACCAAGATCAACATCATCGATACTCCTGGCCATGCTGATTTCGGGGGCGAAGTAGAGCGGGCTCTCACAATGGTCGATGGCGTCGTTTTGTTAGTTGACGCGTCCGAAGGCCCGTTGCCACAAACTCGATTTGTTTTACGTAAAGCCCTTGCCCTTGACCTTCCGGTCGTTCTCGTCATCAACAAAATAGACCGACCCGACGAGCGAATCTCAGAAGTCGTTAATGAAACGTACGAACTTTTTCTTGATCTTGACGCTAAAGACCATCAGATCGATTTCCCGATTGTCTATACCGACGCTCGCAAAGGCACTGCCACTGTGGACCTTGCATCCCCGGGCCCTGACCTGGGCGCCCTATTTGAAGTTCTCATCGACGCGGTCCCCTCCCCTACCTACAAGCCTGATCATCCTCTGCAAGCCTGGGTGACGAACCTCGACGCCAACCCCTACGTGGGCCGATTAGCTCTTTGTCGAGTGCTTCATGGGATATTAAGAAAAGGTGAGGATGTCGCTTGGTGCCGGGTTGATGGTTCTATCGAAACAACTCGAATCGCAGAGTTATACACAACCGAGGGCCTCGAGAGAGTGGACGTCGAAGAAGTCGGGCCCGGTGAAATAGCGGCAGTTGCCGGAATCCCCGAGATAACTATCGGCGAAACTCTGAGCGATCCAACTTCCCCTATGCCGCTTCCGACCATCACCGTTGATGAGCCGAGTCTTTCAATGACGATTGGCATCAACACATCGCCTCTCGCAGGCACCGAGGGCAAGAAGATGACTGCCCGGCTGATAAGGAACCGACTAGAAGCTGAACTCGTCGGAAATGTTTCACTAAGACTGTTTGACACAGATCGGCCAGATTCTTGGGAAGTTCAGGGACGAGGCGAGCTTCAGTTGGCAGTTCTGGTCGAGATCATGCGTCGCGAAGGTTTCGAACTGACAGTAGGCAAACCACAGGTACTCACAAAAACTATTGATGGAGTGCTCCACGAGCCAGCCGAACGCGTAACAATCGATATTCCAGAGGACCACGTTGGTGCGGTTACGCAACTGTTAGGTGAACGACGCGGTCGTCTCGAACAAATGGCCAACCATGGGACCGGATGGGTACGTCTTGATTACCTGATCCCAGCTCGCGGGCTAATTGGGTTTCGGACTGAATTCCTGACCGAGACAAGAGGCACTGGACTCTTACATCATGTATTCGATAGCTATATCGCGTGGGGTGGAGAGCTTCGTTCACGGCGCACAGGGTCGATAGTGGCGGATCGGGTGGGGCAGGTAAGCGGCTACGCAGCCTCAGCCATTCAAGAAAGGGGCTCACTATTTGTGGGCCCGGGTACCTCGGTATACCAGGGCATGGTGATTGGGGAAAATCCACGTCCAGATGACCTTGACGTCAACATCTGCAAAGAAAAGAAACAGACGAACATTCGTGCCGCTGCCGCTGACGACGCAGTGCGGTTGAGCCCTCCGCGGATCCTGTCTCTAGAGCACGCCTTAGAGTTCATCGCCGACGACGAATGTGTAGAAGTGACCCCGGAAAGCATTCGTATTAGGAAAGCAGAATTGGATTCCGGCACCCGGCTCAGAACCAAAAAACGAGCCCAGGCTTAGGAGAGCTACTTCTCAGCGATAAATTGACTGAATGGATATAAGCCCCTACCAAATTTCAGTTTCCGATGAAGTTCTGCAAGACCTTCACGATCGTCTGAGTAAAACTCGTTGGCCGGAGAGAGAGCTCGTAGAAGATTGGTCTCAGGGAATTCCGTTGAGCTACGTGCAAGAGATGTGTGACTACTGGCTACATAGCTACGACTGGCGTCAGCGAGAAGCTGACCTCAATCGATTCAGTCAATTCACTACTCCCATACAGGGCTGCGACATTCACTTCATTCACCAGCAATCATCGCACCCTGAGGCTATGCCTCTCCTCCTGTCTCATGGCTGGCCCGGGTCTGTCGTTGAATTCCAGAAAGTCATCGAACCACTGACGAACCCAACAGAACATGATGGAAAGGCCGAAGACGCCTTTCACGTTGTTTGCCCGTCGCTGCCTGGATATGGCTTTAGCGGTAAGCCCCCTCATTCAGGTTGGGGCGTCGAACAAATGGCCGACGTATTCACCGAACTTATGCTGGGGCTCGGCTATCAAAGATTCGGTGCTCAAGGTGGCGACTGGGGATCGGCAATTACCACTGCAATAGGTGGGCGTCACCCCGCCAACTGCCTTGGCATCCACCTCAACATGGTTATGCGCGGAAAGCGTCCCAAAGACCGAGAACCCAACGACGAAGAACAAGCTGCGCTCGAAGCAGCTGCCTATTACAGAGATTGGGATTCGGGTTACTCCACCCAACAAGGAACCCGTCCACAAACAGTCGGCTACGGCTTAACCGACTCCCCGGTTGGACAACTTGCCTGGATCCTTGAAAAATTTTGGGCTTGGACCGACAATCAAGGTCACCCCGAAGATGCGCTATCTCGCGACGAAATGCTCGACAACATCATGCTGTATTGGGTTACCAAGTCTGCGACTTCTTCAGCACGGCTCTACTGGGAAAGCTTCGCTTCAGCCGGTAACCGACCACCACCCCCAGCCCAAGTCGACGTGCCTACTGGGGTCGCTTGTTTTCCTCGTGAAATCATCCCGCCGGTGAGGTCTTGGAGTGAGGGGACTTATACCGACATTCGGCAGTGGACCAAAATGCCTAAGGGAGGGCATTTCGCTGCCTTTGAACAACCCGAACTATTCGTTGAGGACGTACGGTCCTTCTTTTCTCAGGTTCGTTGAGGGCGAGATGCTTCGTGGATTAAACATGGACCGTCAGCTCTTGATATCGAGTTTGATCGATTACGCAGGGCGAAATCACTCGGCTACTGAGGTCGTTGCTACTGATTCCACCGGCCGTGTTCATCGAACTAACTGGACTCAAGTTCACCGGCGCGCCCAACAAGTCGCAAGCGCCTTGAAGGCCGCTGGAATCGGGCAAGGTGACAGAGTCGGGACAATTGCTTGGAACGACCACCGACACCTCGAGGTGTACTACGGAATAACAGGCATAGGGTCGGTTTTGCATACGGTAAACCCTCGCCTTCGTGAGCAACAGATCGCTTGGATCGTCAACCACGCGGAAGACCAAATAGTTTTCGTGGATCCAGATTTTTTGCCAGTGGTAGAAAGCATCGCTTCCAAGGCAACTTCAGTTCTCCTCTGGATTGTCTTGGCTGATGAACTACCCGAAACTTCTCTCGAAAACGCTGTTGCCTACGAGGAATGGATCGATGAAAGCGCTCCGATAGAGGAATGGCCTGTTCTGGACGAATGGAGCGCCGCTACTCTCTGTTACACATCGGGAACCACTGGTAATCCGAAGGGCGTCGTACAAAGCCACCGTTCCATAGTTTTACAGACTTGGGCTACCTGCACCGGAGACGGACACGACGTAAATTCGAGCCAGTCAATACTTCTTGCTGTCCCCATGTTTCATGTGAACGGCTGGGCGATCCCGTTTGCTGCGGCGATGGCGGGAGCGAAGTTGGTTTTACCTGGGCCTGATATGTCCCCTGAGTCACTAGTTCAACAAATCCAAGATGAGGAAGTTACCTTTTCTGCTGGTGTTCCAACGATCTGGCTATCTGTCGTGCAACATTTGCAAGAAAGTGGAGCTGATGTGCCCTCCCTCAATCGGCTCGCAGTGGGAGGTTCAGCTGCTCCTCGTTCGTTGATGGACACATTGGAAGATGAGTACGAAGTCTTCGTTTCCCATGTCTGGGGCATGACGGAAATGACCCAAGGGTCAGCCGGCAGATTTACCCACAGGGTAGAGGGGTTAGATCGCGAAGAAAAAAGGTGGCGCCAAGCGATGGCAGGTCGAGAGATATACGGCGTTGAGCTTCGCCTTGTTGACGAGAATGGTGAAGATGTCCAACGCGACGGCGCCACTCCAGGTGAACTTCTGGCTCGCGGGCCTTGGGTTGCAGGTTCATACTTCGGACTAGATGATGACTCCACTCACATAACTGAGAATGATGAGGTTTGGTTGAGGACCGGGGATGTAGCAACCATGAACAGTGAGGGCTATATCTCAATCGTCGATAGAGCTAAAGATGTCATCAAGAGCGGCGGTGAGTGGATTAGTTCAATCGAGCTTGAGAACGCCGCCGTAGGGGCGCCGGGTGTCGTTGAGGCTGCAGCAGTCGGTTTGCCTCACGATCGCTGGGGTGAAAGGCCTCTCTTAATAGTTGTTCTGGAGCCAGGGAAAGAACTTAACCCGACCGAGATTCTTGAGTCCATCAAGCCGCACGTCGCATCATGGTGGTTACCTAACGACGTCGTAGCCATCGAAGAGATCCCTCATACAGGGACCGGAAAAATTGATAAGAAAGTCCTCAGACAACGATTCGAAGACTTTCAGTGGTCAAAGTGACCCTTATCTAAAGGCAAACATTTATCTTCGGTGCTAAGTCGGCAACACCAATTCTTACGATCGATGTTCTAAACTATTTGTTTGGCCGTAGCGCTATCTGTCGACCTATCGTTGACTCCCCCCCTTAGCGGTTACCAAAGCGGCCTTTTCTTGATTTCGTTTCGCTTTAATCGGCAATAGGAGTGACCATGGCAGGAAGCCGCACAACTTTCGAAAAACTCCAACGCGATAGGGCCAAGAAGGCCAAAGCAGACGCCAAACGTGCCAAACGAATGGGCAAAACCCCCGAAAGCGGGCCACTCGTATATGAAGAAGATGTCGAAGTAATTGTTGACGATGACGCAGCCCAACTGGACGGCAATCTGGATCAAGAGATCTCGGCGGCTGACCTTCTCCGCCTTGTGTCAGAACTCCAAGCAAAATTTGATGACGACGAAATTGACTTCGACGAATACGAAGAGCGGAAGATTGAACTTCTAGCGCGTCTCCCTATGGAATAAGTCAGCGGTTAGGTCTTTCGGTGGGCCGAAACTGCGTAAGGACCTCCGGTAAAGGGGTCTCTTTGCCAAGTGCTCCATCGACCGGCGGGTGATAGGCCCATTTGGTTCATGAGTGCGTCGTACTCACCTAAGGCGATGCCCCCGGTGTCTAGCGAAAACCCAGCTACGAAAAGCCCTCCTGCGTGCAGATGGTTGTTTACTCGATCTATGACCAGTCCTTCAGATCCAGGAAGCACAAAGATCATCACATTGCCTGCCAAAACTGCGACGTCGAATGTTCGCCCCAGATTGAATTCTTTTAGATCGGCTTCGACCCAATTTATGGTTGGAGCCTTCCGGGATGCCGTCGCCAACATTTGGTGATCGAGGTCAATACCCACGCACTCAATACCACGTTGGACCAACTCAATCGCCACTCGTCCGGTGCCGCAGCCAGCGTCAAGCACGGAGGCAGGTTTGAATCCTGAGATGAAATCAGCCTCTCCGTGAATGTTTTGCCCAGAGTTGGCTAACTCGTGCCAGCGCTCATCGTAGGTGCAGCCACTGGGCATGTTTCGCTGTTGACTCCATTTGCTTTCAGACAAGAACGTGCCTATTTGTCCTGCCAGTTAGGGGCGCGCTTTTCGGCGAAAGCGGTTGCCCCCTCAAAGGCATCTTGTGATGCAAAGACTTCTTCTAAAGCCGCCCGTTGGAAGCCCCAAAACTCATCTTCGGAGACACCGAGAACATCTTTAATTAGTTGCTTTGATGCTCTAACTCCCATAGGCGCATTCTTTGAAATTCTTTCTGCGAGCTCCAAAGCAGCTGACAAAGTTTCACCCTTAGGAACTACCCGATTTACCATCCCGTGTTGATGCGCTACTTCAGCAGAAATCGGATCTGCAGTAAGAGCCATCTCCATAGCAAGGCTGTATGGCAATTGGCGAGGCAACCGTAACAACGCTCCCGCGCCGGCGAATAGCCCTACCCCAGCTTCGGGGATACCTAGCTTCGCTCCTTCTGAGGCAACGATCAGATCGCAGGAAAGAGCAACTTCAAGGCCGCCCGCCAAGGCGAATCCTTCTACCGCAGCAATTAACGGCTTTGCACAACTTTTTTCTGTGATGCCGGCGAAACCTCGATCTCCCACGTTGGGCATAGCGTCGATACCGCCATCCGCAAATTGTTTCAAATCCATTCCGGCACTGAACCCTCTACCAGCGCCTGTCAGAACGCCCACTCGGACTTCCTCGTCGTTGTCCATAGCTTCTAGGGCTTCACCTAGGGCGGTGGCTAACGCTGTGTTAAAGGCATTCATATCGTCGGGGCGATTCAAAGTAAGAATCTGGGTATAGCCACGCTTCTCAGTTATGACAAGTTCTTCAGACACGGCATCTCCTCTGTAGTTGGCTGTTGATGGTGACGCTACATCTGAATGATGCTCGAGGTCACTTCGCTTAGTGTTCAACCAAGGAAAAGCATGCTTCACGGAGAGCTACCCTTGAAGGGTCCTTAGGAGGCGAAGTGAGTGCCATCGGCGATCTATTAACTCAGTTAGAGTCAGCAGACCCAGATAGCGCTCCCTTTTTCGTGCGCCAATTGCTGCAAGAAGAAGGACTCGCAGATCTCCATGATGGGGACGCCCTCAGGGCTGCTAGAGCTCTTTCTATCTTCGCCGGACCGCAGCAATTACCCATAGCAGGCGAGCTCGCGGGGAGAGCTCATCAAGCCGGTGTCCTTGGAGCTGGGGCGTTGTTTGCCGAATGTGCCGACAAAGTGGCACTTATGAGCGGACGCCCCCAAAGGTTCGGGACCGTAGTCCTTGAACATCAAGGTGATCTGGTGATGGCCCCTCTCGACGGAGTTGCTGATGACGAAACACGTCAATCGTTCGGTTTGCCTTCTTTAGACCAGATGCGCCAGAACGTCACCCGGCAAAATAAGTTACGAGCTCAGGAACGCTACGAAATGGAAGGACTACCGGCGGGCCAACGATTTGGTCGAATCTGGTCTGAGCCAAGCACTGAGGACATCAGTCAAGGCCTAGAACAGTTCCCAAACGGAGCTTGGTCAAATGGAAACGATCTAACTCTCGCTTGTCGTTCAGATGCTGCGGGGATCATCCCTGGACCAGTTTTTGAGCTTCCAATGTGGAACGTCGAAGATGTATCTGGTTCTCAAACAGACCTCTGGTGCGTACAAATTCGTGTTGATCGGCTCGACGAGGCAGTCTTCGGTTATGGGTTTTGGAGCCTCGACGATAATGGGATGCCAATTGGTGGTAGAGGTCCAGTGGACAATCGCTATAGAGGAAACCTCGCTCCCGAGGAGATGCCGAGTCATGAAGACGGCGCCTTGGACGGCTCGCTTTCTACACACGAGTTCACAAGCACAGCGCTTCGGGAAAATCGGCGAATAAAGGTCTACCTTCCGCCCAATCACCAGCTGCATTCTCAACTTCCTGTCGTCTATTCAACTGATGGCAACATGATTGAGCCATACATACGTCGAATTGATGCAGCCATTTCGTCTGGGTTCATTCAGCCGTTGTTGATCGTTGCTCCCCACGCTGCACCAATGGATCACACTGGTAATGAGCGCGCACTCGAATACCTGCCTGGTTTTGATGATCAACGATTCGAACGTCACCAACGGTTCTTCGTTGACGAGATTTCCCAATGGGCTGAAAGTGAGTTCTCTGCATCGACTGACCGAGAGTTTCGAGCGATCTTTGGATGTTCTGATGGCGCTGGACATGCTTTAGCTACCGGATCGATGCACAGAAGCCGATACGGCCACTGCATCGCCTACTCCACTGGTATGCCCCCTAGCGAACAAACACATTGGGATCCTGAGGGCGCTCCATTTGTGCACCTCTGTGCGGGTACGTTGGAGCAAGGGTTCCATCAGGCGACCGAGGCGTGGGCTGCTTGGCTCCACTTCCATTCCTCGCCTCATCATTTCACGGAACGAGTCTGTGGGCACGACCTCATCCAATGGATCGAAGAATTTCCGAAAACGATAGCTCGAGCCTGGGGATCACCGAATGCGGAGAGCTAAGAGCGAAGCAAATAGCGCTTTATCTTGCCCGTCGCAGTTTGTGGAAGCTCGTCAACGGTTTCAACCCATCTAGGATATTTGAACGGGGCTAAACGCGCTTTGACGTGCTCTTGCACCAAGGTCTCGATATCAACCTCTGTCGCTGACGTTTCGAGAACCACAAAAGCCTTAGGCTTCACAAGTCCTTCATCGTCATCCGCTCCAATGACAGCCACTTGGGCGATCTCTTTGAGTTCGAGAATGCACGATTCAACTTCTGTTGGACTGACCCAGATTCCTCCGACCTTCAACATGTCGTCTGATCTGCCTAGACAGGTGTAGGTGCCGTCTGGGTTTTGGACATACGTATCACCTGTAGCCAAAAACGCTCCGGATAATGCCTGCCGCGTCCTGTCAGTTCGGTTCCAATACCCGACCATGACCGATTCGCCCTTTATATAGAGTCGGCCGGCTTCTCCACCCTGCACTTCTTCCCCACTCTCATCGCGAAGGGAGACCTCATATCCGTCGACGACAGTCCCACTCGTTCCCGGCACCGAACAACCCGGCCTGTTCGATATAGCAATGTGAGCGAGTTCGGTTGTTCCGAGACCATCCAAGATTTCAACACCGAATCTTTCTTTGAATCGCTGGTGAATATCAGGAGGAAGAGGTTCACCGGCGGAAACAGCCACCCTCACTGATTTGAATGTGTTGTCCGGTATATCCGAGCTCAACAGTTGACCAAACGAGGTCGGAACACCGAAAAAAATTGTTGGATTGTGTAACCGCACATGAGCGGAAATCTCTTCAGGTACCGGTCGGCCTGGGTTGAGAACTACTTGGGCGCCTGTCCCCGCAGGAAAATATCCTGCATTGCCAAGTCCGTATGCGAAGAAAAGTTTGGCCACCGAGTAGACCACATCGTTGCTGTCCATCTCTAGTACTGCTTTTGCATACACGTCGGTACAAAATCCGAGGTCCACATGCCGGTGCATCGCGCCTTTGGGAAAGCCGGTGGTGCCAGAGGTGTACAACCAGAACGCTATGTCATCATCGACAGCGGGAAACGGCTCTCCAAGCTCTACCTTTCCAACAAGGTCTGGGACTTCCTCATCGACTTGAATCCATTTAAGGAAAGGTTGATCAGCAGCCGCTTCATTCACCGCATCGCTGAAAACAGGAGAGTACGTGATCCCAACAGCACGTGAATCTTCTAAGAGGAACTTGTAATCCTTCGCTGTGAGCATCGTCGAAACTGGCACAGGGACAGCACCTATCCACATCGCTCCCCAGAACCACGCCAGAAATGCTTTTGTATCAGCACAGCACATCAGAATTCTCTGTTCAGCAACCACACCCTGTTTCGAAAGCAGCCGCGCTACGGATTGCGCCTCTTCCAACAACTCATGTCGGGTTGTCGTCACCCCGGTTGAAGCATCTATCAGCGCAACTGCATCCGGCGAAATAGTCGCCGGATCAATGAGGAACCGGTGTAGCGCATTACTGGTCAAGAAAATTCCCTTCTGCTAGCCATGAGCTACAGCCTCTCACGTGTTTTAGAATGTGGGACGAAAATGCGAAAAGGCATCTCAAGAGTTGATCGCGATGTCCGGAAAAGCCACTTCCAAGGGTGACAACGTGACCACTTTTGATATCAACCCTGACAAATTCCAACATTGGGACTTCTCGCTCAACGCTGAAATAGCAACATTGACGCTTGCTGTCGATCCTGTGGCCTCAACATTTGGGACCTACGAATTAAAGCTAAACAGCTATGACATAGGCGTCGACATCGAACTAGCGAATGCCATCCGCCACATCCGTCTTACTCACCCGAACGTGAAATGTGTCGTAATCACGAGTGGCTTAGAAGGGACGTTTTGTGCTGGTGCCAATATTCGAATGCTGGCAGCCGCCGACCATTCTCACAAAATCAATTTCTGTAAATACACAAATGAAACAAGATTGGAGATTGAAGAAGCCAGCGCCTTAAGTGGGATCAAGTTCCTAGCCGCCGTCAATGGAGCCTGCTCAGGAGGAGGGTATGAGTTAGCACTTGCTTGTGACCATATTCTTCTAGTCGACGATAAAAGCACTTCCGTTTCCTTACCAGAAGTGCCCCTGCTGGGAGTTCTTCCCGGAACTGGCGGCCTGACTCGCCTCACAGACAAAAGACACATCCGACGCGATAGGGCTGACATTTTTGCAGCGAAGGCAGAGGGTATCTCCGGCAAAGAAGCGCTGGATTGGGGCTTAGTCGATGAACTCGCCACTCCTACAAAATTCGACGAAGCCGTCGCGCGCCGAGCAAGTGAACTTGCAGCCTCCGCCGTCCGGGCGGAAGCAGAACCTGTTCATCTCTCCCCGATAGAAGTACAGATTACTGAGGATCGTATCGACTACCGCTGGGTCAAGGTAACGCTGTTCGGTAGCCACGCTGAACTGAAAGTTTTCGTAAACGCTGATCCTGAGTGGCTACTCCGAACTGCCCTTGAACTGGATGACGTTCTCTGCCGCCTTCGATTCGACTATCCCGACATCGGTACATTGATCTTGCGGACAGAAGGCTCTATTGACAATGCGACACGTCTGGATTCTGCACTTTTTGATTCGACCGCAAATGGCATCAGTGAGATCCAGCTTCTGTGGAAAAAATGTTTAACAAGACTCGATTTGACTGCCAAGACGCTGGTCGCTGCAATCGAACCTGGCTCCTGTTTTGTTGGAATTCTTTTCGAATTGGCTCTTGCGGCAGATCGCATTTTTATGCTTGACGGGTGCTTCGAAGACCATGACAACCCTCTACCAGCGGCATCAATACTTCTGACCCACACCAACTTCGGAGCAATGCCGATGTGGAATGAATTGAGCCGACTGAGTTCTCGTTTTTGGGGTGACGAAGAAGCTTTGGCAGCGCTTTCCTCTACCTCCAATGCAAGCATGTTCGCCGAGCAAGCAGCACAGCTAGGGCTAGTTAGCGTTACCCCGGATGACTTGGACTGGGATGATGAACTGAGACTCTTTATTGAAGAAAGATCTAGCTTCTCAGCAGACGCGTTGACGGCCATGGAGGCGAACTTAAGGTTTTCTGGCCCTGAAACTATGGCTACAAAGATTTTCGCTCGACTTTCAGCTTGGCAGAATTGGGTATTTACTAGATCAAACGCAAGTGGACCGCTGGGAGCACTTCAACGTTATGGAAGCGGGTCCCGCCCCGAATTTGATAACCGACGTACCTAACGACAGCAGCAAATACACGACCAGATGACTAAAGAAATCGATTATTCAGAAAAAATTCCCAACAATGTCGATCTCGTTGGCGACAGGCGCCTCCAACGAGCACTGGAAAGTTGGCAACCTCGTTTCGCTAATTGGTGGTCTGAAATGGGACCAGTCAGCTTTCAAGACAAAGAAATATATCTACGCACAGCAGTAGATGTTGGCCAACAAGGTTGGGCTCACTTCTCTCACGTCACACTGCCCGAATACCGCTGGGGCATATTTCTTTCCGAGCCGGAAATTGATCGGCGGATCGGGTTCGGCGAACTTAAAGGGCAGCCTGTCTGGCATGAAGTGCCTGGTGAATTCAGGACCGAACTCAGGCGACTAATCGTGGTGCAAGGCGATACAGAACCAGCGTCCGTCGAGCAACAGAGATACTTAGGTCAGACAGCTCCTTCGCTCTACGACTTGCGGAACTTATTTCAGATCAATGTAGAAGAGGGGCGCCACCTGTGGGCGATGGTGTATCTACTTCATGCCTATTTTGGTCGGGACGGGCGAGACGAAGCCGACGCTCTCTTAGAGAGAAACTCCGGTGATCCCGACCATCCTCGCATCCTGGGTGCTTTCAACGAGAAGACATCGGACTGGTTGTCTTATTTACTCTTTACTTACTTCACCGACCGGGACGGCAAGTATCAGTTGGGAGCTCTCAAAGAGTCAGCTTTCGACCCGTTAAGTCGAACTTGCGATTTTATGTTGAAAGAAGAGGCCCACCACATGTTCGTGGGCGCTTCAGGTATAGGTCGAGTCATCCAACGGACCTGCGACGTTATGAATGAACACAACACCGACGACGTTCGCAGCTATGGGGTTGTTGACTTACCAACTCTCCAAAAATACATAAACTTTCACTTCTCGGTTTCTCTCGACTTGTTCGGATCTGAAACCTCAACGAATGCAGCTAATTACTATTCAGCTGGATTAAAGGGAAGGTTCGCTGAGGATTCCTATAAAGACGACCACTTACTGGTCGACGAACAGGACTCAATAGTCGAAATAGTGGATGGCAAGTGGACTGAAACGACTCGACCCGCAATCGCTGTTGTCAACCAGCAGCTAAGACGCTCCTACATTGATGACTGCGCAAAAGGTATGCGTCGATGGAATCGCATCCTCGACGAAAACGGGATCGACCTTCAGCTCGGACTCCCCCACGAGGCATTCCACCGACAAGTTGGGGTGCATCAAAACCAATTTGTGACTCCCGATGGCGAAATAACCTCCGAGGCTGAATGGAATGAGTTGGCACCTAACTTCCTTCCAACTGATTCAGACCGAGAGTTCGTGCTCTCGTTAATGCAGCCGGTATATGGAGCTGGGCAAATGGCGAGTTGGATTTCAGCTCCCACAGCGGGAATTAACACTCAACCCGTTGACTACGAGTATGTCCGGCTGTAACCGTTACACCCTTTGGTAGGTCCAACCAAGGGGTTTGTCGCCGTCATAGGGCATCGATCCATGGAACTGTCGCTCATCATCATCAAACACCAAAGGTATAAAATTGCGATCTCCTTCCCACATCGGAAGGTCCGCTGAGGCTCGGAGGCCAGGGTTAGAGTCACACGCTTGTAAGAGCCGTTCGAGTTGAACCCAAACAAGCGAGCCTTCATCGTTACTAGACAAGAGTTCCCCTTCCCAAGCATCCGCAAGAAAAACAAACCCCAACCACTCCTCACGTTTGGGACCGAAATTTGACCAACTGATGGTGCCCCTCAAAGAAAGCGAAGTGGCTGTCACACCGGCCTCTTCTGCAAGTTCGCGAAGCGCTCCGGCTACCACTGACTCATCTACTTCTAGTTTTCCCCCAAGACCGTTGAACTTTCCGTAATGATCATCATCAGGTCGGGCATCACGATTTATCAGGAGAACACTATTACTGTCGCGATCGAGGAGATAGATCAGGGTTCCAATGATCGGGCTAAACACCATTACCGGCAAAGTAGCTGCAAATTCATGCTTAGTCGGCCAATCAGCGACAAACACTCATGACTGATATTCACGAGATATCGGGCCTTCGCCTAGCTGTTGAGACGACGGGGGCGATCGGAATTGGGCCGACCATCGTCATGTTGCATGAAGGGCTGGGGTCAATCACCCAATGGCGCGACTTTCCTGACCGTATTCACGCCGCGACGGGTTTACCGGTTGTCGCATATGACAGAAGCGGATACGGGCGATCCGGACCAGGCCCAGCCCAGTACGGACCAGATTTCATGCATTGCGAGGCTTTGGAAATATTGCCCGCTCTTCTTCAAAATTTCGAGATAAGCCAACCGATCCTCCTTGGCCATAGCGATGGAGCATCGATTGCATTAATAGCGGCCGCGTCCGACCTCTTAGATCCAGTCGGAGTAATTACTATCGCCGCGCACATTTTCGTTGAACCAGCCGGGCTGAACGGAGTGCGGGTCGCGAAAGAGCGACGCGATCAAATCGTCGAGGGCATGGCACGCCATCACCATCAGCCGGCTATTGCGTTTGATCGCTGGTCCACAATTTGGTTGGACCCAAGTTTTGAGACTTTTGACATCTGCGAAATTCTCGGCAACATCTCTTGTCCCTTACTGGTACTGCAAGGAGACCACGACGAATATGCCACCGAGGAAATGGTCCACGGCATTATCCAGAGGGTCCCACAAGCAGTCGGTAAGTTCATTTCACAGTGTGGACATATCGCACACAAGGATCAGCCCGATGTCCTCATTGAAGAAATCGTTTCGTTCCTCTCAATGCAGGGCACTACCTCTATTAGTTAAGAGCCCGACAATGCTGCTAATGCGTCAGCGGACAAACGACCGGGTGCTTCAAGCGGACCGAAGTGAGTTAAGCCCTCGTAATCAATCGTTCGACAATTATCTAGGGCCTCGGCCGCCGGTTCTCCAAGATTTCCGAAACCATGGTCGCCACTCTTACCGACCACAACTGTGGCCTTGCAGTTACGGATCTTGTCATTTGTCGACACTCGCTCACCGTCATAGACCTGAGCTTCTTCAGCGCCTCTGCACCGCAAACGCACCGTGCCATCTTCCAGATCCTCGAAAAGATTCGAGACGTAGCTGTGAAGTGCATCGGATCTACAGGTCGAGAACGGTGGTCTGCTGGCAAATCTCTCCAGAGCTTCAGCTCGAGAACCAAAAACCTCACGCCTCTTTTGGGCTCCCGAGATCAGCGGATTCTGACCCGGTGGAAAAGCTTCACCCGGTCTCCACATAACCGGTTCATAGCCATACATACGCCGTATCAAACCAGGCCGGGCGGCGTCGGCCAACAAAAGGGTTGCCGCGCCTATGGAATGACCGACACAGTCGAGTTCCCCTGTCTTAATTTCGAGATGGTCAACCACAACCAATAAATCCTCTGCAAGACTCGTCCATTCATAATCCCCGTTGCGGGGTGGTGTGCTCCACCCATGAGACCTTAAATCTGGGGCCCATATTGTGAATTGACCAGCAAGACCACTGACAAATGGGCCGTAAGTCCGCGCATTGAAGCCCGTGGCGTGAACGAAGAGTGCCGGCGGTCCTTGTCCTCCGAGACAATGAAGCGCTATACGGCCACCGCCCGCCGAATCCAGCATTTCTGGCTCCGGAATACTTCCCGGGTTTCGTTCATTTTCACTCACCTAATCGACCATAGGCGCAGACGTGGTAACTATGTCGGGTATGAGTGAAGACAATTACGACATCGAATTCTTTTGGGATCCCATTTGTCCTTTTGCCTGGGTGACCTCCCGGTGGGTAGAGAAGGTGGCGGCACAAACCAACTATTCGGTTGACTGGCGATTTATCTCGTTGCGGATACTCAACAAAGAGAAGAATTACGACACTGACTTCCCAGCTGGCTACGAACAGGGACACACCTCTGGGCTTCGTTTTCTTAGAGCAGCAGCGCAGGTCCGAGAAGAAGAGGGACGAAGTGCCATGTCAGGTCTATATGCCGCCTTCGGCACCCATTATTGGGAGCTAGATCAACAACCGGGTTTACGAAAGCAACTGGGCACCGTAGAACACACAGAGAAGTGCCTCGAAACCGCTGGCTTACCAACTAAACATGCTGCAGCTGTCGACGACTCTCAGTGGGACCACATAATTGAAAACGAAACTGAGCTGGCTCTTTCCCGTACTGGCCGAGACGTGGGAACTCCGATCATCTCATTTCAACCGCCTACCGGTCTGTCTTTTTTTGGTCCCGTTATTTCAAGGGTGCCGAGTGATGATGAGGCAGTCCCCCTGTGGAACGCCGTCATCGAGTTAGCTAGCTTCCCCGGGTTTGCAGAGATGAAACGGTCTCTCCGTGAAGCTCCTCAAATAAACGTGCTGGGAACGCTCGAATCAGCGCCAGTTATGGAGGACTGGGAGGCTGGTTCTCGCAAAGCGCACAAACCCACTCCGTAACGACGAGCGTTCTTTGCTCTCGGCCTAGTCTGTACCCATGACTGAATCTGGCGGCCAACTCTACGGGAGCGGGGCGAGAGCACTGCAAGACCACTTCGATGCACGAAGGTTGGCAGACCGACTCAACGAAGTAACCGTAAGCGCAGCAATAGATGATCGGACTGCTACATATCTAGAGCGAGCTACCTATTTCTTCTTGGCGACCGTAGATGGTGACGGTTTTCCTGATGTTTCTTACAAAGGCGGTCGTCCTGGGTTCGTCAAAGTTCTCGATGACCGAACGCTGCGGTTCCCCTCTTATGACGGAAACGGCATGTACCGCTCCTTAGGCAACATTCAAGAAACCAGCAACGTCGCATTGCTGTTCATCCGACAGAACGAAAAAGCCAACAGAATTCGGATTCACGGCACCGCCGCCATTTTGCTTAACGAAGCGGCACTCTCCGACTTCGAAGGGGCTGAGGCAGTAGTTGAAGTTAAATTAACCCGAATTTTTCCTAACTGCCCTCGTTACGTCCACGATCTCGAATCGGGGACTATCTCCGAATTCGCTCCAGGCGGCTCGGTTTCACCACCTGAGCCTGAGTGGAAACAGTGGGAGATTTTTGCCGACGTCCTACCTGAAAGATAGTTCTGATGAAGGTGTTCGCTACTCTCCCCCAAGCCGACTTGAACGATATTCCCGAGGCAATTGAGCGCATTGAGGCCGACGGCTACGACGGGGTTGTTTCTCTTGAAAACAGACATGATCCTTTCCTACCTCTGGCGGTAGCGGCAGTCCATTCAACGAGGCTGGAATTAGCGACCGGGGTTGCTATCGCCTTCCCTAGAAGTCCCATGAACGCTGCCAACATCGGATGGGACTTGCAGCAAGCAAGCTCTGGCCGATTTGAATTGGGCTTGGGAAGCCAAGTTCGTGGTCACAATGAGCGTCGGTTTAGCGTGAAGTGGTTGGCCCCAGCTCCACGAATGCGCGAATACGTTGAATCGATAAGAGCGATTTGGAATACGTGGTTAACCGGTGAGCCTTTGAACTATCAAGGCAAGTTCTACAACTTCACTCTCATGACTCCGAATTTCACCCCTGAACCTTTAACTGTCCCTTTACCTAAGATCACTATGGCAGCGGTGGGGCCCGCAATGTTGCGAACAGCGGGCCGCGTCTGTGACGGGGTAAGGCTCCACGCGTTCTGCACGCGCCCCTACTTAGAGGAGAAGGTTTTGCCCGAATTAAAGAAGGGCCTCGAAGAGAATTCGCTTCCTCCAGACCAGTTCGAAATAAGTGGCGGAGGTTTTCTTTGTACCGGACCAGACGATGAATCGGTGGAGAAAATGATGGACTGGGTTCGGTATCGAATCGGCTTTTATGGGAGCACCAAAGCCTATTGGCCAGTGCTCGAACAACACGATCTTCTTGATCTGGGGCAAGAACTCAACCATCTGTCTAAGAACAACGGTTGGTCCAAAATGGCAGCGCTGGTGAGCGACGACGTTGTTAGACACTTCGCCGCCGTTGGAAGACACGATGAGATAGCTACCGAAGTCTCGGAGCGGTTCGGCGGCCTCACACACGCAATAGGCGCGAGTGCATCACCTGAAATTCCAGCGGACCTGCCGCCGGACGTCATTCAAGAGATCCAAGCGATCTAGCTCTTTGCTTTCTCCAGTGCTGCATACGTGGCTGCTATCAAATTGAAGGCACGAGAATCTCCTACGAGCCCAGAGGCCATTCTGTTCATTGAGTAGGAAATAGTTAATCGTTGATCTAGATCCATCACCCCCATGGAGCCTCCCCAACCAAACCAATACAGAGTTCTCGGACTTGGAGTTAGCGGTAATCGCTGATGATTGATACCAAAGCCCATCCCATATGGGACCCCCAGTCCCAGAACTAGGTCTCGCTCGAAGGTCTGACGTTCCAATGCAGCCTCGATCGTTTCAGCGCTAAGTAGTGTGATCCCGTCGACACTCCCGCCGCACGCGATTGCCGAATGCACGCGGGAAATAGAGCGGGCATTCCCAATACCACCCGCAGCAGGTATCTCAGCTCGCCTCCACTCGTCGGTAGCGGTTTCGGTCCCATCAAGAACACAACTGCCAAATGTCTTCGAGGCGACCGAATCAGCTTCAACCTCGACCATCTCATCAATACTCCGATCAGGTGGGTCCAACTCAGCTACGCGACTTCCTTCTGAACCGGGTAATCCAATATGGAAGTCAGCATCGAGAGGTCCAGCGACTTCATCCCTAAAAAATCCCCCCAAGGTCCGTCCATCGACACGGCGAAGGATTTCGGCTTGAAGGGTGCCTTGAGTCAGTGCGTGATATCCCGGTGCGGTGCCCGGCTTCCACCACGGTTCCATTTCTGCCAACAAAGACGCACAAAGCTCCTGGTCGTATAGTTCGTGAGCCGTAATAGCTCTCGGGAAGCCCGAACATCCGGTCTGGTGAGTCATAACGTGACGCACTAACACTTCGTCTTTGCCGTTAGCCGCGAACTCTGGCCAATACTTCGCTACCGGAGCAGAAAATTCGATCAGACTACGATCTGCCAGCATAAGCATGCAGATTGACGCCATAGTTTTTGTTGTGGAGTAGACGTTGACGATTGTGTCTTCTTGCCAAGGCTCCCCTGCAAGATTTTTGTTTCCTGCCCACAGATCCACAACGTATTGACCCTCGACTGTGACCGCTGCACTTGCACCGAGTTCTTCGTCAGCCAAGAAATTTGATTCGAACGCGTCCCGAACCAGAGAGAAACGTTCGTCGCAGTGACCGCCGATTTCCATTGCCGTTCCCTTTGTTTTGCAAGCTTTTCGAAAGGATTAGAGATGACACACCACCAAGTGTCATCGAAAGGCAACTCTATCTCCCCTACCGAGTGGGCTTTTGTCATCAACTCATCGTGGGGCAGCAATCACATAACGCGAAACTCAAGAAAGCCGATAGGCCTCAACGGTGGGTTTCAAAGGGCGCGCATACCAAAGTGGTCGACGAAGACCATGAGGTCCCGGTGCCGGCCGGGTCTTAGCAAGCCACTCCAAATACGCCTCGCGTGATTTGGCTGTGTCAACAACCACATCGCCGTAAGAGTCACCTTCCTCGGCTGGTGTCACTTGAACTCTTTGATGCCAACATTGCATTCCCGATATGGGATCTGGTTGAACGGCAAAGGTCAGATTCTGATGGACTCCGGTGTCGTTCCACCAGATCCGTTCACTGTCAGGGTCCTCAGACGAATAGGGCCCCATGCTGTCACGGCGACTGAGCTTCCAAGTAGTGCCGTCATGTTCGATGTCTGCTTGGCCGTTACCCCATGACCTTCCTTGCTCTTGTCCGGTACGCCAACGTCCCATGTGATGTGAGGCGGCAACAACTCCGGGGCGTATGCCGTCGGTCCGCCATGCCTGAATGACGAAATGGCCGATACGTGTCGTAATGCGCACCAACTGATTTTCTCCGATATTTAACTTTTCGGCATCCTCAGGGTGAATCCATAGGGGGTGACGGTGACTGAGTTCGTTCAACCATTTCGAATTAGCGGATCGAGTGTGAATGAGTGTCGGGATTCGAAAGGTCGGCAAGAGAATTCGCTCTTGGCCATCAAGGTCAAGGTCCTCCCAGTGAACGTGACTTGGGATCCAGGTCGGGGTCGCATATTCGGGCCAACCCCAATCAGCCAACGTCGTGGAGTACAGCTCTAGCTTTTTCGAAGGTGTCGGAAATCCTTCCTTGATTTCTCCGTCGATCTCCACAGCCGGTGAGCCATCGCCCAAAGGTGCAAGCGTTGTGTGAGTGAACGCTTCTTCTGAGCCATCGAACAGCCCGGCTGTCATCGGCTTCCTGAATACGCCACTCTCGTCAAGGACACAATCTTGCACCGACGCTGGATCGACCAGGCGTTCGTGGGGCAGATAGGGGTCGGTCGGAACAGCGAACGCGCCCCTATCACGCATGAACTCGAGAGGTGTCTGACTCGCATCAATAGCAGCTTCAGCGAGTCCGGGTACTTCTTCGGCGAAGATCAGTCCGTAGTACTCGTCTACGGTCATCGGTTGGCCCGGGTCTGCGCGACTTTCGAAATGCTCTCTCACTCCAAGTTGACCGTCGGGGTCTATGCGCCAAGAAAGATCGATCCAAAACTCGTTTTCTTCCCATACTTCACCGGGATTGAACTCGTGGGTCCGGGAGTCTTTGTCGATTGATTTGCCTTCAAGTTCGGCGAAGCGGCGTATCACAGGTTGCCGAAAACCGATCCAACGTCCGGCGTGAGTCTCAAACGACGCAAGGTCGTGACGCTCAGAACCGACACCCATAGGCAATACGTAGTCAGCAAATAGCGCTGTTTCAGACCAAGTTGGGGTCAACGCGACATGACATTCCACCTTGGAAGGGTCAAGGAGTGCTTCCATCCAGCTAAAGCCATCTGGATTCGTCCAAACAGGGTTGTATACCCGAGTGAAATAGGTATCTAGTTTGCCGCGTCCCTCGTTTAAGAAATGGGGCAGAAGAATTGACATCTCGTGGTAACTCAGAGGGTATTCCTGAGGCCACGACATCTCATTCCAGTGTTCGATTTTTTGGGCCCCTAGCGGCGCATGTGGTTTGAACTTGTTCCATCCGTTGCCACTAGTTCCGCCGACGGTTCCCACAGAGCCGGTGAGCACATTCAAAAAGAACAGGCAACGCGCCGTCTGCCAGCCGCCGAGGTTGCCCGCACCCGCGGCCCGCCAGTTGTGCGACGCGAACTTTGTTGGGTGAGCGCCGATTATTGACGCTATCTCGCGTATTTGAGCCGCCGGTATTCCCGTGACTTCTTCGGCTTTTTCGGGCGTGTATTCCTCATACTCGTCGAGGAGGGCCTGTTCCAATAATTCGAACTTGACGTCAAGATCGGGTCGGGTTCTAGCGAGGTATGTTTCCCAGTTAGTCCACCTGCGAACAAAATCGGATTGCCACGTACCGTTCTCCAACAAAAGCCGGGCGAGAGCCAGAAGTAAAAACGGTTCTGTTCCTGGCCAAGCAGGGAGCCAATGGTCGGCTTTGGAACCTGTGTTGGAGAGGCGCGGATCCACACAGATGACAGTCGCCCCCTTTTCCTGGGCCTCAATGATGCGCTGCGCGTGGGGATTGAAGTAATGGCCTGCCTCGAGATGTGACGAAATCAAAAAAATAACTTCAGCGTTGGCATAGTCGGAGGACGGTCGATCGTGACCCATCCATGATTGGTAGCCGATCCGTGCATTGGAGGAACAGATATTGGTGTGACTGTTATGACCATCCACCCCCCACCCTTGCAGGACTCGTTCGGTGTACCCATCTTCGCCCGGTCGGCCGACGTGGTACATGATCTCGTCGCGTCGTTCCTCTAGAAGCGCTGTCCGTATGCGGGCGCCAATCTCATCTAGAGCCTGCTCCCAACTGATCCTTTCCCATTCGCCACCGCCCCGTGCACCCACTCGCTTCAACGGGAACAAGATGCGCTCCGGGTCGTTTACCTGATTGAGGGTTGCGGGGCCTTTCGCACAATTTCTGCCCCTCGAAGCGGGATGTTCAGGGTTGCCTTCAAATTTGGCGACTTCACCTGTTTCGCGGTCAACATATGCAACCAGTCCACATGCTGCTTCGCAGTTAAAACAGGTGGTGGGGATCAGCCGATAGCGGCGCTCCACTCGACGTGGCCACGCTTTGGCATCAAGTTCGGTCCAGTCGTGCCACTGGTCATGTGGTGGGTAATTCGTTAGACCCGCGTTCGATCCGGCGTTCTTGTAAAAACTATCTTCATCCTTATACCGAGAATCACTCACTTCAGTCATCAAAGCTCCTAAGACAAGGGAACGGACTGGCCGGCTTGCACATAGCTGTGTTCATAGGCCCACATGCCGACCAGAACGAAAATCCCGGCAAGAAAAGAAAATGTTGATGCTTGGGCGTCAACCATCAAGCTCACTATCAACAAAATAATCGGAACAACCAGCCCTCCAACGATGCCCGCCAGAAAATAGTTTCGCTGGTCGCCCTGCGTCATTGAACGCACTGCAGCCGCCACATGTGGCGAATGGTCACCTAAGACTTCAGCAAGGATCAAAATGCTAGTTGCAGTTAAAGCGCCGATCGTCACCCCTTGCACTAGGACCGGTTCTGGCATGGCGATCAATAGATCCGCAATCAGCCAAACAGCGCCTCCCGCGGCAACTGCTTGGGTTAACAGCGTGGGGAGCAGCAGCCGTCCCTGCCACAGGTCACGGCCCTCACATTGAGCGAAGAGAAACGCCGTGTAACCGGCGACGCTGGCCGCGACCAGTGCAACGGGTCCCGCCAACACTTCAAACATTCGGGAGGAATCGATGAAAGAAGCCAGAAGCCAGCCGCCGAGCAATACCGCGTACACACCAAGGATGTATGCGCCTCGTACTAACCAACTAGAGCGATTCCCTCGGGTCAACACAAGATAGAACCGGGATGGTTTCTTTAAGTCCGCCACCAACAAGGCCCCCGTGACCAACAAGAAGAAGGTCGCTATCAGGGCTGGAAGAAACCCGACCTTTGTTGTCTGGTCGACGTGGCCAACCACCACCATGAGAGCGGCAAACAGCATGACGCCCGCTGCGACGGCTTTGGTCACCAGGTAGCTCGAAACCTTGGCCTGCCAGGTAGTTGCATGGGCCGTCGTATAGGTCGTGCGAGCGACAAGTTCCGATTCCGCAGTGGGCGGTGTCGGGTGTTGAGGGGTGACATCGGCCCAGATCAGCCCGTCGACAGGAATCGCGGTTCGCAAGGGATCCAGGGAGGCTTCATGAGCGCCGCGGTAATACACCATAGGTGTGGTTCCTTGCTCTGGGGATCGGACCGCCAAGTCTTCCCTGTCGAGGTTCTGTAACGCACCGTTATCTGGGTCATCGAAATCAATGACTTTGATGGAGTGGGTCGGGCACACCACTACACAGGATGGTTCGAGGCCCACTTCGACTCGGTGGTTGCAGAAGTTGCACTTGTTCGCAGTGTTGGTGTCTGGGTTGATGTAAATAGCGTCATAAGGGCACGCATTCATGCACCCCTTGCATCCAATGCAATTGTCATCGTCGAAATCCACTACGCCGTTGTCTGCTCTGAATAGAGCAGACGTCGGGCAGATCTCCATGCAGGGGGCGTCGTCGCATTGGTTGCAACGCATAACTGAGAAATGTCGAGTTGTGTCAGGAAACTCGCCCGTCTCTATGTATTTCACCCAAGTTCGATTTACCCCTAGAGGCACATCGTGTTCGCTCTTACACGCGACGGTGCACGCGTGGCACCCGATGCAGGTCTCACTGTCAAGGAGAAACCCGAGACGAGTCACCCTTCCCCCCGAACAATCAAGATCGTGCTCACTCCGCCAAATGTATTGCGTTTAGGGCGCAATAGGTTGTAAATAAAGCGCGTTTCGGACACGACCCGACGGCACGGTCGATGTTGTGTCCCCCCCCCCAAACAATTCTTGTACGCGTTACCGGCCTCGACCGTCCGGGCGCTACAAGCGATCTCTTAACTCTCTTGGCCAACCTCGATGCCGCCGATGCTTCTGATGTTCCGAACGATTCGCACGCTGCCTAAGACGCTCACCAGTCCCTTGTGAGAAGCTGCACCCATGAACAAGCCTGATACAGCATTGGTGCTGCGTAGCGATAACGACGGCGTCAGTACCCTTACCCTGAATCGACCTGAGGCTCTCAATGCTTTGAGCCCACTACTCTTTGAGCAGCTCCGATCGCACTTAGATGATCTCGCCGCTTCTCCTGACACAGTTGGTGTAGTGGTTTTGAACAGTAAAGGCCGTTCATTCTCAGCCGGAAATGATTTGAAGGCAATCGAGCGAGGTGAACACGCAAGTTCTGCCTACCAACAAGCGGAGACCCTTGATCTGATTGAAGCGATCCCGCAGCCGGTGATCGCTTCGGTCCGCGGTCATTGCTATACGGGTGCGTTGGAGCTGGTTCTCGCGTGCGATCTTCTTATTTGTGCCGATGATGCCCGCTTTTGTGACACACACGGCAAATGGGGAATGGTCCCCACATGGGGCATGACCAGTCGCCTACCTGAGCGAGTCGGACCGCTGGTGGCACGCGACATGATGTACAGCGGCCGCGTGGTCGACGGGGTTGAAGCAGAACGAATTGGGCTGGCTAACCGTTGTGTGTCTGAAGAACAACTTGAGGAAAGTACTGAGGACTGGGCGAGATCCATTGTCGCCAACTCTTGGCACACGCTGCGCGAAGAGAAGAAACAGATGCGTCTTCTGAGCGATTTTAGTCGTGACAAAGGCCTCAAATGGGCAAGAGAAGATGGTCCTGGTGTTGCCCCCGACATGCTTCAACGCATCCAAGACGGCTTTCAACGCTGATACGGTCGTAGGCGGACAAAACGAGGAGCACCCGTGCCTAAAGTCACGATTTACCACAACCCTCATTGAGGGTCATCCAAAAATGCCTTAGCGGTCGCTGAGGAAGAAAACGTTAAAGCAGATGTGGTTCTTTACATGAAATCCCCACCTGACCGCGAGACTTTAGAACACATCACTTCTGTCCTAGAAGACCCGGTAGAGGACCTAGTACGCAAGGATTCGAAATTCAAAGAACTAGGACTGGACCCTGATGACTATGTGGATAACCCTAAAGCCGTCGTGGAACTCCTATTGGAACGGAAGGCTTTAATGCAACGCCCAGTTCTGGTTAAGTCCGATAACGCAATAATTGGTCGCCCAAAGGATCGAATCGCAGATTTTCTTAAGTAGTTGTTGTCAACGTATTGCCTGACCAACAAGCGATCACACCCTCGGAAGTCCGCCGTGATTAAGATGGCGAGTGCTGCCAACGCCCAGTGGGAGAGTCCGATCAACAGTTATTACGGTTGATCGGCGCCGAAGGAGCAACCGCCCCGGGAAACTCTCAGGCCTCCGGACCGCAGGGAAGAAGCAACGCTGGAAAGAGAGTTGGCTT
The DNA here is from genome assembly GCA_030743005.1 of Acidimicrobiales bacterium. Taxonomy (GTDB): domain Bacteria; phylum Actinomycetota; class Acidimicrobiia; order Acidimicrobiales; family Poriferisodalaceae; genus MedAcidi-G3. The sequence goes on along the minus strand of JASLTG010000009.1, from coordinate 17,171 downwards.
CGGCTAGCTCCACCGAAGGGGAAAACTGCGTAAAAGCGGCCAATCTCTCAGGTTCCACGACAGCGCGGGGCGTCGAACTTGACGCGGGCAATGAGCTATGAGTGAACCTTCCGAAACTCAGACAACCAAACAGTCACCCCTACATTCTCTACACTGCGACCGCGGAGCGAAATTTGCCCCCTTCGCCGGTTTTGAATTACCTCTCAGTTTCGAGGGCATTATCAGCGAACATTCAGCTACGCGTTCCTCAGCAGGGCTCTTTGATGTAAGCCATATGGGAATCGTTGATCTCGTTCCTAAACCAGGTATCTCTTTACCTACAGTCATCGATTCGCTGGAACTTGTAACGCCCGCTTCCATTCAGGACCTCGAAGTCAGTCACCTTCGGTACGCGCTCTTAACTAATAACCAAGGGGGCGTTATCGATGATCTCATCGTCACTCGAAGTGACACCCAACTACGTTTGGTCTTAAACGCCTCGCGAGTAGAGAGTGATCTTCTCTGCATCCAAACAGCTCTTAGCGACTTCGCGAACATCGATATCCGAGAGGACCTCGCCCAAGTAGCGCTCCAAGGGCCAAAAGCGGCGACAGTTCTGTCAGGCTTCGATTCACGAATCACAGATCTGACCTTCATGACTTCGGGCCAATTCTCACTTGACGGAGTCGACTGCGTCATCAGCCGCAGCGGCTATACCGGAGAAGACGGCTTCGAACTAATCGTTCCCGCTGAGGACGCTCTAAAGCTCGCAGAAACGCTCCTTCTTGATGAGGCCGTCAGCCCATGTGGGCTAGGGGCAAGGGACAGCCTGCGGCTTGAAGCCGGGTTATGTCTTTACGGCCACGAACTGGACGAAACGATTACTCCAGTTGAGGCTCGTCTTGGCTGGACGATACCCCGACGACGACGCGACGAGCCTACCTTTGCAGGATCTGAGGTCATATTGGCTCAATTCTCAGGTGGTACTCACCGAACTCGCGTAGGAATTTCCTCTTTAACTAAGCGGCCAATCCGAGAAGGTGCAACGCTGCGAACTGACGAAGGCCTAGAAGTGGGAGTTGTCACTAGCGGAGGTTTCGGACCCACCTGTGATCGACCGGTTGCCATGGGGTATGTCGATCCAATCATTTCGGACTCCAAAAGCACTTTGCTCGCTGAGGTACGCGGCAAAGAGGTCCCATGCCAAATCAGTACTTTGCCATTCGTTCCTCACAACTACAGCCGGAACTGAGACTCCCATATGCAAGAACTTGACCCTCAACCTGATTTTCTCGCCCGCCACCTAGGCCCAAGCGAGGACGAAATAGCTTCGATGCTCTCCGCTATTGGTTACCCCAGCCTCGAAGAACTGTGTACCGCCGTTGTCCCGGCAGCAATCCGCACAGACCAACCGCTTAAGCTTCCAAATCCCCTCACTGAGGTTGATGCCATTGCCCAAATTCAGCAGATAGCGAATTTGAACCGACCTATGAAATCATTGATAGGGCTGGGTTACCACAACACAGTGACGCCTGCCGTGGTGGTGCGCCGAGTTCTCGAGAACCCTGGTTGGTACACCGCTTACACGCCCTATCAACCAGAAATAAGTCAGGGCAGACTGGAAGCTCTTCTCAACTACCAAACACTGGTTTGCGACCTTACCGGGATGGAGATATCCAATAGTTCTTTGCTTGATGAAAGCACCGCTGCAGCTGAGGCGATGACCATGGCCAGGCGGCTGACAAAAACTACTGGGACAAAATTCTTCGTTGACTCGGACTGCTATCCACAAACCATCGATGTGGTCCGGACTCGCGCCGAAGCGTTAGGCATCAACATAGAGGTCGGTGATGCCTGGCAAGACCTCGATGCTGCTGATTGTTACGGGGTTCTGGTCCAATACCCAGGCTGTTCAGGTGACATTCGCGACATCAGCCACATCGCGGAAACGATCCACGGAAACGATGGGATTCTTTGTGTCGCTTCTGACCTCTTAGCGCTCTGCCTCTTGACCCCGCCGGGAGAATTAGGGGCTGATCTAGTCGTAGGAACTTCACAACGTTTGGGAGTTCCACTTGGCTTTGGAGGTCCTCACGCTGGCTACCTTGCAGCACGAGAAGACCACAAACGAGCTCTCCCCGGGCGATTAGTTGGTGTGTCGGTCGACAGTGGAGGTCGTCCCGCAACACGGTTAGCACTCCAAACTCGCGAGCAACATATCCGCCGCGAAAAAGCCACGAGCAATATATGCACAGCTCAGGTTTTACTTGCAGTAATCGCATCTATGTACGCCGTTTACCATGGTCCCGATGGCCTCAAGAAGGTCGCTCAACGCATTCACAGCCTCACCGCAACCCTCGCTACGAAACTCGAATCTGCTGGGTTTGTTCTTTCCAACCAAACGTTTTTCGACACGCTCACTATTCAGGTTCCAGGTAGGGCAGCAGAAATTACGCAACGCGCCCTGGTCGAGGGAATAAATATTCGGGTCGTCGACTCTGACACCGTCGCCGTTACCTTCGATGAAACCTGCGATGCGGAGATCCTTGAGCAGTTAGGACGGGCATTCTTAAACGACAACAAAAGCTCACAAGCTTCAAGCACTCTCACCGGAATACCTCAATATCTGAGCCGCTCCTCTAGTTATCTAGATCACCCAGTTTTTAATACCTACCGCTCAGAGACCGAGATGCTCAGATACATCCGCCGACTGGCTGACAAGGACATAGCTTTGGATCGCAGCATGATTCCTCTCGGTAGTTGCACAATGAAGCTCAATGCCACGAGTGAAATGGAACCGATTACTTGGCCAGAGTTCGCTGACATCCATCCATTCGCGCCTCTGGACCAAGCAAGGGGTTACATGGAACTGATTGAAGAGCTAAGCAACTGGCTGCTCGCGTGCACTGGATACGACCAAATTTCTTTACAACCTAATGCTGGTTCGCAAGGAGAGTTCGCTGGCCTTTTAGCCATTAAGCGTTATCACGAATCCAGAGGGGAAGACCAACGAAATGTGTGCCTCATTCCTTCATCAGCCCATGGGACTAATGCTGCTTCAGCGATTATGGCAGGACTGAAAGTCATCGTTGTCGAATGCGACCATGACGGCGATATTGACCTCAACGACCTGGAAGCGAAAGTTGCTGAACATGAAGATGTTCTTGCCGGGATAATGGTTACATACCCATCAACACATGGGGTATTCGAAGAAGGGATCGTCCAGATCTGTCGAACAATCCACAAAGCTGGCGGCCAGGTCTACGTTGACGGAGCAAACTTAAATGCCCTAGTCGGACTCGCCGCACCAGGACAGTTCGGAGCTGATGTAAGCCACCTCAACCTTCACAAAACCTTCTGCATCCCTCACGGAGGCGGAGGCCCGGGCATAGGTCCGGTCGCGGTAAGAGAACATTTAGCCCCATTCCTACCTAATCACCCGCTGGTCCCCGAGGCTGGACCGGCAACTGGAAGCGGAGCCATAGCTGCAGCCCCATGGGGGTCTGCAGGAATCCTCCCTATTCCCTGGATGTATATAGCGATGATGGGAGCCGAAGGTTTAACGCGTGCCACGGCAGTCGCGATTGTAAATGCCAACTACATCGCACTGCGGTTGGACGACAGCTACCCGGTTCTCTACCGGGGACAAAATGGATTAGTAGCCCATGAATGCATCTTGGATCTGAGACAGCTATCAGAGGTTGTCACGGTTGAAGACATAGCTAAAAGGCTTATTGACTACGGTTTTCATGCGCCGACAATGTCTTTCCCAGTGCCGGGCACATTGATGGTTGAGCCAACCGAAAGTGAGTCAAAACAAGAGATCGACCGCTTTTGCGATGCCATGATTCAAATCAGACAAGAAATTGCACGAATCGAATCCGGTGAATGGCCCGCTGATGACAATCCTCTCGTAAACGCACCCCATCCAGCTGAAGACCTACTGCAAGACGATTGGCGTCATCCGTACACACGACAAGAAGCAGCCTTCCCGCTTCCTTCAAGCGCTGCAGACAAGTACTGGCCGCCTGTAAGCAGAATTGATGGCGCTCACGGCGACAGGAACCTCGTATGCAACTGTCCAAGTCCACGTTCCTTCGAAGATCTCCCGAGCTAAACAGCAACTATCCAAGGAGCACGACTAGCTTCGTCACATGGCTCTAACGGACCCCAACATTCTCGAGATGCCTACTTCTTCGGAGTCAGGGGCTATGCCGTGGTATCCCCACATCGTCGACTGGGTGGAAGCCGAAATAGCAGGCCTGTCGGACGACCAACTGGATTTTCACGACACCGCACCCGAAAAAGAATGGATGTGGTGGTCGTGTAGAACTCAGGTCTCCCATATTGCGTGGGATGCTCTTGTGTTCACTAAGAGACGAGCAGGCCACCTTCTCTGGCCTAATGGTGACATCCCTCACCCAATCAACTGGACCGAACATCAGATGGGCCCTAACAACAAATGGGACCGGATACTCGATACGAACTTATTTTGGCAAATACCCGACATTCTGAGCCAACTTCGTTTGGGAATAGATTGGTTGACGACGCTGGTCGAGGATCAACCAATAGACCTACTGCGGTCAGAAACGCGAACTGTCAGAGGCACAGAGTTCTGGAAGTACGTCGTCACCACCCTCCCCAGAGGAACACGCAGTGATGACCAAGAAAGCAGCCATATAACCTACGATCTTGAAGGCTCCCTCTGGATGGTGTACTACGAGATGTTGAGCCATGTTCGCTCTATCCAGCGACTCAAACTCCATCAGGGACTACCGACTGCTATCGAACTACCAAGAGTCGGATATCTAAGACTTCCCCATTACTGGGGAGATACAGATGACAATGGACCAGGGATGACACGACTATGAAACCCAAAATCATCATCGACTGCGACCCCGGACACGATGACGCTATAGCGATCATGATGGCCGCCCAGTTAACCGAAATTCTAGGAATCACGACTGTGTCGGGTAATGCACCTCTGGATTTAACTACCGACAACGCTCTCCTACTTACAGAGCTTGTTCATCTTGAAGTTGAAGTCCACGCAGGCGCCGAAAAACCCCTCTTAGTGCCACCAAGACACGCCGAAGAGGCCCACGGCAAAACAGGTTTAGATGGACCGCCTCGACCAAAAATCACACGCTCTGCCAAAAGCTCAGAGGCTGTACGGTTCATAATCGACACTGTTCGCGACAACGATGCTGTGTGGCTAGTACCTATCGGGCCTCTTACCAACATTGCTTTAGCGGTACAACAAGCACCCGACATAGTGGACAGCGTTGCTGGCATATCAATCATGGGCGGAAGCGCAACATCTGGCAACGTGACCGCCACAGCCGAATTCAATGTGTGGGCTGATCCCCATGCTGCCTCGATCGTTTTTAGCGCTGGTTTCAAACCGTTCCGAATGGCCGGACTTAACCTCACTCATAAATTCGGCATTGATGAGCAAACCATCAAAGATCTCCGAAGAATCAATAACTCAGTGGCAGGTTTTGCCGCCGATCTCTTCGATTTTTATCTCACGTCATACCAGAAACGAACTAGCGGACAACGGGTTCCTTTACATGACCCATGCGCTGTTCTCGCTATAACTCACCCAGAACTATTTGAGTTCGAACCCCGGAACGTAAGCGTCGAAACCGAGGGTGTTTACACACGAGGAATGACGGTTGTCGATCAGCGAGGGTGGGGAGATCAACCCCTCAACTGTGAAGTCGCTTACGAAATCGACCGCGATCGGGGAATGCAAATTTTCCTTGAGACAATGGAGACATATACGGCGAACTAGCGCTTGGGTACTACCGTGGTGGCGTGACAAGTTTGATTCGACTGACCCAATACAGCCACGGTGCTGGTTGAGCTTGCAAGCTCGGTCCCAGTGACCTGGCGCACGTGTTGCGTCACTTACCAAATTCCAGTCATCCAGACCTTTTGGTTGGCACAGAGCACAGCGACGACGCTGCCGTGTGGCGGCGCTCAGATGGCAACGCTCTAGTCGCTACAGCCGACTTTTTCACCCCAATAGTCGATGATCCAAAACTCTGGGGTCAGATATCGGCAACTAATGCTGCTAGCGATATTTATGCCATGGGAGGTGAGCCACTATTTGCTCTCAATTTGGTCGCTTGGCCTAAGGAGGAACTTGCTTTAGAGATCCTTGGCGATGTGCTCATCGGAGGCCAAATGGCCGCCGAAAGCGGCAGCTGGGTCGTAGCCGGCGGCCATACCGTTGATGGGCCTGAACCAATGTACGGGATGTCTGTCGTGGGTGAAGTTTCACCCGACAAGCTTCTCACCAATGCTGGGGGTGAAGAAGGCCAGGCTCTAGTCCTAACAAAACCAATAGGGACAGGCTTACTGGCAACAGCTCTAAAGCGTTCCGACCCTGAAGCTATTTCACAAGACGGTTCCTTGAACGAGGTTTATGTTGCGGGCATTCGAGAAATGACTCGCCTCAACTCCTCGGCGGCCAAAACTGCGGGTCGAGTAGGAGCCTCAGCAGCCACCGACGTTACGGGGTTCGGTCTCCTTGGCCATCTCTACGAGCTGGCTTCAGCCAGTGGGCTTTCTGCCTCGATCGAAACAACAGCAGTACCACTTCTACCCAGCGTTAGCGACCTCGTTGAAAGTGGATTCGTGGCTGGAGGTACTGAAAGAAACCTAGATTTTCTTGAACCATTTTTGAGTGGCGGCTCGATTACTGACCGCCTCATTCTCTGTGATGCTCAAACCTCAGGTGGCCTTTTATTCTCCTGTGATGCTTCCGCTGCTGTCGATGCCGTGGCAGAACTAACAGAAGCAAGCCACTTCGCTGCAGTAATAGGCACATTGGAGCCAGGAGACCCTGGGCATATAGCACTGAGAAGCTGACCTATGGAAGACCCCAAGAACGCGGTGGCCAACCCTTCGCTATACGAACAATTAGGGGTCCCAATTGGCAGCACCCAAGACTCTTTGCAACGTGCCTATCGGCGATTAGCACTCGCCCACCACCCCGACAGACAGTCCGGTGATTCGCTCTTAATGGGTCGGATTAACGATGCTTGGTTCGTCTTATCTGACCCAGGTCGTCGAGCTGAATACGATCGCACCTTGCAGAATCCTTCATCTCCGCGACCAACACAACCTCGGTTCTCCACTCCTCAAAAGCTGAACAGAAAGGCTGCTTGGTTTGCGGGAATAAGACTCCAAACATTAAGACTCGGAGGCGAAGCAGCGAGAAGTGCTGCCCAAGCCCTATCTATTCGACACCAGATTCCTCGATCAACATATGAGGAACTCGCGGCCCCAATAATCCGGGCCCTCGGTCACGATATAGAACGGGGAGTTCAGCTATCTCGCAAAGCAGGAACAGCACCTCTGGACTTAGGTCTAGCATCAGCACTAATCGGCCTAAACGCCTACTGCATACCCTTTCTGCGTCGTTGTTCAGAAAATGACGTGCGTCAAGAAGACGTCCTCCGCGCTCAACTGATTGACCGGATGTGGGACAACCTTGCGCACGGAATTAACAGGGATGTCGAGATCAAACTTGGCGGCAACCCGAGAGCTCTGCGATCGCTGACAGGCAGACGTATCTGACATGGCCACGGCGGTCTATCCCGGGTCATTCAATCCACCGACCGTAGCGCATCTAGCTATTTCAGAGGCTGTGATGGCCCAATATGACATAGACCAGGTCGTGTGGGCGATCAGCCGAGTAGCGCTAGGTAAAGAGAACGTATCTATTCCTAGGTTCGAACATCGGATAGCAATATTGGAAGAGGTAGCCGAAGAACATGAATGGCTCCAAATTCGTGTAACAGACTCTCAACTATTGGCAGATATCGCCGTTGGCTACGACTTGCTCGTAATGGGCGCTGACAAGTGGCACCAAATACAGGATCCAATCTTTTATGAAGATGACCCTGCAATACGTGATTCAGCCCTCGCGACGCTGCCTGAACTCGCAATCGTCCCTCGAGAACCATTCGAAGCACCTCCCACCCAAGAGCTCCGCCTTCCACAGAACATGAACTCGGTATCTAGCTCAGAAGCACGTGACGGGCTCATTTCACTAATGCTTGGACCTGCCCAAAGATTCGACGAATTAACAGGGGCTTGGAGTGACACCCGAAGGTATCAACTTTGGTTAACCGGAAAAACTGACTGACAAGCCGACCAATTACACATACCTTGGCTCATGATGACTGAAATTCTTGATGTCGACCTATTGGCTTTCGAACAAGGAAGCTCCAAAGAGCGTCTGGCAGTGGTAGACGGCGTCATGCGGAGCCTTGCAACAGGGTTCGTCTATACCAAACATGACCTTTCCGAGGGAATGCTCGATGAAACCTATGGCGTTCTATCGAGGTTCTTTAATCTGCCGTCCGAGACCAAAGAGGAATATGTAGCCAGCGGCTCTAGAGGCCAAACCGGTTACACAGGCTTGTTGGTTGAAACAGCAGCAGTGTCTCAAACCCCCGATTGGAAGGAAATGTTGAATTGGGGAGCATCTCTGGCTGATGGGCACCCGCTGCGTACGAGATACCCACATCGCTATGGTGACCCAATTTTCCCATCTAACCACCTACCCGAAGCTGCTCAAATCTTGTCGACTTTTCATGAGAACCTTGTGGAACTCCAAACCCGGTTTTTGCGAATAATCGCCACGGGGATCGGGGCAAACGAGTCCTTTTTCGACACCATGCTGAAAGATGGCTCTCACCTCACTAGAGCTATCAACTATCCACCTATGAACGAAGCTCCAAACAATGGTGACGGTGGTCACCTTTGGGCAGAAGAACACGGAGACATCAATCTGATAACAGCACTGCCGAGAGCTACTAGTCGCGGACTTCAAGTCAAAATTGAAGACCGATGGGTCGATGCAGCACCACCAGACGGATGCGTCATTATCAACACCGGCATAATGCTTGAACGACTGACTAACGGCCTAATCCCCGTGGGATGGCATCGAGTCCTCGCTGAGCCAAATCAAACTGAGGGGCGACTTAGCGTCGTGCAGTTCTGTCACCCAACCCCATGGACGATTCTGTCTCCAGTTCCTTCAACGGTTTCTTCCGAACACCCATGCAGCTTCCCCGCAATGTCAGCCGGTGATTGTTTAGACCAGGTGCTTTGGGACATTAATTTGAGTTCTGAATAAGGAACTACGTGGCGCTAAAACTCCAATAGAGCGTTTTCCACTAATTCTGTCAACGCTGGGTGAATGTAAAACTGGCCAGAAGCCAACTCATCTACTGTCTGCCCGAATTCCATGCCTTGAACCAACTGCTGTATCAGGGTCGATGCTTGAGGGCCGATAATGTGGGCGCCCAACAGCTGCCGACTTTCAGCGTGAGCAATTAACTTACAAAAGCTTTCCGAATCTTCCATTGCCCAGCCATATGCAGTCGCTCCATACTCTTTCGATGCTACGACGACCGGCAACCCCTTATCGCGTGCCTCACTCTCTGTAAGCCCCACCGACGCTACTTGGGGATGCCCAAAAACGGCGTGGGGAACAAACGTGTCGTCGACACTGTGCATCGGGGCGTTGACTTCGCCAGCAGCGACCAAAAGGTTGTGTCGCAGCGCTCTTACTTCTGCGTTCGCCAAATGTTTCAGCTGATGCGTATTGGAAAGATCACCAAACGCCCAAACTCCCGGCACTTTTGTCCGGAAGTATTCATCAACCAGAACTCGTCCGTTTTCGCAAGTAATCCCACATGATTCGGCTCCAATCAAGTCGCCATTAGGCACTCGGCCCGCTGCGACCAGAATTAGGTCGGTTTCGATGACTTCGACGTTGTCATCAACCCTGATCTCAGCTCGAAGGACTCCATTTTCTTGAGCGACTTTTATGACTTCAGCTCCGCATCGAACGTCGACCCTCCGACTCATCAGTTCAGTGAATCGTTGGGAAATATCTTCGTCCTCTCTCCGTAACAACCTGTCTCCCCGGTTAACCATGGTCACCTCGCAACCGAAGGCTGAGAAAACATGTCCAAGCTCTGCAGCTATATACCCACCTCCAAAAATGAGCATCCGTTCAGGGAGAGCCTCAAGACGCATCACAGTGTCGGAGGTGTGGAAATCAACATCCGTGAGACCCGGGTAAGGCGGAACAAACGGTCGGGCTCCGGCACCTAAAACTACATGTCGACCTGATACGTGACTAACTCCCCCATCCTCACTGGTTACCTCAAGGGTCCGTTCATCTATTAGGTGACCTTCTCCTTTAAACACAGTGATGTTGGGGCATTCATCACCTAGCCGATACTTCTCGCCGCCTTGCACTATCGGATCAATTCGCCCAAATACCCGATCGCGAATTGCCAACCAATTCACTCCTGTAAGTTCCGCCTCAAGTCCATAGGTATCAGCGGCTCGAATCGTCTCAGCAACATCGGCCGCGTATACGAACATTTTAGAAGGGATGCAACCCACGTTCAGGCAAGTGCCTCCGAACAGACCTCTCTCAACGATCGCTATCTTCCAATGGTCAAATTCAGGGCCAGGGATACTGTTACCTGACCCCGTGCCGACAATTACGAGATCAAACTCTTCAGTAGCTTCATTGCTCATAACCGAGAGTCTCGCAGGCATTTACCCATCATTCTTTTCGCTCTGAGCAAATCGATACGACTTTGACGGTATCGAACCCATTTAGTTGGAAATGCTTGGACCTACTGAAGCGCCTGATAAACCAACGCCTTCATCTCAGGCCTGATTGGGTGCGTACTCGAAGGCAACAGCTGCGTTAAAAATATTACGGTCAGGTCTTCAACAGGGTCTACCCAAAACGCGGTGGAAGCTGCCCCACCCCAAGCGTATTCCCCTTCTTGACTTAAGACCTTGGCTTTTGCAGGATCGACCACCACTGAAAAACCCAATCCAAACCCGACGCCGTCGTATGTCGTTTCAGAAAACAGCGGTCGCCCGTATTCAGTGAGGTCTACACCTCCGGGTAGATGGTTAGAAGTCATAAATTCCAAGGTTTTCCGTCCGATGATCCTCTTACCACCTAAAGACCCGCCATTCCTCAGCGCCTGAGTGAAACGGTGATAGTCGCCTAAGGTTGAAACCAGCCCACCTCCGCCAGAAAAAGCTTCGGGTTCGCGAAGGTACCGAGAGCGTTGAGCATCATCCAACAAAGTCGCAAGCTGAGTTTCGCCATCGGGGTAATAACAAGAAGCAAATCGCTCCTCCTCCCCGTTCGGTACTGCAAAACCGGTATCTACCATGCCAATGGGTTTGAAAATATTCTCTTCCAAATAGACATCGAGAGTCACGCCACTCATTACCTCAACAAGGCGCCCTAGAACATCAGTCGAATATGAATAATTCCATTCAGTCCCGGGATCAAATAAAAGAGGAAGCGAAGCCAGAATGTCGCACTGATTTTGTAAATTGCCTGGACTTTTCGTCCAGTCGAAACCAGCTCTTCTATACATCTCATCCACGGCATGAGCCATATGGAAGTGGTAAGTGAGTCCACTGGTGTGGGTCAACAAATCATGAACCGATATATCTCTACTCGCGTCACGTGTCTGTGGGTGTAGCGCATCCCCCCCAACGAAAACTTGGCTGTCTGCAAATGAAGGTATCCATCGCGATATCGGGTCCTTCAACTGGAAGAGACCCTGTTCGTAAAGTTGCATTATCGCGATAGAAGTAATCGGTTTCGTCATCGAATAGAAGCGGTAAATCGTGTCAGCCTCCACCGGCAGAGAACGTTCCATGTCACGCTCTCCGTACATGTGTCGATAAACGATCCGCCCCTCACGACTGACCAACACATTTACGCCCGGGAGAAGTCCTCCATCCACATATTTGTTTAGGTGGGTACTCAACCGATCTAGGCGTTCAGCGTCAAACCCAGCGTCGCCTGGCTCCACCTCAACTTCAAGTGCTGTCATCGGGTCGTTCTCCGTTTAGAAGTCCGTGCTCGGAATCGTAGGCTACGTCAGATGGTCAAGTTTTGACTGCAAATACCTTTCTACCCCTAGAGTGCCTCGATGAGTGAAACGCCGCCTGACAACACCTTCACGACAAGGTTTGTTCTCATTCGCCACGGAGAATCTAACGTCATGGTCGAGGGCGTAGTGGGTGGCCTCAACACTTGTTCAGGACTCTCTGCTCGCGGAAAAGAACAGGCGGCTTGTTTGGGTGAGAGGTTGGCTAGCGGCCACGAAACTTCGTTCGATGTCGTTTATTCATCGCCGCTTCCCCGCGCCATCGAAACCACCGAAATTCTCCTTTCTTATGCTTCACAGCAACACGAAATTAAAATCAATTCTGATCTCGAAGAGTTTCGACTCGGCGAAGCTGACGGTCTTACCTGGGAACAAGTCAGACAACAATATGATCTCGGCAACTTTGAGCAACGAGATCCATTTGTCCCCATCATCCCGGGCGCCGACAGCAGAGCAGGGTTCCGTCACCGCGTAGGTCAGGCACTGAGTCACATCGGAAGCATCCATGTCGGCTCCACCATTCTGATCGGGTGCCACGGGGGTGTTATTTCAGCAGCGATGGCAATTGCCTTTGGGCTGGGACCAAACCAGTGGCACACGGAACTCGCGCCCAACGTCACCTCCATCACGGAATTGGAGGTTTCTTCGAGCAACGATCGAGGACGAAGGTGGATGTGCCGGAGATACAACGACATAGCCCACCTCCACGGCACAGATTTAGATCCGCGTGACCATCTGTGATCACCAAACTGTCTAATCCGGTGAGAAACTAAATTGTCATCCTGAGTCAGATCTTAGGAATCTTGATTGACTCGTAGTCATCAATGCTTAACTAGGTCTCAACTATTGATTTCACGCTGTAAAGCAGGAGGAAGCATGCTTGTAGAGCGCATCGAAGGAAAATGGATTGACGTGTTCGCTCGCGTGTTCGAAATGTGCGCTGTCGATGACACTCAAAGCGCAGCAATCCTTTCTGAAACTCAAAGTCGAAGCGTCAACGTAAATTTGGCAGAACTGGCTCTGGATCGATTGGGTATCCGCCCGATTCACATAGTTCTACCGACTTTGCGTCAAAGCTCTCCTGTTCCCGTTAGGTCGACTGGGGCTTCAGACGCAATAGCCGGTTCAACAGCTGTCATAAAGGCTCTTGCTTCAGTCGACTTTGTCGTTGACTGCACTGTTGAAGGTTTGCTGCACGCTCCCGAACTACCAGAACTGTTGGCTGATGGCAGCCGAATCTTGATGGTCTCGAACGAACATCCAGAGGCCCTAGAGAGGTTGATGCCAACAGAGGACCTTGAACCCAAAGTCAAGGCGGGAATCAAGAAGCTCATAAAAGCAAAAGAGATGCATGTGACATCGGCAGCGGGAACCGACGTAGTTGTAAACCTAAGCGACGCTCCTTGTGGTGGCGGTTGGGGGTACACAACCCAGGCAGGGTCGATCTCTCATTGGCCCGGCGGCTTATGTTTAGCCTTCCCCAAAGCCAACACAGTCAACGGAGTAATCGTCATGGACCGAGGGGACATGAATTTAACGTTTAAACGTTATGTGGAGTCTCCTGTAACACTGACAATCGAAAACGACTATGTGGTTGATGTTGCAGGCGAAGGTACCGATGCGTCCCTTTTCCGCAGCTACTCAGATGCATGGGGTGATCCCGACGCCTACGCAACTAGCCACATTGGATGGGGCATGAATCCTGGCGCTCGCTGGGACACCCTGCCCTTATATGACAGAAGCCAAACCAACGGCACTGAACAACGAGCATTTGCAGGGAACTTTCTTTATTCAACAGGGGCCAACGAACATGCCGGTCGACATACGCTCGGACATTTCGATCTTCCCATGCGAAATCACACCGTGGTCTTAGATGGCGATCCTGTTGTCATTGAAGGCGTGCTGCAAGGTGATTTGGCATAGCGACTCTTCTTATGTGGAGTAACGGATCGGATCTCGCATCATGGGTAGACAATTGGGCTGACCACCAGCCAGACGCGCTCGCTATCGAGTTCGAAGGGGTTACAACCAATTACAAGCAACTCTCTAGAAGAATTGCATCAATCGCAAGCTGGTTACACCTGCATAAAGTCGAAATGGGCGATCGAGTTGCTTGGCTAGGCCCCAACCACCCGCTGGCAATAGAACTACTGCTCGCTTGTTCCCGATTGGGAGTCATCTTTCTACCTCTGAACTCGCGCCTACTCAGTTCTGAACATCGTTGGATTCTTCAGGACGCGGAGCCAAAGCTCCTTATAACTCACGAGGACTTCCATGAACACGGAAAAGAAGCTGCGGAGGAGATACCAGTACTTTTATTGGATGAGGTCTCGCAGTCTGAGCCCATCGAGGTAGCTCCCAGAGTCGGTGGGCCTGATGACCCCGTTTTGCTTGCATACACCTCGGGAACTACTGGAACTCCCAAGGGGGCGCTACTTTGCCAAAGTGCGCTGGCAGCCAACGCTGTCAATGGCGCCCATGCCCACGACTTGACTTCCAATGATCGTTTCCTGACCTTTCTGCCTCTATTTCATGTTGGTGGCCTCAACATTCAGACACTCCCCGCATTAATGGGAGGCGCATCAGTTCTTCTACACAATTCCTTCGACCCTGGGCAATGGCTCGAAGATGTCGAACGATGGCAACCCACTTGGTCTCTGTTTGTTCCAGCAACTTTGACCGCCGTGAGTAACCACCCAGCGTTCATGCAAGCGGATCTATCTTCGCTCAAGGGCCTCATGGCGGGGTCATCAACGATCCCCGAGGCGGCGACTCGGCCCTTCTTCGAGCGCGGAATTTCTGTAGGTCAGGTTTATGGAGCCACCGAAACCGCTCCAACCGCGGTGGTTTTAAGAATCGATCAGGCTGCGCAACGACCTGGTTCCTGCGGCAAAGCTGCAACCCTTTGCGACGTTCGCATAGTCAACGATGAAGGCATTGACGTAGCAGCAGGAGAATCTGGTGAACTGTGGGTCCGCGGACCAAACATATTGACCAGTTATTGGCGCAATCCCGACGCCACATCTGAATCACTAACTGATGGGTGGTTTCACACCGGCGATATCGGACATATGGATCTCGATGGGTGGATCTATATTGACGACCGCAAGAAAGACGTAGTCATCTCTGGAGGAGAGAACATTTACCCTGCCGAGTTGGAAAACATACTTGCAGAAAGCGACCTCCTCTTAGAAGCAACCGTCGTTGGGGTGAGTGATAGCCGTTGGGGCGAAATTCCGGTGGTCGTAGCCGTCGCCGCCGAGGGGGTCGACCAAAATAGCCAAGCTGTTCTACAACTTTTCGATGGGCAAATCGCTCGCTTTAAGCACCCAAAGAGGGTGATCTGGGTCGACCACCTACCAAGAAACGTTATGGGCAAAGTGTTGAAACACGAAGTCCGTGTTCTAATCGCGAGCAATGAAACTACGACTTAAGTCAAGACTAGATCGACGTTGAAATCAGTGGTTTCTAGAACTAATACTTCCCCGTACCAAAGGAGTCCTTTATGACTACGCCAAGGAAAGTTGCATTTATCGGTTTAGGAGTTATGGGCTTTCCGATGGCCAGGCACCTGTCCCAAGCTGGCCATGTCGTATCTGTCTACAACAGAACAGCATCAAAATCCGAAGCTTGGATTCAAGAAAACAAAGGAACCTCAGCCGCGACTCCACGGCGTGCTGTTGAGGGCACAGAAATAGCCTTTCTCTGTGTCGGTAACGACGATGATGTTCGCTCGGTTGTACTGGGTGATGAGGGGGTACTTGCCGGTATGGCGCCTGACACGTTAATTGTTGACCACACAACGGCTTCAGCCAAGCTCGCAAACGAGCTCACTGAAGTATGTGGCACGCACGATGTTGGTTTCCTTGATGCGCCTATATCTGGAGGTCAAGCAGGTGCCGAAAACGGGACCTTGACGGTGATGTGTGGTGGCCATCAACGGTGGTTCTCTCTTGCCGAACCAATAATTTCTGCCTACAGCCAAGCCTGCAATCTGATCGGCCCTAGCGGATCAGGCCAACTAACTAAAATGGTCAACCAAATTTGTATTGCTGGTCTGCTGCAAGGACTCTCTGAAGCTCTCGAATTCGGCAAACGCAGTGGGCTAAACCTTGAACTCGTACTCGAAACCATCAGCAAAGGAGCAGCGGGCTCCTGGCAAATGGAGAATCGGGGCTCCACAATGATCCGTAATGAGTTCGATTTCGGGTTCGCTGTGGATTGGATGAGAAAAGATTTAGGCATCGTCATCGAAGAGGCAGCCCGTCTTGAAACCGCTGTCGACATAACGCGACTGGTTGACTCCTATTACGAAGAAATCCAAAGACAGGGAGGCGGTCGCTGGGATACAAGCAGTTTGATTACGCGACTGGTAGCGGAGCCGTCATAGACGATTGTGCACTCAGCTACTCCGCTGACTACGGTTGCTCAGCGTGATTCATAGCGATCGAATACTGATGGGCCCCGGCCCGAGTAATCCATATCCCCAAGTAATCGAAGCCTTCAATCGACCTGTCCTTGGGCACCTCGATCCAGAATTCATATCGCTTCTAGACGAAACTAACGAACGCTTACGCGAGGTATGGCAGACCAGCAATGCCTTAACCTTTCCAATCAGCGCCACAGGTTCCGCTGGTATGGAAACCTCCTTTGTGAATTTCGTTACCCCCGGAGATGACGTAGTAATCGGCGTGAACGGTGTTTTTGGCGATCGAATGTGCGAAGTAGCGACTCGTGCAGGAGCCACAATCACCCGAGTCGAAGCAGACTGGGGCTGCACCATAGACCCCCAGCGGCTCTTAGATGCCCACCCCAACCCATCGATGATCGCAGTCGTACACGCTGAGACGTCAACTGGTGTACGAAATGACATCGCTGAGTTGGGAGCAAACAAAGGCGATGCTCTGCTTCTAGTTGATTGTGTGACTTCTCTTGCCGGTATACCAGTGCTGATTGACGAATGGAATGTCGACATCGCCTACAGCGGGACCCAGAAATGCCTAGGCGTTCCACCTGGCCTATCTCCACTAACCGTTAGCCACAGAGCCATGGAGAGGCTCGTCCGGACTCCGCAAAGCTGGTATCTCGACCTCAACATGATTAAGGACTACGTAACCGGTGATGGTGCTCGTGCTTACCACCACACAGCGCCCATCTCAATGCTGTATGCCTTGCATGCCGGCTTGGGGGTGGTCTTAAGCGAAGGGCTCGAACAAACGTGGA
>JASLTG010000099.1 GCA_030743005.1 Acidimicrobiales bacterium | reverse complement strand
GTCCCATTTCGCTCGCCGCTACTTTGGGAATCGCTTTTGCTTTCTTTTCCTTCAGCTACTAAGATGTTTCAGTTCACTGAGTTGACTTTCTCTTCTCTATGAATTCAAGAAGGAATGTTTAAGGTTGCCCTATTCGGGAATCTTCGGATCAAAGCATACGTCCTGCTCCCCGAAGCATATCGTCGGTTATCACGCCCTTCATCGGCTCTAGGTCCCTAGATCTCCACCATATGTCCTTTATTGATTGATTTATTTTGTTAAGTTAAATACCGCAATTCATTGACCTTAAAACGGTCTTGGCTGGAGGTAA
>JASLTG010000098.1 GCA_030743005.1 Acidimicrobiales bacterium | reverse complement strand
TTGTTGTGTAGTAGTGTCCCGTGTCAGCTGAAGAAACTAATTTGATTTTTTCTCTCATATACTACCCCTTATACCTTTTCACCGCGACCGCGGATCTCTTCTAATACCACGTCAATACCCTTTTTATCAATCACTCTAAGGCCTCTTGCAGATAATTTTAACTTAACAAAACGATTTTCATTCTCCACCCAAAAACGATGAGTATGAAGGTTAGGATAAAAACGACGACGCGTTTTATTGTTAGCATGGGAAACATTATTTCCACTTACAGGTCTCTTACCAGTCACTTGGCATACTTTTGACATAACAACTACCTATACAAATTTCTAAAAAGGGTGAATTATACGCAATAAACTGCGGTTTTTTTAGATAAATTTCATTTACTTTATTGATAAAAACTGTATCATACCAATCTTTTGGAGGGATGGCAGAGCGGTTGAATGCACTGGTCTTGAAAACCAGCAAGGGCTAATACCCTTCCAGGGTTCGAATCCCTGTCCCTCCACCATACGACCTCTCTGTATCAAATCATTTAATAATTATTTTCAAACAATAAACACTTGCATTT
>JASLTG010000097.1 GCA_030743005.1 Acidimicrobiales bacterium | reverse complement strand
CACCCGGTTGGGCCTGCCAGTACTAACTGGGCGTCTGTGTGCGGGGCTATCTCAAGAAAGGCTTCGATTAGGGTCGGGATGTTTTTTCTGGGTTCAAGCGTGCCTGCGGCGAGAATAAAGTCCCCATCAATTCCGAATTGTTGGCGGGCTTGAAGGGCTATTTCTTGGGTCACCACTTGGGGGTCATGGCCGAGTGGGACTAGGTGGAGACGTTCGGTGTCTAGTCCCGCTGCTAGTAGGTCAGCGGAGGTAGCTGCAGATGGGCATAGGACAGCGTCCGCTCGTTCCAACACTCGCTTCCATGAGCGTTCGAAGAGCCGTCGAGCTCGTTGCGGGAAGCGATCGGGAAATCGACGGAATGCGAGATCGTGGACGTTTACAACAAGCGGTATATCAGTTGCTGGTGGAGGGATGATGGTGGTCGAGTGCACCAGGTCATGTCCGCTGATACCGAGTCGAGGGAAGGGAGTCCGTGACCATGCTTCATAAAGCAATGGTCTTGGCAGAAGGAGTTTTTTTACCTCTATTGATGGGCGAAAATCAGATGGTGGTTGGGAGCGATGGCGAGCGGCTA
>JASLTG010000096.1 GCA_030743005.1 Acidimicrobiales bacterium | reverse complement strand
GATCGTGTTGAATATAAAAAATACGACCCAATAGTTCGTAAACATGTCATATTTAAAGAATCAAAATAACTTAATCATGAAAAATTTAAATAGTTTACAACAATCTTATAGGAGTGTAGCTCAATTAGGTAGAGCACCGGTCTCCAAAACCGGGGGTTGCAGGTTCGATTCCTGTCACTCCTGCAGAGTTACTTTATCGAAAAAATGGAACTAGAATGATAAGAAAGCTGAAGTCGTTTATTTCTGATGTTGATTTTGAGATGAAAAAGGTTTCGTGGCCAACTTGGGATGAGTTAAGAGGATCAACGTATGTTGTGATTACTCTTACAATGATTTTAGGCTTATACTTATTTTTTGCAGATTTAGTGTTATCTAAAATATTAAGCGTGTTATTGTAATGGATTGGTATTCACTTAGAGTTATATCTGGAAAAGAAAAGAAAATTCGCGATTCTTTAATGTATGAAGTTGATCGTGAAGGGTTTTCATCGATGGTGGGCCAAGTATTTGTGCCATCTGAAAACATAATAGAAATGAAAGATGGAAAAAAGAAGGTAAAGAACAAAGTTTTTTTCCCTGGTTAT
>JASLTG010000095.1 GCA_030743005.1 Acidimicrobiales bacterium | reverse complement strand
AATATTTTTCATATTGTGTTTTTTTGCTAAATAAAATGCTGTGGCTAATCCGTGTCCTCCACCGCCAATAATGATAGCTTCATATTCTTTTTTAGGACTAGGATCTTTCCATGCTTTCTGCCAGTTTTCATGATATGAAAACGCATTTTTAATAAGCGAAAATATTGAATATTTGTTTTTCATAAAAATTAAGCAATAATTACTTTATAAGTATTGAATATTCAATACAATCGGTTAAGTCTTTGGATTTGGAGAGTTGGGTGAGTTGGTTTAAACCAGCAGTTTGCTAAATTGCCGTACGTCGTAAGATGTACCGTGGGTTCGAATCCCACACTCTCCGCCATTATTAAAGGTTAATATAATGGTTGATTTTTAAAAAAATCTTTCATTCTTATTGGTTTTTTTTCCAATATGTATCTATACACATTATAATTTTCTAAAACTCTTTGAACATAGTTTCTTGTTTCTTTAAATTTAATTAATTCAATCCAATCAACATAATCTATTTGATTTTTTTGAGGATTTTTATTTATTTTTTTCCAATATCTAACTCTTTTAGGACCAGCGTTATAAGCAGCAATAGCAAAAGG
>JASLTG010000094.1 GCA_030743005.1 Acidimicrobiales bacterium | reverse complement strand
CCAACAATCTGGCCGTTCAGGTAATACCTCAACTCGTTGCAACTGAAGCAAACTAGGAGATCCACTTTTATGCTCCTGTCGGTGAAGTGGAAAGCGACCCCGGGACGAAAGAGACAGTCAAGTGGAACTGAGTGGCGAATGTAGGTGTTGGCATTTGTTAAAATCCGCGATAATGCGTTTCTTGATTTTTCTGATAATGGAATTGCCTTCGATATAACTGTATAGCCATGCAGATTTCCGCCATTTTGAAGTTTCTGCTCGTTTGGATAGGAATCGTCCACCCTGTATACTTCGCAAATCGTGGCTTTACTAAGATCGGACGCGAGGGCATAGGCCGGTTCTATTTTTTCGTTCGTCCATTGCATATTGTTTTTGGCACCACACCCCACCAGCACCACGGCTGCGATTGTTATGAGTAGGAGGTGTTTCATTTAGCTTTCAATCATTCAATCGGGTTGTCTTGCGAGTTTGACAAATTCCAGTGTTTGGGCCTGCCTGTTATTGACAACAAGTGTTTTGGCGTCGAGTCGGGCAAGATCCTGTAATTCAAAATTCGCCTGGCCCGAAATCAACGAGTGACTTTCAAAACGGCC
>JASLTG010000093.1 GCA_030743005.1 Acidimicrobiales bacterium | reverse complement strand
CAGCTTATAATGCTGGACCGAAAAGAGTAAAGTCTTGGAAAAAAATAAATAAAAATCCTCAAAAAGGTCAAATAAATTACGTTGATTGGATTGAGCTTATTAAATTTAAAGAAACAAGAAACTATGTTCAGAGAGTATTGGAAAACTATAATGTGTATAGATACATTTTGTCACAAAAACCAATATATCTTAATAACTTCTTTAAAGATAAAGTTTTATACTAATGGCGGAGAGTGTGGGATTCGAACCCACGGTACATCTTTCGACGCACGACAAGTTAGCAACCTGCTGGTTTAAACCAAACTCACCCAACTCTCCTTCTATGTTTGTAGTGTGTAACTTGAAATCATTGAATATTCAATATTAATCAAGTAATTTCATGCAAATATGAAAAACAAATATTCTATATTTTCACTAATAAAAAATGCTTTTAGCTATCACGAAAATTGGAAAAGAGCTTGGAGAGATCCTGAGCCTAAAAAAGAATATGATGCAGTAATTATTGGTGGTGGTGGTCATGGTTTAGCAACAGCTTATTACATGGCTAAAAAACATAATATGAAAAATATAGCTGTTGTTGAAAAAAGCTGGATTG
>JASLTG010000092.1 GCA_030743005.1 Acidimicrobiales bacterium | reverse complement strand
AGCTCTGTGAATTGAGATTTCGGACTCTTCAGCCTTGCCATCTTCGACTCGCTGGATTTTCTGTGCCTGGATCTGCGGCACTGGATTTGCCTCGGATTCTTGTGCTGGCCTCCCATATCCCATCAATGGCACGGTTGCGATAGCAGTGGTAAGTAGAAGTTTCATAAGCCTGAAAGCAGGCAAACGATAACGAGATGTCGCAGCTCTCACAATGCCTTAACTGACAAGATCGTACCGTTGTGGGCACGGTTGACCGTTAATATTGTTTGCAGGGGCTCACTGGCGGCCACGTTACCAAAGAAGTACCGAATGTTATGGCCGGTGCTGCTCGACCGACCGGATTACGAACTGATGGCAGAGAGCGGTTGAATCACCCCGCCAGCACCACGGCTGCGATTGTTGTTAGTAGGAGGTGTTTCATTTGGCAGCGGCTTTCAGTTCTGCGCCCGTCTTGCCGCCGTGTTTGCGAAGGAGTTCGGCGACTTCGGCATTGTTTTTGTCATTAATCGTATTTCCAACGGCCTTATCTAGAGGTGTTATCCCTAAAAAACCCCTTGCATTAACATCCGCACCTTTAGCAATGAGTAGTTCAACGACTTCCCTGT
>JASLTG010000091.1 GCA_030743005.1 Acidimicrobiales bacterium | reverse complement strand
CGCCACCGGCCACGCCATGCTTGGCCTCAGCCTCGGCCCCGTCACCGGCAAGCTCGTTACCGACCTTATTACTCAGGGCAAACCAAAACTGGAGGTCGATCTGCTCAAGCTCGCGCCGGAGCGTTTTGGGTGACAAGCGCGATTGCAGTGCCCACAATCTCGCCGTCCATGAAAAGGTCTATTTTAATGTTCCTTTGCGAGTGTGCTGTTGGCCGCAAAAAAAGAAGTAGCTAACTTCCTCCGAAAACACGGCGGCAAGAGGGGTGCTGAATTAAAAGCTGAAGACAAATGAAACACCTCCTACTCACAACAATCGCAGCCGTGGTGCTGGTGGGGGGTGGTGAGTCGCAGCAACAAGAACCGACTGAAGATGACCACTTATTCGAGACCTTAAAAGATATACATAAACCGCCATCAAGGCCGATATTCTAAAGGAATTACGAGAAGAATAATCACTCCGCCTTCAAGTGCCTGTCTAGGGGCGCTGACAGCGTTGCAACCGTCTTGGCGGCGGTCTGACCTTCCCTGTCGAATAGCTTGGCCAAGGCCAGTTCATCGTGGCGTTGGGTGAATTGTTGGAAGGTTTCGCCGGTTTGTTTTTGATCCTGAAATGTC
>JASLTG010000090.1 GCA_030743005.1 Acidimicrobiales bacterium | reverse complement strand
AAATATTTTATTCATATCTTAATCATAACAATATCCACTTATTTTTTTAAGGTAGCTTGGTGAATGATTTTAATCTCCATACCCGACTCCATACCCGATTATTTCTGTGATTGTAGAAAAAAAGTGTTGGTTTTATTGATGTGTAGAGTGCTTTTAAGGGTCAAAATGGGTGAGGGTGGACTCGAACCACCGACCTCATCCTTATCAGGGATGCGCTCTAACCAACTGAGCTATAGGCCCTATTAAACAATTTACAAGAGTTAATAGTATATATAATTTTTATTTTTTACTACTAATAGAGTTTAATTTAAGGGATAATATTGAACCAAGGGGATGTAGCTCAGTTGGCAGAGCACCTGCTTTGCAAGCAGGGGGTCGTCGGTTCAAATCCGATCATCTCCACTTCGACTAGGGTTGGCTATATGAAATCAAAAGGCTCAAGAGGGATGATGATTATCTGGATCTTTTTTGCTGTTTTGATAACGTTTTATCGACACTGTTATCTTCTCGATATGTGTTTTTAATGGAATACTTGATTGCTCTTATTTTAGCTTATGTTATTTTTCGCTTTCTTAGTGGTTCTATATCTTCTCTTGCTTCAATACCTGAAGAAGTCGACCCTA
>JASLTG010000008.1 GCA_030743005.1 Acidimicrobiales bacterium | reverse complement strand
GATGACTCCGACACTGATGACTCTGACAGCGACGATTCCGATGACTCCGACACTGATGACTCTGACAGCGACGATTCCGATGACTCCGACACTGATGACTCTGACAGCGACGATTCTGATGACTCAGAAACCGGTGCTGAGGCAACTGGCAATGGTTCAGGAAATGACGACACCAACAACGCGGCTCCCCCAGTCGTAGAGGTAAACCCAGTCGTCGTCCTCCCTGAGCCAGACCCAGCACCTGTATCCGTTCCCGGGCCTCTACCTGCCCCCACCGAACCAGTCGACCCTGAAACAGTTGCCGACTTCGACACCAGCGACGACACCCCAACCATCGAAGCTCCTGTTGTTGATGATGAAACGGTTATTGAGGTCCCAGTGGTTGAAGAGCCAATAGTTGAGGAAAGTCTCGAAGTCGAGGAGGGCAATGAGTCGCAGGAGTCTGCCGAGCGCTCCTCCCCGCCTGAGGAATTTGAGGCCGCAGCGAGTCCGGGCCCACAATTCGTAGTCGAAGGTTCACACCCTTCCTTTAGTGCTCCCGGGATACCGAATATTGAAAAGATTGTTGACGAAATTTTTGGTGAAACCGAAAGAGAACTGCCCCAAGTACCGCAATTGTCCGCGTCGAACGCAAGAGAACCATTCTTTCCATCTTTAGGTGCCTCAATTCCTAAGGATCCTAAGGAGGTAGATGAAAGTGGCCTTCCCCTGAGGGCAGTCGCAGCTGCGGCAGCAATTATGTTGCTGATGGGAAGCTCTGCCGGCGCAGTCGCAGCTAGCTCTGGGAGAGCAGTGCGCTGGGGGCTACCAGGGTTCGTCCTTACTATCGTCTACCGACTTGCTGGCGCTTATAGCGAACGTAGGTGTCAAGAGTGCGGGTGTGCGCTTCGGTACCGCGGAGGTGAGTGGGTGGAAAAAGATAGCTACATGTCCCATGGCATCTATGACCATGTCCATTCGCCTTCCAAAATATTTTAAATATCACGCAATTAGTTTGAGCACCTGACAAAACATGAAAGGTGGCCGGAGGTCGTACGAGCTCCGGCCACCTTCTAGATTTTTGTTAGTAAATGACCGAGATTTGAGCGACTGCAATGAGTATCAGAACTACAGCGTTAAGCACCCGGTACATGCCAAACGGTGCTTTTTGGGCATCTTGCCCTGCTTTGCTTGACGCAATCTCATCAGGCATCGAGTCACGCAGACCCATTGCTGTTTGCATCCCAAAGTCGAAAGTCAGGAGCCCGTACAGGCCGACACCGATAACGCTCATGGTTAATGGGAATTGGATTGCGTTGACATCAGCAAACGCAATTATTGCGAGCAAAGCTGTGCTGGCCAGCGTGTAGGTGAAGCCGTTCATCCTGACTGATGCAGCGTTTGATTCGCTCATGCCTACAAATGTTTCTGAATTCATGAAGAACTCGTCCTTCCTAATGGTTGTTTCTACAGCATTGCCTGTCGGGGCCTCGGGGTAAACAACGCAGCAAGTTTTTGGGTCAAGCGTCCGTTGATGCCAAAGGGCTCGAGTTGGAGGCAGAGTTTTTCGATGGTTTTGTTGTTCGGCGACGGCGTCCTTTAGACGGATGGTCCATTGCGGGGTGGTGGGAGTGTTTGCCGGTGCATAACTCCCATAACCCGAAGGTCACAGATACTGCTAGTGAAAGAAAGAAGATGCTCATATTTCGATAGCCCATTGGTCGTTGGTTTCTGTGAGTGCTTGCCGACACACCAAAATCCAGAAGCGACTTAAGTCACGGTTGAGTTGAGATAGTTGTTCGTGCGTTGCACAAGTTAAAGCTTGAGGTCGAGGAGAAGCCATATCTCACGTTGGCAGGGGGGTGGGACAACGAACGAAACGGGCAACTGGAATTCTTCTAAACGATTTTTGATTTCGTCGGTTGTTCGTATGGTGAACGACGTAGGCTTTTCTTGGTGCGTCGACAGATACCTGTCGTACTGTCCGCAGTGCGCAAGATCCTCCCAGTCGAAGGGAGTCTCAGCGCCCCGGTTGTTGCCGAGCCGATTTCTGCTCGAGCCCCACTCGAGGCGGTCTCGCCGCGCGCATGGCGCGCATTGTGGGTTGCGTCGTTGGCAACGGTGCTTGTCGGGTTTAATAGCACTGCAACAAATATTGCCCTTGATGACATCCAATCTGGCTTTGTTGGCGCGACCGCCGCTGATGTGGGTTGGGGTGTCGTCGGTTTCTTCATCGGAACGGCGGCATTTTTGCCTTTGGCCGGACGTCTGGCAGACCGGATAGGTCGCAAACGGATCTTCCAGTTGGGGTTGCTGGTATTTGCTTTATCTGCGGTGTTTTCGGCGACTGCGGGCACAGTCATCACCCTCAACCTGAGCCGAGTTCTGCAAGCGTTCGCCGGAGCGGCCATCTTGCCGTCATCTTTGGCGTTGGTACTACCGCTGTTCCCTGAGTCGAGACGGACCACAGCGGTAGGACTTTGGTCCGCTGCTGGACCCCTTGGCGCCGGGATAGCCCCTGGAGTTGCTGCGCTCATTCTCGCTAGTTCTGGCTGGCGGATCGTTTATCTAGTCAGTGCGCCGCTCGCGTTATTGATGTTTTGGGCCGGGCAGTCGCTATTGAAAGAATTACCGACCCCGCCGAATCAACAAAAACTTGACCTTGTCGGAGCGGCAGCGGGGACCGTGGCCATTGGCGCGGTCGTGACGGCCATTATGCAAGGCCGGATATGGGGGTACACATCTGCGCTTACCTCTGCGGTGGCGGCAGTTGGTGTCGTCTCTTTTGTGCTGTTCCTAGCAAACTCCTTCCGTCACCCAGAACCTCTGTTGAATTTGCACCTATTGAGGCGACGCGGGGTGATGGTCGCCAATACGGTCAACTTCCTAGTGGGTATTACTTCGCAATCAATCTGGATTGTTTGGCCATTATTCATGAAGAACGTCTGGAATTTTTCGACCCTACAAGTAGGCATGGGAGTGACTCTGGGACCGATCGCGGCGGGATTCTCAACGCTGACGTTCAGCCGTCTTGCGGACCGAATCGGCTCTATTGGTTTGTGTCGTCTCGGAACGGCGTTGCAGGTGTTCGCGGTGTTTTGGCATTTCACTCAACTCAGCGCCGACATCAACTTTTGGTCCGATTTCGCACCGGGAATCATGCTCTACGGGCTTGGATGGGGAATGAGCATTCCGTTGCTCAACGGAATTGCCCTCGAATGGGTCGAAGAACAGTATTACGGCGAAACCAACGGACTTTTCAGCACTGTGCGCTACGTCTCTGCCGCTATTGGTACAGCTGCGGTGTTCGCGTTGCTGACCGTCAATGCGGGCGTGGAAGCGTTGCCGTACTATGACCAGATTTTGGGATTCTTCTTGGTGGCTTCCGCGTCGGGAGCTTTAGCTATGTGGATCAAGATAGGAAAGGCACCCAAGCTGAGCGAGATGTCGAGTTAACGTATTTATTCGCAATCTGAACTCGGGTGAAGCACATTGGAGTAATGACAGTAGCGACAATGCTCTCGATGTTTGCTTGGCTGACGTTGTTAGTCAACGCGGTAACGCTGCTGCTGATCATTTGTCTCCTTCGGAGGAACGGGACTAGATCTGCGCTGCCCAGCACTTTTAGGGTGGCAGCCAGTCGACTAGCTGTCGTCATAACTGTCGCTGCGAGTCTGGGATCGCTGTACTTGTCAGAAGTAGGTGATTTGACTCCGTGCAGGTGGTGTTGGATCCAACGTATAGCGATGTACCCCTTGGCGTTTGTGCTCCTTATCGGCTGGCTCACCGGTGACCGTCTCGTACGGCGGTATGCCGTGCCGATGGCGGTACTCGGGTTAGCGGCTTCGACATGGCATTACCTACTGCAGCAGGTTGCTTTCTTGTCTGATGCGGAGTCGTGCAGTTTGGTGACACCTTGCTCTGTCACTTATATCGAAAAGTTTGGTTTCATATCGATCCCATGGATGGCGGGATCGGTTTTCTTGCTGACAGTCATATTGCTGACGGGGTTCCGCTCGACAGAAAGTCGCATCGGATGAGTATTCACGACGTCCTTCGTAGCTGGCTTATTGATGCTGCGGACGCTGCGGTCGAGTATGCGGTTCGAGATGAAATTGACGAAGGTGCACGCAAATTTCGTGAGGCGATCGAAACGGCGACAGCGGTCACTTATGAAAGCCAAATGCTGCCGGTATTGGGGAATTTGAATCGGATTAGAAACTCAGAACGGGCGCGGCAATTTGTGGAACTAGCGCCTTCTCTGCGGTGGGTCCCGTCGCATCGGTGGGACGATCAAGGTAAGGAACGAGCGTTGTGTGTGTTGTCTGAGGCATTTGAATTGCCTGGAATTGAGGCGGGCATCATGTATGTGGACCAAGGGTGTACTTACCCATTACACAATCACCCGCCTCAGGAGCTGTATCTCACTGTGTCGGGGACAGCGCGTTGGCGGTTCGGCGGTGCAGAGGAGTTAGTCGAGATGCAGCCAAATATGACTCTCTATAACAACCCATCTGATTTTCATACTGTCGAAGCTGGAGATACTCCGCTGGTAGCTATGTACATCCTTTGGGGTGACGGTGTCCGAAGTTAACTGAACATCTAGTTGCAGCGCCCCCGGCAGGACTCGAACCTGCGACGCACGGTTTAGGAAACCGACGCTCTATCCCCTGAGCTACGGGGGCAAATGGATCACGACCTCGAGGTCTTAATGACTCAAGGAAGCTTTTGTGTCTTCGCAGGCTACCTACGCTTCACCAATTCGGATTGTTGAATTGTATTGAAACCTGGAGGTCTGACTCACCTCCGGTTCTTTAGTTTGAGTTCCGTCGCTGATAGTTCTGCAGTGCCACTTCGACCATCGGTCGCCGCTTCTCATCAGTTTGTTCGATGTAACTTCCGGGGTCTTTCTCGCCCATGCGAGCAAGCACGTACATCGAATGAGCGGCCTGGGTGTGCGCGGTGAAGCCCTGCGTTTCCTCAGCGTGGTTGACTGCCATCTTCATCATCCGCAACTGGAATGGGTCATTTTTGGCGACTCCTTGAGCCCAGTCAGTGGTGTACGCAACGAGATCGGTGACTGGAAGCACTCGGTTTACTAGGCCAAGCTCACATGCCTCGTCCGCGTCGATGAAGCGACTTTCAAACAACAGTTCTTTCACTTTCCTCGGATGAAGATCCCATGGCATGCAGAAGTATTGGAAGTGGCTTCCTAGAAACATGGCGTTAGTCGACGCAAAAATGACATCCATTGCGGATGCGATCATCCAACCACCAAATATGCAGTAGCCCTGCACAGCAGCCACCGTTGGTTTCGAAATCTCTCGCCACCGTTTGGTATTGGCGTAAAACTGTTCCCACGTGCGGTCGTACCAGCCTCTGACACCCGGGTCCCAAGGCCTCTCTGCACGGTCAGCAAGCTCATCAGGTGTGCCTAAGTCGTGACCTGCTGAGAAGTGGTCGCCGGCTCCAAAAAGACATATGACATTGACTTCGGGGTCGTGGGCAGCGCTCATAAACGCCTCGTCAAGTTCTTCAAGTAGGAGCCGACTCTGTGCGTTGCGATATTCGGGGCGGTCGACGGTGACGTGCGCTACACGATCTACTACCTCATAGCGGATATATCGCCCGGACTCACCTTGATGTGCTTCAGTCATAGCACCGTAGTAGCACGCTGATGAGGCTCACATTGAAAAGAGGGGGAGTAATGACCAAGGTTGACCCGAACAAACATCCGGTCCGCACCCACTACCACTGAAATACGAGGTTGAGCTGAGGTCCTTCGAAGCTCTAGCTTGCGTAGGTCACCTTCAGAAAAGAGCCACATGTCAGATGAGTTTCCGGGGGAGACAATGACGTTACCTATCGAAGGTGCCGCAGCTCTTCGCCAAATTCTAGGAATCCTGTCAGACCACGAAATAGACGATTCCGATGGTCGTCTCAATGCCCTTGATCAACGGTTGTCCCTGGCTTGGAACGGTGAGGAGTGGGAAACGATGACCGCTACTGAGCGAGGAATTCCTATGTCACGCCTCGACGCTGAACTGTTAGTCCGCGGCCTTCGTTTCACCGAAATGATGAGCACCCATCTACCTTTCTTCGACCAAGTCTGCGCAGTCAGCGACTGGATAGTCGGTGAGTTGGACGTGACCTTTCCAGGGGTCTCCGAAACTTGATAGGCGCAACCATCTGAAGACCAGAAATTCGACTATTTGTTGATGTCCCTGGTTCAAGAAGGATCTGTGAATGATCGAAATTTGGTTGCGTCATAACTGCTACCGCAACGATCGAGGGCTGCCTTCCACGCTGGACTGTGTTTCATCGCCCACCGCAACGACGAAATGAGACGCCGTCCGCCGAAAACTGCAACTTTTCTCGATGATGTGCCCCCGAGTTGCGCCAGGCTGTGTGGCAATGTCGCGACAGCAGCGGCCCTCACCACTCGGTATCCCAGCAGTTGTCCGGGTTGAAGAGGTGGGTTGCGAAGGAAGCTCCACGCTTGACGAAGAGCTTCCGACTCACCCAAATCGGGGTGTTCGGTTATCCATGTTCGGAGATCAGCAGCGGTTAACGGTAGCTCGGCGACACCCAAGAGCTCGCCGATCTTGGACTGCTCTTGAACAAATTGGTCAGCTTCAGCGGGATCGAGAACTTGGCAAAAAGTTTGGTACGCCTCCAAAAAAGAATCAGTCAAGGTGTTGTGCACCCATGCACCTAGTCGCGGTTGGTTCGCGGCATAACGAATGCCTCGTTCAGAGGTTCCCGATACAGGCGCGTGTGCTTCGCGGACCACTTGAACTGCGGCATGGACTTCTGGCATGGACCCGTAATTGACGGTGGTTACAAATAGCGACGTGCGGTTGAGACGGCCGAGTGGATCTGTTTCATATTCGGAATGGTCGGCAACCCCTGCAGCTACTTCTGGATGCAGCGCTTGAAGCAATAATGCTCTTACCCCTCCAACGAAACTTGAAACATCCCCCATCACTTTCCAACTCACACTGCCAGGGCCGAAGAGGCCAGGGTCACCTGGATAGAGATGGGTCTGCGATAAAGGTTGTTCTCCTTCTGAGAACAATCGAACAACGCTTGCCGTCAGTCGTTCTTGCAAGGTCATGATGCTTCGACTTTGTCCGTGAGAGAGTCAACAGCTGGCGAAGCGGCGTCAATCCACCACTGGTCCTCCCACCAAATCAAAAAATAAACCAGAGTCACCGCAGTGCCTTCACCGAATCGAACCTCGATGGTTGCCGTTCCATCAATTATTCGACAACGACCGAAAGCGCCAGGGTCGCCGTTCAACAAAAACGGAAAGCCGGACTGAATCATTGCTTGAAAGGCGGAAGGGTCGACATTTTGTCGAAATGACGGAGAAGCGAACTCCCGCGCCTCTTCAAAAGCACCGCGGCTCAGAGCATTGATTTGGGAGGAGATTCTTTTTTGAAGATTGTCCCGCGTGTTGTCCCCACAATTGGGTTCGTCGTTGACGATAGAAGTTGAGGTAACTGAAGTCGTTGGCTTCGGGATGAGGTCGTTTTGTGGTGCCGCTTGGGGTGGATCTGCGGCACAGCTGCTCAAAACGATGAGAACAATTACTCCTGACGCGGCTTGGAGGAGCTGTGAAGGTCTACACGTGTTTTTGGGTGTCATCGGTGCAGATATGAGTGACACGACGCGCTACCAAGGCTCTCGTTTGAAGTGATGGATCAGATTGCCATCAACTTAGGCGTTCTGAAAGGGGGGAAAGCCCCCGGGACAGCTACAGAATTGGATTCTTAGAGGCTGGCCCGAAGGCTTAGAAGAGGTTGGGGGACCTCTAGAGATCAATTTAGTACTAAATAGAAATAGTGTGCAACCTTAAACGCCGTGTTTCCTAAAAAAAGTGCGAGTCAGCGGGGCTGGTTCCAGCAAGATGCCGCGACCCGTTACCGTGCATCTAAGAGATCACACAACAGGAGATCGACCTGTGAGTCCCATCGCTCAGATCTTGAAGCCTGATAAATCGAAACTTAAACGCGTTCTTAAATGGATTGTCGTGGTGAATGCCGTCTTGGCAGCAGTTGGAATTGTGATTGGTGGAAATTCTGATTTCGTCGGCCGGGTGCATGGGACCAGTTTTTTGCTGGTCATCACTGCAGCCAGTTTGGTTGCCATCGAGCAGGGGAAATTCAGGACTGAAATAAAATATGCGTGGTCGATCGGATCGGCATGTTCGGCCGCCATAGGGGTGTTCGTAATAGTTCTCATTTGGGGGTTCGAACCACCAGACGCCTTTGGGCGACCTGTTGGGTCGGTAGCAGTAGTTGCAGTGGCGATCACTTATTGCGCAGTGATCTCAGTGATAGCTGAGCGGGCTCGTTTACGTCTGATTTGTTGGATAGGGGCCTTAGGCCACAGCTGCTATGTGTTGGTCCTCATCTGGTTCGAAATCAGTGCCATGCCAGGAAGGGCCCTGGCGTTACTTGCCGTGGGTCAGTCAGCGTGTTCCTTGCTCGCAGTGATTGATTTCATCGGTTCTCGTCGAGCCACAAGGGGTGCTGCTTCCCCGTTGACACGAAGCGCCCAATATTGTCCATACTGTGGCGCCACTGAGTTGGTCAGGTCCGCTAGCCACAACGAATGCGAGGGTTGCGGCGGACGATTTCAGACTATAGATACTTGAATAAGTCAACCCACGCGTAAGTCCAGGTCAGGTATGAGTGGAGCTGCCTGGTGGCCGACCATCTTCCAGAGCCCTTGGTTCTTCTTGAACACATTTACAGCCGCAACCGCGGACAAGGAAGACCCCAGAAGGTTCTCTTCGACGAAAACCCAGGCAGTTTGGCTGTCGCCATGACATCTGACGTTCGAAGTTAGAAATTGTGGCGGTTCTGGACCTGAAAAAATTTGCTCAAATGACACACGAATTTGCTCCCACCCAAAGATTGTTGGCCACCCAGGGTGTGTGCACCAAGCCTCGTCTGAGTTAACCCAGAGTTTGGTCATTCCCTCGATGTCGGCACTTTCGAAAAGTGTGTAGAAGGAAGCGTTCGCTTGCTCTAAGTCCTGCATAACAGCGATGTCCTGTAAGTAAGCAACAGAGAGTTCAGACTCTGGACTACCAGTTGTCTCCTCCTTGTTTTCTCAGTCGCGTTTCGACTGACCCGAACTGAATGAGAACAACATAGAACCATTAGCCGGCGCCGCATAGGTTGACGTCCTAGGTTTCTTCAGATTGGATTAGCGGTCGAATGACTGGTCTACGGGACGATATGTGTACCCACCCGGATCGCATGGAGACATGAATTTGTCGTACACATCAAGCGAGGCAGGTCCAAGTCAAAGTGACCCGGAGTACATAGTCGTTGGAGCAGGGCTTGCGGGTCTTGCTGCTGCTGTGACGCTGCATCGCGCCGGTCGAGAAGTCGCTCTTCTTGAGCGTGACGACTCTGTGGGGGGAAGAGTTCGAACCGATATTGAATCTGGATTTGTTCTCGACCGGGGTTTTCAAGTTTTGTTGACGACTTACCCTGAGCTAGGTCGCCATTTAGACTTGGCCTCACTGAATCTTCGCCCGTTTATCCGTGGTGCGAACGTATGGGACGCCGGCCGGTTCGTTGAGCTGGCGCATCCTCGTAGTTCTTTTCGTGGAGCCCTAAACGCTCTACGCACAGGGGCGTTTACGCCAGGAGACAGGTTTCGGCTGTTGAAATTCGGTGTTCGGCTTGGACGATCGAAACATCTCCTGATGACACCAGCCGACGACTGCCCAACAGGTGAATTATTGGAAAGATTGGGATTTTCTAGCCACTCGATGATGACGTTTTGGGAGCCGTTGCTTTCGGGAATTCAACTGACTTCTTCTCTTGAAGGTTCAGCGAGACTGGCGTCACTCATCCTGCGTTGCCTTGCCCGCGGCCCAGCAGCAGTGCCTGCTGAAGGTATGCAAGCGATTCCGCGTCAGATGGCTTCGAACTTACCTGCGAACGTGATCCGACTCCGAACCGAAGTTGAAGCTATCCATGGATCAAAATTGTTGCTCACCGGTGGAGAAGAGCTGTCCGCTCGGAGGGTTGTGATCGCTACGGAACAAAGGACAGCAGCACGTCTATTGAGAGAAGAGCCCCGCTCAACAAGATCGCAATGGCACGCATATTTTGGTGCCGACGAGGCTCCGAACGACAGCCGCGCAATCCACCTCATGGCGGCAGGTCAAGGACCTTGTAGAAACCTGGCGATTATGAGCAACGTTGCCCCAGAGTACGCGCCGCACGGTAAAGCGCTGATAGTTGTTGCAGGCCCCACAACAGATGCAGAGCCGCCCTTGACCCAAGTTCGACAACAGTTGCAAAGCGTCTTTGGTAGCCAAACCGAATCATGGCAGTTGCTCAAGGCTGGGGTAGTGGCTGAAGCTCAGCCAACATTTGTGCCAGGAACCCCCCTAGTCAGACAACAACAACTAGGGAATTTCCTGATAGCTGGCGATCACCAAGCCACGCCCTCCATACAGGGAGCTTTGGTGTCGGGGCGAGTCGCCGCACACGCTGCTATAGCGGAGTAAACACCCAATTTCTCGCCGGCCGTTTCAATCTATTTAGCGCTAAACTCTCGTTGTCGATTGAAGGGCTATTAGGTGAGCAGCACAAAAGAAACTGCAGCTCTTATTGACGTCACAGCCCCGGGATCTCTGCCGTTTGTCGATTTTGCGATATCAGATTTCTCTGAACTCGTCGCCGCAACACAACAACTCCAAGCTTCGAACCACTGGGTAGTCAGAACACCAGCTGGACCATTAGTTGTTGGATACGAACAAACTCGCGAAATTCTCCGCGACCCGGCGTGGATAACTGTGCTGTCAGGTGTCGGCGCTCTTCAAGCCGAAGGTCAAAATGAAATTGACTTCGAGACACTCGTTAATAGAGCCCGTGACATGCTGCCAGGCGCCGGCGACCCAGTAGAAATGCGACCCAATTTGTTGTCGGTTGAAGGTGAGGACCACCGGCGGTTACGGCGTCTGGTCAGTTCATCGTTCACGCCTGCTAGCAGCGAATCGCTGCGACCCTTCATGCGCGAACATGCCGATCAGTTACTCAAACCAATAGTGCAGCGAGGAGAGGGAGATCTCGTCGCCGAATTCTGCAGACCATATCCGATACCTGTGATCTGTCGGCTTTTAGGTATAGATGATGATGACCATGAACGATTTGGCCGGTGGGCCGACATAATTTTTTCCGGGTTAGATGCCGATACTGAGGCAGTAATAGGGCGTCTCGAGCAAATAACTTCTGCGCAACGCGAACTCGACCAATACGCCACCGGTTTGGTAGCTGAACGGAAGGGCTGCCCGCATGCTGACCTAGTCAGCGATCTAGTACAAGCAAGCTATGAAGAGGACCGCTTAAGCCCCGACGAGCTGGTCGCAATGATCGAAGCGATACTCCTCGCAGGGACCGACACCACGAGAAATCAGCTGGGGTCGTTGCTCGCGGTACTAGCCACTGAG
The DNA here is from genome assembly GCA_030743005.1 of Acidimicrobiales bacterium. Taxonomy (GTDB): domain Bacteria; phylum Actinomycetota; class Acidimicrobiia; order Acidimicrobiales; family Poriferisodalaceae; genus MedAcidi-G3. The sequence goes on along the minus strand of JASLTG010000008.1, from coordinate 94,937 downwards.
CCGGAGCAATACCAACGTCTTAGAAATGACAGATCTCTGGTCCCAGCAGCTATCGAAGAATCGTTGAGATATATAGGGGCAGTTCGTACTACTGCACGAGTCGCTAGCGAGGACTTAATAGTTGACGGCTTGTTTTTCCCATCGGGAACCACGGTGCTGCTAGGGCTTCATGCTGCGGGACTTGGCCAGCCAGAGGACGGTTTCCGATTCGACCTTGACCGAAGTGACCGAGCACCGCACTTAGCTTTCGGCCTCGGAGCCCACCATTGTTTAGGTGCCGCGTTGGCTCGAGCCGAACTGCAAGAAGCACTGAACTCATTCTTGGATGTAATTCCGGCCTACCAATTAGCAGCCCCGGTTTCTTGGAAGCCCCTCTCCATGGGTATTTGGGGACCGGATGAACTTCAATTCCGGATTCTCGCTGAGTCGACCGACGGCAATGAAATCGAAACCCTGGCTGGTGTTGAAAGAGAAACGACAACGCTGGAAGCAGGTTTACCGGCCCCTGACTCGGAAAACCAGTGGATTAGAGATGCTCACGCCGTTCGCAGAGTGATTGTCGCAGGAGTACCACGTTTGGTAAATGCCCCGTCCTTCCCCCCGGCCATTCGTCTTACCCACACCACACTTCGATTCGGGTGGGCGTTTCTAAGTTGGAAGCTCCTAGACCGTCGCCTGTCTGGAGAAGAAAAAACGAAATCGCTTTATCGTCGACTCCGGATCGCGGCCGAACGGCTAGGGCCCACCTATGTGAAGCTCGCGCAACTCATATCTGCAGCGGAAGGCGTTTTCCCACAAGCCCTTGTTGACGAATGTTCACGTTGCCGGGACCAAGCCAAGCCTTCGAAATGGCTGAGGATCAAACGAATCTTGAGTAAAGACCTTGGTTCTCTGCCTGACTCTTTCGAATTATTTGAAAAGCAACCCTTTGCCGCTGCATCGATAGCTCAGGTGCACCGTGCAGTGCTAAAAGACGGATCTGAGGTCGTTGTCAAAGTTCAAAGACCGGCGATTCATAAGAAAGTCGTCCGTGATTTACGGGTGTTGGCATGGATAGCTCCCCGACTGGTCGGACGGATACCGGTGTCTGCATTGGCGAACCCACCGGCATTAGTGCAACTGTTCGCTGAGACTATTTCCGAGGAATTGGACTTCCGACTCGAGGTTGCCAATCTGTTCGAGATCCGCAGGGCATTAGGAGCAGGTGAACGAGGGCGTTGGCTTGCTCCAGATCCAAACTTGGATATGACAACTACACGAGTCATTGTCATGTCGCGTGTTCCGGGTACCCCTCTAACCCGTCTTGATTCTGAGGAACTCAATGAGGAAGTTGCCCGTAACCTTTTCAGAAACATGGTGGATGGGCTCTTGGAAGGCGCTGCCCTGCATGGCATCTTCCACGGAGATTTCCATGCAGGAAATCTCTTCATTGGCGAACAAGGAGTAATTGGGCTTGTTGACTACGGGATGGTTGGACGCCTCGATCATGAGCGCCGAATCTCATTTCTCCGGTATGTAACTGGACTGATGTCAGGTGACGTTCGTACACAGGTCCTAGCGGTGCGGGACCTGGGCGCCTTTCCTCCCGATGCGGATATAGAGGACCTGATTCAAAAACTGCAACTCGATCGCGTCGACTTCGACCCTCTGCAGTTGACAGAGGAGCAGTTCGTCTCCGAATTTCAAACACTCTTGAAAGAGCTACTTGCTAGTGGAGCGCGGATCCCCAAAGAACTCATGCTCTTCGTAAAGAACTTCGCGTACCTAGCTTCTTTCATTCAAAAGATGGATCCAGAAATGGACCTCCTCGGCGAATTTTCCGCTATTAGTGCCGGGTTTCTTACCAAACACGGTTTCCGAGTCTCCGCAGAACTAGGGCTCGCTGTGCAAGACCTAGAAGTTTCCGAATCCTCTTTTCGTAGGGCCGCTGGAATAAGAGACGACGTCGAAGTATTGACCTGGCGAGATTTATCGAACCGCAGAGAAGAGATGAAAGACAGATTGATGAGCGGCGAGCCTAGTCCCCGCTTAGCAACTCCACAGGGAAGCCAAGAATGAGTAACAGCACCAAAATGCTCAGCCTCAGTGAAGCCGCTGAACACCTCGGCCTTCACTACATGACTGTCTATAAATATGTTCGTTCAGGCAAACTTGCGGCACAGAAAAATGATGGCAGTTGGCAAATATCAAAAATAGATCTAGACAAGCTCTCTTCAGTCGAACCCGCCCCGGCGGGCAGAGGACACAGGGCACTCGGAAAGAAATCAGACCTGTTCCTTCAAGCACTTGTCGCGGGAGATCAATCAGGTTCCTGGTCAGTAATTCACGGAGCGTTAGATGTCGGCGTCGGTGTTGAGGACGTAATTTGTGAGGTCGTTGTGCCAGCGCTTCGTTCGGTTGGAGATGAATGGGCTCGTGGCCAGCTTCAGGTATACGAAGAACATCGAGCCTCAAGCATCGTTTTGTCGATACTCGGACGCCTCCAAAGTCTTCCTCAGCGTCGCGGTCGCAAACGGGGGAGTGTCCTCATCGCTTGCCCACCATTGGAGACTCACGGCTTGCCAGCGGCCATTTGCGCAGAACTCATTCGTAGCCGCGGCTTCAGTCCTACAAATCTGGGAGCTGACACACCAGTAGACACGATTGTTCAAGCAGCAATCTCAACCGATGAACTTGCAGCACTTGTGCTGAGTACCGTCAGTTCTACGCCACAGGCAGCGGTCTTCGAAACAGTCAACGGGATAAATGAAGCACTACCCAAGTTGCCGATCATGGTAGGCGGCGTTTGGTCTGGCTTGCCTGACAACGTTTTGTCAATCGACGGCTTTCCAGCAATGTTGGAACAGTTGGAACAACTCAGTGCTTCCTAACTATTCATGTCCCGGTCGGACCCCGAACAGCGACGAGAAATCAGATCGATCCTGTGAGTAGGAAGACGTCACTTCTAGGAATCGTATTAGGACTCGGCTTGGCGGCCGTGTTTGTCTTTGGTGGCGTTGGCAGCACTTGGAGCGACGGGCAATTACCCACCTTGCTAGTAGCTGCCGGAATCGCGTTTGTCTTGCAATGGATCGCCTTCGCGTTTGCCTGGCGACGACAATCTGAACGGTTCTTTGACCTAATGGGATCGGCGACCTTTGTTTCGGTCGCGCTCATATCAGTGGTGATATCAAAGCGTTCCATCGGAGCGCTCGATGTCGCTCTCGCATGCGCTGTGATTGTGTGGGCTGCCCGGTTAGGGACCTTTCTCTCATCTCGGGTCCGAACAGTTGGAACCGACAACCGTTTTAAAGCCATGAAGAAAGATTTTTTCTGGTTCCTCATGACATGGACCTTGCAAGGCACCTGGGTGGTTGTCACCGCGTCTGCTGCCGTGACAGTCATCGGCGACCAGAATGCCCAACCTCTTGGTTTAGTCGAAATCTCTGGCCTCCTCATATGGGCGACAGGGCTGATCATCGAAGTACTAGCCGATCAACAAAAGAAGGAATTCCGGCTTGCCGGCAACAGTTCGTTCATATCGAGCGGCCTGTGGTCCAGATCGAGACACCCAAACTATTTCGGCGAAATTCTTTTGTGGAGCGGGATCGCCGTAGCTGCGGTGCCATCGCTGCGTGGATGGCAACACATAACACTGTTGTCACCTGTTTTTGTGTGGCTTCTCTTGATGAAAATTTCAGGAGCACCAATGTTGGAAGCCAGAGCTAACCATCGATGGGGACACGAACCTGCCTACAACCAATACAAAAAGACGACGCCGCTGCTACTACCCCGACTCTGGTGAACTCGGTTACTGATTTCTTGTAACCCATTCGTCAACCTCAGACCATTGGTGATCCAACCATTTGATCAATTCGTCTTCGCGCTGTCTTGGGGGAACATCTGAACGACGGGTTCGCCATAGCTTGAACTTCAGAGGGCGCCTAAGAGGCACAGCTTCACGAAGTTGATTTAACGAAGAAATGTCATCAATTCCAACATGGTTACAAATGACTATGTCTGCCTCAGTTGCCTCAAGTGCCGCCAAGGTACCTGCCGTTCGGAGAGGCAAAACTGAACGAAGATTCATAATTGCGGCTGTTCTCGCTGGAGCGGTTTCGGCCACCGCAGCTACCGCGTTGACAAGTTTTGTAGGAGAGAACCGTGTCCCTTCGGGGAATATCACCAGGGCTTCATCATCATCTAGATCGGCCGCAAGCACGTTGATGTTTGACAACTCTTGATGGTTGTCAGATGAGTCCCTATCAACGAAATAGTTCGGTATTCGGTGTCCAACCACGTCAAGGCAAGGGTCTGTCAAAAGTTGCCTTTTTAGAACGAACCGAAGCCGGCGTCCCGCCTTAGTTAGGAGAGCTGCAGTAAGAAGCGCATCACCCTGACTGCCGTGACGTGCCAACACAATTAGAGGACCCGATGGCCGCAAGCACTCAATCCCTTCAACGCTCCACCGAAAACCGATTGCGTACTTGGCACCAAACGCCAGACTTCTGGCCCAGAGTTGTTGAAGACGGCTATGGAATCGCAGCGAAGTTGTGCTACCCAATCGGCGAGGAGGCGCGAAAACCAGCCATAAGGCAAATGCAGCCGAGACTCCGAATAGCTCCATCGCGAGCCACCACGCCCCGAACAACGTGAGTCGAGTTCTCGCAAAGGTCCTGTCTCTTAAAAGATCATGTATGCAAACAAGGCTTACTAAGACCGGTAAAAGAATCCAGGTGAGGAAGAACGCAACAAATAAAGCCGGAATAGTTTTGGCTCTGCGAGCCCACTTCGCTTTCAAAGTTGAATGCCCGACAGAAAAGTCGAAAGTCGTTGATCGATCGGATTGAAATGGGTGGTTCATCTCTGAAACGAATATTAGTTATATGAAATTTCTGTTTATCGAAGTATTACGCGACGAGGAACTGTCACGGGGACCGACCCCATCAGATAGGGGACTAGGCGAGTTTGGAATGCAGAAAATCGACAACCTGCGGCCAAAGCTCAGCTGCCAGACCTTCATCGAAAGCACCCATCGGGTTTTCTTCGTTCATGAATCCGTGACCTGCGTCATGAATCGTGATTTGAACGTCCTTACCCATTTCCCTAAGTCGTTCCCCCAAATTTTCTGCGGCTTCAGGTGGGAAAAAATCATCAGGCGATGCCATATGTGCTTGAACCGCTGCAGTGAGACCTTCCCAACTTGGTTCTTGGTCCCCTTGGGGGAAACCGTAGAACGGAACAGCGGCCTTCACCGCGTCACCGCGATTAGCTGCGATCATGAAACTGAGCAAACCACCCATACAGAACCCGACGACTCCGACGCCTGATCCAGATGATGCGTCGTGGTTAAGTAAAAAATCCACAGCGCCGCTCATGTCGCGAGCTGCGCGATCAGGAGGCAACTCGGTCATTAGTTGTCCGGCTTTATCCATCTCGTCGTGACCAGCTAATTCGCCGTGATAGAGGTCTGGAGCTAATGCGACAAACCCTTGGTCAGCGAGATAGTCAGCGACTCCCTTCATTTGTGGGTTCAGGCCCCACCATTCTTGAATCACCATGACTGCCGGCCCAGAGCCGCTAGCAGGTAAGGCCAGATGTCCTCTGGCGTCATGTCCGTTACTTGCAAATGAAACCATGTCTCCCATGGGCAGGACCGTAGTCGCGACCGACGCCTGATTGCACTCGATATCTCAATCCAACAATCCAGGATCAACTGTTAGCGACAGTGAAAGAATGATCCAAGTCCATGAGAGGTAGATATGAATCTGCGACCTAGCCCGGTAGCTCCATTCTCATACGTACCAGGGATTGACCCATACTCAGGCGGAGTAGTGGCGTCTCAGGGGAGTGAGATAGTTCACGTCACCCTGGCAGAAGCAGTCCCTTGGCGCGAGGGTTTCGATCGTGTTCAGGCAATTACAGAAAGTGATGGTGTCGACCGAACAGCGCTCTGCGCTATCGAGCTTCGATGCCCACGCCCACACTCTTTTGAAGGCTTTATAGAGTTCAACGACGAGTACAGGTCACTTCTTAACAATTGGGGCCTCCTCAATGGAGATGACAACCCCATTGCCAGAACCAATGTTGCTCCCGTTGATCATCCACCAGAAGAAACCACGCTTCACGCCTTCAGTTACGTGAGAGAGGCATCAGAGAACCAAACTTCGTCGTTTGTAGTTGCCGGAGCTGGGGATCTGATGGATCAAAGCGACCTTCAACCCAGCAGCATCGTGGCAAGAGACCGTGATGGCAAAGATGCTTGGAGACTACGAGTTGAACAAGTCTGCCAAGAGATGGAAGATCGGATGTTCTCAATCGGAGTCCAGTGGTCCGACTGTTCAGTGATCGACGTGTACTGCGACCAAGACTGGTTCAGTCAGGCTGGGGACACGTTGGTGGAACGCATCGGACCAGCTGTTAATGCTGGCTTGCACTGGTACATCGCCCGCCCTCCCATCGAAGGCCTAACCTTCGAAATGGATGTCAGAGGCGTTACTACTGAGAAGATACTTTGAACTCAAGGGACCCTGAAAGTCATAAGAACTGGGCTAATTAGTTTCTGGTTTACAGCCTCAGCAGCGTTGTCTTTCATCTCCAACATGCGGGGACCCATCAGGTGGCCCAGTGACACTGGGGGTGGGGTAGCAGGAGGTTCGTTAAAGAACTCCAAAGCCAGGTCATAGTGGTCTGAACTTCCGAGATGTTCTAGACCTGCTGCTGCTGCTGCCTCCTCGTAGGTTTCAACAGGTTCAGGAAAGCTGAACTCGGGGGTAGAGGACCAAGGCATTGGGTACGGAAGATCGCCTGTTCCAGTGGTAGTCACGTCATAGACCACGACTGTTCCTTGAGAGCGACAAACCCTCGCTAATTCGCGCATCAACTGGTTCTTGTCTTCGATGTTCATCCCGACATGAAGCATGGTTACAGCATCAAACATGTTGTCCATGAAGGGCAGATCTGTCGCTGAGCCCACTTTGAAGTCGACATGACCACCCATGCCGACCAAATCTGACAGCTTGATAGCCGCCTCAATAAATTCGGGTGTTAAGTCGACTCCAGTGACAGATGCGCCAGTGGTATGGGCTAGGAACCGAGCAGCCCCCCCGATCCCGCAACCCACATCAAGTAGGTCGTCTCCGTCACCAAGGTTGATGGCAGATGCAACATGCATGGTGCCCTCGCGTCCGCCTATATGAAACTCGTCGGCTCCAGCTAAAACATCGGGGTCCAGGTTCTCCATGTCGAAACCCGATTGCGTCAATGCTCCAACGATCCGTTCAACAATTCCATCGTTTCCGTAATGTTGTTCGACTGATGCAACCATCACTCAATCCTTTCAGGGTCTACCAATGACTTATGTGGCCAGAGGTTCGGACGGTACTTGAAATCCCCAGTCTTTGGTCCGAACCATCTCTTGGTCAGCTACAGCAACCAATCCAGCGGGTCCATACAGTGCGCCACCACAGATAATGCTTCGGTCGTCGTCGCGTTCTCGCCAAGACTGAAATGTGTATGTTTCACCAACGCGTACGTCGTCAAAGAACTCCGCCGCAATGTTGCCAGTTACGGCACCACCGCCAGACTTTTCAGGCGGGTCCACGAACAGTACATACGCAGTGACGCAGTCGAATGCGGTCCAAACGAATTCTCGTGGAATGATTCCGTTCTGGTCGGCCCATTGAGGAGCAGGTGACCAGACGGCAGCAACGTGACTGCCGTCGCCCAGTGGTCGAATTCGGACCCCCAGACCATCAACTTCATGCCCACAGCCAATGCAATTCGGGTAGGGCGGATCCCACGCCATTGGACGTTCCATAGCTGCGTTGATGGCGTCTTGCGCTATCGGTGAACGCGCAGCAACGTGGAGTGGGCCTAGAGAAGCCGACATCACCAGTTCGCCGTCTCGGTGTATCAAAGCGTCGTCGTTTTCAACACTACGAACGAGTGACTCTCCAGGATGCATAGCTTTGCGGATATGCACCCTGATGGGGCCATCGGAGTCGCCGGCAGCTAGGCCAGCGACATAGCCGCCCTGCATGGTGTCAGGCATCCCAACGTAAGTATCCAATAAGTCAATGGTCGTATCACTCATCTGTGGTGCCCGTAGATGGCGGAGACCACATCGGGATCGGTGGAAGCTTCGATCAGTACAGGCCTGCCCGGTTGGCGGTTCTTCACGACCTCAAGCGCAGCATCTATATCGTCGAGGCACGTAATTTTTGCCGTATCACAACCCATGCTCTCAGCTACAGCACAGAAGTCTGGCCATTCATGAAGTGATGCTGCCGGATCCATGCCTTTGGTTACGAGCTGAATATGTTCGGCCCCATAACTCCCGTCGTTGTAGACGATCACTATGAGGTCAAGGCCGAGGTGCACTGCGGTAGAAAGTTCGGTGAGGCCACCCATCATGTAGCCGCCGTCGCCGATGCAGAGCACTGTCGGGCGAGTTGGGTGCGCTACTGCTGCTCCGATCGCAGTGGACATACCCAACCCAATGGCTCCGAATCCGTGGCTGGTGACCAGATCTCGTGGATTCGGTACGGACATTGTTAGAGCATCAAGCATGAACCTTCCCGCGTCGACGACGACCTGTCGATCTTGAGGCAGGCCAGCATCAAGTTGTCTGGTCAATGTCCGCGGATCGACTGCTCCGTCGTAACTCTTGTCTTCGTATGAATTAGAGAGGTCGAATTCCTGAAGCTTCTTTTCGAGGTCCGCCGTCCGAAAAGAGGACGGCTGATGCTCAGCTTCTCTTAAGAGTGCGATCATTGCTTCAGCAACGACCGTTGCGTCGCCAACTACCCCCGCATCAACAGTCGCGTGCCGATCGATGTGACTTGGATCAAGATTCACATGCACAACTCGCTTGCCTGCCAGCAAGCTCTGATAATCGGTTGTGAAAAAGTTGAGTGAAGCTCCGAAGACGATCAGACAGTCAGCCATTGCGAGTGCTTCGCCTGCGATTTCGTGGCTGAGGGTTCCGTGGATACCAAGGTTGAACGGCTGATCGCTAAAGAAACCGGTACCTAATAGCGAAGTTGCCAATGGAGCACCGAGCGCATCGCCGAGCTCGATGAGAACTTCTCGTGCTCCAGACAACACAGCGCCACGGCCGGCCAATATGACGGGGCGCGTAGATGAGGCGATGATGCCGAGGGCTGATTCGAGTTGGTCGGGGTCAGGAGCTAAACGGACTGGTGGGGAGTTGAGGGCTGGGCGTGGTTCATAGTCAACTTCGTCCCACTCAATGTTCAACGGAACGTTCACCACAATTGGTCGCCGTTCGGCGTGGGCTCGCCGCACAGCGGTTGATACGTCTTCAGCGATTGTCTCGACATTTCTAACTGGTTGAAACCCTGCGCCCGTTGCTACGACTAATGCGTGTTGGTCAAGATTTTGAAGGTGTTGTTCATTTTCGATTGGAGTGTCCCCAGCTACTAACAGCATGGGCGTTTCGTTCTTTACCCCCTCAACTAGGGCAGTAATCGTGTTGGTCAGGCCGGGCCCATGGGTGACGGTTGCTACCCCTAGCCGACCCGTAGCTTTGGCCCAGCCTTCAGCCATACAAACAGCGTTAGCTTCGTGGGTAGCGCCAACTAGGTTGACTCGATGTTGTCGTTGCAGGTTTTCGCCGATGAATAGATTGCCGTCGCCGAGAACGCCGAAGACAGTATCGACTCCATGATCAACAAGGGCTTGAGCGACTGCGTCGTGTCCGAGCATCCTGAGTCTCCTTATTTGTGCAAGTAACCAGCCTTCCGGCTCGGTCAGAGAGTGGTGACGTTAACTTGATGGACCCTATAGGTCGGGACCTCCGTCCAACACAGCATCGCACGCGACGCTGTGTTCATGCTTGAGTTGACACTCCCCACTGGATTCCGTTCCGGAGCAGGCTGCTAAACCCTTTAGTTTCCCAAGAACCCCGAAAGGTCAGCGGGGTGGTCTGGTCCGAAGACACTGAACTATCAACGTATGGTTGTCCGTTAGTCGCGGGGGAATGTGTGTGACCGAGGGCGATGTAGGCAACAGCGCCGCTTCCCCTTTCACATACAAGACCCAGGGCTCGTCTGCGGCCACCTTCCAATAATGAGGTATCTGAATCGACCTCGAAACCGAACGTTGGGTCAGGATTGCTGAGGAGTTCAGTGCTCAGCAAGATCTGTGCGTTTGGGTCGAGAACTTCGATGAAGTACAACTCGTCCATGGTCTCGAACGACTGTGGCATATCGCGCACTATGGGATGGTCGCCATGGACGTTGACTTCGAACTTTCGAATAGGAGGGTGATTAAGGAAGAAAGCGCCGAGTGTCTCGTGATGAGGCATTTTGACCATGCGACGCCTTCGTCGGTCACCGTCGATTGATTCGGCTTTTCCTCCGCTGGTGCCGTGAAGGGCTAACCAGCGACCGCCCCCTTCCAACCATGCATTCAAATGGGTGAGCTCGGTGCCGGAAGGAAATGGACCAGATGTGTAAGTGATGAGTAGTTGACTAGTCGGAAGCCAGGTCTCTAGGTCAGCAAAGTTTGATGAAATAGTGGGTTGCACATGATCCACCTCGTCGAGAAAACGGAGCAGCTCCATTCGGGCATAGTGCATGTCATGCGCGGCGGTGGAGCCTGGTGGAAACCCTCCAACAACTAAATGAACACCGGGACCGGTAGGTCTTGCCATCAGGGTCCTCCAATAATTGACTTGTCAACCAGGTCATGGATCGCCTCTGCAGATAGCTGCAGATCTTGTCTCAGAATTTCTGCGGTGTGTTCTCCTAAGTCTGGAGCCCTTACTAGATCTACGGAACTAGCCGATAGTCGTGGCGCCCACCCCATTATTGGTACCTCACCGCGATCAGGATGCTCGATGGTGGTTATGAACCCGCGTTCTTTTAAATGGGGATCGTCCAAAAGTTCGTTGGTGTCGAGAACGGGTCCACCGGGAACATCTTGGGCTGCGAGTATCTTCGTGACTTCTTGTTTCGTTAGCGATTGCGTCCAAGTCGATATTTCACTTCGGAGCGCGTCATCATTTTTGAGTCGGTCTCGGCTTCGGACGAATCGGGGATCATTTGCGAGTTCTGGTTTCCCCATTGCGGAACAGAGATTGACCCACATCTTTGGCGTAATCGCCATGATCATCACGTAATCGTTGGCCCCACCACCCTTGCATGGGTACAAGTTGTTTACCGCTCGAGAACCGTTGCCTATTCGAGATACGGGCTCGTCATTCCAGCCAGGAGCCATAGCCATTCGCGTGCGCATGTAGTACGTCATCGCCTCCTGCATTGCGATCTCTACATGTTGGCCGTCACCGGTTTGAAGCCTCTGAATGTAGGCAGCGAGAATTGCCATCCCGAGTTGAACGCCAGTCCCCGAATCCCCGGTCGTGGGTCCTGGCAGGAGAGGCTCATCGTCAGGTCTTCCAGTTATCGATATGGCTCCAGCCATTGCTTGAGCGACCCCGTCGAAGCATTTGCGATCCGCGTATGGACCCGTGGAGCCGAAACCTTTAACGGACGCATAAATAATTGATGGGTTCACCTCTCGGACCACGTCATACCCGAGGTTGAGGCGATCAACGACTCCAGGGCCGTAATTTTCGACGAAGACATCGTAGTGAGGAACCATTTCGAGCAGAAGTTGCCTCCCTTGCTCCTGAGTGAGGTCTATTGCGACGGATCGTTTGTTGCTGTTCCATTGCAAGAAATAGTTTTGAGGAACGATGTCTCCGCCGCGGCCCGGATCACCTCGTCCGGGCGGTTCTACCTTGACTACATCGGCGCCAAACCAAGCAAGCGCTTGAGTGCAAGAAGGCCCGGCCTCGTATTGGGTCATGTCAAGGACGCGTAATTCTTTGAGAGCAGTCATCTCATTCCTTTGTCGGTATGACGTTAGGCTCTGCAACCCGACCTTGGCTAGAAGATGGCCGCTACGGTCATGACTCCAACCTCCGATCGGACTAAAGATGCGTCTAGGGCCCCTACTTGGATTTGAACAGAGTTTTGAAACTGTCGTAACCGTCGCCCGAGAAATGGAAGCAGTAGGTGCCGGATCGGTGATGCTGGCAGAAGCAGGCAGAAGTGCTGTCACCCAAGCTTCAGCGGTGATTGCTGCGACTGAGTCAATCGAAGTAGGAACCTACGTCATGAACGCTTTTGCAAGATCCCCTTGGTTGACGGGACTCACGGCAAGAGACTTAGACGAAATGAGCGGTGGCCGTTTCGTGATGGGAGTAGGTACCGGAAACCCCCACTTCAATGACTGGTATATGGGTATCGATTCATCCAAACCGCTAGCTGCGATGCGTGACTTTGTTCAAATAGTGCGTCAAGTAGCCGCGGCTCCCGCAGGGACCCGCGTGACATATGACGGCCCCGTGCACCAGGTCGCCAAGTGGAGGGCAAGCTTCCCTCCGCTGCGCGATTCTGTACCGATCTATCTCTCAGCCTCGGGACCGAACATGATGCAACTAGCAGCAGAAGTAAGTGATGGGATCGGGGTGGGCATCATGGCGTCGGCAGACTTCATGCGCGACACAGTCCGACCTAACGCGGTCGCCGCTGCGGAATCGGTGGGGAGAGCTAGCTCAGAGCTCAGCTTTCCAATGGGAGCTCTTGTCAGTGTGAACGATGACTCCGAAGCAGCACGCGACGCCGCCAAAGCTGCGGTCTGTGGTTTATTTCACCCTGTTCCTCACCCCTACTACGACTCCCAAATACGGCAACAAGGATTCATCGAAGCAGCTGACATGCTCGCGGATCTCATGCCCAAAGGAAATACCTCCGAAGCGATGAAGCTGATGCCCGAAGAGATCATCGACACAATGACGATTAGCGGAACTCCATCAGAATGCGCCCAGCGCATCAACGATTATGAGGGTGTTGCAGACCAGATCGTCATGATGCGGGTGGCGCAAAGAAATGAAGCATCAGGGGTACATGCCTATGAACCCATCTTTCAGCTGGTTTCTGAAACAAAGTCGCAGTAGCAAAACACATGAAACTGCGGATCTCAAAGTCTGCTCGCTGAAAAGATACGGCCATTCTTGTGGAGTTAGGAGCCCTAGCGCAGCTACTCTGCAGCGATGACTGAACGCATAATTCCAGCCTCACAGCAGGCCATGTACGATAATTTTCACTTCGCCCCGGGCATAAAGACCGAAAACTTGTTGCTGATGTCAGGACAAGTAGGTAATGACGCTTCCGGCAAATGTCCAGAAGACTTCACTGAACAATTCCGGCTCGCATTCCAAAACATCGAAGCGATTTTGACAGAGGCTGGCGGAGATCTGTCCAATATTGTCGAACTAACGAGCTACCACATAGGGATGCGAGAGCACCTGCGAGAATTCATAGCCGTCAAAGATGAGATGATCAGCGAGCCATACCCGGCATGGACAGCGATCGGATGCACAGAACTTGCCATGCCCGGAGCGGTCGTGGAAATTCGGGCACAAGCTGTTCTTAGCTAACAAAAAAGGTGCACGCCTCGTACGAAGTAGCAGTTATTGGCCGGGGGCTGATTGGTTCTGCCGCGGCGCGCCATCTGGCAGAGGCAGGACACAAAGTTGCTGTCATCGGTCCTGACGAACCACTTGACCGACGAACAAGTCAAGGGCCATTTTGTAGTCACCCTGATGAAGGACGGATTACACGGATCGCAGGGCGAACCCCCGTCTGGTCGGAGCTGGCTGTTCGTTCGATAGCTCGATATGCAGATATCGCCGAGCGATCTGGTATTGAATTCCATTCACCATGTGGGTTGGTTAGCTCATCGCCGAGGATCTCCGAATGGCTCGAAAATTCTGAATTAGCCGGAGGCAGTGCCCGTTCAGTTGACGCTGACTGGGTAGTGGCAGAGACAGGGATTTCTCTGACGAATGGCCACCCTGTTCTCTACGAAGGTGCCCCGGCGGGGTACATCAATCCGAGACGCCTAGTGGAAGCTCAAACCAAGCTTGTTGAGCAAGCACAGGGCTCGGTCATTAGAGAATCGGCGTCAACGCTGACTGGGCACTCTGATGGATACAAGGTTGATGGAGATTGCGGTTCACTGACAGCCCAACGGGTACTTATAACCACGGGAGCCTTCGGTTCGGAACTTCTCAATCGATCGCTTGATCTCCGACGCATGCCTCGAACAACTGTGACCGCAGAAATGTCCATCGATGACAATCTGCCAAGTCTGATATGTGTTGATCCACCAGATGACCGACTTGAAGAGATCTACTGGGTGCCCCCAGTCCGCTATCCAGATGGGCGGATAGCACTCAAGATTGGGGGAAATTTACGTGACTCCGAACCGGTCGCACAAGAAGCTCTTACTCGGTGGTTTCAAAGTGACGGTGACCCAACCGAAGTAGAAGCACTCAAGAACTCATTACTCGGCCTGCTGCCCGGTGTAGAGATCACTAGTTGGGCACAGAAACCTTGTGTAGTAACCAACACCCCAACGGACCACCCCTACGTCGGTTGGGTCGAAAGCGGTGTCGCCGTGGCCATAGGAGGATGCGGAGCAGCTGCCAAGAGCAGCGACGAACTTGGACGTTTAGCTGCGGAACTTTTTAATTCCGAGAATTGGAACGACTCGCTGCCATCAAGCACGTTCGAACCAATTTTCAGTTGACCACTGCCTGATCTTCATACCCACACCCGCAACTGGGTGAGCCTATGTAGCGGTGTTGGTTGGTTCTGTGTCGAGCATGCGCAGGAAGAATTGGACCGCTGGGCCGATAACGACGACAAACCAAACTGTTCCCCACCCAATGGTTCCTCCCATCACCAGGCCGCAAGCCAGCGCAGCACCTTCGATTAAGGTTCGAGCTTTCCAAATAGCGACACCACGCCGATCAAGTGCCGTCATGAGTCCGTCGCGTGGCCCAGGCCCCAACCGAGCCCCGATATAAAACCCTGAGCCGACTGCAACGACAATTGGCCCGAGAGCCGTGCAAAAAGCTCTTATTACTGAATTGGATGGGTCGCCTCCGATGCTTATGGTCGCGTCTACGACCAACCCGATAACCAAAACATTTGCGAGTGTCCCAACGCCCAACGGCTCTTTGAGTATTACGAGAACGATCAGTAGCACTATCCCAATAACAATCATCGCTGTGCCAAACGTCAACCAGGTTTGTTCAGCGAGGCCCTGATGCAAAATGTCCCAAGGTGGCAGACCAAAATCTCCAAGAACGACAAGCCCCAAGCCAACACCAAAGAAGACAAGACCAACAGCTAAACGTAAGTATCTCCAAGGCATCGAAGTTCGCGTAGTCACCGTTGATAACGCTAGGGGGATAGAGCGATTTTCACGCTGCTACTCGCACTTTCCTAAAGGTCAGGTTCACGCGGGGTTCCTTCACCTTTTTTGAGCGAGGCACTTCGTGCTCCCAAAGTTGTTGGGTCGAGCCGCGCATTATCAAAACGTCCCCAGAATCTAGGACTATGTCCGTAGGCATTAGTGAGCGATCCTTGCGGCGCATGCGGAACTTGCGGGACGCACCGAAACTCACTGAAGCAATCACCGGAGTAAGTCCCAGTACTTGTTCGTCGTCTGCGTGCCAATCAACTTTGTCGGAACCATCTCGATACAGATTTACCAGTACCGAGTTGAATTCTTCGCCGGCCAAGTCGATGACGCGTTGCCGAATACTGCTCAGAGTCGGAGTCCATTCAGTCGGGCTCATCTGAATCCCTGACCAACTGTAGGAACAGTTTGGATCTCCATACCAGGCGTTCAGCCTTGGGACATCATGTACTTGCCCGAACATTGAAATCTTGTCTTGTCTCCACTCGAGTTCCTCGACTAACTCCTGACATAGCTGATCACCCTGGGGCGTAGCCCAAACTGATTTGTGGAGGCTGAGATCAGCCCCAGGCAACTCGAATTCCTCGATACAGGGGCCCTGAAACAATGATTCCTGGGAAAGCGTTCCGTGATTTTTCACTAGAAAATGCTGAATCCACCGTCAATTTTTATTACGTCTCCGGTATGCCACCTGCTGGCATCACTCATCAAATAAACGGCGATAGCACCAAAGTCGTCTGGTTGTCCCCACCGACGCATGGGAATTCGGGGCATGACGTTGTCCACGAACTTGTCCCAGCCAAACAAGCCGGATGTCATTTCCGTTTCTATCCAACCGGGTATAACTGCGTTCGCAGTAATTTTGTAACGGGCCATTTCAACTGAAAGCCCCATCATCATGGCCAGCATCGCGCCTTTAGACGCAGCGTAGGCCTGACCTTTAGGTGAACCTTGGATGGCGGTGCCGCTTGAAGTGAGTACGAGAGAGCCACCTTCGCCTTGAGCAACCATTTGTCGGCTGGCGGCACGCAGGGTGTAAAAGACACCGTTGAGATTGACATCGAGCACAGAAAACCAGTCTTCGTTGGAGTGCTCGAAGAACGGTTTTTGGTTTTGTGTGCCGATACCGGCGTTAGGGAAGCAACCATCGATCCGGCCGTATTTTTCTACTACTGAGGCCATGCATTCTTCTACTTCGTCCTCATTCGCAACATTGCATTGGACTGACGACGCGGAAGGATTAATTGATTGAAGTTCTTGTTCGGCAGCGGCGTTTTTCTCAGGGTTTGTTCCCCAAACGCTGACATCGGCTCCTGCGGCGGCTAGAGCTCGGGCAAAACCGAGGCCAATGCCCCCATTTCCTCCGGTGATTACAGCGACCTTGCCGGTTAAATCGAACCCTTCGTAGCTCATATGCTTTCCTCCGAAATTTCGTTCGTCACGAATACTAGAAGGCGAAGGTTGAGCGAAGCTGACAACTCTCTGGGAGACTCTCGAAATGGAATTTGAGACTGTCAAAATTGAAGGCGAAGGAGCCGTCCGTCATCTAGTGCTGAACCGCCCAGAAGTTCACAACGCGGTGAATGCTCAACTGGTTGCAGACATGCATCAAGCTGTCCGACTACTTGATGCCGACGCATCAGTTCGAGTGGTAATTGTTCGAGGCGAAGGCAAATCTTTGTGTTCTGGTGCTGATCTGAAGCAACCCCGGACGAGCTCTCGAGACGCAATGCTGGGATCGAAACATGGAGCCTCGATGTACGACGCGCTCCTACATATGAATCCAATCACTATCGGCTTATGTCACGGATACATGATCGGCGGAGGGGCGGTGTTGCCGGCGGCGTGCGATTTCAGACTCGCTAGCCCGACGGTGAAACTAACGTTGAATGAAGTCAGCATTGGGTTCAACCTGACTTGGCACTCACTTCCTGCGTTGGTCAATCTTGTTGGGCCCCACAAAGCTAAGGAAATGTTGATACTTGGTCGTACCTATGAGATGGCGGAACTTAATGACTTTGGCTATTTCACAGCCACGGTCAATGATGACAACGCCTTGATACCTGCTGCTGAGAAGCTCGCTGCTGAAGTTGTGAAACAGCCTCCGATGCCAGTAACGGTCACGAAAGCTTCAATTAATGCACAGGCAATGCCCATGGGTCGGGCTATCCAACATATGGATCACGTCGCTGTCGGATACATGGGTAAGAGTGACAATTCTCGAGTGGCGCGAACGACATACTTTGGTGACGAGCCGCGCGAATGGGGTGACGACTAAGTCGCTTTGTTTCGCGGACTAGACCCGAGCGGAAACGAACTGGTCAAGGCCCATTGAGGTGTTCATGTCCGACATCGAATCGAGTCGGTCTGATGGATGACGGGTACCTGTTCCGTCAGTGATTCTGGTCATCATTTCGAAGTTGGCCACCACAGCAGAAGCGTCAAGCATGGTTGCTGTATCGGTCGCTTCAACTAAAGCTGAACGAGCAGCGGGGAGCGCATCAAGATCGTTGATTGAGGCGTCGACCAAAGCTGCCAATGCTGGTGCATGTTGGACAGCTTCGTTTTCAGTAGCGTCACCGCGCACTAGCGACAGGTCTACTTCGAGGTCGTTTGCGGAGCTGCTCGCACGGAGCATCATCGAGTGGGCAGCAGTTCAGTAGAAGCACTCCCGAAGAGCTGATAGTCGGCCAGCCACAAATTCGATTTGTCGTCGAGACAGAGTGCCTCTGCTCCAATTCAGGTCGACCATCTCACGCATCGGTATGTATTGAGCGCTGGAAAGAGCCGCCAAGGTATCCATGGCGGCTGGCACTGAACTCAAGGCTCGTATCACTGGAGCGACGGCGGGAAGTCCTTCGTAAAACGGTGCGAGTTCTGGTGTCATATCTTCAAGGTGGACAACCGGTACCCAATGGTGTTTGGCGGGTTTAGACGGCTGATCTTGCCTGGAAGGCTCTCCATTGAGAGCCGCCGGAAATTCTGGGCGTTCGATCCCTGCCAACTGGGCAAATCGAAGAACTGAAGCGACACTAATAGCTACTTCGATCACTTCTACCCATTGTTGCGGAGTGACACCCGTGGCATCGCGCATGGTCAGGTACCAGTCCTCAGTCAATGTTCCTGCGTGTCTTGAAAGGCGGTAAACAGCGTCCTGTAGTTCATTACTAATGACAGGATTTATTGGAAGGCGACCGCTAGACGAGGCGCTTTCCCAGGGTGGAATCGGATCAGCGTCATCCAAAGCCGCCCGAACGACCTCTGCAATCGCTAGTCGTTCTGAGCCATTCCACCATGTCCCTGGAGCAGCAAGTTTCTCCCATACATACGCGTGAGCAGTCGTTAAATCAGGTCGGACTTCCATCTCCGAGGCTTGATGACATGCCTCAATAATTGATGTTGGAGTTTGGGTCATGAATGCTTCCTGGCCAAGGTTTCGCTTTTTGCCACCGTAGTTGCTGCGAACAGGGCACGATAGTGGCATGGCATGGATTGAAATTGTCCCAGATGAAGAATGGTCAGATGATGAGGCCCTCGACAGCCTCTACGGTCGAGTTGTCGATAAGAACCACGGCCGCATTGATTACATCATGTCGATTCATTCTCTTAATCCGAGAGGGTTAGCTGCACATGATGGGGTCTACAGGTCAGCTATGGCGGGTACCCGGAGCTTGCGGAAAGTCGAGCGGGAGATGATTGCTCTCGTGGTGAGCCTCGAAAACGAATGCCATTACTGAATTGATCATCATCGGCGCGGTCTGCGCCGACTACTCAAAGACGATGCCCTACTCGTTGCAGTAGAGCAGGACTGGCGGTCTGCTCCGCTCAACGAAAAAAGAAAAGCAATGCTGATCTATGCGACGAAACTCACTCGTACTCCTTCAAGAATGACGTCTCGCGATGTTGACCAGTTACGTGTGGTGGGATTCAGTGACCGAGATGTCCTCGACATAGCCGAAGTCACTGCCTACTACGCCTACGCCAACCGAATAGCTGACGGCTTGGGAGTACCTTCAGAAACTTGGATCGATGATTGATCGCTCAGTTCCTGAATTTATGAGTCGGTTTCGAAATGAGGAGCAACCTCTTCAGCAAAACGATTGATCGCTTCCAATCGGCCCTCGATGCCTCGTCCTAGAACAAAAAATGCGGCGTGTGTTAGCCCGACATCGGAGTACCGGCCGATCTGATCAATGATTTGCTCTGTCTCTCCGCCGATCTCACCCTGGGTGAGGTCACCGCCATCAAAGTTGAGTCGGAAAAGACTCGTTAGCTCAAGTTCTTGAATATCGCGACCCAGGAGATCGCATTCCCTTTTCACCGCCGTCCACTGTTCAGCGAGTAAATCTGGGTGAGCGAAAGCAGAGTGAAACGCGTCGCCGAATACAGCGGTACGTTTAAACGCGGCCCGCGAATGACCCCCCACCCACACGGGGATGTGGTTATCGACGGGTGTCGGGCTAAAACCAATGTCTCGAAACTTTGTCCAGGACCCGTCATAACTGGACAACCCTTCGCTGAATAGAGATTCGAAGACTTCAAGTGTTTCGTCAGCTCTCAAGCCTCGTTGGTCCCAGGGCCGGTTGATTGCTTCGAATTCTTCTTTCATCCAACCCACCCCGACGCCCATGATCGCCCGGCCATTGGACAGATGATCGAGAGTTGCCCAACTTTTTGCTTGCTGTACGGCCCCGCGGTAGCCGAGTATGAGGACTGTGGTTCCGAGGAGCACCCGTTCAGTGATTCCGGCAACAAATTGGAGTGTCCCGATGCAATCCAGCCATGCGCTTCCGGCCTGAGGAAAGCCGCTGTTGTCATCGGCATACGGATACTTTGATTTCAAAGTAGCGGGATCAGGCCAAGCGATATGGTCACTTGACCATAGTGACGCGTAGCCAAGGTCCTCAGCGGTTGTGGCGACCTGGATCATTGCCTCTCGACTTGGATCACGCCCTGCATCTGGCAAATGAACACCGAACTTCATGGACTTCCCATCGTGGAATTGAAAGGGACCCTAGAAGATCGGAACTACTCCGCGCTGCACGACATGTTTGAAAATCTCTACGCTGCAGTTCATGAAGAAGGAAGAGTTTTATAGAGATGCTCGTTGGGATCTTCCTGGCCCGTTAGCAAGCGTCAGGGTTGTTGACGCAACGACGGCCTGGGCGGGTCCCATGGCCGCCTGCCTCCTCGCCGATTATGGAGCTGATGTGATCAGAGTCGCGATGCCCGGTGACGAAGGGCTGCCTTGGAAACCTCTGATTGGCGGTACGTCACGTTCCTTTGCAGAAGAAACAGTGAATCGCAACAAACGAAGCGTGACGATTGACCTTCGAGAACCCGCAGGTGCAGAAACCTTCCTGAGCCTTGTTGCCTCTGCTGACATGGTCATCGAGAACTTTAAGCCTGGGACGTTTGCGGGATGGGGAGTTGGGTATGACGACTGCCGGAAGGTAAAACCCGACATTGTGTACCTATCGGTAAGTGGATGGGGGCAGTTCGGACCTGAATCGCAACGCCCTGGATACGATCCGGGTGCTCTTGCCCATAGCGGATGGATGGCGTTGAACGGATCAAAAGACGGCCCGCCGTCCAAAGCTCCAACCTTCTTGGCTGACGACCTCTCGGGTCTACATGGTGCATTGGCCGCTCTTGCGGCGCTACGACATCGAGACGCTACCGGTGAAGGTCAACACGTTGATGTCTCACTCCTAGATTCGATCATCTACCAATCAAACGGTTATCTCACATTAGGAGCGACTGGCGATTCGCTTGAAAGGTGGGGAAGTGAAGTCAGAGTGTGTGCCCCAACGAATTGCTACCAATGTGCTGATGGTCATGTGTTCATGGCCCTGATACTCGACTCTCACTGGGTGAGGCTTACCGAAGTACTTGGATGTCCGGAGTTAGGCCGAGACCCCCGATACCTGACCAATGAGGACCGATTAGCTAACAGATATGAAGTTGATTTACTGGTGGCTAATTGGTGCCGGGACCGTCCCAAAGAAGAGGTCGTCTCTGCTATCGATGCTGCCGGAATTGTTATTTCTGCGGTAAACACCTTTGCTGATGCAGCCCAAGACCCACATGTACTCGAACGGGATTTATTGCAACAAACCGAGTTAATCGATGGATCTTCAGCCCCTTTAACCGGCCCGGCAGCGAAGTTCAGTCGAACACCAGTCAGCGTGCGACACGGCGCTCCCGCCCCAAATCAACACACCGACGAAATTTTGGCTGAAGTTGGCGTTACCAGAGAGCAGCTAGACCTGCTGCGGCAGGCGGGAATAATTGATTGACAGATCAACACTTGATGTCCCTCCTTAATGTCAACATGTAGGGCATGAACTCCATTCTCGTCGCAGTGGTGGCCCTACTTGCTGTCGTCGTCGGTTACCTCTTAAGTCAACTGCGCGCTCGATCAATCAAGCCTGATACGTCACAACCTGACGTGCGCCTAGACACTGAGGGGTTAGTAGCTGCTGTCAAAGAGGCCGTTGATGCTCAAGTCAGTAAGGCCGCGCAATCAGCGCTCAAAACCAACAATGAACTAGCGGGCCAACTAATTGACGAACGAAGCAGAACGTTAGAAGAGCAAACAAAAAGTCTCCTAAAGCCCGTAGCAGAACAGATGGACCAACTAAAAACCTCGGTAGGTGATTTGAAATCCAGTTACGAGAAAAACAAGGGTTCCTTTGATGCTCTGAACGAAAACCTGATGCACCAAATCACCGAATTAAACACTCGAACCGGAGCGCTTGCTGGCGCCCTAAAGTCACCGTCCGCGCGAGGTGCGTGGGGAGAAAACCAACTGCGGAACATTATTGACCTCTCAGGCATGGCCTCGTTCTGTGACTTTTCTGAACAAGCTTCAGTATCAAACGACGATGGTGTGTTGCGACCAGATTTAACAGTGAGGCTCCCAAATGGGGCATTTCTGGTCGTCGATTCCAAAGTTCCGCTATCTGCTTATCTACGAATGCAAGAACTCGATGACGCGGCAGCCAGAGAAGCTGAGCTAAAGGGGCATGTCAAAGCCGTGCAGGCTCACGTAAAAGCACTTGCCGATAAGCGGTACTGGGCGCTCTTTGATGACGCGCCAGACTTTGTCGTGATGTTTGTGCCGGGAGAGTCCTTTTTGGCTGACGCTTTGAGAGCTGAGCCTGGCCTAATAGACGAAGCGATGCGTCAACGAGTCGTTATTGCATCCCCGATGAGTTTGATGGCGCTGCTCCTCACGATTGCGCGTGGTTGGCAAACAACTCAATTAGCCGAAAACGCCAAAAAGGTCGAAGAGCATGGTCGCGAACTGCACCATCGTGTCGGGACGACGTTGACCGCAATGGCCAAGACAGGGCGTGGACTAGAAATGGCAACGAAGGCCTACAACGAAATGGTGGGCAGCGTGGAAAGCAGAGTGCTTCCAACGCTTCGACGCTTCAGCGAGTTAGGTGTATCCGGTGATGAATTACCGGAAGTAAAGCCGGTTGAAACTGCGGCCCGGGATATGACAGCGCGAGAACTTGAAGCTGCTGAGCATCTAGACGACCCAAACGATTCCGAAGCTAACTGATGCTTCGAGAAACTTCGATGAATGGTTCGATGGTTTCGAGGTTCGCATCAAGGTGTTTGTTTCCCTGCCGCAAGAACGGAATCAATAGCTGAGTTACTCCAGCTTCTGCATAGGCCTCGACCATTGATGCATCCATTTGGTCGTTTACAGCACCAACATGGATTTCGAGCTCATCAATCGAACGTCCTTCTGCCTCTAGAAAGATCGCCAACCTTGAGATCATCTGATTGCTCTCTTGGGGAGAGAGATTGATCCCGTACCAGCCCTGCCCGTAGCGGGCGGTGCGGCGAAGAGCTCCGTCGGAATGCCCCCCGATGCAGATCGGGATCCCGCCTTTTTGAACCGGTTTGGGATGCATGCGACATTCGGGTAGGTCGTACATGTCGCCCGAGAACGAACTCACTTCGTCGTTCCATAAGGTGTTGATTACTTCGAGGTACTCGTCGCACCGCTTCCCTCGATCCGGCCAAGGGGCTCCGCATGCTTCGAACTCCTCCCAACTCCACCCGACGCCGACTCCGAAATCGAGACGACCGTTCGATAAGAAGTCGAGAGTCGCATATTCCTTCGCTGCATAGACGGGGTTATTTTGGGGGAGGATGCAGATTCCTGTGCCCAAGCGAAGAGTTGATGTGCAGGCCGCCAAGAAGCCGATGCTGCTCACCATGTCCATCAGCCCAGAACCTTCAGGAAATCTGAATACGCCATCAGAAGAACCCGGATATTTAGATTCGTATTGGTCAAATATGACGACATGCTCACCAAGCCAAAATGAATGAACACCTATCTCTTCAGCTTTTTGTCCGAAATTTCGCAAGAATTCTGGGGTAGCAACTGGTGAACGCAATGGGGTGAACAAACCGATCTTCATCGAAGTACTTCTTTCGTAGAGATGAGGTCACCTTTGTCACAGTTTTGGTCAGTGACCACGCAAAGAGCGTAGCCCGCTGAATGCCAGCCACTTCGAGCTCAACCCGCACACAGATCCGACGACATCTCACATGTCAGCACGGCTACGGTCGGCGTATGGCAAGAATTTTTCAACAGATGGTGGCCCGGCCCGACTCGAGTCGGACAGCGCTTCAACTTGAAGAACAAGGATTCGATGGTGTGTCCTTCGTTGACTCTCAGAATCTGTCTGGTGATGTTTATGTCGCTATGACTACAGCGGTTCAGGCAACAGAAGTTTTGCAAGTCAGTTCTGGGGTCACTAATCCGGTGACGCGACATCCCGCAGTCACCGCGGGAGCTGCGGCTAGCGTGAATCGGCTCGCCCCAGATCGTGTGCAACTAGGGATCGGTCGTGGAGACTCAGCGCTCGCACATTTAGGAAGGGCACCGGCCCGAGTTAAAGATTTCGAACGTTACCTATCTGCCTTGCAGACTTATCTTCGCGGTGAAGAAATACCGTTTGAGGATTTGAACTTCGGAGAAGCGTTAGCTCCTCCCGTCGACGAACTGGAACTAGCCGATACCGCCGGTACCAGCAAAATTGCTTGGCTACCGGGTTCAGTGGGAAAGGTACCTGTCGAGGTCTCGGCTACCGGTCCCAAGGTGATCGGGGCCGCCGCACGGCACGCCGAACGGATCATGTTTGCATTGGGAGCCGACCCGGACCGAATTAGTTGGGGAATGGAAATAGCTCGTGACGCTCGCAGCGAAGCAGGGCTTGATCCCAACGACCTTAATTACGGTGCGTACGTGAACGTGGTCTGTCACACAGATCTCGAACGCGCTCGAGATCTTGTTCGCGGAGGTTTGTCGACATTCGCTCGATTCTCAGTAATGCACGGTGAGGTCGTAGGTCCTGTCTCGGACGCGCAACGCAAGGTTATGAACGACCTGCATGATAACTACGACATGAACAGCCACACCCGCGCTGACAGCCAACAAGCGTCGGTATTGACGCCAGATTTCGTTGATAGTTACGCGATAGTTGGGGCTCCCGAGACATGCATAGATCGAATTGCGGCGCTCAGCCGATTGGGCTTGGACAAGTTGATATTTGTCGGAGCCACCATGGGAACTAATCGCGAAACAGCAGCTGAATCTGATGCACTAATCCGCGATGAAGTGCTTCCTAACCTGGACCGCTAAATCGAATCTAGAAGCGCCCTGCTGTAAATGTTCGCGGCATGGTCCCACGTCAAGATTGCGTGAGAGCGAGCAGCGTTCACATCACGCCATAGACGCTGGATAGGCTCATCAGTTCTCATAGCGTTTGCTCCGCTTGCCTCGTACAGGCGGTCGACAGCGTTGGCCAAGGCTCTGACTCCCCAGCCACAGTCGCGAATTATTGACGCATTAAGTACCGGGTCTACATCATCGACGCCACCCAGATGATCTAACCGAGCAGCAGCGTCGTAGATCAGTAGCTCTGCAGCCTGAATTTCTGCAGTTGATTCGGCCAGTCGATAGCCAGCAGCGGGATCATTTCTCTGAACACTCGATAGAGCAACGAGAAAATGGTCATCAATACGTTCCTGGAATCGACGAACCGCTGCCTTAGCGGCGCCAATCACAGGCGCAGCAAGTACCAAAATCGCGGTAGTTCGCCATGGGCATGTATAAAGAGGGCCGCCATAGTGCAATTGGCCAGGCGCCTGGCGAGACACTGTTTCGGCGACATGTAACACACGATGCGCAGGGACCGCTACCTCGTCAGCTACGACCAGATCTTTGCTTCCCGTACCGCGAAGTCCGACCACATTCCATGAATTGTGATCGATGATCACCTCATCCGCCGGTAAGGCACAAATGACTGGCGTGGGTTGATCACCGGGCAGTAAGCCACCGACGCTCAACCAAGGGGCGTGATCGCAACCAGAGCCGAAGCCGAAACGGCCGGACACAATGACGTCTGTTCCTTCTTGTCGGAATTGTGTTTTGGGCACGATGGACGCGCTGATGAGATTTGTTGGGTCGGACCAAATTTCATGCTGCCCTTCAGTAGGCAGTTGGGCGAGCATCCACCCGTGGGCGCTCCAAACAGCAAGACACCAAGAGGTAGCCATGCAATATTCGCCAGCTACCGCAACAGCGCGCATGTGGTCTTCGATCGATGACTGCGCTCCACCAAAGTCGGTTGGTTGTAGAAGACGGGCAGCTCCGATGGCCTTAATATCAGCGGCGTTCTCGGGATCAATGCAGCCAGCCTCATCAGCTAAGGCCGACTTTTTCTCCCAAGACGGGCCCACTGAGTGCAGACCATCTATGACACTTTCGAGATTCACAACCTCCACCCTAGAGACCTAAATGGCAACTGAGCTAGCAACTAGAGAGATTCCCGAGCCGTCTCGTAGCTAGTGTTGCCAGAGACGATTTCTGATTAGGGGAGCAATGGGACGGTTAGACGGCAAGGTAGCAATCATCACAGGCGGCGCTAGAGGTCAGGGCGCAGCTGAAGCAGAGATGTTTCGGGACGAAGGCGCACAAGTAGTCATCACAGATGTTCTCGAAGACGAAGGTGGCAAAACGGCGGGAACACTGGGAATCGAGTTCTTGTCGCACGATGTGTCATCTGCCGCAGCTTGGGAAGCCGTCGTTTCAGATGTGATAGCCCGCCACGGCCGAATTGATGCTTTGGTTAATAACGCAGGAATTCTTCGGGGCGCGCGTCTTGTTAACACCAGTGATGAAATCTGGGATCAAACAGTCGCGATAAACCAGACCGGTGTTTTCTATGGAATGAGGGCTGTTGCACCGCAGATGATTGAACAAGGTGCGGGTTCAATTGTGAACATCAGCTCTGTAGCCGGGTTAGAAGCCACGTTTGCATCGATGGCGTATGGAGCGACGAAGTGGGCGGTTCGCGGCATGAGTAAAATCGCTGCGCTCGAACTCGGTCGACACAACGTGCGGGTTAACTCCATCCATCCGGGACTAATCAATACCGATATGACCTCAGAGTTCGACAAAGATCGAATGGTCCGGGCGATACCTCTGGGGCGAGAAGCTGAACCTGCAGAAGTTGCTGCTGTAGCGCTGTTCTTAGCTTCGGATGATTCGAGCTACTGCTCCGGTCAAGAGTTCACTGTTGATGGCGGCATGCACCGCTAGGTGACCACAACCTTCGACGCCCTTAAAGTTCGTCACTTCCCGCTGATATTTGCGTCCGGATGGACGTGGAGTCTTTCGCGTTGGGGGGTCTCTTTCCTCGGCCCCTTCATAGCGAATGATCTCACCGGATCTGCTCGGATGGTTCAGCTTGCGGGAGTAGCTCTGTGGTCCCCGCTTTTGTTAGGCGGCGTGGTCGGCGGATGGGTATCTGACCGGTTTGATCGCCGACGCATCGTCATAGGACAATTTTTTGTGACTATCCCCGGACTCGCGATCTTGGGGTGGGTTGAAATTAGTGGCAGGCTTCAACTTTGGATGATCTATCCGGTTCTGTTCGTCACTGGTGTTGGCTGGGTCTTCGACATGGTTGGACGTCGTGTGATCGTCTATGACGTCGTCGGGCCAGAGAAAATCGATAACGCATTGGCGTTGGAGTCAAGTGGAACAGCGGTAGCGCTGGCATTTGGTGCACTGGCTGGAGGATCACTTATTCAGACCGCAGGTGTGGGATGGGCCCTGATAGTCATGGGCGCCCTCCAGATCATCTCCTTAACAACGTTCAGCATGGTTCCCTCAATTACACAACGCGGCCAAGTCGCCGCTGCTGGAGTGTCAGCGTTGATAGAGGGCGTCAAAATGCTCCGCACTGAGAAAAGCCTTCTATCCATTCTCGGCGTAACAGCATTTGTTAACTTTTTCTTTTTCTCTTCAAGTCCCCTCCTGCAGGTTGTAGGGGGCAAGTTCGGGGTAGGCCCCGCGCTCTTAGGTCTCCTAGCAGCAATGTTGGGTATCGGTATGTTCGTGGGTTCTCTAGGAGTCGCTCGTTTTAAGCCTCAACGACGCGGAATGATCTACGTCCTGGGTTCCTATATAGCGTTCGGCTTTATGGTCGGGTTTGCGGTCTTACCCTGGTACCTCCCATCGGCGATGTTCCTAGCCTTGGCAGCAGTAGGCATGGGGTTCTTCGGATCAACTCAAGCAATCCTCGTTATGGACGCGGTATCGGAAGAACGTCGAGGCCGCGCTTTGGGATTGCTAAGTAGCGCGATTGGGGTATTGCCACTGGGCATGTTGGCAGTAGGGGAGATCGCCGAAGTCTTCGGGGCGTCAACAGCTGTGACCATTTCGGTTCTGAGCGGAGCCTTGTTGATGACACTGTTCTTGCGTGTCAGACCAGAAAGCATCCATCAACGTCAGCGACCTGAACAAGTGGCACCCAGCCTGGATCGACGGCCAGAATTGCCTGAAAGTCGTCGCCCGACGATCTTCGATCTGAAGGCGTTCTGATTTATATAGTCGACAACCAATCCCTCAGATCAAATAACGAAGCATTCGATATTTCGTGACCCATCGGGTACTCAGCGTAATGAGGCTCATGACCGGCTTCGGTTAGTACGTCACGAATCCGGCGACCACGCTCAATGTCAACCATCGGGTCGAGGGTGCCATGTTGTATCAGAATGTCCGAAACTGCCGACAGGTCGTAGTCAAAGTCAGGTATGTCTTGAAGCATGCCTGAAAGGCAGGCCATAGCTGAGGGTGCAATCTCGATCTCTTGCCCGAGGCCTACAGCCAGGGTCATAGCGCACCCTTGGGAGAAACCAATGAGGACTACCTCCGATCGAACAAAATTACCTGCTGAACACACTGCATCAATTGTTTGGTCGATCGACCGCACTGAAGACTTGAAGGTTTCAGCATCAACCGCGCCATTATCATCTCGTTCATACCAAGCAGCACCAAAAGGCATCAAGTCAATCGGAGCGCGAAAACAGACCGAGGTGAAGCGTCCATCGGGATCGATGTGTTGCACCAAGGGAGCCAAGTCATTTTCATCGGCACCGAATCCATGGAGCAGAACCAAAAGTCGGTCTCCCGGTCCCAGAGATCCAATCGGATTGATTTTTAATAGCCCCTGAGTTTCCTCCATCGGACCCCCTCACTACATGAATATGTCGGTGCTAGCCCCACGTTAGGGGAGGGCAGTGCCTGCTACCACACGTCTTGGACTGCGCGTAAGAGATGATTCGAGGCGACGAAACTCGATAGCTGCCATACGATGGCGGCGAACATGACTGACGCGACGGACCACTTTGATACCCCACGAGCGTGGGCCGTCGCCGTCGGCGCGTCCATAGCTAACGGAGTTGCCTTCGGTGTCTTGTACACCTTCGGTGCCTTCGTATCTTCGATGGGCAAAGAGTTCGACACGAAACTTGGACCAACCTCCATTGTGTTTGGTTTATCTATGTTCCTGTTCTTCGGAATGGGAGCAATATCGGGTCGTTGGGCTGACCGCTACGGTCCGCGGCCGTTGCTCGCAATTGGCGGAACTCTGTTTTGCTGCGGTCTGATAGCTACCTCATTCGTTACAGCGATATGGCAGGGCTACATCGTGTACGGAATCGGATGCGGACTTGGTGGAGGGATTTTCTGCTCCCCATTGTTTTCAACCGTCGCAACCTTTTTCGTGAAATACAGGGCCCTCGCGCAAGGAGTCGCCGCTACTGGATCGGGGTTCGGCACGCTATTGCTAGTCCCGTTTGCCAAGGCGATCATCGATACAGAGGGGTGGCGCAATAGCTACCGGATACTGGCCGTGATATCCGCCGTCGGCTTTTTGATTGGCCTAGTCATGGTCCGACGATCACCGTCACAGGCCCCGGGAGTTGCCGGAGGACATGTCCGAAACGTCATGCGGACCAGAGAATTCAAAACCATTTCCGTTGCATTTGGGCTGATGTCAATGGCACTGATGGGTTCCTTTGCCTTTGTCATCAAATTCGCCGAGGACGATGGCATCACACCTTCAAAGGCCGCTTTGTTGATGAGTGTCGTGGGTGCATCAAGTATTTTGGGTCGGCTCCTCCTCACCGCAGTGGCGGGGAAACTGGGGTCTGTGCGGTTGCTGCAAATAGCACTCATGGCACAGCCAGTCGCATACTTTTTCTGGATTATCGCAAATGGTCGTTACTACCTGCTTGTGATTTTTGCGGCCTTGCTGGGCTTAACTTATGGCGGATTTGTGGCCTTGGCGGGTGACGTCGTTGCCTTCTATTTCGGTCTAGTAGGCATCGGCGCAGTTACAGGAATGCTTTTTTTCTACTCGGGCTTTGGCAGCTTGGTAGGACCCCCAAT
Source organism: Acidimicrobiales bacterium (assembly GCA_030743005.1). Lineage (GTDB taxonomy): Bacteria > Actinomycetota > Acidimicrobiia > Acidimicrobiales > Poriferisodalaceae > MedAcidi-G3. Next base: position 64,885 of record JASLTG010000008.1, on the reverse strand, counting down.
CGTAGGGTTCTTAGCCGACCTGACTACTCTCCGAATCTTGCCAGTAGGGGCAGTGTTTGTAATGGCATCACTTGGAGCCATCGTTTTGCTTACAGCATCAACCAAACCCGTTGACTTCGGGACGGATGACTCGACTTCACCGCCTGAAGCTGAAATAACAACTCGTAATGGAGTGACGACCCGACGGCCGACAGTGTTTGAACTCGAACCAGTCTGATCAGCCGCGAGAAACTAGAGTCCTTCACGAGGGGCTGGACAAAGAGGGGCGAAGGCGATGTCGGCAGTAAGCGAGATTTTTCCAGGGATCAACATCATTGATTCCGATACCCACTGGTCAGAACCACATGATTTGTGGACCAGTTTGGCGCCAGCCAAATACAAGGAGCTAGTGCCTCAGGTAAAGGAACACAACGGCCGTCGGAAATGGGTTGTCAATGGTGACATACCGATAGCAGGGGATTCAGCGGTCAGCGCGATCATGCCGGACGGCGAAAAGATGCTCGGATTACGGTTCCTCAAAGCCGACATCGACATGGTGCACGCCGCTAGTTACGACTGTGACGCGCGACTGGACCTCATGGACCAGATGGGCATTAGCCACGGGATTGTCTATCCAAATGTTGGTGGATTCGGAAACCAAAATTTTCTGCGCGTTCAAGATGAAGGGCTACGGATTGCGTGTGTCGAGATCTACAACGACTGGATGAGCGATCTGCAGCAGCGTTCAGGCGGACGGATTCTTCCTATGGCTCTGGTTCCCTGGTGGGATATTGAAGCTTGCGTCGCCGAAGTTGACCGAATGCAGAAAAACGGGGCTAAAGGAATCGTCATGTGTTCCAATCCCCACGACTCAGGCATGCCCAATTTCGCTCAACCCGAATGGCGTCCATTTTGGGAAATCTGTGAAGCCCTAGAGATGCCGATCAACTTCCATATCGGAGCTTCTGAGGGTGACATCAACTGGTCCGGCTCAGTTCCGTACGACACCTGGTCCGGCGACGTCAAAATAAGCCTTGGAGGTGCAGCAATTTTTCTGGGTCAGTTGCGCTGGATGGTGAACCTCCTCGTCAGCGACGTGCCGGAGCGTTACCCCAACCTGAACTTCGTTTCTGTCGAGTCAGGTGTCGGATGGATTCCGTTTTTGTTAGACGCCCTCGATTACCAGTGCGGCGAAACAGCACCGGAACATTTGGCTCACCTGTCAATGAAGCCTTCCGAGTACTTCAGACGCCAGTTCTATGGTTGTTTCTGGTTCGAATCGAAAACCCTTGCCCCCGCGGTAGAGCACATCGGACCGGACAGGATCATGTTCGAGACCGACATTCCACATCCGACTTGCCTGTATCCACACAGTGTCGAACGTGTCAGAGAAGCGATCGGCCAACTGGCGCCCGAGGTGCAGAAAAAAATCCTTCAAGACAACGCCGCTGAGTTGTATGGAATTGAGGTCTAATCCTTGATGAAGTCCGTCAGCCAGATAGCAGACGAACCAGGAAACGGACTGGTCGAAAGTTTCCCACTGCCAACAGACCAAGACACTCTTCTTCGTCTGTTGGAGAAAGTGTTCGAAAACTGGCAGATGGTGCAATTTGGGCCAATCGTGCAAGGCGCTGCCTATGAAATCAAGGCACCTTGTGCTCCACGGATCACTGTGTTGGACGGCTACGCGACGCTCGATTTCGACCAATGGCACATGCACATATGTATTGGGCCGACAATCGGTGACCCTTCGAACCCCACTGAGCCCGAGGTGGCAGCGACTCGGCCGTGTCAGCGAGCCGAGTTATACCGGTTACTTAAAGAAGACGCGCCGGTGTCGTGGGGGCTCAGGCTTTTCAACGGGGCAGATGAGCAACTTATGACCGTATTGTTACCTAACCCATTCCTTGACCAGGACGAAATGCCCTGCTCACCCAATTGGGAACGGTTAACACTTTGGGACCAGCTGAGAGCGGAGTTTCTGAATCTCGGGCCGGATTCTTTCGACCGCTCGGGGCAACGCTTCGTGCATGGATAACCCCAAGCACACCCACCCCTCGAGAAGCTAACTTTCGAACCTATGGAAAAGCCGCTTTCAGATTTATTGGTGCTGGATTTGAGTAGAGCGTTAGCAGGGCCAATTTGTGGGCGCCTCCTGAGCGATCTGGGGGCTCGGGTCATCAAGGTTGAACCTCCCGACGGCGATTTAACGCGCTTGCTTGTACCGCGCGTCGACGGCTTGTCGCCATACTTCGTTCAATACAACGCAGGCAAAGAATGCATCTCAGTCGATTTGTATTCCGAGCCGGGGCGAGAACTTTTTCTCCAACTTGTTCAACACGCCGACATCGTTTTGGAGAATTACAGGCCCGGTGTGATGGACCGATTAGGTATCGATTTTGATCAATTACAAGCTGTGAACCCGAAGATCGTAATGGCTTCGGTAAGCGGTTGGGGACACAACAACTCGCGCTCAGGTCAAGGAGCATTCGCCTCGGCAATTCATGCAGAAGCAGGGGTTACAGAGATGGTGGCGCGACGCCGTGAAGAAGAACCGCGAAATGATCCCATGTCCCACTCCGATACCTGCACTGGCCTGCACGCGCTAGGGGCTGTGCTGGCAGCGCTCCATCTGAGGGACCGCACCGGCGAGGGACAAAAAGTTGAAGTGTCCATGGCTGAGAGCACCTTGATGGTGAATGACCTTGCAGCCATCGAAATGTCGGGACAGGACCCAATGGTCGGGTTCAAGGGTGGCCAAAATTGGTCACCGGTACTTCGTATGGCGAACGGTCGCTATGTGAGTATCACGACTGACATCACCACAAATGACGGCTTCCGGTACCTGATCGAAGCCATGAATCGACCGGAACTCGCACAAGACCCTCGTTTCGCAGTTATTGAAGACCGAGTAATGAATCGTGAAGCCTTAACGGAAATTCTTGCTGAGTTCGTCGCAACCTTTGAGGATGCCGCTGCGGTTGAAGCGGCCATCGGTCCACGAGGGGTTATCGCTGCCGAAGTGCGATCCGTCCCAGAATTAGCGGCGACTGAATGGGCGAAAGAACGAGAAGCCTTCGTTGACATCGACACCGGTAGGGGAGAAATGATCACAGTCCCTCAATCACCATGGCGGTTTCGCGGTGTTGAAGCTGGTGTAAAGCCTCGAGTTGGTTACAGAGGACAAGACAACCGTGAAGTCTTGAACGAAATACTCGGGTTGAGTCCGTCTCAACTAGACGACCTCGAAACAGACGCGATTATTAGTAGTCGCCCACCAAGATGGTCTCGGGACTCCTCGTAGAGAATTAAATCCCAGGGATAGAAGAAAAGTTTGGATCCCGCTTCTCTACGAAAGCAGCCACAGCTTCAGTATTGGCTGGTGCGCCCAAGAGCGTGGCGTACGCTGAAACCTCCCGTTTGTGAGCAGCCCAAGCTTCATCAGGTCGGCCAGCTCCCATGAGTAACTCTTTTGTAGCAACTAGAGAAGGTATCGGATTCGCTGCCAATTCATCTGCGACAGCAACCGCTTCCGACATCAAACTTTCTGGTTCGCAGACCTTCCAAACAAGACCCATATCCAGGCATTCTTCAGCAGAAAACCAACGCCCAGACATCAGAACGTAAGCCGCGTTTTGCCAACCCATCCGGGTCGCAAAGGTGTAGCTACTCCCAGCTTCTGGAGCCAACCCCAACTGAGGGAATGGAGTGCGAAGCCGCGCAGCAGTTGACATCAGAACCAGATCGCAGTGGGCCAGAAATGTCATTCCGATCCCGACGCCGAGACCATTTACCGCTGCGATAAGAGGCTTCTTAAACTCGGTGAGCTGCTTCAACATTGCCGGGAACTGATGATCTTCTCCGTTTTCTCCCGATAGTCCGTCCTGCATTTCCTGAAGATCTGCACCGGCCGAGAAGGCTCGCCCTTCCCCCGTTACGACAGCAACGGCAACCTCATTGTCAGTCTCGGCTGCCGCAAGCGCATCTCGAATTCCGGCCATCACGGCGTTGTTCATGGAATTCAAGGCCTGTGGCCGATTGATTGTTATCACTCTTACTCTGCCAAGGTCTTCGGTGACTATAACTGGGTCGCTCATAACTGAATCTTGGCATGGTCTGCGCAACTTTTCCCAGAGCAGACGCAATAGAGCGGCTGTTTATTTTTGGCCGCCATCAAGGGGTTGTAGCTAAGGTGTCCAGATCTCAAAGAAACGAAAGGTGTGGTGGGAGAAGTGAAAATTTTTCAACGACTGATTCAACTAAAACCCGAATGCGTGTTTGAAGGTTTAGGTAAGACAACAGAGATCGTCGCTTATTTGAATTCGAATACCGATCTGACCTGGTACGGCTGGCAAGGACTAATGGGAATGCCGCTGGGAACAGTGGCTGTAAGCACCAGGGTTGATAATTGGGCCTCTTTCGTTGAGACCCAGGCGGAAATCTTGGCTGATGAGAGCTACATGGGAATGGTCGCCTCAACAGCAGGAATGATGGAAGGGCCGGCTCAGGACAACATAATGACCCCGATTGCAGGCTCGGCGAATATGCCAGCGGAGCCAATGGACTTTCTCTTTAACAACATAGCGAAAGCTCCCTACAGCAACATTCCCCAAGCTATGGACTGGTCTCAACGTTTTTGCGAAATGGCAAATGGACTTGCGGGCACGCCAACAGCGGGTCTCATGACCAGTCTCGGTGAAGGTGGAGCAACCTTCGCTCTCCTGATGTACTACGAATCAATTGCGCAATATGAAGAGCGTCAAACCCCAGAAGTGTTTGCCATCGAAGCTCTTAACGCGTTGCAGACTGAAGCTGACTCGTTATTCGATATGTCGAGCAACTTGCAGTCGATAGCGCGTCGAATCGCCTAATTATTGAAGTCCCAGAGATCCTCAGACCCGGTTCGTGATGGAATACGGGTATGAGGATCTCTGTTGCTTTTCCGCCTATTCCTGAAACCCCCGCCCATATCGAACTTGCTGAACAACTTGGTTACGAAACGGCCTGGGTGTACGACACTCCAGCCCTTCAGTTAGACGTATGGATGATTCTGGCATTGGCGGCGAAACGCACCGATCGAATCAAACTCGGTCCAGGAGTTCTGATCCCGTCGCTGCGTCATCCAATGGTCACAGCGTCAGCTATAGCGACCCTGGTTGATTTAGTGGGTGAGGAGCGTGTGATCATCGGCGCCGGAACCGGGTTCACCGGGCGACGTGCAATGGGCCAAAAACCTCTCAAATGGGCCGAGTTTCCCGAAATGATCGAACAAGTACGAGCCCTATTGAGAGGCGAGACGATCATTGTTGATGGCAAGTCGGCTGCAATGCTGCACTGGGATAGCCAGGCACCAGATCGACCGATTGAAGTGCCGTGGATCTTGGGTGTTAATGGTCCTAGAGGATTGAATACTGCAGCTGAAATAGGGTGCGGTGTGTTCACTTCGCGACCCCGCCCGGACGCTAACTACGAAAAAGTTGATGACGTGATCTTGTTGACAAGCGGAGCGGTTATGAGTGGAGATGAAACGGTTGACTCCCCGCGAGTGATCGAAACCGCGGGACCATGGGTGAGTGTCGCCTACCACGCCTTCTTAGAGCAGAGCGACCAACGTTTAGAAACACTGCCCAACGCCCAACAATTCAGGGAACTCGTCGAACAAGTCCCCGAAGATGAGCGTCATCTCCACGTCCATGCAGGACACCTGACACACCTCAACGACATAGACCGTGAAGTCGTTGTCGGCGACTCGATGTTTCTTTCACCGTTCACCCTGCCCGAAGCTGAAGTCAAAGGTCGCATAGATGAACTTGAGTCACACGGCATAACAGAGATCGCTTATCAACCCATGGGCGACATAGAGCGAGAAATGAAGACCTTCGCAAAAGCTGCTGGCCTCAGCTAAACAGCGAGAACCAGAGTGTTAATCCCTAAATAGAAGCCAGACGTTTGCTAACTGCGGGCTGCCCTGACTGTGTCAGCGATGGCATCAGGGTCTGGCGGTGCGCCATAAAACATCATGGTTGACCGATCGGCGAACTGGTTTCGCTCCTTGAGTTTGGCCCCAACTTCTTGAGGAGTCCCCGAAACACAGAGAAGATCAACAAGATCATCGCTAATCTTCGAGGTCATTTTCTTCCAGTCGCCCTGCTTTGAGAGCTGATTCAACTCGGGTTGCAGATTCTCGTAACCGTGAAAATCGAGAACACCCGCATAAGCAGGAGTTGAACCGTAAAAGGCCAGTTGAGCTGCCGCTTTGCTACGCGCATCTTGCACTTCTGCGTCGTCGCGGCCCATGGCAACAATTGTGAGGCATGCCACCGTGACGTCCTCCGCTTCTCGACCCGCTGATTCCGCAGCGCTTCGCAACACGGGAAGCGTTTCCGTTTCCATATGGTCAGGTGTGTGAAACGGATGAACGAAGAAGCCATCCGCTGCCTCACCAATCGTCTGAACCATCTTCGGACCAACCCCAGCCACATAAATCGGGGGTCGGTCAACGTTGAGCGGACCTGGACTGAAGAACGGAGTCATCAGGGTGTGGGTATAAAACTCGCCGCGGAAGTCGAGCTTTTCGCCCGTTTGAAAGTTGTCCCAAATAGCGTGCAGCGCAGCAATATATTCCTTCATTCTGGCCGCGGGCTGCGACCAGCTTTCGCTGTAGCGCTTCGTGATATGTGGCTTTATCTGAGTTCCCAATCCCAAGATAAAGCGACCATTTGAAAGTCGCTGCAAATCCCACGCCGTTACAGCACACGTCATGGGATTACGAGCAAAAGCGACAGCTATAGCCGTGCCAAGTTGAATGTTGTCTGTTTGTTGAGCAGCGAGCGCCAATGGCAGAAAAGGATCGTGAGAGGCCTCAAAAGTCCAGGCAGCGTCCAGTCCCATTTGTTCAAACGTCACTGCTTCAGACGCGCACCCGTCAGCCGAGGAAGCGGTGGTCGCGCCGTCAATTATGAATTCTGTCATCGTGTCCTTTATGGCTCAGTCGCCGTACCAGTCAACACCGCCTTGACCGTTTTGGCGGGCTATCTCCGCTTGAGCCATGGTTAATTTGGCTAGCTGGTTCATGTGAACTTCGTCTGGTCCATCGGCGATCCGCATTAGTCGTCCCATGACGTACATTTCGGCGATGGGTGTGTCGCCGCTGACTCCCTTACCGCCGAAGATCTGCATAGCTCGTTCAGCAACGTCATGCGCGAGTTTCGGTCCAACGATTTTCACCATGGAAATGTAATCACGGGCGCCCTTAGCTCCCGATCTGTCCATTTCTGCGGCTGCCTTAAGCACCAACAGTCGAGCCTGTTCAATAGCACAACGTGCTCGAGCGATATCTTGGCGAACTGAAGAGAAGTCTCTGAGTTTGCTGCCGAAAGCTTCGCGTTGTTCAGCTCGGGTGCACATCAAGTCGAGCATCCTTTGGGCCATTCCGACATTGGTCATCGCGTATTGGAAACGTCCAGGCCCTAGCCGACCCTGAGCTATTTCAAAGCCTCGGCCTTCACCCAAAATGATGTTGTCTATAGGCACGCGGACGTCGTGATAGGCGAGTTCGCCGTGACCTGCTGGGGAATGGAAGTTACCGAACACCGACAATGGGCGAACGATTTCTAGACCGGGAGTGTCCTTAGGGACTATGACCATGGAGTGTCGCTGATGTCGAGGGTTGTCCGGGTTTGAAACACCCATCGTGATAACGAATTCGCACAGTGGGTGGTAGATGTTGCTGCTCCACCACTTACGACCGTTGAGGATGTAGTGATCACCGTCACGGTCTATCTGCAGCTCCATGTTCGTAGCGTCAGAAGATGCGACCTGAGGTTCGGTCATGCCGTAGGTGGACCGTATCCGCCCTTCCATCAAAGGCCTTAGCCACTGGTCCTGCTGCTCCGGGGTCCCATATTTCGCGAGGACTTCCATGTTCCCTCGATCGGGGGCTGAACAGTTGAATACCTCAAACGACCATGGGACCCGACCCATGACTTCTGCGAGTGGGGCGAACTCTAAATTTGTGAAACCCGGACTCCATTCGCTGTACTCAGCAGGTAAAAACCAGTTCCAAATGCCGGCATCTTGAGCTTTGCTCTTCAAATCCTCAACGACTGGGGGTTGTTGCCACATGTTGGCCGGATCTTCAATGAACGCGTGATGTTCGGCTTCTGCTGGGTACACGTGCTCCTGCATGAACCCTTCAAGCTTTTCTTTATGCTCAAGCGTCTTTTCGTTGTAGTCAAAATCCACTTTCAAACTCCCCTTCGAGTTGGATCGCTGAACCGAATAATTCCACAAGAAGGCAGGTCCATGTATCGCGAATGGACTCAGATCAAGGATCGGCTATGGTGTGGATCCGTTCAGTAGGGCTGAGGAGATTCCGTGGAAGACGACAATTCTCTGGTTCCAGCGATGGTCGCTGTGTTCATCGGTCTTGGTGGAGCGTTGGCTGGTGTGGCGGTTGTCCTAGTAACCGTTCTCGTGCTGATCTAGCTGCTGACTGCCTGACGGTTTAGTTCCCTATAACTCCAAGTCGGGCATGTCTTGAACCACACTGCCTGACCATGATGGCTGGCGCTTTTCAATGAAGTGCATCACGCCTTCGGCCGCATCTGGTTGGCTTCCGAGCCAAGGGATAAGACGGAGTTCTTTGCGGAAGGTCTCGTCAATTTCGGGTCGCAAGTTTTCCCACATCATTTTTTTTGTAACAGCTACTGACACCGGGGCTGTGTTAGCGGCGACATCTCGCGCCCAGTTGAGAGCTGTTTCCAACACCTGGTCAGTTGGGAGTGCTTGTGCTGCTAAGCCAATTTGTTCAGCTTCTGTGCCCGAAAAGAAACGGCCGGACATCAAAAGATCACTAGCGACTTGTAAACCGACCATCCGAGTTAATAATTTGGTCGAACCCAATTCTGGGGCGATGCCTCTCCGCACAAATGCGAACTGGAGTTTTGCGTCTTGGGCTACGAACCGCACGTCGCATGTGAGTGGGAAAGTGAGACCGACACCGACGGCGTGCCCGTTTATTGCAGCAACAACGGGTTTTGATACGTCCCAAGGCATTGTTGTTGGGGTGCCTTGCTCATGGGGGTTTGCGTCAGGTTTGTCGGCAAAGGTGTCCTCGCCTTCCGAAAGGTCTTGTCCGGCACAGAATGCTCGTCCCGACCCCGTTATGACCACTGCGCGCACCTGGTCGTCTGTTTCTGCGTCGGAGAGCACCGAGCCAATCTCGGCAGCCATTTTGGTGTTCCAGGCATTGAGACGTTCTGGCCGGTTCAACGTTAGAAGAGCAACGCCTTGGTCAACTTCGTAGAGGATTGATTCATAGGTCATCGTCGCAGAATAGTTGTGCGAAGCTTGTCCCTGACGAGGAAAGAGAGTCGCGTGGCATTAGCGGATAGGCATTTCGAGGTACTTGAAACCAACGGAGTGAGGCTGCGTTGTGTTGTAGAAGGCGAGGGTCCTCTCATCATTTTGATGCACGGCTGGCCGCAATGTTGGTACTTGTGGCGTCACCAAATCGATCCGCTGATCGCTCAAGGGTGGAAAGTATGTGTACCCGACCAACGCGGTTATGGCTATAGCGATTGCCCACCAGATGTTGATGACTATCGCATTCGTTACTTGGCGGCAGATATTGACGGTTTGGCAACGGCACTTGGGTACGACGAGTACGCGTTGATGATCCATGACTGGGGAGCGCTCGTGGGCTGGAACGTGGCGCTGTTGTATCCCGAACGTGTCCGCGCCGTTGTTGGTATGTCGGTGCCCTACGGCCGGAACTTAGACCCAGCTTGGTGCACTCAGGAATTTTGGGGAGACAACTTCTTTTATTGGGCGTTTTTCTGCGAAAACGTAGGAGGAGCCGAAGCTCATTTTGAGGAGGATATTCGCAAGTCACTGTTCACTGTGCATATGTCAGCGTCAGGTGATTCTGGTCCGTCTGTGGATCAACAGGGAAAGAAAACGATGCTTGAAGCAGCTCCCGCGCCTCCCGCGGAACTTCCGGGTTGGATGACAGACGAAGATCTTGACTATTACGTTGATGCCTATACGGAGTCAGGTTTTCGTGGTGGTCTGAATTGGTACCGGAATATCCCTTATTTCTTAAGTGACACAGCTGAACTCGACGGACGGAAGATCAGTCAACCTTCAATTTTTATTACCGGATCCGAAGACCCGGTGCGGCGGATGACCGGCGGCAGGACAGGAGCTGAACTGTTCGAAGATTTACGTTCGGTGCACGTAATCGAAGGGCCTGGACATTGGGTGCAGCTTGAAGCAGTGGAAGAAACGAACCAACTGCTGCTCGAATTCTTGGCCGAGTTTGTCTGAAGTCTCGTTAGCGGATAGGGCTTTGGCCTGTCAGACTCTCCAACATGAGTGAACCAATCATGAGCCACAGCGAATCAATCGAAATAAACGCGTCCGCGGAGACAGTCTGGTCGTTAGTGACAGATATGGAACGTTACGGCGAGTGGAGTTCAGAGAACACTGGGGGTTACTGGCGAAAAAATGAGGAAGGAATTCCGGGCACGGGCGCAGTCGGCGACGAATTCGTTGGCATTAATCGGCGCGGTGAGGATGAATGGAAGGCGCTGGTTGAGATTATCGATCGAGAAGAGAATCAGACCTTTGCCTTTGTCACAGGTGGTACCGCGATGAACCTCATTCACTGGCGTTATGACCTAGAACCTAATGATTCCGGCACCACATTGACTGAGTCATGGGCACTGATGAACCTGTCTCCTTTGATGATCGAACATGGTGATGAGGAAGTGCAATTCCGAGCTGCCAATGCGAGAGAGAGCATTACTGCAACTCTTCAAGGTATGAAGGCGGCAGCCGAGAGCTGATTTAGTGAAGACTCGTGGCCCCTTCATAGTGGCCTGCTTGGGTGGCTTGCTCAGCGGTCTTGACACATCGGTCAATATCGCTTTTCCAGCTATCACTGCGGCCTTCGCTATTGATGTTTCTCAGATCCAATGGGTCGTTGTTAGTTTCGTTCTGACTTACTCGGTTTTGTTACTTCCCGCCGGGCGATTGGGAGACAGGTACGGCCACGGTCGAATAATGGTTATTGGGATAGTCGCCCAAGGGGCCGCCTTCGCAGCTTGCGGCCTCGCTCCTTCATTCGCTTTGTTCCTCTTAGCACGAGTCAGCCAGGGCGCAGCAATGGCGCTTATCTTAGGAACCGCCCCAGCCCTAGTAACTCTGTCGGTGACTGAGGAACGTCAACCTCGAGCCTTAGGTATTTATTCGATGCTCAGCGCTGGCGGGCTCGCGATGGGGGCTCCACTTGGGGGACTGTTGCTACAGAAATGGGACTGGCCCTCTGTCTACTTTTTTCGGGTCCCTTATATGGGTGTTCTTCTGGCAACCGCTTTGATTGCTGGGTTGCATAAACAGACACAAGGTAGGGGTCGGCAACCCCTTGACCTTGTTGGAGCCGCGACGTTCGCCGTCGGCTTGGGCTTGACTCTCTTCGTCGCCAGTCGTGGTTTGACATGGGGGTGGACGACACCACGAACACTGATCTTGGGGTCCTTAGCGTTAGCGACACTGGTTGTGTTTTGTTTCGTTGAAAACAGGGCAACACTCCCATTGGTAGATCTTTCGCTTTTTCGACGGCCAGGCTTCGGGCGAGCAAATTTGTTGAATGCCATCGCGAACGCTTCGATGTTCAGCATTTGGTTTCTTGGTCCGTACCTGCTCGTAGATATAAGAGGGCATGGACCAATCTCGGGTGGGCTGATCCTCGGAATCGCGCCAACTAGTACAGCGTTGTCGGCTTGGGCTGCCGGTCGGATGATTGAACGCTTCGGTCTTTTGAATCTCACTCGATTCGGACTTGCTTGTCAGGGGCTTGGCCTGCTGCTGTTCAGCAGAACTGACTCAAATAGCCCCCTGGTCGTGCTCATCGTTGTGCTGGGTTTGGTTGGAGTAGGCCTGGGAAGTTTCCAAGTTCCCAACATGAGCTTTGTCATGGCCTCAATACCTCGTTCACAACAGGGTGTCGCGGGCGGTATGACGCAAATGGTACGAACGGCAGGCCTCGTAGCGGGCCTTGCCGTATGGAACACAGCTTTTGTTGGTTTTCGCGATCGGCGATCAAAAAATCTGAACATCGAAGATGTAACGCTGCCGGAAGTGTTTGTGCCCACCTTCGCTGAAGTTATAGGTATGTCAGGTTTACTAGCGTTAATCGGCTTGGCACTGACGATCAGAGTCAGGTTCGATAATCAGCTCACACCTGAGCTTCGCGACGAGATGTGAACGTGTTTACACCCACCAGTTCGCGAATTTCGGCGGATGGCTCCACTGTGCCAGCATCCAATGGGGTGCCGGTGCTGTCGGCGATGCGCGTCATCATGTAGAAGTTCGCCGAAACCGCGACTGCATCGATCAACACCTCTGCTCCCGCGACCTCGATCACATCGTCTTTCACCGAGGCCAGTTGGTCGCCGTCTTCTTCGAATATGGCTTCACACAAACGAGATAACAAGGCCCCGTGTTCAACCCCACCATCACCGGATTCCGAGTCACCCACGGCTTCGAAACTGACTTGAGTATCTTGACTCATTCCACTCAGACCGAGCAGAAACGCGTGACTGGTAGTTCAGTAGAAACACTCATTGAGTTTCGATGTACGCGCTGCTATCACTTCAACTTGCATGCGACTAAGCGAATTTTGGTCCGAGACAAGATCTGAAAGTAGGTCACCAAAACGCACGTACTGAGCTGAAGACAAAAGACTCAATGATTCGTTTTCGAACGGCACAGCGCTCAGTGCTTTCAAAACGTTGGGGCCTTTGATCTTTGCGGTGGGGACCCAATGAGAGGTGACTTGCAACGGAGTTTCACTGATTTTTGGGGGCTCAGAAGCAGAGGGGGTAGGGAGCTCAACACGGTCCAAATTCAGTGCATCAGCAAACCTGTCAACAGCGTTCGCTTGAGCCACGACGGCCACGAGCTCTACATAGGCCTCAGGATGGATACCGCTGCCCAAAATTGAGGCGTGCCACTCAGCTGTAAGAGTTCCAGGGTGGCTTGTAATGCGCCAAATCGCATCAACGGCGGCCTCAGGTAATACATGATCGCTAGAGACAAGTCCTTCTATTTGGCTCGGTGCTTCCCAAGGAGCAAGTTCCGCGGAATCTCTGGCTCTGCGGACCTCTTCAACAATCGCTAACCGTTCAACCCCGGACCACCAACTTCCAGTGGTAGCCCACCGGGCAGCCACTTCAGTATGCGCCTCATCAAGGTCTGCCCGAATAGGAAGTTCAGTGGAGTAAGCGGCCATGCACAATCCTGGCATAATCCGATAAAAGGTTCAGGAAAGATTTGTTTGTTCAGTGATGACGGCGATAGGGAAAGTATCCTACGATCCAGTAAAACGCTCAACAGCACGAAGGAGTGAAGATGGCAACACCTCAACGAGCCATTTTTAATGGAATGGGTCAAAACCAGTGGTATGTGCATCTCAGCCGCACAGAGGGAGCGGACTTAGGCGCGATCAAATCAGCGATTGCAGATCTTCGAGCCGCATGCGCTTCCGACGATATAAATCTGACCCTTGGATTCGGTCCCGGGCTTTTGCCGGATCTGACCGATGACGTCCCTGACGATTTTCAAGGGTATGTAACGGTCGAGTCCGAAGACGGATCAGGTCGACAGGCCAAAGGCACGCAAGAGGAATTGCTTTTGTGGCTTAACCACGACGACAAAGACAAAATTTGGAAAGCTCAGTACGACGCACGTACCGCGCTTGAAGGTCATATGGCTGTCGCACGCGAAACACCTACCTTTATCTACGGTGATTCACTCGACATGACTGGATTTAAGGATGGGACTGGTAACCCAGCCGACGAAGACCAACCAGCTGTTGCGATCGTTGCTGATGGGGACCCAGGAGCAGGTGGTAGCCATATCATTGCTCAACGATGGGTTCATGACCTTGATGCATGGAACGCTCTGTCCGATGACCAGCAAGAAAAGAACTTTGGACGTAAAAAATTCCCGGGTATCGAAAAGACTGACACCCAGGAGGCGTACAGCCACCTCAGCCATGTTGAACTTCGCGAAGATGGAAATCACGGCAACGAAGGTTCTGCGAAACGAAATGAAATAGCGAGACGATCCACGCCTTACGCCTTCCACGATGGAACCGTAGGACTGTATTTCATGGCGTTCTGTAAAGATCAAGCGCCGCTTCGGGAGCGGATGCGCAGGATGTATGGCCTAGATGACGCTAACGGCGTGCGCGATGCCATGACTGATTATTCGAATCCAGCTTCAGGCTCTTTCTATTTCGCGCCGAGTGAAGAAACACTGGATGCCATAACTGGTTGATACTCCGCTGGAGTTCAAAAGGTAAAACACTATGAGGCGGCTGGCATGGGCCAGTCGCCTCACTATTTTGCGGCAACTCTGCATCGGGAATTTGGTGTCAGTTAGCTGGCGACGCTTCCCATTGGACAAGAGTGAAATCCGGGTCACCCTCCCGATCTTCAAACACAACTGAAACCGGCGCACCGATCTCAATATCTTGCATAGGGTCACCGAGCAGGTTCCCAACCATGCGTATGTTGCTTGCATGAGGTAGCTCAACCAAAACGATTATGTAGGGACCGCGATCAGACAGGGCGCGATGGACCGGATGGTGTGGACGTTGCCAGCTGTAGATCTGGCCCACGGGATCAATCGTGACCCAATCAATTTCCATCGAATTGCATTGATGACACATCCACTCTGGGCCCCACTGGTGGAGACCACAGTCAAGGCATTGCTGAACTCTGAGTTCGTGGGCTTGAGCGCCCTCCCAGAAAGGAGCGTCGAGACCATCGTTTGATGCCGCGGGCTGTCGCAACCCCGGAAGGTGAGGTTCTGTAGTAGATCGGCTCATCCCAGAGTCTCCTCAGTTCCGTAGATAGCTGTTGAAGCGACCGCAACCATTGGTCCTGCGTTGGCCAGGGCGACCTTTGCATCGGGCACTTGATTAGAAGACTCGCCCCGAACCTGGCGCACAGCTTCCACCTGCAGTCCAAGCCCATGCATGTAGCACTCAGCGAGGTTTCCGCCACTGGTATTGAGCGGTAAGGCACCTCCGTCTGCTCGCAAGTTGTCGAAGGTCAACACTTCATCTGCGTTCTCATAGGTACACAGTCCATGTTCGATCAAGCTCATCACAACCCCACCTGTGAAGTTCTCGTAGCTTTGCACTACGTCTATATCGTCCGCGGTGATGCCAGCTTGTTGGTAGAGGTATTTCACAGCTGGTTTGAAGCTTGAGGTGACGTAATCCGTAGCATTTTCTGCTGTAGCTCCCGACCTGTGCCCTCCACTTTGCTGAGCAGCTAGGACGAGAGCAGGAGCTTTGGCTAAATCTTTTGCGCGGTCGGTTCTAGTAACAATGATTGCCGCTGCCCCATCATTTTCAAGGCAGCAGTCGAACAGTCGATACGGTTCGGTAATCCAACGCGAAGAGTCGTAAGTCTCTTCGTCCAAGGTCCGACCGTGCATCACTGCTCGCGGATTGTTTTGTGCGTGGTGGTAACAGGCCATAGCGATCGCGCGCATGGAACTTCTTCCAACTCCGTGTTCATGCATGAATCGGGTAGTGCGCATCGCGTACATTTGAGCGGCGCTCATCATTCCGTACGGCAAGGTGTACGCGGCAGGGCCGCTGACTGGTCGAGAGCCACCGCTGCGCCCGAAACGCCCGAATTGACCTTGTGCCAACCCTCGGTAAGCAACAACGACGTTCGCGGAACCAGCGACAATCGCGCCTGCCGCATTTTGTACAGCCGCCGCCGCGCCACCACCTCCACTCGTCCACTGCATGTTGGAATAACGAAGTTCAGGGATTCCGAGAGCATTAGCTAGACGTGGAGGATCATTTCGGTCGTTGGAATAAGAACAAAATCCGTCAATTTCCTTCGGACTGATGCCTGCGTCTTCGCATGCGGCGAGAATTGCTTTTAGAACAAGTACGAATTCTGGGTCAGTAGATTGACCATGTTTGTAATATGTCGTTTCCCCAACTCCAACGACCGCTACTTTCCCTCTTAGGTTGTAATCGTCACTCATGATGGTTCGACCGTAGTTCCTTGAGCGGCCAGTTCGCTGAGCTCTTGGTTCTCGAGCCTGCAAGGAAGCCAATCTTTCATCACCTTGGTCCCCAAGGCTTCGTAAAAGTCGATTGAGGGTTGATTCCAATCAAGGACTTGCCATTCGAGGCGGGGACAGTCGCGTTCTACTGCGATGCGCGCCAATGTTGCGAGCAGTAATTTTCCAATACCGCTGCCCCTATGTTCTTCAGGAACGAACAGATCTTCGAGATAAATGCCTTGTTTTCCTCTCCAAGTTGAATAGTTATGAAAGAAGAGAGCGAAACCTCGAACTTCATGTCCAACCTCGGCTAGTAGACATTCAAATGGCGGAGGTTGAGAAGATAACTGCTGGGCTATCGAGTCCGATGTTGCTTCAACAGCATCTGGTTCTCGCTCATACTCTGCCAATGCCTGAATGAAGTTAACGATGGTGTTCGCATCTTCCGCTGTGGCGATTCGAATCTTGGTTTCAGTCACCGCTATGGCCTAGCACCAGGTCGCCCTTCTTTGCTACTGGAAGGGGGATCTTGATTAAACCGATGCCAAACAGTTTCCTAGCGACTAGAAATTTAGGGGATGAGCGATAACCAACTTTCTCAGTTTCGCCAAAGTATCGACAATATCGATGCAGCCCTTGTCCATATGTTGGCTGAACGATTTCACATCACCAAGGCGGTGGGTCGCCACAAGGCGGAAGTGGGAATGCCCCCAGCCGACCCCGAGCGTGAACAAGAGCAAATTAAGCGGCTGCGAAAACTTGCCGAAGAGGCAGGACTTGATCCTGAATTTTCAGAAAAATTCTTACGGTTCGTGATTGATGAGGTAATTCATCATCATGAACGAATCGCAGATGAGCCTCGGTAATTTTGACTTTCAGGAAGATAAGAAAAGTCAGGGTTGTTTTAGGACGTCGCTGAGGGTGTCAAAGATCGTCCCTATCTCATCATCGGTGATGATCAGTGGCGGACAGAACGCAAGTGCCTCGCCGATTCCCCGGCACACTATTCCGCCGGCGATCATTGCGTCTCTTGCCGGTATGGCATCTTCACCGAGTTCGCAGGCCCAGATTCCACCTATACCCCGGAAGCTTTTGATGGTGTCGTCACCGAGCAAGGCGCTGAATCCGGCTTCCATTTGATTGCCGATGCGTTGCGCTTCAGCAACGAGACCCTCGGATTCAATTACTTCGAGGTTCGCGATGGCAGCTGCAGCTGCTGTCGGGTGACCTGAATATGTGTACCCATGCATCAGTTTTGCCGTCTCGTCGTTGGTCATCTCCTCGTTAAGTTCTTCGGAAAGGATGACCCCTGAGAGAGGTATGTAGCCAGATGTGACGCCCTTTGCAAACGTCAACATATCTGGGGTGACGTCAAACGTTTGGCTGGCAAACCACTGCCCTGTTCGTCCGAAACCGCAAATGACTTCATCAAAGATCAGTAACGAGCCGTGTTGGTCGCACAGACGACGTAGCCCGGGCAGATAACCATCAGGTGGCATTATCACCCCGCCAGCGCCTTGGACTGGTTCGCAAATGACAGCAGCGATCCGTGAACCGTGTTGGGCAAACAGGCTGGCGGTTTCCTCAATGTCGTCATTTGGAATCTCAACTACGTGAGGTAACAAGTCGCCCCAGCCAACACGATTAGGTTCGATTCCTTGGACGCTTGTTCCACCGATGTTTACCCCGTGGTACCCGGCGGTTCTCCTGATAATGATCTGCCGATCGGCGTCACCTCGTCGTTGATGGAACATCCGCGAGAGCTTCAAAGCCGTGTCCACGGCTTCTGAACCTGAACAACCTAGAAAAACTCTTCCATTTGGGTGAGGGCTAACTCTACGTATCGCCTCAGCAGCCTCAGCAGCCGGTGTGTTGGTGAATGGGTCGAAGGTGTTGTATGTCTGCAGATGATCTAGTTGATCTTTGATCGCGTTGATCACCTTCGCGTTTCCGTGACCAATCTGGCACAGCCATAAGCTCGCCATAGCGTCGATGTATTGCTTTCCCTGGTCGTCCACCAAGGTGCAGTCTTTCGCGCTGACGATGTTGATGAAGTCCGCCTCAGCTTTGCTAGGCAAACTGAAACTATGAAGTAGAGCGTCGGTCACCGCATCCCCCTTGATCCGTATCTGCGGTCGTAAGCACACACTAGAACCCAGAGGGCACCGGCGTGAACTCGGGGTTCTTCGTAGATGTTGCCCGTGCTAGAGGTACCCTTCCAAGACGCAAGGAACACTCGGGTTGCAGTTGGGGTAAGAAAATGTCATTGAGTCATGGTCGTCCTATGGTTTCGATCCCGGGACCGTCAGTGATCCCAGATCGAGTACTGGCAGCGATGCATCGGCCGATGCCAAATATTTATGAAGGAGACCTTGTTGAGGTTTCCTACAGCGTTCAGGACGATTTACGAAAAATTGCCCGAACAGAACAACCTGTGTATATAAGCGTTTCTAACGGTCACGGGGCTTGGGAAATGGCCATCAGCAACACGCTGTCTCGCGGAGACAAAGTACTTGTTCTCGAATCTGGCACCTTCGCAATTGGGTGGGGAGAGATGGCGGAAGTCTCGGGTGTTAAGACAGAGATCTTGCCTGGGGAAGATCCCTACCCGGTGAGTCCCGAAGCGCTCGAAGAACGCCTCAAAGCTGACCTCTCCAGAGAGATCGCAGCAGTTATGGTCGTTCAGGTAGACACAGCGACCTCGGTTCGAAACGATATTCAAGCGATCCGCGCAGCAATAGACGCGGCGAACCACCCAGCGCTATTGATGGTCGATTGCATTGCTTCTCTTGGTTGCGAACCCTATGAGCACGATGAATGGGGTGCCGACATCACAGTCGCAGCAACACAAAAGGGGTTGATGGTTCCTCCAGGACTTGGTTTCGTTTTCGCGAGCGAGAAAGCGTTGCTTGCGCATAAGCGTGCTGATTTGCGAACCGGATACTTCGACTGGGAACCGCGAACCAATCCCGAACAGCACTACAAGATTTATTGCGGAACTCCGCCCATCCAACATCTTTGGGCGATGCGCGAATCCCTAGACATGCTTTTCGAAGAAGGACTTGAGAATGTCTGGCGGCGGCACCGTGTTTTGGCTGATGCCGTTCGAGCTGCTGTCGATGCTTGGCAGGCTCCAGCTGGTCTCTCCTTTAATATCGTTGACCCCCAATCACGTTCTAATTCTGTGACGACTGTCCTGACCGGAGAAATAGATGCTAGCGAATTGCGCACTATCGCTGAGAGTGACGCCGGTGTGACATTGGGCGTGGGATTAGATGAGTTTGCAGATAGAGCAATAAGGATTGGTCATATGGGTCACCTCAACCCACCAATGATTCTCGGCACTCTTGGAACCATTGAAGCAGCCCTAACGAAGATGGGTTCTCCAATAGGTTCTTCTGGAGCAGCAGCAGCGGCCGCAGCTATTGGCGCAGCCCTGTAGAGGTTAAATCGGGAGGTTGCCAGTGGCGGTGCGTGTTGAGCCTTCGTCAGTCCATGCTGCAATTGTCCGCTGAGCGATTCTCATCTGGTGGACTTCGTCCGCCCCGTCAGCAAAGCGAGCCCAGCGGGCATGTTGATACATGTGAGCTAGTGGCGTATCGGTTGAGTAGCCGAGCGCTCCGTGAACTTGTATCGAACGATCAATTACTCGCCCAAGCATGTTCGCGACAAAATGCTTTGCCATCGACACCTCGGCCTTGAAGTCTTCTTTTCGGTCGATCTTGTAGGCAGCGTGTAAGACCATAAGTTTTGCTTGGTACAACTCCATCGTGCTGTCAGCGATCATCCATTGGATACCTTGTTTTTCGGCTAGCAACGATCCGTGAGAAAAACGGTTCAGGGAACGATCAACCATCATGTCTAGGGCAGTCTCTGCTTGTGCTATCCACCGCATGCAATGAGCTAGACGGGCCGGCCCTAATCGGTATTGGCCAAGTAAGTGCCCTTGGCCACGACCTCCTAACATCTGACTTTCATGAACACGTAAATCTTCAACCAGGATTTCGCTGTGTCCTGTACCACCGTGCATTGTTTCGACCTCACGAACTTCGTTCCACCCAGCATGAGGCAAGTCGATGATGAAGGCAGAGTTTGCTGCCTGAGGTATATCGGGGTTCTCTTCGGTTCGTACGACCAAGATGGCAAAGGTGGCTCTATGTGCGTTGGAGATGAACCACTTATGGCCATTGATCACCCACTCATCGCCATCTTGATATCCACTTGTTTGAATTAGCGTGGGGTCAGAGCCGGCGACGTCTGGTTCAGTCATGGCAAAACAAGATGTTGCTCGCCCTTCGCAGAGGGGTTTCAGATATTTGTCGAGTTGCTCCTCAGTGCCCCAGTGCAAAAGTGTGTGCATGTTGCCTTCATCTGGTGCTTGGCAATTCAGCACCCACGGCCCGTAATGCGACTTAGCTGCTTCTGCTTGAACCATCGCTAACTCGACATGTCCAAGGCCCATCCCTCCCCAGTCCTTGGGCATATGAGGCAGCCATAGCCCTTCGGCAAACGCCTTCTTACGCATCCCAATCAGATGAGAGACGTATTGGTCTCTATCAGTTTCGTCGAGTTTTTCGCTCTCAATTATTTCTTCCACGGGTTTCACTTCTGTATTGATGAAGTCCCTGATTCGGAGACGGATTTCCTCAAGTTCAGGTGAAAGACTGAAGTCGATGGTCACTGTTAGCTCCTAGCTTGATGGGAGAGGACAAGACAACTGAGTCTGGGCGCCACTCGAGAGAATCGAATGCTAATCGGGCAGTAATTCAGTGAGCAGGATTTTTGTTTCGCAGTTAAATCGAGATTGGTTCATTCCGATGATTTAAGAGGAATCTTTTTAGCTGCGGATTCGGTTTTAGCGAAGGTGTCGTCACTCATAACGGATCCGCGATCTATAACAGCGACCCTTCGGTTTGGAGGAGTTGTTGGTTGTTCAATTCGATGCGGCGGAGTGAGCGTCCTGGGCGCCTTCCTAGACGGGTCAACGTCTTCCTGAATTGTGCGACCCAACTCAGCGCTGGTCGTAGCGGTTTCGTTATTTGGGGGTTTACCTGCCGCAGCTAAAAAGAAGACGCCTGTAATAGCGAGAAGGGTCAGCACTCCAAAGGCGTTTCTATAGCTAGAGATATCGCGAAGAAAGCCCACTAGGAAGGGGCCGCCTCCTACCCCCAAAATCATGAGCAGCGAACCCATGCCATAAATCCGCGGGTAGTCCTTGATGCCAAAGGCATCAGCGAGAAGTAAGGGATGGAACATAAGCAGATTGCCCATGGACGTTCCTAATATCACGGCACCCAACAGAACCATGAATGTCGTGTTGCCAATAGCCAAAATGGCTATACCAACTGCTTGGACGCCTAGTAGAACCGCAGTGAGTCGAGTTACAGATATTTTCAAGGCAACGATGCCTCCGAGGATCCGGGCTGCAACACTTGTCCCGCTTAAAACCATCAGAGTGGTGCGGGCGGTCTCGATATCGATCCTGTCTTTTGTCATTTTGAAGGTGTGTTGAATGGCCCCTACCTGAGCTGCCATAACAATGATGAATGTCACTGAAATCAGAATGAAATAACGAGATCGGACAGCTGTTTTGAAATCGACACCTTGGGGTGCTGGGGGAGTGGCGCCCTGAGCTAACGGTGGATCTCCATCGGGTCGAAGCCCGAGAGGTTCAGGCGCTGGATGAATTAAGAACCAGACAGCGGGCAACATTCCGATGAGGAATGCGACTGCTAGTCGAGGAGCCCAATAGACCAGAGAGTCGGCGTCAATGATCGTGGCTATGACTGGAGTTATGGCTATCCCACCAAGTGATAAGCCAGACGACGCAATAGATAAAGCGACTGAGCGTTTGCGAACGAACCAGCGAGTCACGATTGTGGAGCTTGGAACCAGGCTCGTGAGAGCGAAACCGAGTCCGAAGACAACCATAACGATGACCATTTGAGTTTCGTTTCGAACTTGTCCCAGAAGCGCTAACCCAGTCGCCCCGATGAGCGACCCAACGGTCATCACGAGTCGAACATCAAATTTTGAAAGAAGACCGCCCGCGAAATAGCCGGCTATTCCAGAGGTAGCAAAGAAGATGCCAGTGCCAGCCCCGGCGACACTAACGCTGAAGCCTTGTTCGACGACAAGTGCATCTAGAACGACCCCTTGCGCGTAAAAGCCGAGTCCTGATGTGACGGCCATCGTGATGAACAAGCCCGCCAAGACCAGCCAACCGCGGAAGATCCCGGGGGGTTTATCGTCATACATCTCCCGCCACGATGCCAGTTCCTTGACTGAGATGCTCACTCATGTGCAAATTTCTAGGCGGTAACTATTTTCTCTGGAGCTGATCTTGAGACGACACCGTGGCGATACGACCTAGAGTCGAGGTATGGCAACAATGCGTGCGGCCCGGATGGTCGATGTGGGTCAAATGATCTGCGAGGAGATCGAGGTACCTGGCATCTCAGATGGTCAAGTGCTGATCGAAAGCGAAATGGCATCAATTTGTGGCAGTGATCTTCATGTAGTGATGATGGGAGCAGGCTTGAGTCACCCTTTTCCCTGTCCGCACGGGTATCCAGGTCACGAAGGGATCGGCCGGATAGTCGAGTCAAAAGTTTCGGGTCTGGATGAAGGCCAGCATGTCCTAACTTTCCCCAATCCTCCCGTTGGTGAATGCTTCAACGAATACCAACGGGTGGGAGCTAACTATTGTGTGCCTCTGCCCGACTGTGATTTACCACGGTCGCATCTGTTAATGGCTCAGCAACTTGGCACCGTGATTTACGCGATGAAACAACATCCGCGTGACGTTGCTGGAGAGACTGTTGCGGTGATGGGTCAAGGGTCAGCGGGCTTGTTTTGGACCTATCTGCTGAAGCAAGCGGGCGCCGCTCAGATCATTGTCTCTGATCTTTCCGATACACGACTAGCGGTAGCGAACTCCTATGGGGCTGATGTTTGTGTCAACGCTGGAAATAATGACTTATCTTCAGTTGTTGGTGACTTAACAACCGGGAACGGAGTTGATTATCTCGTTGAGGCCGTCGGACGCGCGGAAACCTTTCGAGAATCAGTTGACCATGTTCGAATGGACGGCGAAATCATGTGGTTCGGTTTACCAAGCGTTGATTCCGACATTGAGATGAGATTTCACAAGTTCTTTCGGAAACGTCTTAGCGCGGCTAGTACCTACGGTGCTCAGGATGAAACTGATTCTGCCTCGTTTCGGGAGGCACTTGATTTGATTGCCAGTGGAGCAATAGATGTTGCCCCGTTGCTCAGCCATATCTTCCCGGTCGAAAAAATTGATGAAGCGATGCATTTAGCTCACGAACCTCATGAAGACCAAGCTCTCAAGGTGTCGATTGAATTCTCTTAGCAATTCCGAATTCGACCGGTAATTCGAAACGTCAGAGTTCGCTAAGTCGAGAACGAAGCAGAAAGGAAAAGATGCGGGTAATTGTGACTGGTGGCGCCGGTTTTTTGGGACGGCTCCTCATACAGGGACTCCGAGAAGAAGGAGTGGAAGACATTGTCGCGGTGGATGTCACTGAAGCTGAAATAGCGGGTTGTCGTATGGTGCAAGGAGATCTCGCTCACGACCAGTTTTTGCCAGAACTTCTGAAAGAAGAGCCATGCACTATTTTCCATTTAGCGTCGGTGGTGAGTGCTGGGGCGGAAGCTGATTGGGAGCACGCGATCGACCAAAATATTGGGGGCATGCTGCAGCTTCTGGAAGCGTGTCGTCGGTCGGGACATCTTCACAAGGTTGTGTTTGCGAGCACGTTGGCAGTTTTCGGTGGAGCGACAGCAGGTGGCGAAGTTGGAGACCTTGTGAAGCAAACTCCCTCGGGTACCTATGGCACAACCAAAGCAATTGGTGAACTTCTGATTAATGACGCGACAAGAAAGGGCCATATCGATGGTCGTTCGGCAAGGTTGCCGACCGTCATAGTCAGGCCAGGTGTTCCAAATGCGGCTGCTTCAGGGTTCGCGTCTGGAATGTTTCGAGAGCCGCTGGCCGGAATCCCTAGTGTTGTCCCGGTGTCTGAAGAAACAGTCATGGTTGTGGGTTCAGCGCAGAACACTGCTACGTGTATCCAGATGTTGGCCGAAATCGATGGCTCTCTATTAGGTCATGACCGTGCTGTGGGGGTCCCGGGGCTAAGCGCGACTGTTTCTGAGATGCTGAATGTACTGGAGATCGTTGGGGGATCTGAAGCTCGGGCCCTTGTTACTCTTGAGTATGACGCTGCAACGGATCAGTTAGTTCAGAGTTGGCCTGCACAGCTTGATGACTCTCGAGGGCGCGAACTGGGGCTACCCGCTGATGCCGACTTGGAATCCATGGTTCGGGCCTATGTAGAAATGATCAACCAGTAACCGAATCCAAAGCCGAAACAATGATTTCGCACCCTTCGGTCATCTCGGCTTCGGTCACGTTGAGCATTGGGGTTAAGCGAATGACGTTCCCGTAAAGGCCACCTTTGCCTACCAGCAAGCCCTTATCTTTGCAGACCTCGATCAAACTGGCAGCAGCTGAAGGGTTCGGTTCAATGCTCCCGGGTTGGACGCATTCAATAGCTTGCATGAGTCCTTTGCCGCGCAGTTCGGCGATCCAGTCGGTGGACTCGCAGGGTCCGCTCAGAAGATCTGTCATCTGACGACCGCGGGCAGCGGCGTTCGATTGTAGATCGTGGTCCTTCACGTATTTGAGAGTGGCGCTGCCAGCTGCCACGGACAAGGGGTTACCGCCGAAGGTAGTGAAAGAAGTGCGATCCAAAACGTTCATGATCTCTGATCGAGCTACGCATCCGGCGAGAGTGATGCCATTGCCCACTCCCTTTGCGAAAGTAAGAATGTCGGGGACGATCCCATGGGCTTCGTATCCCCAGAAGTGGTCACCGGTCCTTCCCCAGCCAGTTTGGACTTCGTCACTGATGAATAACACGTCATGCGCAGCCAACACTTTGTGCATGGCGCCGAAAAAGCCATCAGGGGGTGTTGCGAACCCCCCGACTCCTTGAATGGGTTCGGCGATCAGAGCGGCGAATCCTCCCGCATCAGTCATGTCGAGAAGCTGCACTAAATCAGTGACGCATGCTTGAGTAAACGCCTCATCATCTAATTCTCTAAACGGGCTTCTAAGGCGGTAGGGACCTTGAACGAAGTGAACGTCAAGTCCGCTGTAGCTACTTGTCAGCCAACTGCGATGAGATGTAACAGCTTGAGTTGTAAGCGATCGACCGTGATAGCTGTTTCGCATAGCTAACAATTGGTTTGATTGACGGTAATTAGTCGCAAGCAGTATGGCTGTGTCGTTGGCTTCTGAGCCCGAAGTAGTGAAAAGCACCCTTGCGTCAGGAATTCCTGATGTTGCAGCGACTTCTTCAGCGAACGACACCACCTGTTCGTTGAGATACAGAGTTGACGTGTGCATCACCTTCGAAGCTTGTTCTTGGACAGCTGACACGACTTCTGGGACAGAGTGTCCGATCATTGTGGTGAGGATGCCGCCGAAAAAATCTAGGTATTTGTTGCCCTCAAGGTCCCAGACGTAGCCACCGTCGCCGCGGTCTATTGAAATTGGTGTCTCATACAGTGGAGTGACGAATGAAGGCATGACTGCGCGGTAACGCTCGAGTAATTCGTGTGTGCTGGGCATATTTGTGTTGCCTGTTTCTCGGAAAGAACGGTCAGTTCATTAGCTATTTAACGGTAGTTGACGACGATCAAAGATTAACTGTGGCGATCGTACATCCGACCGCGAAAATCGGGATTGGTTCATAGAAGTGGACTGTTCCCGAGGCACCTTCGGTGGCCGCAGAAACAGTCATAAATGTGCGGATCTCAAAGGCGCCCTGCCCCGCGTCCAGATACGACTGGTTGTCGTTGTAAGACAGCATTGCTTCTTTGTCGCAGCGGGACCATTGATCTAAGAAGCGGCGGTCCCACTCTTCGTTGATTTTTCCGCTATCGGGTGTAGCTGGCCAATGGCTAATCCCACCGGTCCCAATTAGGGCGATTCTTTCGGGAACTGAGTCAGCTGCTTCCCTTAACGCTTGACCAAATTCCCAAGCTCGATGGAGAGGAGGTAATGGAGGACCTTGGCAGTTGATATTGGCAGGCACTATCGGCAAGTCATAACTAGGGGTCAAGAAATGGAGTGGCACCATGATTCCGTGGTCGAACTTCCACTCTTCTGCGTAACTCACGTCGCTGCGTTCCATCACCTTGTTGATTAGACGTTCCGACAATGATCGGTTACCCGGAATTCTTGTTTTTTCAATGCCCAGCCACTCAGGGTTCTCTATAGGTCCTTCGTAGTAATCGGCCATGCCCATAGCGAAGCTCGGCATGTTGTTCATGAAGAAGTTGGCGAAATGTTCAGCAGCAACGACGATTAGTGCATCAGGTTCGCTGTCTTCGAGTTGGCGACGCATGTCGTCGAAGGCATCGTAGAGACGATCTTTAGCCGCGGGGTCTGCTTGGTCGGCGCGTCCTACTATGCCGGGAGCGTGACTGCAGACACCGGCAAATACCAAAGGCATTGTCTATCTCCCGTTCTCTATGTTGCTTGTTTGGCCGAGTCGGTCTGAGTGGGCTTTAACGCCTTCATATCCGGTTACCGCGTAGACGCCCTCGCGGACTGGCCCGTGTCTATCCAATCCATCTCGCATTTGCTGCAAATAGTCTTGCCATTCAATCGAATGAAGCGCTGCGAAGTGCATCAAGATTTGGCCGTTGACTCCGAGATGAAATAGCAAACCAATGTCAGGCTCGGTTAAAGCACGCTCCTCTTCGGCGGACAGGTCGAAACCTACGAGCGCGCCGCGTCGATCAGCCGCGTACCGGGACTGAAAATCCTCATCGCGGTTGAGTTCAAACAGAAACTTCTGCACGTAGTACAGGCTCACCGTTTCAGATTCTAGGGTGATGGAAGCGATTCAAGACCGGAGGCTTCCTATGGGGATGTTCAGCGCATTGCGATCTGTTGTTCGATTCCGGGTATATGAACGTGATCGAACTCTGCGGAAACTGTCAAAAACCGCTGATGTTGGTGACTTGAGAACTATGGCCAAGAAGCGCATGCCGGCAGGTTGTTTCGACTACATCGATGGAGCAGCCCAAGATGAGGTCACCGCAGCTAACAACGTTTCGTCGTACAAAAATTACTATTTCCGACCCAGGGTCCTGAGAGACGTCGCCGCGATCAACACAACGACGACACTATTGGGCGGCCGAATACCGTTCCCCGTGATGATCGCACCTACTGGCTTTGATCGGATTGCTCATAGCCAAGGCGAATTAGCGGTAGCTCGTGCAGCGAAGAGGGCCGGAATCCCATATTCCTTATCGACTATGGGTACACGATCGATTGAGGAAGTCGCTGAAGTCAATGATGGAAGAAAGTGGTTTCAGGTGTATGTCTGGCGTGACAAACCACTGCTTAAAGAGATGTTGGAACGAGCTGCTGCCTCAGGATACGAAGGCATCATGATTACCGTCGACACCGCTGTTCTCGGTCGTCGAGAACGTGATGTCCGACGAGGATTCAGTCTTCCTCCCAAAGTTGGCTTGGACACCATCATCGATGGGATCCGTCATCCCAGATGGACTTCGGACTTTCTGCGAGCTGAACCAATCCAATTCGCGAATGTTAAAGGAAGTTCCGAAGTCGGGGATGGGTCGACCCCGGTCACCTTGTCCGACTACATCAATAGCCAATTCGACCCGACCCTTTCCTGGAGTGACATTGAATGGTTTCGAGATAACTGGTCCGGCATGATCATGATCAAAGGCGTGCAGACAGTGGAGGACGCAGAAATAGCTGCTGACATGAAATTAGATGGGGTGATTCTCTCTAACCATGGAGGCCGACAACTTGACTACGCTCCGTCACCAATTGATCTCGTTGCACCCGTAGCTGATGCCGTCGGCGACCGTACCTCCATCATTTGTGATGGAGGTGTGAGGAGGGGGAGCGACATCGTAAAGGCTGTGGCTATGGGAGCCGATGCCTGCATGATTGGCAGGGCATACTTTTATGCATTAGGAGCAGCAGGCGAACGGGGTGTCGATTGGGTATTGGAATTTCTTCGAGCGGGGGTGGAACACACAATGGCATTGTCAGGTGTTGGCTCCGTAGATGATCTCAACAGGGATCTGATTGAGGTTCGTTCGCGATGACTCCGACTGAGGGAAAGGGAGATGAGTCTCCAGTACAAAACGTTTTGTTCATTATGTGTGACCAACTCCGGTGGGATGCACTTGGATGTGTCGGACACCCGTTCATAGAGACACCAAATATTGACGCTTTGGCCAACAGAGGTGTCCGCTTCGATCGAGCTTTCGTAAATGGGGCTGTGTGCGGGTCATCGCGGATGAGTTATTACACGGGCCGGTACGTCATCAGCCACGGGGCGCGATGGAATCAAGTTCCACTCGAAGTGACCCAAAAGACTATGGGAGACCACCTCCGAGAGATCGGAGTGCCAGCAGTGTTGGTAGGGAAAACCCATATGAGCGCTGATGAAGAGGCTCGAAGCCGGCTGGCGATACCGGCCAATTCGCCTGAGTGGCTTTTCCTATCGGAGTGCGGGTTTGCGCCTGAAGAACATGACGATGGTTTACATCCAGACGACCGGGTGCCAGCGGACCTCCCCTACAACGATTTCCTACGCTCGAATGGTTTTGCAGGGGACAACCCTTGGCATACGGCCGCGAACAGTGTGATCGACGAAAACGGGGAACTGTGTTCTGGGTGGCTTCTGAGATCGGCACCGTTTCCGGCGATTGTGCCAGACGAACTCTCAGAAACCGCCTATATGACAGATCGGGCAATCGACTTCATCAATAAGGCTGGTGATGATCGTTGGTGCCTGCATCTCAGCTACATCAAACCGCATTGGCCATATGTTGTGTCAGATCCGTACCACGCTATGTACGCGGCGGAAGAAATGCCGGCACCCAATAGGACCGACGCCGAACTAGAAACCAACCACCCGGTTATTCGTGCACTTCACAAATCACGTATCGGGAAAGCCATGTCGAAGCCCCAAGCCAGACAATTGGTCTTACCTACCTACCTTGGACTGATCAAACAGATTGACGATCATCTTGGTCGATTGTTCGCGGAGATGGACCGTTTGGGAAGAAGTAAGGACACATTGATTGTGTTTACCTCCGATCACGGTGAGTACATGGGCGACCATTGGATGGGAGAAAAAGACTGGATAAACGAAGAGGTGGTCAGAGTTCCAATGATCGTTGTGGATCCGCGCGCCCAAGCGGACGTCACTCGGGGCACAGTGTCGAACGAACTAGTGGAGGCAATAGACCTAGTTCCAACCTTCGTTGAAGCGTTGGGAGGAGAGAACGAAACGCGAACGCAGTGGCTGGAGGGGGAGTCGTTGGTGCCGTTGCTGCACGGCGGCCCCGGCACCGAACGGGACTTTGTTGTTTGTGAAGCTGACTGGGGATTCTTGGAGATGTCTCATTACGTCAGCGAAATGAATGAACCAAGAAAGCGTCGAGCCACAATGCTTCGGAACGATAGATACAAGTATGTATTGAGTGAGATAGGTCCCAACATTTTGTATGACCTTATAGATGATCCTGATGAACAGAATGACCGCATTTCTGACCCAGCTCTTCAGTCGGTTGTTTCTGAGTTACATGAGCAGCTGTTTTCCTGGTTTCGAAGTCGTCGACATGACACGACTGTTGCAGATCAAATGATTAATGCGACTAGCGAACCGGGGAGTACAGCTAAGCGAGGCATCCCTATCGGGTATTGGGATGAAGAAGAACTGGCGGCGGGAAAACGCGGAGAACTCTATTAGCTCTCAGAAGGCCAATGTGCGGACTATCACAACAGCTGCGCTGAGTGACGCCACGCTTAGAATCAGTCCTCGAAAGCGATCAAGAGAAATCTTCGGTCTAAGGGCTTTACCCAGGATGAGGCCCAAGAACATGCCAGGGGTGAGTACCGCTGCTAAAAGCAAATGGCGAAATCCGAATCTTCCGTCGAAGGCAAGAAATACCAGAATTGCTGGAGTGACTAACAACATGAAGCTGGCCATTGTTCCCCTAACTGCTCCAGGTGTCCGATGCCCGTGGAAGATGACGAACATGGGGCCAGGCAGTGCCGCAACGGTTGAAGAAAAGGCTGTAGCGGCGCCCGCAACGTAGTCAGAGGTAATCCCCGTCGGGGGTTTCAGTCCGCTCAGTTGCAGGGCAACAGCTCCAATAACGAAAGAGCTCACAAGCAAAGAGAGAGCCTTGGCATCGGTATAAGCCAGAATGAAAATTCCCATACCTAAGCCGACAGGGGCACCTACAAGAGCTCTTTTCCAAGACACAACATGGGTTGATTGCCGGTCTGCCACAGCGTTTCGAATGTTCACGACCATCGCCATGGCCAACATGGGTCCGGGTAAGAGGTCTGGGTCGATGACCGTTAACGCTGGGCCAGCTATCAGAGCAGCCCCTATGCCCAGAGTGGCCTGGACTCCGCAGCCAATGGCTAGGAAGGCAAGAGCTATCAAATACTCGGTAATAGACACAGCAATAGGGTGGCGGTTGAAATCATTAGATCCTCAACAGGTAGATAGTCGTACGCTATAGACCGTGGCTAACAAGAAACCCAACGTCGTGCTGACTGGCTTTATGGCCAGTGGAAAATCCAGTGCGGGACGCTTGCTTGCATCGAAACGTTCTTTGGCTTTCGTCGATACAGATGACCTCATCGTCGAAAGACACGGGTCTATAGAACAAATTTTCGCTACTCAAGGAGAAGACGCGTTCCGGGAAATGGAACGAACTGTCGCCAAAGACCTTGAAAGCAAAGAGGGACTGGTGATCGCCACAGGTGGTCGGATGATGTTGGATCAGTATTGTGCAGACGCGCTTAGCTTGAATGGTCACGTTTTCTGTCTTTCTGCTTCTATCCAAGAAATTCAGCGGAGGTATACCGCCGACGAAGGTGGTGTTGTCCGTCCCCTACTGGCAGGTACGGATGAAACGAAGCTGCGGCGTCTTTATGAAGAACGAGCAACCGCTTACAGCCGGTTTGAACAAGTAGAGACCGAAGGACGATCGATCGATGAGGTCGTCGAACAAATCGAGTTGCTCCTCAGGAATACCTGAACTTCAGCCAAGACTGGGTTGGTTCTAAGCAACCAAAAACTAAGGACGTGTGGCTGAGCATGGGGATCTGGGTAAGACTTCAGATATGAACCGACGGTCGTCTGCCGCATTTGATGTAGTTGTGATCGGTGGAGGGATAATTGGGTCGGCTGTCGCTTACCAAATTGCCCGACGAAGTGACATGAAGGTAATGGTTGTAGACAAAGCGGATGGACCGGCCACAGGGTCCACCGGTGCTTCAGTCGCGATATCTCGTTGCCGCTACACGGTCCCCGAGGTTGTCCGTCTCGCCTACTGCAGCCAGCTGGCGTATCGATCCTGGGGTGACTTCACCGGCTTAGATGACCCTATTAGTGACTACACCCAGTTGGGGGCGTTGTGGGTTTTTGATCGCACCCAGAGCGAATTAGAAACTGAGTACGAACGGCTTCGCTCTAACGGAGTCTCAGTAGAAATCCTCACCCGATCGGAAGTGTTGAAACAATGGCCAGAACTGGATCTCTGTGTCGAACCGATCGACTTTGGGGATTTGGAACAACACCGATGCCGCCAGGGCAACTCGTTCCTGTTCGAGAATGAAGCTGGGATAGCTGACCCAGCTGGGGCAAATGCCGATCTTGTAACAGCTGCCCGAATGCAGGGCGTGGAGGTCATGTTTGGTGCTGGCGTGGTTGATGTGCTCGCTAAGCAGGACCGAGTGACTGGTGTTCGTTTAGACAACGGCGATGAGATTCATAGCGATCTAGTGGTCAACGCTGGGGGGCCCTGGTGTAACCGGATAAACCAAATGGCCGGAGCCCAGAAGCGTTGGACCCTTACCCCAACTCGAATCCAACTGATCTTGAGGGAGTGGTCTGGTTCTGATCCTCGCCTACCAATTACCTTCGACGGGAGCACCGATGGGTGCTACCGCATCGAAAGAAGCGGTAGTCAGATTCTTCTCGTGTCGCCTGAAATCCCAGAGTTCATGGAACCGACTAATGACCCCGACCATTTCGAAGTGAATCCAGATCGAAATTGTGTCGAAACGACGCTAGCTGCATTTCAACATCGGGTTCCGGGAATCAAACATGCTGGAACCACGACAGGGTTGTGCGGCTTGTACACGATTAACGAGCAGGACAGTCACCCGATCGTGGGACCAAGCGAAGTTGAAGGGCTCTGGTTAGCCAATGGTTTTAGCGGCCACGGGTTCAAGCTTGCCCCTGGGATTGGCGCGATGGTTGCACGATCGATTACAGGAAACACAGCGCCGTTTGATCCCGATACGAATGACGACTTGTTTGCTCTCGATCGAGTCCCATTAGCGACCTCGGGTGGAGTGTTCGCTTAACGCCAACCGCTTGTGAGTCCACTCCATCTCTCGGGGTAGTCATCTTGCAGCTCAGACAATGCCATGGCCCACGATGTTGGTACCCACCGGTAACGCGACTCCCACATGACAGCTAAAGAATCTGGACCTTTAGTAGGTGCTAGATCGGATTCAGTAGCTGATTTGAAGGCGTCACTGTCGGGGCCATGGGGAATGAATGAATTGTGAATCGAAATTCCGCCGGGTACGAAGCCCTCCGCCTTGGCATCGTAGACACCCTCAATTAGAGCCATTAATTCACTCATCACATTCGAATGAAACCAAGGTGGCCGGAAGGTATTTTCCGCTACTCGCCAGTGTTCTCGAAAAAGAATGAAATCAAGGTTCGCAGTTCCGGGAGTGTCCGAAGGGGAGGATAAAAGTGTCCAAATAGATGGGTCAGGGTGATCAAAGATCACTGGGCCTAACGCACAGAAGCGTCGCAGTTCGTAGCGGTAGGGAGCCAAATTTCCGTGCCACGCGACCACATCGAATGGTGAGTGTTCCAAGTCGTTGGCAAATAAAGCACCACTGATTTTGGCCACGAGCTTTGTTGGCTGATGGTTGTCGTCATATTTGGCTACTGGATACTCGAAATCTCGGGGTAGAGCGTTTGCATCTACGCCGACCAGCCCATGTTCTGGAAGGCTGAAGGCGGCCCCGTAATTTTCGCAGACGTAGCCGCGGGCTATTTCATCCAATAAGTCGACAGAAAATTTTATTCCGCGAGGAATCACTGCGATGTGACCGGGAGCGATCTCAAGATGTCCCATTTCGGTTCGCAGTAATAGGCGTCCCAGGTATGGAGCGAGCATCAGCTCACCGTCAGTATTGACGAAGGCGGTATCGCCCATGGATTGGGTTGCCGCAAAATGATGTACTGCTCCGCCGGTTTGAAGTTCGCTGTTCCCGTTAGTGGCAACTGTTGTGAGACCCGTTAACCAACTTGCGTCGGGAGAAATTGAAGGAAACGGATCCCAGCGAAGTTGGGTAGCAGTTGGCGATCCTTCTTGATCAGGGCCGGTGCGAATTAGCCCAGGATCGGTTGGCTGTAAGTTGGTCAGGTGTTGAACCGAAGGTCGAATTCGGTACACCCAACTTCTTTGCATTGAACTACGTGGGGCTGTAAAGGCAGTTCCGGTGATTTGTTCGGTGTACAGATCGCCTGTGACTTTTTGGGGTGAGTTCTGGCCAACGGGTAAAACGCCGGCTTCAGCCTCAGTCTCGAATTGATTTCCGAATCCGGATTGGTAATTGAGTTCAACCATTACAACGATGCTAGGCGTCGGACCTAACCGCGGCGAACGACTCCGTTTGATTCCAGGTCTGCTATTTCTTCCTCACTTAGCTTGAGTAAGTCCTGCAGTACCTCCGTCGTGTGTTGCCCTTTTTCTGGAGCGGGGCCTTTCACCCGCACTTCTGGCGAGTCATGCATTCGAAACGGCGCAGCCACAGTTTCAAAATCACCGACAACTGGATGAGCAATAGTTTCAAATGCGCCGGTTGCTCTGACCTGGGGATCCTGGGCCGCTGAGGCCGAATCATTGATCGGCGCCCAGATGCATTTGTGCTCGTCAAGTCGAGGGATCCAATGGTCTGCCGGTTTGGAGCCGATGCTTTCATCCAAAGTCGCGAGAAGTTCGGGCATGTTCTGGTAGCGAAGCCGACCGGTAGAAAACTCGTCTCGATTTAGGAGGTCCTCTCTATCTAAAGCACTGCAGAAACGTTGCCAAGCATCCCCGATTTCAGGCATAGCGAATTGCAGCCATCTGCCGTCGGACGCTTGAAAAGCTTCCAACATTGCTGACAAACCTTTTTCTCTAGGGCGGTCGTATGCGGGTTTACCGTCGATTAAGGATGTAACCAAATCAAGACTGATGGTCCAGGTAGCGGTTCTCAACAATGAAGCTTCGACTACTTGACCTTCCCCGGTCATGTCGCGAGATCGTAAGCCAGCCATTACTGCTCCAAATAATGCAATGGAGGTCGTGTGGTCTCCGGCTCCCGGCCGTGCGTGTGGAGGAGGGCCCCCTGGGGTAGTACCGCCACCGAAAACACCTGAACGCGAAAAGAAGGCGGTGACGTCATAGCCGGGTCGGTTCGTTTCTTCGCCTACCTCGCCGTAGCCAGATAGCAAACCAATCACTAGATCCGGTTTGATTGAGAAGAGATCATCAGCATCAAGACCGAATCTTTGTCTTCGTTCTTTCAACAAATTCATTACCACTACATCGCATTCGGCCACTAGCCGGTGAGCGATGTCAGTGCCGGATTGGCTATCAAGGTTCAGCTCTATTCCTTTCTTGCCTCTGTTAATGAATTGGAACGGGTGATCTGGGTTGTGGTCTCCTTCAGCCACTTTGGCCTGCTTCATGAGGCCTCTTATCGGGTCGCCCCCAATGGCCTCGACCTTTATTACCTCGGCTCCTAGGTCAGCCATAATCGCGGTAGCAGAGGGAGCTGCTGCAAAGTTCGCGAATTCGATTACGCGTATGCCATCCAATGGTGCGGTCATGGCGATTCCCCCAGGGTCAGTCGAACCTTGGCAACCTTAGGTGTGTTTCGCTATTCGCGTCGCAGCTAAGTCATCGAGGAGGTTGTAGAGGAGTTCTAAACGGTCGGACCCGAAACTTTGCTCAATAGCGTGGTAGCCAGCTTCACTGTCGACGGCCATGACCGACAGCAGGTCCTCGCCATCGCGGGAGAGGCTGAGGAGACTGCTTCGCTGATCCGCTGGATTTGCTTCGCGAATTAGGAGACCGCGAGCAGCGAGATTGGCCGTAATGCGTGAAAGGGACGGGCTTAATAGGAATGTCGTCTCACTGAGTTCGCGTGTAGTTAGAGGTGTTTCTTGTCCGTTCAATGCTCGCAGTACCCGCCACTGCTGTTCGGTTAGATCGTGTAGTGCTAGACGAGGCCGAAATTCGCGCATCACGGTTTCACGTGCACGCATCAGTGCCATGGGTAGCGATTGCTCAAATGGTCGAAGTGAACGACTCAAGAGGGTCCCTCATCTTCGATGGTGTTCTCTAGAGTCCCTATCTCGTCGACTGAGACTTGAACTACGTCTCCCGGTGCTAGCCATTGAGGTGGCTCAAGGCGAGCGCCCGCTCCGGTTGGCGTTCCGGTGTAGATCACATCACCGGGTTCCAGAGTTATAAATGTTGACAAGTATTCGATTTGGAACTCGATTGAGAAAGCCATTGATGCGACAGTGTCATCTTGGCGTAATTGTCCGTTTACGTGGGTTTGAAGACGAAGGTCTTCGAAGTCTCCGAATTCGTCAAGTGTGACAAGCCACGGTCCCATTGACCCTGAACTTTCCCAGTTCTTTCCTTGGGTGACATTAAACTTCGCGTGACGTAGCCAGTCGCGAATAGTTCCTTCGTTGCCCAGTGTCAGTCCCGCAATGTGTTGACGTGCCTGACCCTGAGGGATCCGACGTCCTTGCTTTCCGATGACGGCAACGATTTCGCCTTCGTAGTCAAGTTGCACGCTTTCAGGTGGTCGAATAAGTGGCTGCTCGTGCCCGGTCAAAGATTCAGGAAATCGCACAAAGACACTTGGCTTGTTGCTTGAAGTTGAATCGGTGTACTCAGCATTTCGTCCGCCGTAATTGACGCCGATACAGAAAATTTTCCCAGGGCGGGGAATCGTCCGCTCAAAATCTACGTCTGCCAAATCAAAGTCGGCATCAGACCAACCTGCAGCCTCTTGGGCTTCGGTTAGTCTGCCGGTTTCGAGTGCAGTGCTCAGGTCGGGAAGATCTGGTAGCCGTCTCCCGAGATCTATGACCCCACTGTTGTCCTCTGTCACGGCGCCCCAAGTAGTTCTTTCTTCAAAACAACAGGTCACGAATCTCATTGGAAAGCCTTCTATCGATAGTTGGTAACATGTTATGCATATAGTTGGCCGGCTATGGGCCCTTGAGGGGAAGCGATTACATGCCGCATATCTTCGTTGAATATTCAGCGAACCTTGAAGAACACCTCGATGTGGGAGAGATGCTTCAGAGTGTGCATGGTGCAGCCGCATCACATCCTTCAGTTCCGTTAGCCGGTTTGAGAACTCGAGCTATCAAACGCGAGGACTACCTAATAGCCAATGGCAACAGCGCAAACATGTTTGTGGCGGTGATCGCTCGATTGAATGGAGATCGCGGGCAGGTACCACTTGTCGAAGTGCGTGATCTCTTAGCAGAAGCAGTCCGAAGATCGGTTGGCGACTTGACTCGAGAGCAACCCATAGCGATATCGGTGGAGGTTCAACCGATAGATGCAGCTATGAGAGTTAACGAAAATTCTATTAGAGACCATTATGAGGAGTTGCAGTGAGTTCAGCTCGAACCTTGGATGAGAACCGGTCTACATCTGAAGAAGCGCTGGCCAGGTATTCCTCAGAACCCCTGTTACACCTGATTAACGGACACTCTGTTGGCAGTGTTTCTCAGGCTACTTTTGACAATTTTTCACCGACCGATGGCAGATTTCTGGGACGAGTTGCTGCTGCTGGTCCTGATGAAATCGGGTTAGCGGCTGAAGCTGCCGCTACAGCGTTTGATGGGTGGGTTTCGTTGCCCGCGGGCGAACGAAAACAAATTCTGCATCGGGTCGCTGACCTCATTGTGAAACGAGCGGATGAAATAGCTGCTGTCGAATCAGTTGATACTGGTCAGCCGATCCGCTTTATGAGTTCAGCTGCGATTCGTGGTGCCGAAAATTTCCGGTACTTTGCCGACGCCGCACCCGGTGCACTCGATGGTAAGTCAATGCCTACTGCGACTCATTTGAACTATTCGTCGCGGCGCGCGATTGGCCCTGTAGGAGTGATTACTCCGTGGAACACGCCGTTCATGTTGTCCACATGGAAAATAGCGCCCGCTCTCGCGTCAGGTTGCACGGTCGTTCATAAACCTGCCGAGTGGAGTCCTTTGACAGCTGCGATCTTGGGAGAAATCGTGCATGAGGCAGGAATCCCAGCAGGAGTCTTGAACGTTGTGCATGGACTAGGTGAAATAGCTGGCAAGGCCTTGACCGAGCACCCGGCTGTTCGAGCGATCGCGTTTGTCGGTGAATCTTCGACTGGCTCACTGATTCAAGCCCAAGGTGCCCCTACCTTAAAGCGGGTCCATTTTGAGTTAGGCGGCAAGAACCCCGTCATCGTTTTCGATGATGCTGATTTGGAACGTTCCCTAGATGCCGTTGTTTTCATGATTTACAGCCTCAACGGTGAACGGTGCACCTCAAGTAGCCGTCTGCTGGTGCACGACACGATTCATGACTGGTTTGTCGAGAAGTTGACTGAACGGGTGAAGGGCCTTGTGGTGGGAGATCCTCTTGATCCGGATACGGAGGTTGGACCTTTGATCCACCCCGTTCATTGCGACAAGGTGCGCTCATATGTAGATAAGGCGATCGAAGACGGTGCCACGGTCATCACCGGCGATTATGAATTTGACGAGAACTCAAATTTTGTCAATCCAATGCTGTTTGTAGAGGCCGACAACTCTATGAGGGTTAGCCAGGAAGAAATCTTCGGACCGGCTCTCACGGTGATCCCATTTTCGAACGAAACTGAAGCGGTTGAGATAGCTAACGATGTTGATTACGGGCTTGCCGGGTATTTGTGGACCCAAGATGTTGGTCGAGCACACCGTGTTGCTCAAGCTCTTGACGCGGGCATGATTTGGGTTAACTCCCAGAATGTCCGGCACCTGCCGACACCGTTTGGAGGCACGAAACGAAGCGGTATCGGCCGAGACGGAGGTGACTACAGCTTTGGTTTCTATATGGAAACTAAGAATGTTGCCGTGGCCTATGACGCTCATGGCATAGGGAAATTGGGAGTAGGAAACACTTGAGACGCATGGATGACAGTGACATCGGTCACCAGGCCCATCTTCACGATGAGGCTCGCAGGACAGCGAACCAAATTGACCCGGTGACGGTTGAACATCCTCAAATGACGATTGACGATGCCTATGCCATTCAAA
This sequence comes from Acidimicrobiales bacterium, assembly GCA_030743005.1. Taxonomy (GTDB): domain Bacteria; phylum Actinomycetota; class Acidimicrobiia; order Acidimicrobiales; family Poriferisodalaceae; genus MedAcidi-G3. Next base: position 26,312 of record JASLTG010000008.1, on the reverse strand, counting down.
ACCGTTGGTTGCAGATCGAATTGGAGCGTGGTCGCCAATTGGTAGGTCACAAGATTGGGCTCACGTCTCGGGCCATGCAGCTTGCAATGAACATCGATGAGCCTGATTCGGGTTACTTGCTAGATGACATGGTGTTCGAAAATGGCTGTCGATTGGAAGTCGCCAACTTCTGCGATCCCAAGATCGAAGTTGAACTTGCCTTCATCATCGGGAGCAGAATTGAAGGTCCTGATGTGACTGTCGATGAGGTACTCGGTTCAACTGAAGCTGTAGTTCCAGCCATCGAATTGATTGACGCCCGTTCGTATCGAAAACACCCGCGAACTGGAGTTACTCGCTCGGTAACCGACACTATTTCTGACAATGCAGCAGACGCTGGGATCATCTTGGGGGATTGCCGAGAGGACCCGAAGAATGTGGATCTGCCGTGGGTTGCTGCGGTGTGTCGTCGCAACGGCGATATCGAGGAGTCAGGTGTAGCGTCAGCGGTATTAGGACACCCCGCTTTGGGTGTCGCGTGGCTGGCTAAACGCTACTCGGACCGTGGTGTTGCCTTGGAGCCGGGTCAGATCGTTTTGAGTGGATCGTTCACCCGACCCGTCGATTGTCGAGTGGGGGATGATTTTGAAGTTGACTACCGAGACCTGGGCACCATCGAATTTTCGTTTGGCTGAACCGAGGGAATGAATTATCAAGGTGGGCTGATTTTGCTCACTGTGTATTCGTAGGTTGCTTTAGCTGGCAGTCCGCCATTGGACCTGCAGGCAATTGTTGGGATTTCTCGTCCGCGCAGTACCTCCACAGACCACTCTTTGAGCGCCACCAAGAGGTTGACTGTCCAACCCTCCTCTGAAGAGGTAACTGTTACTTGTCTAGGCAAGGTGTCGAGATCCCAACCAATTTGTTGGAACACAGCGCGTTCGGCCACTTGACCTGGTCCTGAAGGAGCACCCCACCAGCCGCGACATTGAGCACTTAATGTTGAAGGATCTCCCGTAAGTTCAAGAATCGACAAGGTCGTTTCCGCGTCCAAATGGGCCCACATTCGCCCGTCAGGGAGCGTCATAGCTGTGGGAGCGAACCGATGACCGCCTGTATGACTAACGCGAAGAATGTTGAGACCCGGAGCGCGTTGCTCGAGTTCGTTTGCCAGCTTCGTTCCTTCACTGCCGCAACAAATGTCGTGGCTGCCCTGGGTACAAATCAATACTGCTAATTCGGGGGGATCTAGATATCCCGGTGTTGTCGCTAATTGGTCAGGGGTCATTGTGACGATGTCGGACGCAAATTGGGCAAGGTCGGCAGGGCTTTGAGGTCTGAAAGCCCAACTCTTTGCTCCGACTTCGTCGCGTTGATATATGAGTACCCCGATGCCGGGCTCATCGTCTCTGGGAACCACTGCTAAGACTCGAGTCAACCCGAGTGATGTTTCCATGGTTGAACTCAAGCCCTGGAGCAATGGGTGATCGAGAGCTGGTTTGGGCCAGGGGAGGGGGGTTTCGATAAGAATGAGAGCCTCAACTGATAACGCAGTTCCGCATGGATCAGCACTGATTAGTTGCGAATGAGAGGAACATTTGGGTGCCTCTTCTCTCGACGGTAAGAGTCGTAAAGCTTCTTCTGATAACTCGGTTGGCATGGACCCAGATTAGATCGACTTGTTCGGAGGATCAGGTGTCTAATTTTTTGCGATTAGGACTTCTTCGCCGGGAGCTTCGGGTTCGTTGTCGAGGATTTCTGATGGGAAGCCTGCCGCTTGGATAACTAGGCCTGTTGCGTCCTCGAGACGTTTGATCACATTGGGTGACCATTCTCGCGAACCGTAGCGGTCTTGGGCGTCTTGGAAGATGTTGATTAAGAGGGGAGAAATTTCAAGCGGGACCTGGCCACGCTCAGCGATTTCTTGGAATAGCGAAATGTCTTTGAGTACGAGGTCCATAGTGAAGTTAATGTCGCGACTTCCATTGAGTATTACTTGGCTTTCTGTCTCGTGGACAAAAGAGTTGCCCGAGCTGATTCTTATAGCTTCATAGGCAGTCGCAAGATCGAGTCCCGTTGCCTCTGTGGTGACCAACGCCTCACAAATTGAAACCAGATTTGCGGTTGCCAGGTAATTTGTTACGACTTTGAGAATTGAAGCTGTCCCTAGCGGGCCGGTGTGTAGAACTTGGCGACCCATTGCTGAAAGCAAAGGGAAAACACTTTCGAAAACTGTTCGGTCGCAGCCGGCGAAGATGGCGATGTTTCCTGTTGCAGCTCTATGGCAGCCACCGGAAACTGGACAATCGGCTGTGAAAGCACCCTTTGCATGAACTTTTTCTGCGATCCGGAGCACCTCTTGCTCATCGGTGGTGCTCATCTCGATCCAGATGTTTCCTTCGGACAGCCCGGCAAGTACTCCATTTTCGTCCTCCATCACTGAAGCGCTGATTGTTGGACTGGGGAGGCAGGTGATGATTACGTCGCAACGTTCGGCTAAGTCTTTTGGTGAGCGGGCGACGTGGGCACCTAGTCGAGAAAACTCTTCTGTAGCGGAAGAATCCAAGTCTCGTACCGTTAGGTCAAAGCCATTGCGTAGAACGCTTCCGGCCAATTTTGCACCAACGTTGCCCAGTCCGATAAAGCCGACTTTCATGCTCCCATTCCAATCTTCTACGGCTGCAATTGGCTTAATGTAATCGTCTTAAGTATGAAGATTTGCCTTTACCGGCCTGAAGTCGAAAGTTAACGTGGTAACCCTCTTGTAGAACGAGGACCTTGTTTATGATGCCATCTCACCCGAAGGTGACCGAAGAGATTCGAGAGGTGTATCTATCTGACGGGGTTGTGAAGATCCCAGGCGCAGTTTCAGGCGAGTGGTTGTCCGAAATAGCCACCATGGCGGACGAAGAACTTTCGACTCCTGGTCAATGGGTAACTGATACCAACCCGGGAGCGAAGACCAACCGGTTATTTACCAGCCGGTATCGCTGGAAGACCGATTCGGTCGTCAATCGTTACGTGCATGAGTCCGGGGTCGCCCCGATGGCAGCAACCTTGATGGGGTCATCGACTGCTCGGCTGTATTTTGATCACCTGTTGGTCAAAGAACCCAAGACGGAAGCCCCGACTCCGTGGCATCAAGATATTTCGTACTGGCCTTTTTGGGGTAAACAGATCTGCTCAGCTTGGGTCTCTGTGAGTGAGGTGACGGTAGCGGAGAGTTCATTGGAGTTTGTCCGCGGTTCGCATGCTTGGGACTCCTATTTCGCTCCTGAAGCGTTCGACGGTTCAAAGAGGAATTGGACGAGCGACTTTGAAGGTGAGCCGGCGCCTGATGTGGCTGCTGATCGAGATAGCTATGACATCATCGGTTTTGACGTCGAACCGGGCGACGCGATTTTCTTTTCAGCATGGATTTTGCATGGATCCCCGGGCAACGCTGGAAACAATCGTCGCACGGCACTGTCCACTCGGTGGCTTGGAGATGACGTGACTTGGTATCCGCACCCTGGTAGCGATCCGACCGTGACAGACGAAGACACCGAAGTTCAAAGTGGGGAATATCCCGGTGATGACAATCACTTCCCGCTCGTGTATTCGGCGTAGGTGGCGAGCTAAGGGAGTTGTAGGCCGAGGGTATTCGCGGCTTTTACGACTAGCGGCGCTACAGCATCGGAATCGAGACTAAGTGCCAGATGCACGACTGCGACTGCTGCTTTGGTCACCCCAGCACTGGTGGAGACTGGAGCGGCGATAGAGGCCATGCCTTCGATTACTTCTCCTTCGGAATAGGCCCAGCCGGAGTTGCGGGCCTTTGCAACCTCTCTTCGTTCGCCGGGCTGTAGCTCCAGTCCTGCGAGCAAAGCGATGCCCGGGGCGCCGCGGTCAAGTGGATGGCGAGTTCCGGGCCGGTAGGCAACGTGAGCAGCTGTTGCTGTCGGCTCAACTACTTGAACGGTGACGGCTTCTTGGCCGTCAGAGACGACGAGAAAGGAGGTCATCGCAATGCTGTTTGCCAGTTCAGTCAAGATCGGAGCTGCGATTGTTTGTATCTCGTTTTCGACACCCCCAGCAAGTGCGACCAACTGAGTTCCGCCAGTCAATCGACCAGAAGGATCGCGAGTCACTAGGCGATGGTCTTCAAGTGTGCGAATCATTCGGTAGGTGACTGAACGTCCCAATTTGAGTTGAGTAGCGACTTCGTCGATTGTCATGGGTGAAGGGGAAGTCGCGATGAGAGTCAAGGCCTTGAGGCCGCGGTCAAGCGTCTGAGAACGACTTGAATCGGGGGAGGGCTTTGACTCCATATCAGGTGACAGGTTACTCGATAATCGGTTAGAGTATTCTATATTCGGCTAAATCGCTGGAAGTGACAGCTAGGAATAACGCATGCCCGCACGAACTGGCAAAGAAGTGATCGACCGCCTACAGAACCGTCCTCCAAACCTATGGCTCGAAGGCCAACTCGTCGAAGACCCGACCACCCACCCTCGAACCCGCAACGCAGTACGTTCCTTGGCAGCGTTGTATGACCTTCAGCACCGAGACGACCTTGTAGACGTTATGACGTTTAGGTCACCGTCCTCCGGTGACCTAGTGGGTCGAAGCTTCATTGTCCCTGAAAGCAAAGATGATCTGCGTCAACGATCCCAAATGCACAAAATCTGGGCGGATGCGAGTTTGGGTCACATGGGCCGATCGCCCGACTATATGAACGTCAATGTCATGGCTGCTGGGATGGCAGCGAGTTACTTCAGTGAAGCTGATGAACGCTTCGGCGAAAATATAAAGAACTACTTCGAATACGTCCGAGAAAATGACCTGGCATTAACTCACGCACTTACCAATCCTCAGATAGATAAATCTAAACAAGCGAATGAACTCGATGACCCCTATATCGCACTCGGTTTGGTGGAAGAGACTGCTGAGGGAATCTTGGTGCGTGGTGCCAGAATGCTCGCCACGCTGCCAATATCGGATGAAATTTTGATATTCCCTTCAACGGTCATACAGGGCGGCGATGAGATGCGACCCTACGCCCTTGGTTTTTCGGTGCCCAACGACACACCCGGTTTGCGTTTTCAATGCAGAGAGCCGTTGGACCAGGGTCGTAGCCACGTAGACCACCCACTCGGTTCGCGTTTCGATGAATTAGATGCCATGGTCATATTCGATGACGTCGTAGTTCCATGGGATCGAGTTTTCCTAATTCGAGACGTCGATAGAGCAAATCAGGCTTATGCGCAGACAGGCGCAGTGCTTCACATGGCCCACCAGGTAGTGAACCTAAAAATTGCCAAAACCGAAGCCATTTTGGGAACTCTGCAGTCGATCATCGACATGATCGGCACCGGGCACTATCCCCATGTGCAGGAAATGGTGGCCGAAGTCATAATCACATTAGAGATAATGAAAGCTCTGAAGCTTGCTTCAGAGGAAGAAGCAAGCATGAATAAATATGGAGTCATGACTCCGGCGCGAGGACCCTTAGACGCCGCTCGGAATCATTACCCCGCAGTCCACAAGCGTTTGATAGAGATACTCCAATTATGTTCTTCAAGCGGCTTGATCCTGGTGCCGAGTGAGGCCGATTGGAAAGGCGAACGAAGTGCTGATATCGGAAAGTTCCTTCAAGGAAAGAATGGGTCAGCTGAGGAACGTCTTCGCCTGTTCCGTCTTGCTTGGGACATGACCATTTCGGGCTTTGGAGGTCGGCAAGCCCTCTACGAACAATTCTTCTTCGGTGACCCGGTCCGAATGAAACACGCCTTGTATGGCGTATATGACCGGAGCGACTACGTCGATCGTGTCCAGAAATTCATTGCTGATGACAACTGGCCTGATGCGTGAAGCTCGATAGCGACGAGATCAAAAGGGCAAGTCGACGATTAGAGGGCAGCATCGTCCGAACTGAGGTGCAGGCCATAGTTACCGCCCAGAACAAATCAGCAACCCTCAAACTTGAAAGTCTTCAGCACAGCGGTTCGTTCAAGGCTCGAGGGGCCTTGAACGCCATGCTGTGCAGCAACGTGGGACCTGACGGAGTCCTCGCCGCATCCGGAGGGAATCACGGAGCCGCAGTGGCCTGGGCCGCGCAAACCTTGGGACATGTCGCAAATATCTTTGTACCTGAGATCATTTCCCCGTCGAAGTTGGAAAAACTTGAGCAATACGAAGCGGTAGTGCACGTAGTCGGACGCGAGTATCAAGATGCTCTGACTGCCGCTCGTACGTTCAAACAACAACACGCTTGTGTCGAATTGCATGCATATGACCAAACAGAAGTCGTGGTTGGTGCAGGCACTCTTGCAATGGAAATTGATGAACAAGTACCCGAGGCAACGACCATCCTTGTTTCCTGCGGAGGGGGAGGATTGGCGGCGGGCCTCGCCACCTGGTGGGGAAGTGAGAAACGCTTAGTAGTGGTGGAGACCGAAGGAACTCAAGCATGGGCAAAAGCTCGAGAAGCTGAAGAACCTGTAGACGTAGAGGTCACCGGGGTCGCCGCTGACTCGCTTGGAGCCCGACGTATAGGAGATATTGGTTGGGAGGCGTTGACTAGGTGCAAAGCAGAAAGCCTGGTTGTCACGGATGAACAAGTAATTGAGGCGCAGAACGATCTGATTAATCAACACGACGTCGTCGCGGAGCCCGCTGCAGCTGCAAGCTTCGCCGGATACAAATTGCTAGAGGTATCGACAGACGAGAACTGCGTAATAGTGATTTGCGGAGCCAACTCGGCCTGAATCCTCCTACTTCACGAGTAGCGTCAAGGGCATGACGTGGTGGTCGTGGCTTCTTCTTCCATTCCTAGCGCTTTTGGTTCTAGCGGTATATGACTTAGCCCAACGCCGACACGCGATACTTCGAAACTTTCCAGTTGTCGGCCACTTGAGGTATCTCATTGAACGATTTGGGCCCGAACTTCGTCAATATGTAGTGGCTGACAACGATGAAGAGAAACCATTTAGTCGAGACGAACGACGGTGGGTGTACGCGACTGCCAAGAATGAAAATTCATACTTTGGGTTCGGTTCAGATGATGATCTCACCGAGGCGAACAGGGTTGTCTTTCGACACGTACCCTTTCCCTTGACTCAACCAGTGCCGAGTACAGCCCCCATTCCATGCACAAAAATCGTTGGCCAATGGAGAAACCGGCCGGGTGCGTTTCGACCAGAATCAGCGGTAAATATCTCTGGGATGAGCTTCGGTTCCCTATCAGGTGCAGCGATAAAGGCCCTGAACAGGGGGTCAGCCATTGATGGTTGTTTGCACAACACCGGAGAAGGTGGCATATCGCAACACCACCTTCACGGAGGTGACCTGATATTTCAGTTCGGTACTGGATATTTCGGGTGCAGAAACAGCACAGGAGAATTCTGTTCGGAAACTCTCTTAGAGACAATTTCAAACGCCCCGGTTCGCGCGATCGAAATAAAGCTGAGCCAAGGTGCTAAACCCGGAATAGGCGGCATGCTTCCGGCAGCAAAGGTGACTCGAGAAATAGCTGAAGCTCGAAATGTTCCCGAAGGCAGAGATGTCCTGAGCCCTTCAGGACACTCGGCCTTTTCAGATATTCCGACACTCGTCGACTTCGTTGAACATGTTGCTGACCTAACTGGACTGCCTGTAGGTATCAAATCAGCGGTCGGGGAGGTTAATTTCTGGACTCAACTAGCGACTTATATGGCCGATAACGGCAAAGGACCTGATTTCATCAACATCGATGGTGGTGAAGGAGGCACAGGCGCTGGCCCCTTAGTTTTTGCTGACCACGTCGCACTACCGTTTTGGGAAGCGTTTTCAGTAGCACACAACGCCTTCGTAAAAGCTGGATTGGCTGACTCAATAGTTTTTGCTGGCGCTGGACGGCTGGGTACACCAACTCAGGCTGCAATGGCTATGGCGATGGGCGTTGACCTAATAAACGTTGGGCGCGAAGCCATGTTGGCGATTGGCTGTGTACAAGCTCAGAAATGCCACACTGGGCACTGTCCGACCGGAGTAGCAACACAATCAAAATGGCTGCAAAGAGGGTTAGATCCCACCGACAAAGGTGCTCGGTTAGCCAACTATGTTGCCGGCCTCCGATACGAACTGCTGCGCCTGTCGTTCGCCTGCGGGGTCAAGCACCCAGCTCTGCTCGGCCCAGAACTTGTTTCAGTCCGTTGGGTTGACGGTCGGTACCGAAGTCTCCATGATCACTATGGGATCGATGCATCGGCTACCCATTCTGCTAAACGGCTCGGCTATATAGAGGAAGCCTGCGTTCTGTCGTGAAAGATTGACATCGGACAACTACCGTTCCCGTATGACGATGATGACCGGTGGTCAAGCCGTAGCCGAAACACTCGCTTCACTGGGTGTGACGAGAGTTTTTGGGATCGTAAGCGTTCATAACCTGCCGATCTATGACGCTCTGTCACTTCACCCAACTATCGAAGTAACCAATGTTCGCCACGAGCAAGCCGCGGCACACGCTGCAGATGCCTATTCGCGAGTAACAGGGAATCTTGGTGTGATCCTCACCTCAACAGGACCCGGCGCTGTAAATGCGATACCTGGAATATATGAAGCAGCTTTTGTCTCTTCTCAACTTCTGATGGTTACCGGCCAGATCGAGTCCAGGTTTCGCGGCAAAGGTAAAGGCTTCTTACATGAATACGAAAAACAGCCAGACATGCTTCGAACCGTCTGCAGAGCTGTTGCGTCGGTTCGATACACGGAAGACATCAGTAAAGACTTAGTAGGTGTTGTTGACGACATAAGACGAGGTCGACCGCAGCCAGGAGCCATAGAAATTCCCATCGACCTTCAATATCGAACCGCTGAGGTGGAAATCCTTGGCTCACCAGACACAGATCGCTTGCCCCCAGACACCACATCGTTAGACCAAGCCGCTGAGCTCCTCCAAAAAGCTGAGCGACCAATCATTTGGGCCGGTGGAGGAGTGAACATTTCCGGGGCGTCTGAACAGCTCACAATGCTCGCTGAGCAATTGGGCGCTCCTGTCGTCACCACCATAGAAGGCCGCGGCTCGATCTCAGAAATGCATGAATTAAGTCTTGGTTTTCGAACCGACAGAGTCCTCGGAATGGAAATTTTTGAAGAAGCGGACCTTGTGTTTGCGGTTGGCACTCGCTTCCAGAATTACGCGACACGAGTGTGGACGTTACCTATGCCGGAAAACCTGATTCATGTTGACATCGACCCAGGGGTGATCGGTCGCAACTACCCCGCGGCAGTAGCTGTAGTGGGCGACGCCAAGCTTGCCTTAGAGGGCATGCTTGACCGGATAGAAAAAGGGAACGTTGACGAGCAGTTTGTGGACCGTTGTCGAAAGATTCGAGCAGCAGACGAACAGGCGTTGAACGAAGAAATAGGAGTGGACCATAGCCAAATTGTTTCGATCATTCGGCGCTTGTTGCCCGATGAATGCCCAATAGTGCGTGATTCAACGGTCCCCAACTACACGTGGGGAAATCGGCTGCTTCAAATTGTGCGGAGCAGAACTTCGGTCCGACCCGCAGCTGTTGCGATAGGCCCAGGGTTGCCACTTGCGATGGGTGCGGCGCTTGGGAGTGGTTGCCATGCGCTAGTGGTCCAAGGCGATGGAGGCCTGCAGCTCTCCATAGGAGAATTGTCGGCATGTGCCGAACATCAAATTCCGGTGATCGTCCTAGTGTTCAATGACTCGGGTTACAACATTTTGAGGATCATCCAAGACAATGTCCTAGGACGCAAACATGGAACAGAGTTACCGAAAATTGATTTTGTTACGGTGGCAAATGGCATGGGGGTCGAGGCCGAACGGGTTGAAGGCGTTGACCAATTTGAATCTGCTTTAGCGAGAGCCCTAGCTCGTCAAGGACCGACAGTTCTTGATATCGATATGGACTTTCTTGCCCCAATCCACCTTGCCCTTCCAGCCCATCAACGCGGTAAGGACGATTGAGAACTCGGTCTCGAAGTTAAAGGACAGCTTCACAATCGAATGGCACTCCTACGTCTTCGCCAACTTGACGGAGTGCTCTCACCACAGAACCCGGGTAGGCAACAACACCTTCCTCAGCCCGAAGATCCATAGTCTGCTGTTCGATTTCACCTGGTAGATAAACCTGTTGGCCTGGAAGTACATCCTCTTCACCCGCTGAGCGGATCTGGTCGACCATGTTTTCAATGTCGTCGTAATAGTCGCCACTATCTCGAAAAATACTTGGGTCCATAAGTAAGAAGAACTGCCCTCGTCGCCCAACGGCGACATCCCCTGTATGAGCGGATCCTGAAAGAATGCCTGCCAACACATTGGACGCGGTGATCATGCCGATGCCTTTGTACCCGCCAATTGCGGGAACTATCCCTTTCATAGCGATGTCGGGGTCAACTGTTGGGTTTCCATCTCGATCAAGAAAACCCCAGGACTCAGGAATGTTTGTGCCTTCTGATCGAGCTCGAAGCACTTTGCCTAAAGCAACAGGAGTCATTGCCATGTCGAGAACAATGGGGGGATTATCTCGCCGTGGGAATGTCCACACAATCGGATTGTTTCCGAACAACTTCCTTCGGCTTCCAAAAGGAGCAAGGTTCGGAACGCTGGTTGTGGTGCCAAAGCAGACAAAGCCGGCTTCAGCAGCCTTATATGGATAATTAGCGCCGCAACCCCAGTCGTTAGAATTACGGATGACACCGGCAACCATTCCGCTGCTAGAAGCCACGTCAATCAGATGTTCCATGAATCGGGTGATAACCAGTTGCCCTAACCCGTGATTCCCGTCGGCCACGACAACAGCGGGAGTTTCATTAACGATTTTGAGTTGGGCTTTGGGGTCCGTTGATCCGTCACGAAACCAGTTGACGTACCAACTCACCCTTTGAAAACCATGAGTATCGACGCCCCGCAAGTCAGACCACAACTGGTTATCAACAACCGTGCTTGCATCGTCGGGTGACATTCCTGCAGCGGAGTACGCAGCGACCCCCCAAGGGCGGAGCTGGTCTATATAAAAGCTGACGGGACCATCGGGTTGACCGTCAGCGGGAAGATCTTCAGGGATCCCTCGAGGTAAATGTTCATCAGAGTTCGTCACAGTGCTCCAATCACAGCGTCGGCGAATCTTTCCGTGTTGGCGTCGCCCCCCTGATCTGGTGTCAGATCAGAGCCAGCAAGATATACGTCCGCTATAGCAGTTTCCAAGCGATCTGCAGCAGAACCAAGGTTTAAGTAGCGAAGCATCATCGCTGCCGACAATAGAGTCGCAGTGGGGTTGATGATCCCCATGTCGGCTATATCGGGTGCAGTCCCATGGGCTGATTCGAAATACGCGAACTCATGCCCGTAACACCCCGACGGGGCAAGTCCGAGCCCGCCTATTGTGCCAGCACCCAAATCGGACAAGATATCTCCATAAAGGTTGGGGAGAAGCAGGACGTCAAGTTCGTCGGGCCTGACCACTAAACGATGAGCCATGTCATCCACTATGAATTCCTCGAACTGAACTCCCGGATAATCCTGAGTCACCTCTTTGACAATTTCACAGAACCACCGATCGGTGGCTGGGAGCATGTTTGTCTTGGCAGAGACCGTCAATTTTCCAGATCGTTGTAGAGCTAAGTCACATGCAAATTTTGCTACTTGTTCCGTTCCAGGACGCGTAATGATCTTTGCCGCGAATTTTCCGTCGGCAGCCCCTTCAGGCAGACGAGACCGCGAGTCGGACAGGCCAGCATCAAGCAAGTCTTTTGCATTCCCCATTACGCCGACGTACATGTCTTCGAGGTTTTCTCGGACAATTATGTAATCAACTCCTTCAGGATCCTTCAAGGGTGATTTGAAACCGGTTTGCCATCGGATAGGCCGCACATTGGCGAAGGTCAACTTGCCCCATCGCATATATCGAGCACCAGGTGACGTGCCATTGCTCGCACCGAACAGCACCGTGTCTGCCGCGTTGATTCGATCCTGAAACAGTTCCTCTCGCTCGTCGATCTCTAGGTCCAACAACTCTTTACCTGCCGGTGTGCAGTCCCACTCAATGGGCAGGTCCAAGCAATGAAGTACACGCAATGAGGCGTACATTGCCTCGGGTGCTGCATCATCGCCGGGAATCACACACACTTGCGAAGTGGTCGCCATGGCGAAGATCGTAGGCGGTTCCGCAAAGGGGTGAGCATTCCTTGACCGTGAAACCTAGGCTCCGGCGATGCAGCAACCTCAACGAACCCTGTCGGGTTCACGACGAGATAGAAGCGCGATAGCTGTACAAGGTTTCTTACCGCTTCTGTTTGCGGGAATGTGCTGGCATTGGGCTAGGTGGGGCATAGCGTTCCTGTCGGCTTTTTGGATCAACGAAATGACCGACTCACCGCGCATGGTCCAACTGACCGGCACAACTATGTGGGCTCCGCTCCTATTGGGTGGCGCTTTAGGTGGAGTGTTCGCAGACCGGTTCGATCGATTACGAACCATCCAGTGGCAGTTGGCTGCGCTGGTTCCAATGGTCGTGCTAATCGGATTACTCGAAATAACCGGTCAATTATCGGTATGGATGATCTACCCCTTCTTACTCGTAGCGGGTGTTGGATGGGTGGGCGATATGACTAGCCGTAGAGCTCTCGTATTTGAAGTGGTGGGAACACAAAGACTCGATAACGCGATGGCTTACGAGGCGTTCACCCTCGCCAGTGGGGTAGCTGTAGGAAACCTCATTGGTGGCAGTGTTGCTCAAAGTTTTGGTGTAGGTGAAGCGTTCTTCGTTGTGGCGTTTCTGTTATTTGTCGGGTTCATAACTTTGAATTGGGTACCTAGAACCAACTCTCAAACTCCCGCGTCGAGGCTCGAATCGTCAACATTCACCGAACTAAGAGCTGGGTTGTCGTTAGCACGAACCAACCTCGCTTTACGCAGCATCCTCGGTGTCACCTTCCTCGCGAACTTCTTCCTATTTTCGTACTTCCCAGCAGTTCAAAGAATCGGTGACCGAATTGGGGCGACTCCAAGCCAGATTGGATTGATTGCTGCCATGACCGGGTTTGGCATGATGGCTGGATCATTCATCATCGGCCTCTGGGAACCTAAACGTCGGGGACTCATCTACATCGGTGGTGTTGCATTCGGGATGACAATGCTCGTTCCTTTTGCAATGAGCGGTTCTGTGGCGATGGCTGCTAGTGCCTTGTTCATAGCTGCTGTGGGATCAGGATTTTTCGGCGCCACCCAGTCAACCTTGGTACTTACAACCGTCGATAGCGACATGCGTGGACGGGCGATGGGCTTGTTGAGCATGGCTATCGGAGCTTTGCCAATAGGGACGTTTTTGCTCGGTGAGATTGCTGAACGGCTCGGAGCTTCCTCTGCTGTTGCGTTGATGGCGTTGTCTGGTCTCGCCCTTCTCGCCGTATGGGTCGCCACACATCGACAGGTCCTTGGGATGGGTAGATCCGCCGATGTTTAGACTCTGAGTCGGTATTCCGAAGAGGTGTCGGTTTATTGATATTTGGAGCGGTCAGCAAGACTCTTATGACAGAAGGCCATACCTTGACTACGATCCCTTCCACACTTTCGAGAGGGGACAGGGGTTATGAAAGCCGCGGTTCTAAACCAGATTCCAGGTGAACTAGAGATTGAAGACATCTCTATAGACAAACCCGGACCAAATGAAGTTCTAGTTCAAGTAGTCAACGCTGGCTTGTGCCATAGCGACCTGCACTTTATGGATGCCGCTTGGCAAACACAGTTGCCGGCGGTGATGGGCCATGAAAGCGCCGGGATCGTTCAAGCCGTTGGTGCCGATGTTTCCTACGTCAAACCGGGAGACCACGTCATTACCTGTCTGTCCGTATTTTGTGGCAATTGCAACCTGTGTTTGACCGGTCGTCCAAACCTTTGCCGGAATCACTCCGCAGTAAATAGATCAGATGAAGCGACTCCACGATTGAGTAAAGGCGACGGTACAGCGGTCGCACAGTTCGCTCGACTTGGTGGCTTTGCCGAAGAAATGTTGGTACACCAAAATGCGGTCGTAGCTATCCGTGAAGATATGCCGTTGGACCGTGCTGCGTTAATTGGATGCGGAGTCACAACCGGAGTCGGGGCTGTATTCAAAACTGCGAAAATTGAACCGGGATCCACTGTTGCTGTATTTGGGGCTGGTGGAATCGGCCTTTCAGCCGTCCAAGGTGCTCGAATCGCGGGAGCCGGACGAATTATTTCAGTTGATGTGACAGCAGATAAGTTAGAAACCGCTCGATCGGTCGGGGCTACCGACACTGTGAATGGGGCAGAGACCGATGCCGTCGCGGCGATACATGAAATGACCAAAGGCGGAGTTGATTACGCTTTCGAATGCATCGGACTAAAGGCAACGTGCGAACAAGCGTGGTCTGCATCCAGGCTGGGTGGCACGACAGTTATCGTCGGCATGATGCCCTTTGGAGAGAAAATAGAGATCCCGGGCTACGAAGTGTTCATGATGGAAAAGCGGCTGCAAGGGTCGATGATGGGTTCCAACTCGTTCCGAGTCGACATGCCCCGATATGTCGACATGTACCTCGATGGGCGTCTCATGCTTGATGAAATGATTTCCAGCCACATCCATCTTGATCAAATCAACGAGGGTTACGAACAGATGCGTCAACGAGTGGGAAATCGAACAGTCATCGACTTCTCATAAATGTCTACTCGGGTAACTAGTTACAGGGGGCGTTGGTCATGGATGTGAACGGCAAGGTCGCTGTAGTTACGGGCGCGGCTAGCGGCATGGGCCTTGCAATGGCTCAGACATTTGCCGACTCAGGTATGGCCGTGGTTTTGGCAGACATTGAAGAGGCCGCTCTCGAGGGAGCTGTCAATCAGCTTTCGACAGGTGGACATCAGGCAATTGGAGTCCGCACTGATGTGTCGAAACTTAGCGACGTACAAGCTCTGGCTGATGCAACCCTAAAAGAGTTCGGAGCGGTTCACGTGCTCTGCAATAACGCTGGAGTAGGAGTTGGAGCTCCGGTAGGAAACACATCGATCGCCGACTGGAAATGGACGTTGGATATTGACCTGTGG
Source organism: Acidimicrobiales bacterium (assembly GCA_030743005.1). Lineage (GTDB taxonomy): Bacteria > Actinomycetota > Acidimicrobiia > Acidimicrobiales > Poriferisodalaceae > MedAcidi-G3. Next base: position 11,275 of record JASLTG010000008.1, on the reverse strand, counting down.
GGACCGATATACGGCGTCGAAACCTTCCTTCCTCTTATCGAAGAACAAGGAGAAGGCCACATAAATTCGACCGCTTCGATGGCAGGGTTGTACGCGGGTGCTTCCTTGGGGGCCTACAACGTCGCGAAACACGGAGTTGTCGCGTTAATGACATCCCTTGAACGGGACCTCCGATGGCGAGAATCAGGGGTTCGCGCGTCAGTTCTTTGCCCCGGACCGATCAACACCAAGATCGTAGATAGCGAACGTAATCGAGACCCTGAAGACGCGGCTAACCATGTTGATTCCGAACAAGGACAGAAATTCTGGGACTTCCTCACTCGGACATTGGCAAATGGCATGGATCCGGCTGAAGTAGGGCCCATGGTTCTTGACGCCGTAATCAATGAAAAGTTTTGGATTCTGACCCATCCCGAAATGGGTGAAATTGCCATCAACCAGGCGCGAGCGATGCTCGATGACCAGCACCTAACTAGGTAGCTGAAGTGAGATTCTAAAAAAACATAAAAATCTAAGATTCTGTAGAAAAGTGGCTTAATACCTACATACTTGTGGTGAGTGAACCTCGCACCGTCGCCTTTTGAGCCCAATGTCTGGCGCATCGAACCGCGAGGAATAAACGAAGAAGAAGCGCCCCCGCGAGCGGGTTATCGGTGGCTTCTGCTGTGGGTTATAGGTCTCTCTGTGCTTGGCTTTGGCTCTTTGATGACTTTGGTCACGGCTGCCCTTCCAAGCATCGCTGACGACTTAAACACCACAACAGCTACCGCGGGGTGGGTACTTACTGGACTCATGCTTGCCATGGCGGTGGGCACCCCTGCAGGAGGCAAGCTCGGCGATATTTACGGTCACCGAAATACCTTCATCGTTGGGTTAGTGGGAATGACCGTGACCATGATTGCCAACTACTGGGTGTGGAACATTGGCACATTCATTGCGGTCAGAGTTCTTTTTGGTATCAGCGGAGCCCTGCTAATGCCCAACGGTATGGCCCTGTTGATGCATGCCTTTGGTGTTGAACAGAGAGCAAAAGCTGTTGGCTGGTTCCAATTTGCTATGACCGGCGCGCCCACCATTGGAGTCGTTGTTGGTGGCCCACTTCTGGACATCCTTGGGTGGAGATCAGTGTTCGCCATTTTTGGCGTCGTCGGCGGATTAGCAACAATCCTGGCAATTGTCGTTGTCAAACCCATCCCCAGAGGAGAACGCACGTCGATTGATTGGATGGGAGCGTTCTTCCTTGCTTCTGCGACGTTGCTTGTACTTCTAGCGATCACACGGATACCGCAGGTCTCCCGAAGCGAAGCATCGGTGATCACGGACCTACCTATCTTGCTTTTGACGGCCTGCAGCTTGCCCCTCTACGCGATTTTCGTGTTGTGGGAAAAACGAGTACCCAACCCGCTCCTGGATGTCCGGCTATTCACTAAACCCACTTTTGCTTTGCCGTTGGGATCAGCGGCTTGCAGCCAATTTGCCTACATGGGCGCATTCGTGGTCATACCAAGTGTCTTACAAGGACCATACGGCTATTCAGTTGGTGCTGCAGCATTGTTGATGGTTCCCAGACCGGGAGTCTTCGCGATCGCCTCTCCGCTTGGCGGCACTCTGGTTACTAAGGCGGGAATGCGGGTGCCAATGGTCATCGGTTCAACCGCAATGATTTGCTCAATGCTGGCCTTCGCTTATGGGAGCAACCCAGCGAAATACGGCCTGGTGTTCATCATGATTGGGCTTGTTTTGTCAGGTGTTTCTGCTGGGATCGGATCTCCGGCGTATCAGACGATGGTGGCTAACTCCGTTGATGACGCTGATTTGGGGATTGCTAACGGTATGAACCAGACGGTGATGTGGATGGGCATGATTCTGGGTATCCAGTCAATGTTGGCTTTCGCCGGCGCTGATTTGTCTCTTGGCAGGCTAAGAACAACGTTCATCTTCGCTGCCTTCGTCGCAGCTCTCGGATACTCGGCTCCACTATTTGCCGCGAAACCTCAAAAACATCGGTGATCATCACCATGTCGTCATCGAACAAATAGAAGAATCGAAGTTCATAGCCCGCAGAGGTCAACTTTCAGCAAGACTGTGCAAATGGCCTTTCAACTCAACTTAGAGACACTCCAGTTGGAACCCGATGGGGAAGTAGTTCGTATCTGGTTCAACCGACCGGAATCACGTAACGCTCACAACCAACAAATGGTTGAAGAAGTCGGAGACTTGTTCATAGCGCTGAATAGCCAATCAGAATTCAGAGTTGCTGTCTTGGGTGGTAAAGGAAAATCCTTTTGCGCGGGAGCTGATCGAAAAGAACAGGTGTCAGACCCGACGAACGACCTGGAGGCCCGATATTTGGGGCAACTAGGTCGACGAGCCGCTCGAGCTATTGAAGATTGTGAAGTTGTAACTATCGGTCGGATCCATGGCCACGCCATTGGCGGCGGATGCTGTTTCGCTGCATCATGTGATTTCCGAGTCTCAACTGCTGATGCGCTCTTTTATGTGCCAGAAGTCGAACTAGGGGTCCCCCTCCCATGGGGCGCAACTCCGCGACTGATCCATGAAATCGGAGCAGCCCGTGCTCGGCAGATGGTCATTACCTCCGAACGGATCGATGGGATGAAAGCAGCAGAGTGGGGTCTCGTTCACGAAGTAGTAGAAAATGAAACTGAGCTTGATGCTGTAATTGACCGCTGGACAGAACGAATCCTTTCCTTACCTGCGATGTCCGTGCAAATGTCGAAGTATCAGATGCGCGGATATAGCCAAATGAGCCGCATGGGCGATCTATCAGAATTCGATGGAGATGCGTCAGCACGCGCAATCAGAACCGAGGATGCGCAAGCCCGTTTCGGCAACTTCGGTTAGAACTCAGAACTCTTAAGCATTCCGAGCATCGATCTTTTCGAAAGCTCGTCGTGTTGCTTGGATACCTTCGACCGCCCTGGGTATCCCTCCGTAAATGGTCATTTGAACCATGATTTCTTCGATCTCTTCACGACTCAAACCATGATTCAGGCCAGCCGGAACATGAAACGCAAGTTCATCGACACGACTTAAAACGGTGAGAATGGCGATCACTACAAGACTTCGGTCGCGGCGACTTAGCTCGTCTCGAGACCATAAATCACCGAACGCCCAGTGGTAGGCGATCACTCCGACATCGCCTAGATGGTCAACCATGGCGGCGTAGTCGGCGTCGACATCATCAGCGCACCGACCACCTGTGAGTGATTTTCTGACATCGTGAGCTCGGAGCCGCCTTTCAGCGTCATCAAGGTCCTCCGCGCCAGTTCGTTCGGGAAGACGATCAACTCCGTCTATCTGACAAAAACGATCTGTGACGACGCGACTTGCTTGCATCGCCATCGGAAAACCCGCATACGCGGCCACATGAATGACCAATTCTTCGATCTCACTTCGCGTTAGGCCGTTGTTTAGGCCAACTTGAGTGTGGAGTGAGAGCTCCTCAGTACTGCCAATTGTCGCTAAAACCGAAATAACGATGAGACTTCGGTCACGACGGCTTAGCTGAGGTCGAGCCCATACGTCGCCCATCACGACGTCAAAAGCGAAACTGCCCAGAGCTCCGTGCTGTCGGCGGAAGGAGCGAGCGCCGCGTTCAGGTTCAGCAACAGTGCCACCCATAAATCCATTAAAAATTTCAAGCGCATCGTTGTGACGTTCTTCGTAAGTGCGGTTTTCCATGATTTCCCCTTGGCCCGATCTAGACAGTGCATCACATCTGGCGGGTGAGCGTCACACCGTGCATAAATCCCTCTGGTAAGGCATGCTTTATCCGCATATTTACGAGCAGATGTTTGAGGGGACATGCGAGGGCTGGAAGGCATCCGAGTAGTTGAAGTCGGGCAAATGATCGCGGTTCCGTGGGCAACACGATTAATTGCCGATTTGGGAGCTGAGGTTGTCAAACTCGAACCTCCTGATGGAGATCGGTCCAGGCGACGTGGCCCGTTTCCGGGTGAACCAGATATCTCCCAAAGCGGTCTTTTCACGCACCTCAACCTCAACAAGCGCAGTGTCATTATCGACTTCAGCGAACCCTCAGATATCACTCGCATGCATGAACTGTTAGCGGAGGCTGACCTACTGGTTCATGATCTGTCGCCTGACGTCGCGGATCTAGTTGGCTTACACGAAGACGACCTAGCAAAACGGCACCCTTCGCTGGTCGCAGTTTCGGTTACTCCATTTGGTCGCACTGGCCCCTATTCGAAGTGGTGCGCCGAGGACTTACAACTGATTCACGGGGGTGGCTGGGGTTGGTTGACACCAGGTTGTTCAGACGAAATAGAACTGCCCCCACTGAAACCAGCGGGACAGCAAGCAGGCTTTCAAATTGGGTTCGCAGCCGCGACTATCGCTCTAGCAGCTCTCGACCGTGCCCTTTGTACCGGCGACGGAGAACATCTTGACCTGGCTGGCATGGCGTACGTATCGAGCATGCTTGAAGCGGGGTTCATCACTTGGAGTTACCTCAACGAGATCCCAGGCCGAACTGGAACCCGGATTCTGAATCCATGGCGGATCTTTGAAGTTGCCGATGGCCGAATCTTCATAGTGTGTGTTGAAGATGATCAATGGGCCCGGCTCAAAGAAGTCATGGGTTCGCCAGAGTGGGCACAGATGGAGATCTTCGACACTCAAGCCGGACGATCAGACGCTGAAGATTTGCTTCACATGTGGTTGGGGGAGTGGGCAGCCCCTCAACGGGTCATGGACCTGTTCCATCTAGGACAAGGCAATCGAATTGGATTTGCCCCGGTGAATACGATCGAACAGATGCTCGAAGACCCACATTTACGCGAGCGCGGGTTCTTGGTAGAAGTGGATCAACCGGGCCTCGGGAGGATCACGCTTCCTGGCCCTGTGGCACGTCTAGCTAACAGTTGGTGGTCTGTACGTGAACCAGCTCCAGCTTTAGGAGAACATCAAGACGCCACCTTTGTAGAACCTCGAACCACCGATCAGTTAGTTGAACAGCCACGTTCTCGACCTTTGGAAGGAGTGACCGTAGCTGACTTCACTTGGGTTTGGGCCGGACCATTTTGCACTATGCACTTGGCTCATTTGGGTGCCGAGGTAATAAAGGTTGAATCACGACAAGCACCAGATTTAGGTCGCCGCCTGCCACTGTTTTCCGTCGACCACGAAGTTTCCGTTGATAGCAATGGTTATTTCAATCAGTGGGGACAAGGAAAGAAAAGTGTCACTTTGGACCTGTCAACCTCAGACGGCCGAGCAATAGCAAAACAAATTGCGACCAGCTGTGATCTGGTTATCTCGAACTATGCGACCGGAGTAATGGAAAAGTTTGGCCTTGGATACGACGACCTCGCGCAACTACGGCCCGACGTGATCGTCGGGGCTATAAGTGGCTATGGCAACTACGGGCCCTATCGCGAATATCTGGGATACGGTCCAACCACCGCCCCGCTCTCTGGACTGTCCTCAATGACTGGACACGTAGGCGGAAAACCTGAAGAAGTGGGTGTATCTCTCGGAGACCCCGCGGCAGGCATAGCTACAGCACATCTATTGATCGCCGCACTAATTGCCCGACGTCGGACCGGAGAAGGTCAATTTATTGACACCTCATTATGGGAGGCAACAGCCTCTAGCACCGTTGAAGGATGGACCCAGCAAGTCCTCACTGGGCAGCAACCGGACTTTTGCGGAAATAGAGATCCGATCATGGCACCCCACAATCTTTACCGCTGCCAAGGAGAGGACGAGTGGGTAGCTATCAGTTGTGCCACCGAACAGCAGTGGCAAAGATTGGCTGCTCTCCTGGATCTGGATGACCCCAAATTTGCGTCCGAGACCTCCAGAAAACACTTTGAAAACGAACTTGACCCTCTGATCGAAGCATGGACGAGTCACCACGACAAATGGGAGATAACTCGCATCCTGCAAAGCGACGGCATCCCGGCGATGCCTTCACTCGACGTGCAATCACTAGAAACCGACCCGCACCTCAACTATCGAGGGTTTATCGAACGATTGGAACATCCGGTCGTCGGAACCTTGGCCCACACCGGCATTCCATGGCTTCTGCGCGACGGCCCAAATGGAGTCCGATCTCCAGCACCAATGCTTGGTGAACACACCGACCAGGTCTTGTCGTCATTACTTGGCTTCAGCGACGACGAAATTCAGGACCTACGAGACCGCAACGTCTTAGGTTAGTTGTCGGCAGGATTTGGAAGACGCCCAACATAGGCCGAGGAATATCCTGGTTCCACGACCCAGCCAATTTGATCGAGATTAAGCCGACACTCAACCCAGATTTCGTATTGACGGTCTTCGCTCGCGTACTCGAACGGATCTTGAAGACGAGCTTCGAGATCTCCGCCGCGCTCAAGTGGATTATCAGCTAACCAACGCGCAGCTCGGCGCCAAGCCTCCTCAGGCCTCACAACATCGCTATATCCCAAATCTCTGATGGTCGGCCCAATATCAAGAACCCGGTGAGAACTTGACCAACTTGTCAACATGGGACGAGTAGAGGGAGCCACCTCTTGAGGCAACGAAACAATCTCCCATTCGTGACCAAATTCGTCAGCAATTATCTCCGCTATTTGACGAATGCTGAACAACTCCTCATCCGACACGTTGTAAATATTCCCAATCCCCGCGGTTGGCTGATCTGCAGCTAGGAGTGTGGCGTGAGCGGCGTTTTCGACCCACGCCTGACTCTTCACTGTCAAACCTCCGTCTGGAACAATCAAGAATGGGCGACGATCAAGCACACGACGCACGATCGGCCATTCTCGAGGAAGTAATTGACGCGGACCGTATAACTGGGGATACCTCAGATGGATAGCTTCAGGATGAGCATCAAAAACCGCCTCTTCCGTTTCGCGAATCCGACGAAGCTTCACAAAAAACTCATCTTCATCAACCAAATCCGAACCGTGAGGCAAGGGGATAGGCATGCCGACAGGGAACAGGTCATCTGGATTTGCGAAGCCTTGGTATACCCCGACTCCCCCTATAGAAACGAAATGTCCTACTTTGCCGCGCAGTAGCTGAGCCAAATCACGCAGTCGCCCGTACATAACCACCGCCAAATCAAAAGTTCGGCCATCTAAGTCCGCAGCAGTTCTGTCGACATCGAATGGATCACTATGAATGTGTTCCACTTCCGGACCGATGAGCTCAGATTCGTGTCTCCCGGTGTGGAGAATAGTGACCTGAAAGCCACGATTTACAAGGCCATTCACAACGTATGGCCCTGTCGGGCCAGTCCCACCAACTACTAGAGCAGTATTCATTTACACATTCTCGCCGCTCAGTTCTTGTTGAGGGAGGAAAAAGTGGCTTCATGTACGGTAGCTTTCTCTGAAAGTTCCATCGACATGGGGGTACGCATAGTGGCGACCAAAGCAGGTGACCGTCTCGACTTTGACGGTGGTGTTCAAGTCATCGTGACCAAAGGCGGCGAGGGCGATATATCGCACAACGACGGCGGCGAAGGCTTGAAAGTCGGGAAACGCTACCAAGACGAAGACACAGGAATCGAAGTTCTGGTTACTAAACCAGGCGCGATCACACTGCAGTGCAACGGTAAAGACATGCAGCTGCAAGAACCCAAGAAAACCAAATCTGCCGACTGACCAGTCGGTACACGACGAAATAGCGAGGACCATTCTGCGGGCCGATTCGGTCGCCGTTACTACATCAGCCGATGGTCGCGTTGCAACGCTGACCATGCCCGGCGGCACTCTTGAAGCGCGCGTGGCAACAGAAATCAGCGCAGCATGTCAACAGATCCAAGAGGACCGCGAGATCCGGGTTGTAGTCCTGACCGCAGTTGATCAAGACTTCTGCACGGGTCTGGCGGAGGGTTTCGACCCTCAGTCGATTTCACCGGATCCAGCGACGGCGTTATCAAGATTGAAGGTACCTATAGTCTCGCTGGTGTCAGGAGTTTGTTCGTCTGGTGGCCTGGAGATGATCCTCGCCTGCGACATACGAATTGGCACGCCTGACAGCTGTTTCTCACTTACAGAACCACTAAATGGTTCGCTTCCCATGTGGGGAGGCACGCAACGTTTACCGAGAGCAATTTCGCATGGTCGCGCTGCGTCCATGCTCTTTCTTGGAACCGAAATTGATGCAACAACCGCTCATCTCTGGGGTCTTCTCCACTCAATAGAAGAAGACCAAGGAGTTGAATTGCAAACGACCGTTGATTCGCTTCTAGCTTGCGGCCCGTTGGCACTTGAAATGGCTAAGGAAGCAGTCCACCGAGGAAGTGAACTCCCGTTACGAGACGGCCTGCGCCTCGAGGGCGACCTCAACCACCAATTAGCGGCCACTGAAGATCGCGCTGAAGGGTTGGCTGCGTTTTTCGCGAAACGGCCACCTGACTTTTCTGGGCGATGAACGACTACTGGCTTCCTGAAAATCTGAACGATCGAGGGATGGAACTAGCGGGGATCATCGCAAAACGGATCAGCAATGATGTCATAGGAGCAGTTGATCATTGGCTCGAAATGCCAGAGCGACTCGTAGACAGCCCGACCCGGCCTGAACCAGCAAGAAGCTGGGGCAAAGGGTTCTTGTGTCTAGACCTTGGACCTGAAGATCATGACACTTGGGGCAGATTTCACGCGATCACCAAAACAGACGACGATCCCGAATCAGTCGCTCAAAGAGCGCAGGTTTGGAGGCTTCCGGTAACCCCCTATCGGGAAAACCCCATAACCCTTCCACCAAACGATCTCGGTGACTGCACAGGTACTGTCGAACCGAGAACTCTAAGAATCATCGACTTAACGTCAATGTGGGCCGGACCACTATGTACCGAAATCTTGGCCAGAGCCGGAGCTTCAGTGATCAAGATTGAACCATCCTCCCGACCTGATGGACTGCGATACGGGGACGGAGATGAAGGTTCCGGCAATGCGCCAATGTTCGTCGAACTCAATACTTCAAAAGAAATTGCAGATATAGACCTTCGTTATTGTTCTGAAGGAGGCGAATTTCATCAACTCATTCGATCTGCTGACCTAGTGATCACGTCGCTGTCACCTAGAGCCAACGAGAATCTAGGTATCACATACGATGAAGTCGTCTCAATCAACCCGGATATAGCACTTCTTTCCATCACGGCATTCGCTTCCGATACGCCAGAAAGTGAATGGGTTGCCTACGGCACGGGAGTCCACGCCGCCTCGGGTTTGGGCTGGAGATCAGGTCAACCCCTCACACCAGCATTTTCATATCTCGACCCGATAGCAGGACTGGAAGCATGCGCTGTGGCGCTAGGACAAGCAATGAGAGAAGCGCCACAGTTCTGCCGTGTCTCATTAGACCGATCCGCATCCGCATTTAGGGGACTGTCATGAGCGACAAAGTAAGCCTCTCTTTCTCGGATCAAGGCGTAGCAACAGTCGAGATCTCAAATCCTCCGCTCAACATTTATGACTTAGAGATGAGAGATGGGTTGATCGAAGCAATTAACGCCGTGCGAGACAACCCCGATGTCCGAGCACTCTTGCTTCGGTCAGAAGGGCAGCACTTTAGTGCTGGAGCTGACCTGACCGAATTCGGCTCAGCATCTTCAATCTTCGAAGCGCGGAGAATCAGATGGGACAGAGATCCATGGTTGCCGCTTCTGGCCTTACCAGTTCCCACTGTTGCTTCTATAAAGGGTTACGCAATGGGTTCAGGTTTGGAGATGGCCCTGCTGTGTGATGTACGAATCGCGGCGGACAACACAGTTCTCGGACTTCCTGAAACCAAACTCGGGATGCTTCCCGCTGCTGGGGGAACGCAGAGCCTCACTCGAATTCTGGGTCCTCACGCCGCATCACCGTTAATACTCACGGGTCGAGACATAGATGCATCCGAGGCGCTAGAACTCGGAATCGTCACCGAACTGGTCGACCCAGCAGATCTTGATGGTGCATCTGAGGAACTTGCCCAACAATTGGCCCTCATCGACCCGCTCATCGCGATGAAGCTTCGCAGATGCATAGCCGCAGCAAGCGATCTGCCTCTCAGTCTCGGACTCGATCTGGAACGGCAGTTGTCCATTACGGGTTGAACTTGGATTTAACCCAGATACATCGTTAACCCCGCAAAAACCAAAACATGGACTTGGCCAACAGCTATCTTTTATTCCTCGCCAGGCGCGACGAAAACCACGCCACTCTTCTCAAGTTCAGCGAACTCATCGGCAGACACACCCAACTCGGCTAGCACCTCGCGTGAATCTCCTCCGGTTGAATTCAAGCTCGTTGTTAACTCGGTCGTAGCGTCACTAAACATCCACATGGGGGCAGGTTGTCTTACCTGACCGAGACCCGGAGCTGCCTGCTCAGTGATCAAACCTAGATGCTGAATGGTCGGGTCCTCGTGGACTTCACGTCGAGTCACTACCTTCCCGGCCGCAAAGTCATGTTCCTCGAAACGCGCGAGTACTTCCGCAGTGGTGTACTTCGCTACCTCTGAACTGACTTCCGCAATCAAGTCAGGCAAATTAAGTACTCGGCCCAATTGTTCGGAAAATCTTTCGTCGGTTAACCAGTCTGTTCGCTCCAACGCGAGACACAGGCCGTCCCAGGGAGGTAGAAGGATGCCCGTAGCGATTTCACCGTCCGATGTCTCCAAGACAACCAAAAAAGATCCCGGAGCTGATTCAAGCCAGGGCGGCATCTGATCCAAGGGAATGGCCGGATTGAGTTCCGCGTGGGCGGCAGCTAGTCCGTCTGGCCAGAGAAAAGCGAGACCAGCCGCCACCATTGCGATATCGATTCGTTGACCTTTACCTGTCTTCTCTCGCATATACAGGGCAGCTAAAACTCCCTGAACGAGAGCATTAGCTGAGGTCTTGTCGACGACAACTTGACGAACTAAGTCCCCGCGGCCTTCCTTATCTCTCTGATAATCCACCATTCCCAACTTCGCCTGTACAACGTAGTCATACGCGGGAAGGTGGGCTTCAGGTCCCTCAGGTCCATGACCCGTAATTGCTCCGTAGATAATTCTCGGGTTCTTCGCCGCTAGAGCTTCATAATCCAGGCCCAAACCTTCTGCTTTACCAGGACGCATGTTGTGAAAAAAGATGTCCGCATCGGATGCGAGATCAAAGAGTAATTGGCGTCCTCTGTCTGTTTTTGCGTCTATTGAACAGAAACGCTTTCCTCGGTTAAGAGAGTAAAAAATGCTGTTGACCCCATCGGGCCCAGCGCCCAATCCACCAGCACGCAACGGGTCCGGACCCTCTGGACTTTCCACCTTCACG
>JASLTG010000089.1 GCA_030743005.1 Acidimicrobiales bacterium | reverse complement strand
CCATCGTTAGCCTTCGCATTGACAGTCGCACCGTTGGCAATCAGTAGTTCGGCGATTTCCTTGTGGCCAAATACAGCTGCAGGATGCAAAGGGGTCCAACCATAATCATCCCTCTCATTCACATTCGTACCAGCAGTCAGATGTTGTTTGACAGCTTTGATTTTCCCTTCAGCAGTAGCATCAAGAATCGAGATGGCTGGTGCTTTAGTTGTCGGCGGCTCTGCTTGCTGTATTGGAATGGCTTTTGTTTTTTGTAGCTTCTTTGGAACACACCCCACCAGCACCATGGCTGCGATTGTTGTGATTAGTATTTGTTTCATTTCCCTTCAGCTTTCAATTCTTCACCCGTCTTGCCGCCGTGTTTGCGGAGGAGGTCGGCGAGTTCTTTTTTGTTCGCCTCAATGGTATCAATTGAGCGCCGATGTCCAAATACCGTTTCAGCCCAATCTAGCGGTGTTTTGCCATCGTCACCCTTCGCATTCACATCCGCGCCTTTTTCTATTAAAATTTCAGCTATTTCAGTTTTTCCACCCCTGGGAGGAAATAAACGCCACCAGCCCGCTCCTCATAAAGTGGGAAAACCTGACCAAACAAAAATACGCTCGAGCTCGACAACCATAACCTGCTA
>JASLTG010000088.1 GCA_030743005.1 Acidimicrobiales bacterium | reverse complement strand
GCATGTCGTGTAGCCCTTTGATTTCAAGACCTCGGGAATGGTAATCTCACTGGTACGCAGGTGCACCTGGTGGCCCGAAGGAATCCAACGCCACACCCCGTTGCGGTAGGGGGTACGGCCTGTGAGAATGGAGGAACGCGAAGGCGAACAAACCCCGCACGCCGCGTAACACTGGGTAAGCCGCACGCCTTCTTTTGCGAACTGGTCCAGGTTCGGCGTTTTAATCAAGGGATGTTCCTGAACACCCAAATCGCCCCAACCGAGGTCGTCGGTGAGAAAGATCACAAAATTAGGCGACTTCTCCTTGGCATTCAATTCAAGCGCAAACCCCACCAGCACCACGGCTGCGATTGTTGTTAGTAGGAGGTGTTTCATGTCAGCGAAAGCTCAGCTTAATTGCGTATTATTTGCAATAGTTTTGAATGTGCATATGAAAATCTTCATGCAATACAAAAAAGGGCAGCATGCTCACGCTTAGTGGTCAAGCACCGTTGATTTGCGTTGACGATTTATTCAAAGTTGCTATGAACTTGTTCGGTTTTTTATGAAGAAGCAATTACTTACAGTAATCATTACCAGTATGTTCTTTGGGTTGTCGGTGTTTGGCGCAAAGAACAAGGTCTTGAAG
>JASLTG010000087.1 GCA_030743005.1 Acidimicrobiales bacterium | reverse complement strand
TGATCACAAAAAGAACTTGGTAATTTCAATAAATTGAAAATATCCAAATTAATTCTCAGCGTATTGCATTTTCTACCGCAATATCACTGCATACAGTTGTCAAAGAACCTTGGCGACCTGTTCTGTTGTCGCCAAAAAATCCGGGATGGTGGGCCTAACTGGATTTGAACCAGTGACCTCGCCCTTATCAGGGGCGCGCTCTAACCAACTGAGCTACAGGCCCGTCCGGTTATAAAATTTGGTGGAGCAGAGGAGACTCGAACTCCTGACATCCTGCTTGCAAAGCAGGCGCTCTACCAACTGAGCTACAGCCCCATAAATAAAACCTTCTTGCGACTAACGCCGCATCTAAGTTTTTGTCAAAAGAACAGCGTTCTTTAAAACCTGAATTGCACAATAAGTTTGAGCCCTTCCAAGAATGTAATCTCGGTTCGACCTCGTGATGGCTTATGCCACCACAGTTTATCTCCTTAGAAAGGAGGTGATCCAGCCACAGGTTCCCCTACGGCTACCTTGTTACGACTTCATCCCAATTACCAACCATACCTTCGGCACCTGTCTCTTTTGCAAGTTAACTCAGTGACTTCGGGTACAATCGACTTTCATGATGTGACGGGCGGTGTGTACAAG
>JASLTG010000086.1 GCA_030743005.1 Acidimicrobiales bacterium | reverse complement strand
GTCGCCAAGCCAGACATGTGCATCTGCATATAGCGGTAGCTAAGCATGATCTCCCCGGTTTTATGGGTGTGATCGCCCATCACCGCAATCGGCGCGTGGCTATCGGCACGCTTGGTTTCATAGTCGTGCGCTGAGACGTTAAGAGCAGCAACCGCAACGACCCCGGCATAAAAATATGATGAGGATTTCATGGTTCGATCTAGTCTAAGCACTAGACATTAAGCTCCAACATTTATTATTCAATCTTATTCTCCTCACCCGCTCCACTTCTCCACCCTTCATTCTGAACGGTTTACCGCTTCGATGGAGTTGTGAGGCTTCTGATTCTCACAACTGAAGGGCAAGAAAGGCTAATAAACAAACAAGATAGACACTAGTACAGACAAAGAGTGCGGTCTATTTTGATACTTTGTTTTGAGCTGGTTTTAATAGGTCTAAGTCAAATTGCAACGAGGTGATGATGATAGAATGGCAATATATGGGAATATTGGTTTCAGTTCGCTTGTGAAAAATTTCACAAAATCGACCAGTGATAAGTGCGATGACATATCCACTCGCAAGGAAGGTGAGGTTGATTTTCTATGAGGGATAATTCCGGTAAAACTTCAGTGAAGACAGTTGTCCGCGAGTTGCCG
>JASLTG010000085.1 GCA_030743005.1 Acidimicrobiales bacterium | reverse complement strand
CGCTGTTAGGCACGACAACCGGGATGACAGTTCCCCCGCTATGAAATCACACCTCCTACTCACAACAATCGCAGCCGTGGTGCTGGTGGGGTGTGGGCCGAGTGTTCCAGATATTTCAATGTATGATGCGGCCGAAGTTGGCAATATCGATGCCGTTAAACAGCATTTGGCGGCTGGTACGGATGTAAATACTAGGGACAAAGATGGATGGACATCATTGCATCCTGCATCCTACGAAGGTCATCAGGAGATAGTTGAATTGTTGATTGGTAAAGGTGCAGACGTAAATGCGAAAGTAGAGTTTGGCCCATTGCAAGGGAGGACTCCGCTTGATTCTGCTAACAATAGCGGTCGTACTGAAATCGTCTCACTACTCCGCAAGCACGGCGGCAAGACTAAGAAGGAACTGGAAGCCGCCGGCAAATGAAACACCTCCTACTCACAACAATCGCAGCCGTGGTGCTGGTGGGGTGTGGGTCAGAATCCAATTTTCCAGAAGCCCTTAATAAGCATGGTGTCATTTATCATGCTTGTTGTGAAGCTGATCCGTGTTGTGGCATGGATAATTGTTGTGACTTAAAAGAAAAGAAAAGTGGAGAGGCGTGTAAAAACTCAAACTGCGTGAAGATTTCAAAT
>JASLTG010000084.1 GCA_030743005.1 Acidimicrobiales bacterium | reverse complement strand
GACAGTGATGGCACCCTTTACGTTTGGTCAGGAGACAAAAAGATTTACGCCATCAAGACCGACTTCAAAGGTCCCGCTAAAAGCCCGCGGCCAATACGCGGTCAGAACGTCCAACGCACCGGCCGTGCTCCAAAGAACCTCCTCCGCAAATACGGAGGCAAGCATGGTTACGAATTGGAAGCTGAAGGCAAATGAACCAGCCCACCTCTGCGGCAACAGTTAAAACGGCTTGAAAACTGCGCTCAACGGGGTGACAGTTCGCTAGCCATCAAACACCTCCTACTCACAACAATCGCAGCCGTGGTGCCGGTGGAGCTGTGAAAGTGATCAACAGTAAACAAAGCAAATCGGTGCTTCTAGCTGCAGCGACTTGGCTTTGTTTAACCAATGGCGTGTCCGCCGTGGAGCAACCGGGGCTAGTTCTGATTGAGAATTACTGTCTCGATTGCCACAATTTCGATTCGCAAAAAGGGGAAGTTAACCTTGAAGCCGCGCTGGGGGCCAAGCCGTTGGTCAAGAATATGGATTTGTGGAGAACGGTCATCTCTAGGGTCGAGAACGGCGATATGCCGCCCAAGAAAAAACCGCAACCTAAGCCGGAGGAGAAGGAGCGGTTGCTGAATTGGCTCGACTCGGAAAT
>JASLTG010000083.1 GCA_030743005.1 Acidimicrobiales bacterium | reverse complement strand
TACGAGGTGCAGGATTCGTTTGACCTGTTGAACTGGGAAGTGATCAAGACCTATACAGGGTCAGGTGAAACTGTGCGATTTGATGAAGAGAGGGATCACGATCCCCCGCAATGGTTCTACCGTGTGAGGGTGGTTGAATGACCTCCTCCGCAAACACGGCGGCAAGACGGGTGAAGAATTGAAAGCTGAAGGGAAATGATAAAAAAGACTTTGAGGTTTATTCTTACAGGCTTTTCGATGTGCGTTCTTGTCTTATTTGCTATTCCCGTATCAGTTACTATATTAATAATATCTGTTAGGATGTTGATAACAGGTAATCAGCAATTAGATGTATTTGTTGCTTATACGTTCGGCATTTCAACTATGTTTTCTGTTTTGGCCCTAAGTGTTAGGAGTCATAGGAGAAGCATAAAAAGATATTGTTCTGATTGGACAAGGATTTTACCACGGAGTATTGGTGAATTTATAAGAAAATAGTAAGGCTAAGATGAAACTCTGAAAGCTGAAGGGAAATGAAACACCTCCTACTCACAACAATCGCAGCCGTGGTGCTGGTGGGGTGTGCAAAACCACCACCGCCAGACATCTCAATTAAAGCTAACTGCCTCTAGGGGAAACATTGAAGCCGTTAAACAGCACTT
>JASLTG010000082.1 GCA_030743005.1 Acidimicrobiales bacterium | reverse complement strand
GTATTAACTTATTTTTCTTCTTCATTGCTTAAAGTGCTTTACAACCCTAAGGCCTTCTTCACACACGCGGTATACCTGGATCAGGGTTGCCCCCATTGTCCAATATTCTTAACTGCTGCCATCCGTAGATGTCTGGGCCGTGTCTCAGTCCCAATGTGGCTGATCGTCCTCTCAGACCAGCTAAAGATCGTTGCCTTGGTAGGCCTTTACCCCACCAACAAGCTAATCTTACGCAGGCTCATCCAATAGTGAGAGCAGCAAGCTGCCCCCTTTCCCCCTTAGGGCGTATGCGGTATTAATCCGGGTTTCCCCGGGCTATCCCCCGCTACTGGGTAGATTCCTACGCGTTACTCACCCGTTCGCCGCTCGTCAGCACCGGATTCAGCAAGCTGAATCTTTATGTCTGTTACCGCTCGACTTGCATGTTTAAAAGTTACCGCCAGCGTTCAATCTGAGCCATGATCAAACTCTTCAATTGAATTTTTGAAAATTAAGTGCCTTCTTACAGGCACAAAAAAACCAGAAAAATTATTCCGATAAATCGAAGCAATAATCCTGATTTGGTAAGTTGCGCTTAATTACAAGCGCCCACACGAATTACTTATTAATACTTTTAAAAAACTTCCCTACAAACTGAAGGGAC
>JASLTG010000081.1 GCA_030743005.1 Acidimicrobiales bacterium | reverse complement strand
CCAAGATGTTCATGGTGCGGGGAGGATCTAAAACAAGAGGAAATGTACGTGCCTTCAGAGGATTGGTTAAACAGTAAAAAGATAGAGGACGCTTGGGACGATGTACTAAGTGAAAAACAAATGAGTTGTTTTCACAATTGGTTTGGTCGCCTTTACGAGTGTCCTGTTGACAAGTATAATGAGATGAGGAGAAGGTACGGGGAAAGTCACAGTGATTGGTGATGATTCTGGATAAAGTTAACTAGTAATACGAAAATATCAGTGCGACTTAAAATCCGTAAAAGTATGAAACACCTCCTACTCACAACAATCGCAGCCGTGGTGTTGGTGGGGTGTGGGAATCCAGAAGGCGATCGTGCTTTGTTTGATGCCGTTTCAGAAGAAAACATAAACGCTTTAAAACAAGCAATTGCCAATGGTGCAAATATAAATGCCAAAGATAAAGGAGGGGCAACTCCTCTGGATTATACTTTGGTTAAGGCCTTTAGACTTAAGTACTCATCAGCCCAAAAAAATATTAACACCACAATTATAAATACAGAAATTGCTACTTATATAAGGAACCACGGCGGTGAAAGTGGTGCTTCAGATTCCATAGTTGTAGCGGCTTTGGTGGGTGATATTAGAGCTGTTACAAAACACTTGGAAGATGGT
>JASLTG010000080.1 GCA_030743005.1 Acidimicrobiales bacterium | reverse complement strand
ATCAAGAGGAAGTCCTTAACTACAGAAAGACCCATGGTTATGGATCAACAGATGTTGGTGATGTCAGCTGGTTGATTCCAACAGCCGGTGCAAGAATTGCAACATGGGTCCCTGGTACGTCAGCTCACTCTTGGCAAGCTGTTGCATCCGGTGGCATGAGTATTGGTTTAAAAGGAACAAAACTTGCGGTTGAGGTTTTAGCCGATACTGCAAAGTATATATACCAGAACCCTTCGGTTGTTGAGAAATCAAAACGAGAGTTAGAGGAAAGGACGGGTGATGATTTTAATTATATACCATTATTAGGTGATAGAGAGCCGCCCCTAAACTATCGAGATAACTAAAATAGTCTGGCGGAGAGAGAGGGATTCGAACCCTCGAAAGGCTATTAACCTTTACAAGCTTTCCAAGCCTGCGCAATCGACCACTCTGCCATCTCTCCTTGGCGACATTTTACATCATCTAATGCTCTTGAGAGTGGAATTAATTTAGATTAATGTATGAACCTAATGATTTATATAATTAAAGACGAGTATGAGTAAATTTCCGACAAAAAATACGTTATTAGAAGTCTATGAATGGAGAATGCAGCAATCTGCAAATGAAATTGCATTCAAGATGAATGATGATGAGATGACCTATAAGGAATATGAT
>JASLTG010000007.1:31478-112313 GCA_030743005.1 Acidimicrobiales bacterium | reverse complement strand
GCGAGTTGAAGTCGAGAGCGCTATTCGGATGGGCACAAGTTGGGCTTCGACAGACACCGGCGAAATTGTTGCGGCCACTATTTGGGCACCACCGGGTCGTGATCTCCATGAAGGAGGGACTTTCAGCCAACTTTGGTATCTAGTGCTGGGAGCGAACCCCGACCGCGCCTCGGAATTAGCCGAAGGCTTGTCAATGCTCGGCGATACCCACCCCACAGAGTCACACTTTTATCTGAACACCGTGGGAGTCGCACCAAACCTCACTGGGCAAGGCCATGGTGGAACAATTATCCGCCACACACTGGAGCTCGCCGATAGTGGTGGACATCCTTGCTATTTGGAGAGCTCAAGTCCGCGAAACGTTCCCCTTTATGAACGTCTCGGATTCGAGGTGGCCAACGAAATAGCTCTGCCCAATGGCCCGACGATGTGGGGTATGTGGCGTCCAGAGCGTTACATCAAGTAACGATTGAAGAGATTTGTTTAAGGGACAGAGGTTCCGAAAATCAAGGTGGAACAGGCAGACCAGTAGCCACCCCATCCGTGACACAACGCAATGTCAACGTCTGCGACTTGGTTCGCTGCTTCACCCCGCACTTGTCGGATTGATTCGAGCATGCACAGCATTCCGTACGCGCCGGTGTGGGCGTAACTGAGCCCTCCCCCGCTGGTGTTCATCGGTAGCTTTCCACCTGGAGCTGTATGACCTTCAGCTATGAAGTGTCCTCCTTCGCCATACTCAACAAAGCCGAGGCCTTCTAACCCGAAGATCGGATTGTGAATGAAGGCGTCGTAAATCATGAGGTGGTCTATGTCAGCGTGGGTGGTTCCTGAACTCGTAAATGCTGCTTCCCCGCTGGTACGAATGAACTCTGGTCGCAAGGGTTCGCGAACTCCTCCTGGACTCATGACCCCGGCCTCTAGAGCTCCACCTGTTCCGAGGACATAGACCGGGGGTTTCGGGTAATCCTTAGCTCTGTCAGCTGAGGTGACGACGAGTGCACCGCCTGCATCAGAGACCAGACAGCACATTGCTCTGCGGATCGGCCACGCAATCATTGGCGAAGCTAATACTTCTTCTACCGAGGTTGATTCACGTAGCGTCGCCCGTGGCACATCGACAGCCCATTCTCGTTGGCTTACAGCTCCCACCGCGAGTTCTTCATCGGTGAGTCCATATTCGTGCTGGTATCTGACAACGGGCAAAGTGAACGTGGCTGCAGCTTGGCCGCCGCTGTAGAACATATCGAACTGTTGGCCAGTGCCTCCGCGTTGGCCAGCGTCAAAGCTCTGACCTAACCCTCGGGTCGATTTACCGGATTCTCCGTAGACGATCAGAACGGTATTGCAGTATCCGGCATGGATAGCTGCTACGGCGTTTCGTAGTTGAAACATCCAAGAACAGCCCCCGACGACGGTGTTGTCTGCCCACGATGGGAAGATGCCTAATTGTCTGCTCATGTCAGCTACCGGGAAATAACCACACGTGAAGCCGTCGATATCTGCGGCGGTGATTCCGGCGTCCCTCATCGCGTTTGCCGCGGCGTCAATTGCAAGACCCACCGATGACATGTCGGGCACTGTGCCGATCTCTGTTGATTCTGCGGCTCCTACTATCGCCGTCGCGCCGGGGGGAATCATGGTTGTTTCTCCGCTGGTTCGAAGCACAGCACGGTGACTTCGTCAAAAGGTGTGAACGTCGCTCTGAGCGGCATATCGAGTTGTAGAGCTTCGGGGGTTTGTTCGCAGTTCACGATCGATGAGGTGAGGAGCGGGCCTTCTGCCAGTCGCACCAGAGCTACCGATCGCGGACCATCGGTGCCCCACAGAGCAAACGGTTTTTGCTGAATCGTGTAGCTGTACAAAGTCGCGTCACCACTCGCGTCAAAAAATTCGACGTCCACAGAAGAGCACTCCGAACAAATCAACGACGGCGGGAAGTAGGCGTCTCCACAGGTTCGGCATCTGTTAATTCGCAGAACACCTTCCTGGCACCCATCCCAGAAGGGTTGAGTTTCCGGAGTCGGTACGGGGACAAGCGGATGGGGCATGTTTCAAGTTCTAGCCTGCCAAAGAGGTCTTCGCTTTAGTCTGCGGATACTTTTAGCTCAACTGATTTCGATGCAACGTTCGACATCGGTTGCTTTGTATTAGTCAATTCCAGGGGGTAGGGCGATGAGCAACAATCAAGGCAAGGTGATAGTTGTTACCGGCGCTGGTTCAGGGATCGGCAAGGCAGCCGTCGCGCGCCTGGTTTCCGAGGAGGCCAAGGTAGTCGCAGTCGATTTGACGGAATCTTCTTTGGCTTGGACCGAAGCACTCGACTCGGTGGTGTCACTGGCGGGAGATGTCACTGACCCCAACTTGAACGATGAGATGGTTGCCCTCGCCGTCGACAATTACGGCCCCCTTGACGGCGCGGTCTTAAACGCCGGAATTTTGGCTCAAGGCGACATCGTCCGAGGGTCGATGACCGATTATGACCGCGTCATGGATGTGAATGTTCGGGGAGTTGCGCTTGGGTTGAAGTCGTCTGTGGCAGCTATGGCCTCTACTGGTGGTTCTGTAACAATTACCGGATCGGTTTCGGGCCTGAGAGGCGACAGCGGGTTGTGGGCCTACAACGTGTCCAAGGGTGCTGTGGTAAATCTGGCGAGGGCTGCGGCACTTGACCTGGGTCACTTAAACATCCGGGTTAACGCCGTATGTCCCGGCCCGATCCATACCGGCCTCACTGAAGAAACTAAAGGCACCGAGATCGGAGACGCTATGGAAGCTCGTCTGCCTCTAGGGCGTTTCGGTGAACCTGAAGAGGTTGCAGCCGTCATTTCTTTCTTGATATCGGATGAATCTTCGTTCGTTACCGGCGCTGCAATCCCTGTCGACGGAGGTGTTACCGCGGGAACTGGTCAATGGGCTACCTACGCGGGCCGAAAACGCGGCTTCCTATAGACTTCGGCACGTTTTCCTGTGCAATGCTGCTCTTATGACTGAAGGCCAGATCTCAACTTTCCCTGTTCCCAATCTTGAAGACATCCCCGAGGACCTGCGGTCCATGATGTTGGCCATTCAAGAAAAGACGGGATTCATTCCAAATGTTTTCTTGGGTTTAGCGCACCGCCCAGATGAATTGCGGGCGTTCATGACATACCACGATGCCCTCATGGAACGCGACAGCGGGTTAACTAAAGCTGAACGGGAAATGATTGTGGTCGCAACCAGTGGCGCCAACAGTTGCATGTACTGCGTTGTCGCTCATGGCGCCATTCTTCGCATACGCGCTAAGAATCCTTTTATCGCCGACCAACTGGCTATCGACCCTTCACAAGCCGATCTAGACGAACGGCAACAAGCGATGATCGCCTTCGCTGTCAAGCTTGCTCGAACTCCAGAAGACTTGGAGCAGTCCGATCATCAGATTCTTCGGAATCATGGGTTTAGCGACGACGATATTTGGGACATCGGGGCCATTACTGGCCTTTTCGCCATGTCGAACCGTCTCGCTCATTTAGCTTCGATGCAGCCCAACGACGAGTTCTTCACGATGGGTCGAGGGTAACGAGCAACTCCGGGCATCACGCGTTCAAAGCTTGAGCGCTACCTCAGTGGTGACCTATTCCAAGGATCTAGTGCCCGTCAAGGATGTGGGGGTTCAAGTCCCCGCCCTCCGACACCCAAATACCCATTTGTTAGGTTCTATTCGAGGTCGCGTAATGCCTGTAGTGCCTCATCTGCATGTTTGGTCATGTCGGTTTCACTCGTTATGGCAGCCACAATCTGTCTGTCACGTCCGATGACGAAAGTCTGTCTCTTGTTTGGAAGAGACAACGGTCGTTTCACACCGAATTGCTTTGCGATAGTTCTATCCGGGTCGGATAGCAACAGAAAATTCAGCTGATTTGTGTCATCAAAGCTTCGTTGCCGATCCCACGGATCAGCACTCATTCCCACCACCGAAGCTCCGACTTTTTCGAATTCTTGAATCAGGTCTCGGAAGTGGCAACTTTCCTTAGTTCAACCCGGTGTCAATGCTTTCGGAAAGAAAAACAGCACAACCGGGCCGGCATCCAATAAATCGAAGAGGCGGACCGGCTCTCCGAACTGGTTGATGGCCTCAAAGTCCTTTGCGGCCGATCCCTTTGACATAAGAGCACCCTAGAGGTTCAGGTCCTACGATCAGTACCTGTGCGAGGACATCCGAAACTCGATGATTTAGGGCCGGCCCTCCCAAGGGACCGCTGGACATTGGTCGACGCCGTCCGCCACCAAGCCAATGCTCATGGAGACCGAGAATTCTTGTCCTTCGAAGATGAAACAAAGGTTTCCTTCTCTGAGTTTGACTACCTCACCGACTGTTTAGCTACCGCCCTAGCCGACTTGGGTTTGGAAAACGGTGACCGGATCTTGGGTCTGTTGACCAACAGTCGCGAGTTCATGCTCACCATGATCGCTGCACACAAACTTTGCGCTGTGTTCGTGCCGGTCAATACTGAACTCCGCGGAGGCTTCCTAGAACATCAGGTGCACAACAGTTCGCCGCGCATCATCGTTGTCGATGATGGCCTATTAGAGCGTTTCGCCACCGTAGATACCTCACAATCTGACATCAAAACGGTCATCGGGGTCAGCGACGGAACCTCGTCTCGCGCAATAACTCCCGACTCTCTGGTCGACATCCCCCAGATACCTATGGATTCACTTTTGGACACCACACCTAATGTGGAGGTGTTAGCCGAACCCAGTCCTAGCGACGTGTGCACCATCATGTACACATCAGGAACCACCGGCCCATCCAAAGGTGTCCTGATGCCCCAAGGACACTGCTACCTGTTCGCTTTAGGCACCGTTGCGGCTATGGAACTAACCGAAGAAGATCGCTACTTCTGCTGCATGCCTTTGTTTCATGCCAACGGCTTGTTCATGCAGGCGTATGCGTCGCTCCTAGCTGGCAGTTCATGTCACGTCACCAAACGTTTCAGCGTCACAGATTGGCTCAGTATTGTCCGCCAAGAACAAATCACAGTCACCAACGCGCTTGGCGTTATGCCTGAGTTCATTTTCCGGAGTCCCGCATCACCCGATGATCGAGATCACAAGCTGACTCGCATTCTCGCTATCCCTGTGGCTGAGGAATGGGGTGTCGCAATGCAGGAGCGTTTCGGTGTCAAGTTGCGTCAAGGTTTCGGGATGACCGAGGTCAACATGGTCTCCTACAGCGATCCTGAAGACCCTGTTATGGCCGGATGCGCTGGGCCGCCATTGAGTGAATTCTTTGACGTAATAATCGCTGACCCCGAAACTGACGCCGAACTACCAAGAGATGACGTCGGCGAAATTTTGGTTCGCCCAAAGGTGCCGTTCTGTTTCAACGTGGGTTATTTCAAGATGCCCGATAAGACAGTCGAAGCGTGGCGCAATCTTTGGTTCCACACTGGTGATGCCGGTCGAATGGACTCAGAGGGAAGGTTGTTCTTTGTTGATCGGATTAAAGACCGCATTCGTCGACGGGGAGAAAATATTTCGTCCTATGAACTCGAACAGGCCCTCAATGAACATCCATCTGTTGTTGAATCAGCGGCCGTTGGGTTACGGGTTCCTGGTGCTGGTGGCGAAGACGAAATTAAGGCAGTTCTAGCGATTGATGGACCAGCACCGGATCCTGCCGCGTTCCTGGATTGGTGTGTTCCGAGGATGCCCCGTCACACTGTGCCGCGATACCTCGAGTTTGTGACCGAGTTGGACAAAACAGCTTCAGGAAAAATAAGGAAACAAGCGATTCGTGATGCCGGTGTGACTCAAGACACATGGGACCGTGAGTCTGTTGGTTACGTCATAAGCCGTAACTAAAACACTCAGAAGTAGTCACCCCAGGCGGTGACTCCGTGGAACCCTCCATCTACGACGATTGTCTGGCCCGTCACGTAGCTGGCGGCATCGCTAGCCAGGAATGCTACGACTGAACTGATTTCTTCGGGTTCTCCCCACCTTCCTAAAGCAATGTGACCTGCGAGGCCTTCAGCGAGGCCTGGAGTTTTTCTGCCTTCTTCCCACATTTCGGTGATGATTAACCCGGGCGCGACTGCGTTGACTCGGACTCCGTGTTTGCCAAATTGTGCGGCTTGACTTCGAGTCAGTGAGTCCAGTGCGGCTTTAGTAGCGCCATATGTCGGAAGTTCGGCGACACCAGTGGCCCCAGCTATAGAGGACATGTGGATGACTGACCCGTGGCCACGTTCAGCCATTTGGCGAATCAGCGCCTTAGTGGTTTCAAGCGGTGCGTGATAGTTGAGTCGCATGATCATTTCGTCTTGACCTTTGATTTCACTCGCGCCCGCATTATTTACCAGGATGTCTATTCCTCCTAAGGCTTCAACCGCCGCTGCTGCAAGTTCGCCACCAGCACCGGGTTGGGCCAAATCAGCGGTAAGAACTACAGGGTCGTTGGGAAGGTCTTCGGCCACCCGCGACAAATCTTGTTCTGATCGCGCGGCCAAAGCCACTCGGGCTCCCTGTTCTGCTAGTGCCCGTGCGCAATGTTCGCCTATTCCGCGACTCGCTCCAGTTACAAGCGCAAGTCGTCCCTCTAGTGTTCCCATGCGTTACCTTTCGACAGATCCAATTGTTGCAGCACTGCAGGCAGTGCGCTCTGAAAGGCTGGTGCTGTGAACGATCCACTCGTTGTTGAGGTCACTCGAGGTTCAACTGTTGAAAGCATTCATCTAATCGACATTGCGTTAGTTGATAGCACTGGCAAGTTGATTGATAGTTGGGGCGAAGCAAGTCGACCGACTTTGCCTCGGTCGTCTCTGAAACCCATCCAAGCAACACCTTTGATCACTGAAGGCATTGCCGATTCAGCAGGTCTAACTAGCGAACAACTAGCTGTCGCCTGTTCAAGCCATAACGGCGAACCCCGTCACGTTCAAGTGGTTGACCGGTGGCTAGACATGATGGGATTTTCTCATGCTGTTCTTGAGTGTGGCGCTCATGCACCAGCAAACCCGCAGGCTGCTCGCGAGCTAGTTCTTGCCGGTATAGAACCCGACAGTCGTCACAACAATTGTTCTGGCAAGCATGCCGGCTTTGTTTCAATGTCCCAGCATTGTGATGCCGACGTCTCGGGATACATCTCACCTGGCCATCCTGTGATGGAACGTCTTGTTACCCCTGCTGTAGAAGATTTTTGTCGGATCGATCTAAGCGACCAGACGCCTGGCGTAGATGGTTGCGGCGTACCTGTTTGGTCAATCCCACTCAACCATTTGGCCGGCGGCTGGTCACAACTCCGTGCGCGCGGATCAGGAAAACGACTTCTGCAAGCCATGATCGACGAGCCATTTCTTGTCGCCGGAACGGACCGCGCCTGTACACGTCTCATGGAAGCATCCAACGGAGACGCTGCTGTAAAAACGGGAGCCGAAGGGGTCTTTTGTGGCGTCGACTTGCGGGAGGGCTTTGCTTTCGCCCTCAAAGCTCGAGATGGTCAAGCTCGTGCTGCAGAAATGGCCGCCGAATGGGTCCTGGACCGCTTGAACTGCATCGAATTCGTGTCACCAAAGATCCTGCGAAATTGGGCTGGAACCGCTGTAGGGGAAGTGCGGATTTCCACGAACAAAACCTGAACCTCTATCAGGTCATGTCCGGGCGAAGCATTACTCGACCCGTTGTCTTACGACTCGACAAATCAACCAGCCCCTCCATCAAATTTTCGAGACGCAACTCTTTGCTTACCAATGGGGCTAAAGCACCAGAGCCAACTAGTTCCCAAAGTTCGTCATAGCAATGGTCAAGGACATCGTCCATGCGGCCTTTGTATCCGCCCATATGTACACCGACGACTGAATAGTTTTTCACTAGCACGTGGTTCGCTGGGGCTGTGGGTATGTCGCCACTTGCAAACCCAACGACAAGTAATCGGCCCTCCCAGGCGACCAGTCGCCGGGCGATATCAAAAAATTCTCCTCCGACTGGGTCATAAATAAGGTCACAGCCTCGGCCTGAGGTTGCGTCCATCACCTTCTCGTACAGATCTTCAGAGTTATAGTCAACGACGACGTCAGCTCCTAACGATCTACACACCTCAACCTTGTCCTGGCCGCCAGCAGCTGCGATGACCGTGCACCCGTGAGCCTTGGCCATTTGCACGGCTGCGGAACCAACCCCTCCAGCAGCGGCTAAAACGAGCACTGTCTCACCGGGTTGCATCTGTCCGCGCCGATGAAGTGCAGTCCAGCCAGTTCCGTAGATCACATTCATAGCTGCCGCAGCAGGCAACGAAACATCGTTGGGAACAATCCGCATCTCATGGCCACGAACCAAGGCCTCTTCGGCATAACCACCCCAACCCGAAGCGGTCATCCCTAAGACACGATCACCCACCTGCAACTCGCAGTCGGAACCCACCTCGACCACAGTGCCAGCAACACTCATCCCAGGTGTAAAAGGCGGGTCTAAGCGCACTTGGTACTGCCCTTGGCATTGAAGAATGTCCGCGAAGTTTAAGTCACTTGCTGAAACTTGAACTCGTGCCTCTCCAACCCCGGGTGATGGGGATTCGACCTCTTCCAGCGATAACACATCCCACGGGTCACCTAATTCGCTCAGTCGCCAAGCTCGCATCTGTTTCCTTTCGGATTTACGAATGAATTGCACCGTACCAACGAACTCCTACGGCTGTCGGAGTAAGTTCACATCATGTCGAACTCGTCACCTGACATCACCATCGTCGGAGCTGGCATCACTGGGGCTGCGGCCGCGTATCGTCTCAGTCAGTTGGGAGTGCGCGCCGAGGTTTATGAGACCTCCCTAATTCCTGGCGGAAGGATGGCTCGTTTCGAGCTCTCCGGAGTTGTCTTTGACCACGGAGCACAGTTCTTCACAACCCGAAGCAGCGAGTTTCAAAGCCTGGTGGGCGACGCTGCAAACGACGGAGCAGCTCAAGTATGGACGCACGGTTTCGGTGACACTCCCGACGGTTACGAAAGATGGCGCGGGGTGCCCGACATGACGGCCTTGGCTGATTGGCTGTTGAGAAAGTCTGAAGCCACTGTTCACCTAGGAGAGTCAGTGGAAGACCTCCGCCATATAGACACGCCAGGAATTATTCTGACCGCTCCCATCCCAGTAAGCCTTTCTCTCGCTACGACATCCGGGTTCAAGCCTCCTTCTAATATTCTCGACCAGCTTGAGAGTGTTGAGTACAAGCGAACTGTTGCGGTGCTCCTAGTTTTGAACCAACAACCTTTAGCAATGCCCCCGATGGGTGGTATCCAGCTGATTGATGACCCATGTTTGGCTTTCATCACCGACAATCAGGCCAAGGGCGTGAGTTCAATACCCGCTCTCACCATTCACCTTTCCAACGAAGCAAGTCTCGACTTATGGGACCAACCCGATGAGATCATCGTTGAATTCGCTCTAAAGAAAGTGGGGGCTCACATTGGCGACGTCGATGCCGGTGACCATTCGGTAACCAGATGGCGATATGCCGGTCCTGTCGATGTCATTCCCGAATTCTCGGTTGTGTGGAACGAACAGCCGACTCTGGTGATGGCTGGCGAAGCATTTAACGGACCCAAAGTTGAGGGTGCCTTCAATTCCGGTATAGATGCTGCCAACAAAGTCGTTGAGTGTGTCTCTTAGATCACGGAGAAACGTCCTATGAATAGGTCAGAACACATCGCTGGTCTCGAGGTTGAGCGCCTTACTCCTCCAGACATTGAATACTTCTTTCGAACTCTGCACTCACGAATACCCCGATCAACTAGTGATGCCACCCAACACGTTCTGGATCGGCTGCGGTCCCGTTTAAGCGATTTAGCGGTCTATCTAGGTGAGATTCCAACACGAGACTTCGAACCGAAAAGCGTTGAAAACGTCCTGGAATCAATTTCTCATCGCCTTGAGCGCATGAAACGAAGGCAATGGCGCACACGCATCGATGGTCTAAGTGTGTTGAAACAGCTCCGGGTCGAGGTTGGTGAAATTTCAGCAGACCTTCACGAGTTAGCGACGGGATGACAGAATCTGCCAACAACGCCTAACGTAAAGCGCAAACGGAGGTATCTGAATGTCACTCCAACCAGATGATTACGAACAAATTCGGCAACTGTTAGGTCGATACAATTTTGCGATCGATTTCGGTCATATCGATGACTGGGTCGAAACATTCATTCCCGAGGGAACGTTTAGTTGCGTCGGTCTGCCAGATGGTGCCCCGCTGGGAGGAAAGCATCACGGGGAGACTGGTCTTCGCGCGTATGCCGAGTCTCATTTCGCGATCAACCAAGGCCGGGCTCGACATTGGAATTGGAATCTCGTCATTGAAGGAAGCGGTGATACCGCGACAATGCAGTCATATCTGAACGCGCATAGCGCCGGCCAAGGCGACTCGGCCGTCCTGAGGGCGACCGGTGTGTACAGAGATCGCCTGTCTCGGACAGAGAGCGGCTGGAAATTCGTTGAACGCGAAGTAACTATCGACCCGGCTTGAACAACTGCCTTCACATTGGTGGCTGGTCTTTGTCCTAGATTTGTAGGAGAGGTTGAGGGGAACCAATGTCAACTGATCTGACTCCGACGAAGTTAATTCCTGTGTTGGATCTTCAACCGCTCCTCGACGGGAATAAGCGCGGTATCAACGCCTTAGCTGTCGACTTAGGAAAAGCTCTTGAAGAGACGGGGTTTTTCTCCATAATCAATCATGGCGTTCCGTGGTCGATGGTGGAGGCTATTTATGAGGCGACACGCCACTTGCACGCTCTTCCTCAGTCCCAGAAGGATGCCATCACCATGGATCGCACCCACGGCGGCTATCTCGGCATGGGAGCGGGTACCTCCTACGCGAGTGAGATAGCGGGAGAGGTTCGTAAACCAAACCAGAATGAAGCATTCTTCGTTCATGAAGGCGGCTACCGGGAAGGCAACCAGTACCCCAACCTCGAAGGTTTCGAGGACTTGACCGCCACCTACATTCAAGCCATGCAGGGACTGGCTGCTTCCTTGATGCCGCTCTTAGCAATTTCACTCGAACTAGACGCTGAATTTTTTGCCAGTGACTTCGACATTCCAAGCGTGACCCTTCGAATGTCGCACTATCCGGTTATGGACTACAGCGATAACGAATGGGGCTTAGCTCCCCACACTGACAGTTCGATCTTTACTTTCTTACCAGCGAACGACGTTCCTGGTCTTGAGGTGCGGCCCGCCGGACATGACTGGATCCAACCACCAGTGGTTCCATGCTCGTTTGTCGTCAACAGCGGCGACATGTTGAAGAGGTGGACCAATGGGCGCTACCTGTCCACCGCCCATAGAGCGAGCAATCTGTCCAATGTTGATCGCTACGCTATGCCCTTCTTCTACGGGGCACGAGATGATGCTGTGGTTGATCCTGTTCCCACCACAGTGTCCCCGGAAACACCCAGCCGATACGAACCCATTACCTATGGTGATTATCAGCGCTGGTTCATTGACCGCAATTACCGGGGAATGACTGGTCAAACAGCTTCAGAGACACCACCGTAGACAGCAAAGACTCGTTACTCAAGAACACCCGCAACGGCTAATTCGGCGACGCGGTCGGCGTCATAACCAAGAATGCCTTCAAGGACGTCGAAAGTGTGCTGACCGTAACTGGGTCCTGCATCGGTTATGTCATCACGGGATCTACTCATGAGAAACCGAGTCCCTTCAACCCACATTTTCTCGTTCGTCATGTGGTCGACGTGACGGAAATGTCGCCGATGCGCGAGTTGTACATCTTCAGCTAGAGCACCAGACATCTGTAATTGGTGTGCAGTCACACCGGCTGCTTGGAGCGAATCTTGGGCTTCGAGACCGGAAAGTTGATCAGTCCACGCCGAGATGTGGCCGTCAATTTCCTCTCTACATTCGCGTCGCTGTTCTGTTGCAAGATTTTGAAGGTGCACCGGAATGCCCATCAGTTGACAGATCGCCGTCCACTGGTCGTCATCTTCGCACGCTATGGCGATCCAGTTGTCTTCACCCGAGGCCGGGTAGTTCCCGTGGGGAAACATCAAGGGGTGATCGTTCCCTACCGGTTCTGGTTCACGGTTGTTGATTCGGTAGTCCAGAACTGCTGGTGTCAGAAAATGCATTGCTGCTTCCGCCTGGGAGAGGTCTATGTACTGACCCTCGCCGGTACGGTCACGATGGTCAAGCGCAGCCATAATTGCGGCAGTCAAAAACCGCGGTGACACATAATCGGTGTAGGCACCCATGACCCCAGCAGGATCTCTGTCAGGCCATCCGGTCATCGCATAAAAGCCCGACATCGAAGCTCCCATGGTGCCGAAACCCGCCAAAGCCGAGAGTGGCCCATCTTGACCAAACAGACAACTGCTCGTCATGATGATCGACGGGTTGATCTTCCTGAGGTCTTCATATCCAAGTCCCCAATTCTGCATCGCTTTGGGTGAAAACGATTCGCAGACAACGTCGGCCCACTTAACAAGGTCGACAATCACCTCTTTTGACTCTGGTTTGGACATATCAAGAGCGAGTCCCAATTTTCCAGCATTCATGTTTTGGTACAAACCACCATTGTCCGCTCCGCCTTCGTCGTTGAGAAAGGGTTGAATAGTGCGCGCAGTTTCAACCTTGTGCGAAGACTCGACGCGCACCACGGTCGCGCCCCAGTCAGCAAGCACTCTTGTCGATGCTGGTCCCGCCATTACCCATTGCAAATCCAATACGTTCACGTCCGACAACGGCAGAGCGGCTCCATCTGAAGTCGATTTAGCCGCTTTAGTCGGTAGTTCACGAGCACTTTCACCCGCGAAGTCAACATTGGCCTCTCCCAGGGTGGGAGGAGGTTTGTCGACGGCCATCGGTGTTGCCGACATCTTCGCTGATGGACCAGGAAAGGAAACCTTTCCATGGCCGGGTACATCGATTTCCCGCCAAAAATCTCTTTCCGCGTAATGTTCCTCTTCAGCAACATCACCCACGTTTGCAATGGGGACTATCAGCAGTCGTCGAATCAACGCCTCTCTCAGCAGATCCGCTTTTTGCCTCTTAGAAGTAAACGTCGCCGCCACATCCTGGATCCGGTCGTACTCTCCCATCGGGATTTGTCCGCTCATGACTCCCGCAACAAAGTCGATCCATTCGATCTCTAAATCGCTGTCCTCACACTCCCCTTCCTCATGGATCCACTCGAAAAGGCGTTGACCGAATGGACCCACCGCTTCTCCGAACAAGATGGTCGTCGAGACGAATCCATCAGCGGCTGGCGACCGAAGGCGAATTTTGAATGGGCCCAACTTCGCCCCGCCGCTCATCCGCCCTGCCTCTTGCGCATTGTAAAGATGGGCTAGAGATGTTGATTGCGTGGCACAGGTAAGCGCCTGCTGAGCCGAAACATCGACGTGTTGACCTAATCCCGAACGATTCCGTTCATGGAGCGCAATTAACGTAGCGGCACCAGCTTCAGCCGATGCATGAAGGAAAGATTGGTCAAGCGGGATTCTAAGAGGTGCCCGATCGTCATCACCTTGCAAGTGCATCTGCATTCCTGCAGCTGCGACCGTAAGGTCTGTCGCACCCCACGTTGCCTTTGGACCGGTCTGGCCGTATGCAGATATTGACGTGAATATTATTTGGGAATTGAGTGCAGAGAGTTCTTCGTAACCGAGGCCTCGTCGACTCATCACACCGACATCAGAGGATTCGATGACGACATCAGCTCCTTGGATGAGGTCCTTGAGTCGCGATTGTCCTTCATCTGAATCTAGATCCAAAGTGATACTCCGCTTTCCGCGGTTGTAGGACCAAAACCACAAGGAAGCTTCTGGGTCGTCTTCTCGGCCCTCTACAAACGGTCCAATTCCGCGCGACCGAGTTCCACTGGGTGGCTCAACCAGAATTACCTCGGCACCAAGGTCGGCAAGCATCATCCCTGCTAGCTGGCCACGTTCATCTGTTAGATCCAACACTCGATATGACGACAACATCAATTTGTTCCTTCCATCGCGAATGACAAGATAATTCATCTTTCATGTATGAAAACCCAAAGGTGGCTTCCGAGGCGCCGTGATTCGAAATTTTCTATCTCGCGCGGTGAGTTAAACCGTTAGCGTGAAGAGGAAATTCTAATTCTAGGTTGGAGGGTTCGGATGACTGACTACAGCTACAGCACAGCAGTTGAGACTGCCGCCGCCGTCGCCTCTGGTGAGGTGTCAAGTCGAGAATTGTTAGAAGCAGCATTAAAACGAGTCGACCAGCTTGATGGGCCAGTTAACGCAGTAGTTGCTTTGGATACGGAGCGCGCGCTCATTGCTGCAGACGAGGCAGACCAGGCGGTTGCTCGCGGTGACGCGTTGGGTCCACTTCATGGTGTGCCAATAACAATAAAAGACAGCTTCCAAACCGAAGGTGTTGTCACCACTTCGGGCGCGCCTGAACTAGCTGATTTCGTGCCGGATCGAGACGCTGACCCTGTCGGCCGCTACAAAGGCGCTGGCGCAATTATTTACGCAAAAACCAACCTCCCTATCTGGGCGGGTGACCTTCAGTCTTACAACAAGGTTTACGGCACAACGGCGAACCCATATGACATCGAATGCACCCCTGGTGGTTCATCAGGTGGGTCTGGGGCATCCTTAGCGGCAGGATTTACCCCCTTGGAGTTGGGTTCCGATATTGGTGGTTCGATTCGTATCCCTTGCCATTGGTCAGGTGTATGTGGCCACAAGCCGAGTTATGGAGTTGTCTCCGCACTCGGGCAGATCCCGGGAATGCCTGGGACCCTCAGTCAGGCCGATATCGCTGTGGCTGGACCAATGGCCCGAGATGTCGATGATTTAGAAATCGCCCTCGATATTTTGGCGGGTCCTGATAGTTGGAATCAGCTCGCATACTCCCTCAAATTGCCTCCGGCTCGGCACGAACAGGTCAAAGATTTTCGTGTTGCTGTATGGCTTGATGAGGAGACGGCACCTATTAGCGAGGCGTATAGAAATCTGTTGCTGAAAGCAGCAGCCGCGTTCGAAGAAGCTGGGGCTCACGTTGACTATGAAGCTCGACCAAGTTTCACATTTGAAAAAGCGGTCGACACTTTCAGGCATCTCCTATCTGCAGCAGAAGCTGGCACATGGACGTTGTCTGAGATTGAGGAACAAGCAGCTAGCAATGAAGAACCCCAAGGGGAACTCGGGATTTGGTATGCCTCGATGCGTCATCGGGAATGGTTGAGCTGGCATGAGCGGCGCTTACAGCAAAGGAACCGTTGGCGAGAATTTTTTGAGTCGTTCGATGTGGTCCTAATGCCGGTGACTTTGACTGAAGCGATCCGACACGATCACTCGAGCCCTTTTACTGGTCGAACGATCCAAGTAGATGACCAACAACGCCCGTACACCGACCAACTCAAATGGATGGGCCTCACAGGGGTCTCCTGGCTTCCAGCAACCGTTGTCCCTATTGGTCAAATCGACTCAAAGCCCGTTGGTGTTCAAATAGCGGGGCCGTTTCTTGAAGACCGCACAACGTTGGCGGCTGGCCGGTTTCTACAAGAAGCTCTTGGAGGATTCCAGAGACCAGAGGGTTTCTAAAATTTAGAGACAACCAATACTGCTACACGATCAAACGTGAGTGCCTTGACCACCGTCGACATCTATCGAAGCGCCATTAACGTAGGACGCCGCATCCGAGCATAGAAAAGCGATCACGTTAGCCACTTCCTCCGCGCTTCCATAACGTCCAACTGGGACACTTTTAGAGTTGTTGGCGAGAATCTCCTCAGCAGAAGTACCAGCAGCATCCGCAACTTCTCCAGCCGCTCGATCCCACATGGCCGTGTGGATCAATCCAGGCAGCACCGAATTTACGAGCACGCCATCCCTGCCATATTTCCCCGCTAAGGCCTTACCAGTAGCAACCATCGCCGCCTTCGTCGCCGCATAGTCAACCAGAGCTGCTCCAGGGTATTTCGCTGCGCCACTAGCAATCATGATCACCCGACCCCATTTTTGGTCACGCATATCAGGCAAGAAATGCCTAGTGCATCGCACCGCTGACATCAGGTTGAGTTCGTGAAGCTCTGCCCATTCTTCGTCACTCATGTATTGGAAGTTGCGAGATGGTGAGGCTCCAACGTTGTTCACCAGAATCGATACAGGTCCTCGGTTACTGACTTCTGACAAGAACTCTTCAACCGATTGTCGGTCGCCCATATCGGCTACGTGACCATTTACAGATCCATCTCCATCTGGTTGATAAGCCGCTAGCTCTCCTACGGCGTCCTCATTGCGTGCACAAAATTCAACGTCTGCCCCCATATCCGCTAAGAGCCGAACAGTGGCTGCCCCTATTCCCAAACTGGCTCCTGTCACGACTGCACGTCTTCCACCTAAGTCAAGTTGCATCTTCTGTTTCCTATCCCCCGGCATCGCTACGGCCATATCTTTCCATCGTCAACACAGCAATGCGTCAAGAAATATCTCCGGTGGTCAAAGACGCGTCTAGATTTACCGAACCATGTCTGTTGAGCTACCGAGTCGAGCACAAGTAGTAGTCATAGGCGGAGGCATCATTGGTGCGAGCATCGCGTACCACTTGACGAAACGAGGAGTTACCGATGTCCTCCTCTTAGAACAAGGCCAACTGACAGGTGGGACAACTTGGCACGCAGCAGGTCTCGTGTCCCAGCTCAAGCCGACTCACTCCTTGACCAGGCTGGCGACGTATTCGAATCGTCTCTTCGAAGAACTCGAAGACGAGACTGGTCAAGCAACTGGTTACAGGGCACCGGGTTCCATTTCGGTTGCTTCGGACCTGGAACGTTGGGAGGAGATGCGTCGCGGGATTTCAATGGCATCAACTGTTGGCGTCGAAATTCGAGAAATCGATATGGACGAACTACAAGAGAAGGTGCCCTTGTTACGCACCGACGACCTGGTTGGTGCGCTATTCATTCCTAAAGACGGGCAAACGTCGCCTGTCGATACAACAATGGCGTTGGTGAAGGGCGCCCGCCAAGGCGGAGCGACAATCGTTGAAGGAGTCGCGGTTCAACGACTCCTCAAGGACGGCGACACCTGCATCGGCGTAGAAACCGAGGACGGGCACACCATCGAAGCTGAGACCGTCGTCATGGCTGCCGGGATGTGGACGCGCCACCTTGCCGAAACAATTGGGGTGAACGTGCCACTCCAAGCATGCGAACACTTTTACATCGTCACGGAACCACTCCAAGGTGCTGAGCGGGGCATGCCGATAGTTCGCGATCCCAGTAACTACACCTATTTCAAGGAAGAAACCGGGAAGATCATGGCAGGGTTCTTCGAACCGAAAGCAAAGATCTGGAATCTTGATGGTGTTCCTCGAGATTTTTGTTTCGGTACGCTGCCCGAAGACTGGGATCACATTGGACCGATCTTCGAAGCTGCCTGTCGCCGAATGCCGTCTCTAGCTGACGCCGGGCTGCAACTGTTCTTCAACGGCCCTGAGGCCTTCACACCGGACGGAACCTTTTATTTGGGCGAGTCGCCCGAGGTTGACCGCTGCTTTGTCGCAGCCGGTTTCAACTCGGTCGGCATTCAAACAGCCGGCGGCGCTGGATGGGTTCTTGCCGACTGGATCGTCGACGGATATCCGCCCATGGACCTTTCTGGCGCTGATATACGTCGCTCTTTCCCTTTCCAAAACGATCGTTCTTACCTAGAAGAACGAATCTCGGAGTCCTTGGGGCTCTTGTATGCAATGCATTGGCCGTTCCGACAGTACGAGTCGGCACGAGGAGCGCGAAAAAGTTCGCTCCACCAGGCGTTGGATGACGCTGGAGCCGTCTTCGGTGAAACAGCTGGTTGGGAGCGTCCAAACTGGTTTGCCGACGACGGACAAGTTCGTGAGTATCAGTATTCATACGGGAAACAGAACTGGCACGACAACATGCGAGCCGAATGCGACGCCGTGCGCAACGCCGTCGGACTCTTCGACCAAAGTTCTTTCGCGAAGTTCGCTGTGCGAGGGTCTGAAGCTCTTGAGGTTCTCGAACAGCTAAGCGCCAACTTGATTGATGTCGTTCCCGGAAGGGCCGTGTATACGCAGTGGCTCAATGAGAGAGGCGGCATTGAAGCCGACCTCACCGTTACTCGACTAGCCAGTGACGAGTTCTGGGTTGTCACGAGCGCTGCATCCCAAACACGCGACTGGGCGTGGCTGCGTCGAGCCTGTCGTGGTCGCTCCGTTGAGATTTCCGACATCACAGACGACTGGAGTGTCTTAGGCGTGATGGGCCCACGCTCTCGCGACCTTTTGCAAACAATCTCAAATCTTGACCTCTCAAACGAATCCTTCCCTTTCGGGTCTATGAATCTGATCAATATTGCCGGAGTTCCTTGCAACGCCTTACGTATGAGTTATGTAGGTGAACTCGGCTGGGAGTTGTATGTCCCCGCGAACCAAGCAACTTCTGTCTATGACGAAATCATCGCCAACGGCGATTCTTTCGGCCTGCGCCATGCCGGATTTCACGCGATGAATTCGTTGCGTTTGGAAGCCGGGTACCGCCATTGGGGTCACGACATCTCCGATGAAGACACCCCGCTTGAGGCTGGCCTTGGTTTCGCCGTTGCATGGCAAAAACCTGGCGGATTCATAGGACGTGAGGCACTGATAGCGCAAAAAGAACAGCCTCGAGCAAAGCGTCTCATCCAATTGCGAATTGAGGACCCGGAGCTCGTCAGCTATCACGACGATCCCGTCTTTCGGGACGGCATTTATGTCGGGCGGACCACTGGCGGTATGTGGAGCCACACCCAAGATCGTTGCCTGTCGATGGCCTATCTCAACAACCCAAGCGGCGTCGATCAGGCCTGGTTGGATTCTGGGGACTGGCAAATCGAAATTGGAACGCGCAGGCGCGCCGTAACTCCAAGCATTAGGAGTTTCTACGACCCAACGAACAAGAGGGTTCGGTCGTGATCACAGAAATATTCGGCGAAGCAGAAAAGAAGATGGGGAGATGAACGACGAGGTTCAGGTAGCGATCATTGGTGGTGGTGCCATGGGGGTAGGGCTGTTGTATCACCTCGCTCATGAAGGGTGGACCAACATAGCGTTACTCGAAAAAGGCGAACTGACTTCAGGGTCTACCTGGCATGCGGCAGGTTTAGTCCCCCATTTCATTGGCAGCCTAAATATGGCAAAGGTTCACGCTGAGGCACCTCTGCTTTACGACCGCCTCGAAGAAGAGACCGGTTTGTTCGCGGGGTGGCATCCCACCGGGGCGATTCGTCTGGCGCTCACAGATAACGAAGTCGACTGGTTTCGTTATGTCCAAGGAATGCTGGATCTCGTTGGTGTGGAAAGCCACCTTATTTCTCCTGAAGAGATCCTTAGACGCCAGCCACTGCTAAATGTTGATGATGTGAAGCTGGGGTTTTGGACCCCAAATGACGGTTGGAGTGATCCGAGTAGCTCAACCAACGCTATGGCGAAGGGTGCCAGGCAGTTAGGGGCTCAGATTCGACGTCACACTTTGGTAACCAGCATGCGGCAACTCCCCGATAGTCGCTGGGAGATAACGACTGACAAAGGTCAGTTAGTCGCAGAACACGTCGTGAATGCAGCTGGCTGCTATGCCCCGCAATTAGGTGAGATGGTCGGTTACGACGTTCCTATCGTTTCTGTCATTCACCAATATCTGGTGACTGAGGCAATCCCAGAGGTCGCCGCCTTGGATTTCGATTTGCCTGTCATCCGAGATCCCCGCGCGTCGTGCTATTACCGGCGAGAGATCGACGGCTTGATCATTGGGCCCTACGAACGCGCCGGAGCCAAGACCTACGGAGTAGACGGCATCGACTGGGATCTGCATTTTTATTTGACTCCACCCGATCACGATGTCCTAATGCCATGGCTTGAACTCGCTGCCCAACGCATTCCAGTATTCGGTGAGGCAGGGATCCGCACCACGGTCTCTGGACCTATCACTCATACCCCTGATTCTGGATATCTGATGGGTCCCGCACCGGGACTAAAGAATTATTGGGTGTGCGCTGGTGCGTCGATCGGAGTGACGCAAGGACCGGGTGTAGGAAAGTATTTGGCTCAGTGGATGGTTCACGGTCAGACAGAAATCAATGTCGCTGAGATGGACCCGCGACGCTTTGGACCTCATACATACCCCAAGGGGCCTTACGCCGAAGCGAAAGCGATCGACGAATTCCACGAGATGTATCAGGTGCGGCTTCCCGGTGAGCAAAGATTCGCTGGACGCCCAATAAAACCGACTCCGGTATACGACCGCTTCTGCGAACTAGATGCTCAATGGATGGAAATTTTCGGTTGGGAAAGACCTCAATATTTTGGTGCAACAGAAGAGCACTCTTTTCGACGATCAAACGCTCTTGACGCGGTGGGTATAGAGGTGACGGGAACCCGTGAAAGGGTCGGTATCGCTGACCTTACGGCGTTCTCAAAGCTTGAAGTATCAGGCAGGAACGCTGCGTCTTTGCTTGATCGGCTGGCTGCCAACAAGCTTCCAACCAAGAATGGCGGTATCCGGCTCTCACATATGTTGACGTCTCAGGGTGGTATCGAATGCGAGATGACAATCACTCGTCTCGGATCTGAACGCTTCTATCTGAACAGCTCGATAATGGGCCAACTTCATGACCGTGACTGGCTCACACAGCACGTCGTTGAGGGCGAAGATGTCACCGTTCAGGATATGACCGACGAACTGGCTATTTTGGCTGTAAGCGGTCCACTGTCAAGGGAAGTCATCCAGCCTCTCACCGATGCTGATCTCTCCACCCAAAATTTTCCTTGGCTAACCGGACAGGAGATTGAGGTCGCTGGCGTCCCGTGCATAGCGCTGCGGGTTAGCTATGTCGGTGAGCTGGGGTGGGAACTTCATCACCCGATTGATTCGATGCTCCACCTCTACGATGCCCTTATCGACTCCGGGACACCTCACTCAATGGTTCATTACGGAAGTTACGCGATGAACGAAATGCGCATTGAAAAGGCCTACAAGGCCTGGGGTTCTGAACTCACCACCGAAATTACCCCTATCGAGGCCCGGCTCGAACGATTCGTTGATCAATCAAAAAATTTCATTGGAAAAGACGTTGTTGTCAGTCGCTCTGGAGAGGAACTGGACATGGTCCTCGTCTATTGCGAGGTCAACACTGACGACGCTGAATGCCGCGGTAATGAACCTGTTTATTCAGGTGACACGTTGATCGGCATAACAACCAGCGGAACTTGGAGCCACAGCACAAACAAAAGTCTGGCTTTCGCCTATGTGCATCCCAAGTTCGAAGAACCTGGTTCCGTTTTCGAAATCCAGATCATGGGAGATAGGCGCCAGGCATCAGTTCTTGATGCTGCTGCCGTTGACCCACTGAACAAGAAGTTGCGGGTCTAGAGCAATGGCTGGCAAAGATTCCGTTCGTCGAGCCGGAGGTAGGAGCGCTCGAGTAGCGAAGCGTTTAGCAGAAATCCCCTCTGAAGAAAGAGCGGTTCAGCCGGGAATGAACGGTGGCGCATACCAGCCACTCAGCAGCGAACAGATGACACAAATATTCGATGCTGCTTTAACGCTTCTTCAAGACCTTGGTATGGGGCAAGCGACTCCAGAGTTCATCGACTTAGTTGTCTCCGCCGGTGGCAGCTTTGGTGACGATAAACGTCTTCGTTTCCCGAAGGACCTGATTCGTTCCACCATTGATACCGCGGCCAAGGAATTCACTCTTCATGGATTTTCTTCGGATCGCGACGTCAACATTGGAGGGCAAAGAGTTCATTTCTCTACTGCTGGTGCAGCCGTCTTGATGCTGGATCATGACAGTTCGACTTTTCGATCGAGCACGCTACGAGATTTGTACGAAATCGGACGCGTTATTGACGCGCTCGAACATATAGACATTTATGTCAGAACGGTGGTGGCCCGCGACCTTGAAACATCCAGAGAACTGGACTTAAACACCGCGTACGCAGTGTTGTGCAGTACGACCAAGCCAATCGGTACTTCTTTCTTCCAACCCGAGCATGTGCATGAAGTTGCGCAAATGTTCAATATCGCGCTTACCGGCGATCCCCACGCTGACGAGTTTCGAAAACGACCGTTCTGCATTGCAAACAACACCTTCGTCGTTCCGCCACTCAGATTTGCTGAAGAATCAGCTCTTTGTATGGCAGAACAAGTTCGTGTCGGAATGCCGGTCAACTTGTTGTCGGCAGGTCAAGCTGGAGCGACTTCTCCCGCAACTCTGGCTGGTTCTCTGAGCCAAGCTTTGGCTGAGTGTCTCGCTGGTCTTACCTGCGTCAACCTGCTGTCTCCGGGACACCCCTGCACCGTCGGTATGTGGCCATTCGTTTCTGATCTTCGCACCGGCGCTATGTCAGGTGGGTCAGGCGAGGAAGCTTTACTGAATGCCGCTGCTGCCCAGTTAATCAATTGGATCGGTCTACCGTCGGGAGTCGCGGCCGGGATGGCAGATTCAAAGCTTCCTGATCAGCAGGCCGGGCACGAAAAAGGAACGACCGTCACTTTGGCCGCTCAGGCAGGAGCAAACGTCGTATTTGAATCAGCCGGGATGTTGGCGTCGCTCCTTGCGTGCTCTTTAGAAACTTTGGTCATTGATAACGATCTACTAGGGGCCGTGGCTCGGACCATTAGGGGTATAGAGGTGGACTCAGACACACTCTCGCTCCAAGTGATCCAAGATGTCGTAGAGGGCGCAGGACACTTTCTCGGCCATGAGCAAACTCTTCAGGTCATGCAGACCGAGTACCTCTATCCCTCAGTTAGCGATCGCTCAAGTCCTGAAGATTGGTCAGATGCGGGTTCGTTAGACGTTCGCCAACGCGCCCACCGCAGAGTGAACGAGATCTTGTCGCTCCCGCCTCCCTCCCATATCGACACCGCCGCTGATCAATTAATTCGCGAGATGTTTCCAATTCACTTGGACCGAACCTAAGAGTGGCGACCGCAGAACATCGACGAGGTCTACTGCTCACTTCTCTTGGAGTTGCAGCCATCATTCCTGATGCGACTTTTGTTCGACTCGTTGATGCTCCGAGCATGACTAACGCTATGTGGAGGACAGGGCTCCTCGGGCTTTCGTTAAGCGTCTTCCTCTTGGGTCGTTACAAACGAAGACTTCCTCACCTTGTGACGTCACTTGGACCATGGGGCGTCGTCAGCAGCATCTTGTCCGGGTCGGGGACCATTCTGTTCGTGGTAGCGGTGGATCGCGCACCTGTGTCGAATGTGTTGTTAATACTCGCCCTATCACCCTTTTGGGCTGCTATTTGGACCCGAACCGTGGCGGGAGTTGCTGTTGCTCGTCGGACACTCCTGTCGATGCCCTTCGCCTTAATCGGAGTTGCTATAGCCGTGGGCGGCGCGTCGGGAGGACTGTTCGACGACGGGAACCTTTTTGCTCTGTGCTGTTCCCTTGGTTTCTCTGCCAATCTGACGATTATCCGCATGAACAAACATCTCGACATGCTGCCAACAGCAGCCTGCGGTGGCTTCTTAGGTTGCATCGCTTTGGCATTGGCGGGGACCAGCGCGGCGTTGTCCTCCAAAGATCTCGCACTCTTACTTGTACTTGGCCTGATCATTCTGCCTACAGCTATGGCGCTCATCACTTTGGGTGGTCGCCTATTACCAAGCCCAGAAACTGCACTTCTCATTTTGGGAGAAACCGCGCTCAGCCCACTGTTCGCAGCTTGGGTCGTCGGGGAAACAATTTCAGGTAGAGCGATAACAGGGGGTTGTTTAGTGCTCGCCGTATTGCTTGTTCATGCGACTCTCGGCCTCCGCGGAAGCCCTGCTACCAGTTAATTCCAGATTGACGATAGGACAATTACCTTCGTTGTAATGCCATGATGGCTGGCAGTGAACGACAAACAATTACATGCCGTAGTCCACCAAGGGGAGGGCCCAGTAGCCCTTTTGGTTCACGGGGCCTTGGGTAGTCGCTCCTATTGGAATGACAATCTTTCTGCTCTGCAAGAAGTTTGTCGACCGGTGGTCATCGAATTGTGGGGACATGGGCGTTCACCCAGCCCAGATGACCCTGCTCAATATGAGCCGTCGGGGTACGTTGAAGAATTCGATCGGATCCGCCAGGAGCTAGGTGTCGACACCGTTTGGCTCGTCGGTCAATCAATGGGTGCTGCACTCGTCATGCATTACGCAGTTGCACGCCCTCACAGGGTTGCAGGGATGGTTATCACCAATTCGGCCTCAGGCTTTGCCGACCCAATTGAATGGCAGGAACGCAATCGCACGATGGTAAGCAAACTTGCTGATCAGGTAGATGAGGAAGGGGTTGAATGTCTTCGTGACAGCTGGATCAACCCGGGCCGTTCGAAGCGCATCGCAGACGAAACACTCAGCTTGTTGGATCAGGAATTCGGCGAACATTCTGCCAAAGGCATCTCCTCTTCGTTTCGGATCACAAACTTCGCATTGCCTTTGGGAAAATCGTTGCGAGAAATTTCGGTCCCTGTTCTATTTACCAACGGCATCGAAGAGCAACGCTTCCAAAAACATTTGCCTCAAGTACAACTCATCCCTCAAGTCGAGATCGTTGAGTTACCAGCATCTCACGCAGTTAACGCTCACGATCCAAAAGGGTGGAACCGAGCGGCAGTAGATTTCATCACGAAGCACTCAAACCTTGGAGCCTAATCCCGTGAAGGACCCACAAGCAGCCAGCAACGGTCCGTTAGCTGGCATAAAAGTCGTTGATGTATCCAGCGCCGTAGCTGGACCGTGGGTGAGTTCTTGGTTGGCTGAATTAGGGGCCGAAGTCGTTTTCGTTGAGAAGGTCGGCGTTCCAGATGTGATGCGGATGACCGGCGCAATCAACGGAGACCAATCCGGATGTTGGGTTCATATGCACCGAAATAAGAGAGGAATGGACCTTGATATTCGTTCCGATGCTGGGCGCGATATTTTGTTGCAGCTCGTTTCAGAAGCTGATGTGTTTATACAGAACTTTCGACCAGGAGTAGCAGAGCGTCTAAAGATTGACTATCCGGCTCTGTCTGCGGTCAATCCAGATTTGGTATACCTCTCGGTGTCCGGTTTTGGCCCGAGCGGACCCTACGCAGATCGACCTGTCTATGATCCAATTATCCAGGCTATTTCAGGGATGGCGGAGGCCCAAAATGGCACATACGTCAAAGCTGTGGTAGCTGACAAAACGACAGCCATGGCCGGAGCAAACGCTGTGCTTGCAGCATTAGTTGCCCGTTCCAACGGAGCCGGAGGGCAACATATTGAACTCGCGTTACTCGATGCAATGCTTCATTGGATGTGGCTGGAAGTCTTCTGGAACGAATCACTACCCGAAGGCCGTTCAGCGCCCACCTATAGCGAATGGTATGAACCGTGGGATACCGCTGACGGTCAGATTGCTGCGAACTGGGTGAACTTTGACCAATACCAGGGCGCCTGTGAAGCATTGGGGAGACCAGAATTAGCTGAGGACCCACGCTTTGCTACCCGCGACGCGCGCTTGCAAAATGCTGATGCCCAAAGATCGGAATTCGCGGCAACCCTCAAAACTATGTCGACTAGTGATGCCCTATCAGCGTTAGAGACAGCAGATGTGCCATGTGCCAGGGTGATTTCGCGCCAAGAGGTATTTGACGATCCTCAGGTCCTACACAACGACATCATCGTTACCGAAACACATCCCACCGCAGGGCCGATCAAGACAGTGAAACCGCCGGCAAGGTTCAGTGGAACTCCGACAGCTCTAACTCGCCACTCACCAGGCAAAGGTGAACACACCGACGAAATACTCGCCCAATTGGGGTTCAGCCAAGGCGCGATCAAAGAATTACACGACCAAAATATCGTTGCCTGAATGGCTTCTGTCTATGCGTGAACCTCACAGCCATTTTGTCTCTTCTGAAGACCAGGTCCAAGTTGCCGTGCACGATTACGGGGGCGCAGGACATCCGACACTCTTCGTCCACGGAACAGGTCTCGTTTCCAGAATGTGGGAGCCAATAATCAATAGGCTCGGTAGCGACTTCAGAGCAATTTGTGTCGATCTACGCGCTCACGGGGCAACCACCAGTCCCTCCGACATCAATTTTTTTGATCACCGCATGGTGGCGGATCTGACATCGGTGGTGGATGCTTTCGACCTTCAAGACGCATGGGTGGTCGGTCATTCAATGGGCGGAGCCACCAGCATTCTTACGAGCCTTGAGCGTCCCGGTGCCTTCGAACGAGCATGGGTTTATGAGCCGATTCTTTTCGAACGTACAGAAGATCGCCCTGCAGGATCAATCAATTTCGTTGAGGCAACAAAACGTCGACGCTCAATTTTTCCTTCACGGGAAGAAGTGATCAATCGATACAGCACTCGCCCGCCGTTAAACGAAGTACATCAGGACTGCTTGGAGGCATACGTCCGTCACGGTTTCGTTGATCGCTCCGACGGTTCCATAGAACTGGCATGTGACCCGTTGCTTGAATCAAGAGCATTTGAGCAATTCCTCCAACAGGGCTGGGACCGTTTATCTCAAGTTGCGATAGACGTCTTAGTTGCATACGGAGGCGCTGGCCAAGATCGTCCTTCAACTGCTGCTGCATCAATAGCGGAACGTCTCCCCTCAGGTTCTCTAGAGGTATTCACTGGCTCTAATCACTTCGGATGTTTCGCTTCGTTGGAACGCGTGGCCGACTCGCTCCGCGCCTGGTTCATCGACACACCTGCCAGAGCTTAGAAACGAGTTAAGGCTTCCTGAGCTACCGAGACTACGAGTTCACCGTTTTGCCACATTCGAGCTTGTGCCAAGCCCCGCGCTCCTGAAGCTGCGACTGGCCATTGCTCAACGTATATCCATTCATCAGCTCGCGCTTCGGCATGGAACCACATTGAGTGATCCAAGCTGACCAACATGGTCCCTTCGGTGCCCCAAGTACGCCCATAAGGGACCAAAAGGGTGTCCGCAACACAGTCGTCACTCATGTAGGCAAGGATCGCTGCGTGAATCTCGGGTTCGTCTGTTAAGCGCCGCCGCGCCCGGAACCAAAAGTTGATACCACCTTGTTCAGAGGGTCCATTTGGAGCCCAGGGAGCATTCTCGATTCGGTATTCCACCGGTCGAGGTCCCTCTGACCATTCCTCACCAAAGATAGGGCCGACTTGTTGCATGCACTCCTCAAAGGTAGGTAGCCCTTCGGGAGGTTCAACGCCACGAGG
Source organism: Acidimicrobiales bacterium (assembly GCA_030743005.1). Classification (GTDB taxonomy): domain Bacteria; phylum Actinomycetota; class Acidimicrobiia; order Acidimicrobiales; family Poriferisodalaceae; genus MedAcidi-G3. The sequence goes on along the minus strand of JASLTG010000007.1, from coordinate 85,098 downwards.
TGGTGAGGGGGCGATCACACCAGGGCCATTTTCAGGAGTATGGAATGAAGCTGTTAAATCGAAAATCTGTTTGTCGTTTTGTACGCCGGTCACTCGTCGTTGACAAAACGCTCGTCCGTCCCGGATGCTTTCAACGTCATAGCTGATGTTTTGATTTCCGTCACCGCCGCGTAGGAAAAAGCCGTGCACAGAATTCAGTCGGCGCTGAGCATCCACTGAGCGGTAGGCACTGACAATCGCTTGCGCTAGTTGATGTCCACCGAACAAGCCATAGCCGGCATGCCCGGAGCCGCGCCCCACAAATTTTGTCTCTTCTTGCTGCGAAAGAGACAGAAGATCGAGTAGGTCATCGAGGGAGTCGTCCACTGACCAACAGGCTGCCAGAAGTGGCGCTCCTTTGTCGCCTAATTTCCAATTCTCTCGTAACCCGGTGGGGTCACAAATCCACCTAGTTCGGCTTCAACTAGCGACGCGAAATGGATTGACCTTCTGTCGTGGAGGTGTGGCGCAACGATCTGTAATCCGACAGGTAAACCGTCGATGAGACCAACTGGTGCCACTGTGCTGGGCAAGTAAACGCTGCAACTCCAACCAGCCCAAAATAATTGGTCGACAACAGGCTCTTGTTGACCATTGACTTCAATGGTGCGATCTGGACGTTCCCCTTGGTGGTCATGCACAAAAGCTGTCGACGCAGCTGCCGGACACAAGAGCAAATCAAAGTCTTCGAAGAAGGTCGACCAATCTCTCCGGTAGAGCTCTCGCTGCTGATGAAGTGCATACCATTCCCGGTGAGTCATATGCGCGGCGTGATCGACCAAATTTCTGTAGGTCCGCTCTCCTTGTTCCCAGCCTTCATGACCTGGTAAGGCATCGTTGAACGCCTCATCGCCTATCGCTACACCTGTTGCTGCTCGTAGCAACAACAAATAGTTTTCGAAAAATTCGTTCTGGTTGATCGAAGGTGCGGCTTGAACCACGTCAACTCCTAGCCCCGCCAGATCATCGACGGTGTGCTGCAGATGATCGATAAGTGCTGTAGAAGTAGCGCACGCCGGACTCTCCAGTAACACTCCAACTCTGTAGTCAGTAAGTGACTTCTTGTTTGGTTCAGGCAGTTCAGTTCGATACCCAGTCGCGTCAAAACCATCGGGTCCAGCGAGCACGGAAAGAGCTTGGTCAAGATCATTCGCGCTCCGGGCAAGAGGACCCATGACCGCAATATCGACGACTGTTTCTACTCCGGGTGCAGCATGGCCGGTTTGCGGTATCAGACCCATGGTCGGTTTATGTCCAAACACACCGCAATAGTGAGCTGGGTTTCGAATTGAGGCACCGATGTCGCTCCCAATCTCTAGTGCTGACATTCCGGTGGCCAAAGAGACTGCTGATCCGCCTGAGGAGCCACCTGGTGTTCGATTGAGATCCCACGGGTTGTTGGTGCAGCCATAGATGTCGTTGAACGATTGCCAGTCACCCAGCATGAACGGGACGTTGGTCTTAGCCCAGATGACGGCTCCGGCGCCGATCAAACGGTCAACCGAGGGGCTGTTGCAATTAGGGAAATTGTCAGCCCATGCTGGGTTACCCCATGTTGACGGCGTACCCACCCAGTCGTAGGCCTCTTTTATGGTCACCGGCAGACCGTGGAACGGACCGTGAGATTCGCCTCGAGCTGTCGCTTCATCTGCCTCGTTTGCCTCTAGTTGGGCATTTTCGATCTGGTGTCCGGTGACGGCATTAACTTTCGGATTAAAGGCTTCATATCGCCCAATGGCTTCTTCTAGGAGTTCCCGAGAACTAACTTTGCGGGAGTGGACGAGGCGAGATAACTCCTCTGCGCTTTTGAGCATTAAGTCATCGGTCATAGTGAGACCGTAGTTGTTCTCAATGCCTGATGGCTCTAAGCGCTTCGTCCACGGCCTTTTCGAAATGGTCGATATCGCTATCTGAAGTAGCCAGATTCATGCATCCCATTCCATACGAACTGAAGTAGACCTCACGTTCAAGTAGCCGGTGCTGCAACGACTCCATCAATGCAGCCTCATCGCTATCTAAATGTGCGTCTCGGTAACTGTTGACCAACCGTTGGTGCGGGTGAATCCGAAACAACGAACCGGCACCTGTTACTTGCCAGCCAAGTGAATGCGCAGCAAAGAGGTCTGTTAGTCGTCTACGGATCTGCATCCCTATGTCGGCTAAACGGTCGAAACTGGATTGGTCAAGTTGGCTCATGCACGCAAATCCGGCCGTCATGGTGATCGGATTAGCTGTATAGGTACCCCCTGAAGGGACAGCGGCTCGGTTTCCGTGGACAGTGGCAAAAACGTCCATCACTTCGGACTTGCCCCCTATTGCTCCTACCGGAAAACCTCCGCCGATGATCTTGGCCATCGCTGTGAGGTCTGGATCTATGCCGTGGACGGCTTGCGCTCCCCCTAGCCCCAGCCGAAGCGAGATAACTTCATCAAGTATCAATAACGCCCCGACCTCTCGTGTTCGGTTTCGTATTGCTTCAACAAATTGTGGGTCGAGGGGCGGCATCCCAACCCTCGAGGGCATCGGATCTAGCAACACCGCAGCTAGTCCAGACCCAACTCGTTGGATTGCTTCGTTCACTCCTGATGTGTCATTGAACTGAACAATCACGACCTCCTCGGCCAAGGAACCGGGCGCACCTGCAGCGTAAGGAATTGTCGCCGGGCGATTCGGTAACCCCCAATTGGAAGGATCCGACCCAAGACTGGCTTCTGCATGGTCGTAGGTTCCGTGGTAGCTGCCTTCCACTTTGATGATGGTGGGCCGTTCAGTGAAAGCTCTTGCTGCTTTAATCGCTCCCATCACAGCTTCAGTGCCAGAGTTACAAAATCTAATTTGTTCACAGCCCGCTACCCGGTCACATAGGAGCTCCGCCAGCTGAATTTCTGATTCTGTCGCCATCGAAAAAGCTGTTCCGCTCGCAAGCTGCTTGCGGACCGCAGATTCAATTCCAGGATCTGCGTGTCCGAGAATTATCGAAGTGAAATTGTTGTTGCAATCTAAATAGCGATTGCCGTCGACATCGGTGACCCATGCTCCCTGGGCGTGATCCACATAGATCGGATGAGGTCGGATTATCACGGTGGATCTAGACACTCCGTCAGGTATCACAGACTTACCACGGTCATGCAGTTCTGCGGAGCGAGAGGTCGCTGCGGGGTAGTTGCTTCCCATTTCCATAGTCTCGCAGGTCAAAGCGCGCGATGATCAATACCTATGAGTCAGTCTGAATCAAGTTCGTTGCCAATGAATAGGCCTGTCGCTCCCTGGCGCATTGGGGTTGATGTCGGGGGGACTTTTACTGATCTCGTCCTCGCCGATTCCAGTGGCCAAGCCTGGGTCGCCAAAGTTCCCTCAGTTCCTTCAGACCCAAGCGAAGGTGTACTCGCGGCGGTTCAAAGAATCTCAGTTGATTTAGGTTTGCCGAAATCGGAGATCTTAAGCAACTGTTCACTTTTCGTTCACGGGTCGACAATCGCTACGAACACGATGCTCGAAGGCAAAGGCGCCAGAGTAGGCCTTGTTGCTACCGAGGGCTTTAGGGACACGATAGAAATTCGACGAGGTTTGCGCTCCGATCAGTGGAACCATCGTGAACCATACGCTCCAGTTCTTGTTCCTCGTCATCTTCGTCGCTCGATACCCGGCCGAATAGACGCAGACGGTGCCGAGTATCAGCCACTCGACGTTTCATCGATCGACGAGATCCTTGCTGACTTCAACGATCAAGAGGTTGACGTCATTGCGGTTGCCTTAATGAACAGCTTTATAGACGACCGTCACGAACAGCAGTTAGCTGACCTCATCCGTCAGAAATGGACTAAAGAGTGGGTGACCTGTTCCGCAGAAGTTTCACCTCTTATGGGTGAATACGAACGAACTTCTACAGCTGTAGTAAACGCCGCCCTCTCACCTCGGATTGTTAAGTATCTCCGTTCTCTTGACGCCGAATTAACCACTGAAGGTCTTCCGCGACCAATTCTGTTGGTCCAATCCAACGGTGGTGCCGCTTCTGTTGACCAGTTGGCCAGTAAACCGGTCAACCTCTTGCTCAGTGGTCCCGCTGCTGCGGTGGGTGCGCTCAATTTGTACCGTCGATCGGTGGATCAGGCCGGTGTCGCCGAGGAGAACAAGGGGAACCTCATCTCTATGGAGATCGGAGGTACCTCATGTGACGTGCTCCTGATGTCCAACGGTGAGGTCGCGACCCGTGACGACATTGACATCGCTGGCTACCACGTCTCCACACCTGCTATCGACATACACACCATTGGGGCGGGAGGCGGAACCATCGCTGGGGTCGATGACGCAGGACTGCTATTCGTTGGCCCTGAAGGCGCTGGCGCCGATCCGGGACCCGCTTGTTACGGAAGCGGAGGAATGCTTCCAACAGTCACTGATGCTCATTTAGTTCTTGGCCGCTTACGACCTGGCAAATCAGCTGGTGGGACTCTGGACCTGGATCTCGACGCCGCCCGGAACGCCATTGACGTCCATGTTGCTCAGAAATTGGGAATGTCGATCGAAGATGCTGCGGCCGGAATAATCGAACTTGTCGAACAACATCTGTTGAGTGCTGTCGAACATATCTCAATTGAACGAGGCCACTCTCCAAGAAGGTTCACTCTCGTCGCAGCTGGTGGTGCCGGACCAATGCATGGGGCAAGTGTCGCCGCCGGATTGGGATGCGCCCGAGTACATGTACCTCGCGATGCAGGTGCCCTTTGCGCCATCGGGATGCTCCACGCCGACGTCCGGCAGGACTTCACAAAATTCTTGCTTGGTCCGTTAGATGAATTGCCGGTTGAAACTCTCGTTGAAGGATTCAACGCTTTAACAAAGCAAGCCCTTGCTGTGATGGCTGAAGAGGGATTCGATGAGGGCGAGGTAGCTCTTAACTATGAGCTGGAACTTCACCATCCGGGGCAACTTTGGAGCATACGGGTCCCAGTCGATGGTCATGGCTTCGACCCCCGGCTCATCCGATCAGCTTTCGAAGCTGAATATCGGCGCCTGTATGGTCACTCCCAAGAAGAAGGAACGATCATGCTTTCTTCTTTGCGGTTGACGGCTCGCGGGTCGACCGGAGAAGTTGAGATGGCAGCAGGCGCTCCATCTCAGGGTGTTCCCGAGCCCATTGACAGACGTTCAGTGTGGTTTCCGGGTACTGGTTGGACCGAAACAGCAATACACGATGGGTCGCTGCTTCATCCTGGTGACAGCCTTGAGGGTCCAGCCCTGATTGAGGAAGCAACTACAACTGTGGTTGCGCGACCCGGTGACCGCCTGTGGGTTGATGATTCCGGCGACTTCTTTGTTGAAGTCGCACAGACCGAAGATTCCTTGCAGCATCATTCCGGTGAACTTGATCCAGTGGTGTTAGCGCTGATGCAAAATCGTCTTGATCAGATCAGCCGCCACATGGGTTGGGTAATGACCCGAACTGCTCGGAGCACGATCTTCAGTCAAAGTCATGACTTCAGTTGTTTCGTAACGACCCCTGACGGCACGCTGGTCGCAAACGCTGATGGCATACCAATTCACACCGGCGGTGGAGGCTTCGCTGTACGTGCGTTGCTTGCCAAATATGGCCATGATCTAAAAGTCGGAGATGTGTTCCTGTTATCTGACCCTTATGTTGCCGGCGGCAACCATCTTCCTGACTGGGTAATCGCTCGACCTATTTTTGTCGGTTCAGATACTCCTGTATTGGCAGGTTTTTGTTGCAACAGGGCTCACCAGTCCGATATCGGAGGAGGCCTCGCCGGTACATATAACCCTGAGGCCACCGAAATCTGGCAAGAGGGGATCCGTCTACCCGTCATGCGGCTCATAGAGGAAGGCCGCGTCCGAGAAGACTTGTGGGAATTATTGCTGATCAATTGCCGTACCCCTGAATTACTTGACGGGGATCTCCTAGCGATGCTCGGTTCCACCCAAATTGGAGGTGAACGGGTAATAGCGCTTGCCAGCGAACTCGGACTCGACGCGTATCTCTCTTATTTAGGTGGTGTCCTAGACCACGCTGATAGACGAATGCGTGCAGCCATAACGGACCTACCTGACGGCGTTTACCTCGGAGAAGATCACACTGATAACGACTGCTTCCGAAAGGTTGACATCGCCGTAAGAGTAAAACTGACGGTAAGCGGCGACGAGATTGTGGCTGACTTCGCAGGGACCGATCCTCAAATCGAAGGGTTCAAGAACAGCTCGATCGCCAATACCTATTCCTCGGTGTATCTAGCTATTTCATCGTTTTTCGATACCAGCATTCCAAGAAATGAAGGGACGTATCGCTGCTTAACCATAAAGGCGCCCGAGGGGTCAATCGTTAACGCGCTACCACCAGCACCAATGACTATGAACACTGTTTACGTGGCCCATGAGATCGTCATCGCGGTCTGGCAGGCATTAGCTGCCGCAGACCCCGCGAGGGCTTGCGCAGGTTGGTCAAAGACCATGCATGGGCACGTTGCCGGCAAAAGGGAGGACGGCACGACGTGGGTGATGTACCAGTGGCACGCTATGGGGACGCCGGGAGCTACCGCTGAACGGGACGGCTTTGCTCAAATGGGTCACCTCATAAGCTTGGGCGGTCTTGATATACCCAACCTGGAATTTCATGAACAGCACTACCCCGTCCGATATATATGTCACGAACAGCGTTGCGATAACGCCGGGCCCGGCCAAATGCGCGGGGGCACAGGAGTTCGCTACGAGGCGGACATTCTTGAACCTGCTATTTGGTCATTTCGAGCTGAGGGCCTCGACACTCCCAGCGGCCACGGCGTAGAAGGAGGCGGAACCGGCGGCGTCGGATTGGAATGGATAGTCCCAGCCGATGAAGATGTTGACGGCGCAGCCTTCATTCCACCCAAGTACGGGGTAACCAAGCTTGGTCCAGCCAGAATGATCGCCGAAACACCCGGAGGAGGAGGTTGGGGAGACCCATTTCATCGAGACCCCGAACTGGTTCTGCGAGATGTACAAGACGGCGTAGTTTCACCCGAAGCCGCCCGGCGAGACTATGGAGTCGTAGTAACGCAAAGCCTAAAAGCCGTTGACGTCGTAGCTACCGAAGTAGTTCGAGGCCGCAAAAACCAGACCGCTACAAATCCATGACGGACCCGGTAATAGAAATACTTGAAGAGCTAGCAGCCGATTATCAGGTAATCGAATGCGCACCCGAACTGGCCGACACCACTCAATTCTGCGAAAAGTACGGCTACCAACTCGATGAGAGCGCCAACGCGATCCTGGTCGTCGGCAAGGCAGAGCCTCGCCTATACGCCTTATGTGTGGTTTTGGCCACCACCCAAGTTGACGTAAACAAAGTCGTCCGGAAGAAACTTGAAGTGAAAAAGGCGTCGTTTGCGTCCCCCGAAGAAACCGAAGCAACAACTGGGATGATTCTTGGTGGTGTAACCCCATTCGGTCTACCAAAATCACTTCCCATATGGATCGACAGTCGAGTGTTGAATTGCACCAAAGTCATCGTGGGCGGAGGATCACGCGATCGCAAGATCTATGTCGACCCTCAAACATTGGCCGCATTGCCTTCATCTGAAGTGATCGAGAACCTGGCCAAAGAACGACCCCCTAAGCCATAGGTTGGGTTTACGATGCATCTCACCACAAAGGAGTGCCTATGACAGTCGTGCTAATACACGGCAACCCCGAAACAGAGGCCATCTGGGGTCCTCTGCGCACTGAACTGGGGCGGGACGATGTCATCGCTCTTTCCCCACCCGGTTTCGGTAGTTTGCTTCCTGAAAATTTTGATGTCACCAGCGATGGATACCTGGAATGGCTCGCAATTGAACTCGAACAACTCGACGGTCCAATCGATTTGGTTGGCCATGACTGGGGTGGAGGCCACGTCATGCGTTTAGCTATGACTCGACCAGACTTAATTCGGTCATGGTGCACCGACATAATCGGAATTTTTAATCATGAGTACGTATGGCATGACGCCGCCCAGAGCTGGCAGAGCCCGGACGGGGAAACTGCTGTGGGATCGATGACCGACTTATCCGATACAGAGAGAACCGCACTGTTCGCTCAACTGGGGATGGGCGAGTCGGTAGCTGAAAAGGTCGCTCCTTGGGTCAACGACGATATGGGCCAAGCGATTTTGGGGCTCTACAGAAGCGCAGCCCAGCCAGTTGTAGGAAATTTAGGTGACGATCTTCCGGCCGCGTCTCAGCGGCCTGGCTTATGCATAATCGCCACAGAAGACACCTACACCGGCGGTGAAGAACTCCACCGCCGAGCGGCAGAGAGATGTAAAGCTGAAGTCGCTGTCTTAGACGGGCTTGGCCACTGGTGGATGTGTGAAGATCCGACCCGCTCAGCCGATCTACTGAATACCTGGTTTGCAAGTCAAGATTGACTCTTCAGAACCCATTGGGCGTAGCAAAAATGTTCTCAATGGCACTTGGGGTGGCGCCTCGGTGTAGTCTCGTTGCTGCTCCGAAGCACGCACGTCAAATCAGGGGATAATCATGGCCGCACAAGGCTCGATTTTAGGCAACGCAGTTACTCGCAAAGAAGATCCAGGGTTACTAACTGGCGCTAACGATTACGTAGACGACCTAGACATAGATTCAGTTCAAATCGTTTTTGTTCGCTCGACCATGGCTCATGCCTCACTTCTTGGGGTTGATACAAGCGAAGCCGTCAACATGCCAGGCGTAGTAGCCGTCTACACCGCAGACAACTTGAGTATGGACGCTGTTAACCAATCAGAGTTCATGGATCCGTCCATGAACCGCCCACCGCTAGCGGTTGGTCGAGTACGTTTCGTCGGCGACATAGTCGCGGCGGTAGTAGCTGAAAGTCATTCACAAGCAGTTGACGCAGCAGAACAAGTCATCGTTGACTACGACCCGCTTCCAGCAAACGCTGACATTGAAGCAGCCCTTGGCGACGACGCTGACGTCCTTTGGGAGGGCGCCGAAAGCAACGTCTGTTTCGCAATCGGCAACGAGTACGACGGCCCTGACGTGAACGAAGGTGCTGACGCTGTAGTGAGCCAACGAATAGTGACGCAGCGTCTTGCAGGAGTACCAATGGAGCCAAATGGGTGCGTTGCTATCCCTGAAGGTGACTCCATGACCTTCTACGCCTCAACCCAGGCTGCTCACGGACTTCGCGACGGTCTTGCCCCCAGCATTGGTTTGGAGCCAGAAAATCTACGAGTGATCGCTCCATGGGTTGGCGGCGGTTTTGGCCCGAAGGCTGGTCTCTATATCGAACAGATCCTCTGCGCTAAAGCAGCCCAAGAGCTCAACCAACCAGTCAAGTGGACTGAACAACGCGGCGAAAACATGTTGTCGATGGCGCAAGGCCGAGCAATGGTGATGAACGCCGAACTGGGTGTCAACAACGACGGTTCTATCGTCGGGCTAAAAGCGAGAGTCGTAGCAGACGCCGGCGCCTATCCCGCTATCGGTGCGATTCTTCCAATGCTCACGATGCAACTCAGTCAAGCTGTCTACAACATCCCGGCTATAGATTTCTTTGCTCAGTCAGTAGTAACTAACACAACTTTCATCGGGGCCTATCGCGGAGCTGGGCGACCAGAAGCGACTCAAATGGTCGAAAGAATTCTGGACAAAGCAGCGAACGCTATTGGCATGGACCCTGCAGAATTACGTCGAAAGAATTACCTACAACCTGACGCTTTCCCACTTACAACCCTGGTCGGCGCCAACTACGACTCTGGAGAATATGAACGCTCCCTAGACGCAGTCCTGGAAGCCTCCGGCTACGCAGATCTACGCGCCGAACAAACGCGACGCCGAGAATCAGATGATCCCAAGCTGCTAGGCATCGGAGTCTCTTCATATGTTGAGGTAACCGCGCCGATCGGCCTGCACGTTGAATACGGAAGTTGTGAGATTAACGATGACGGTTCAGCAACCATCAAAGTTGGAACGAGTTCCCATGGACAGGGTCACGACACTGCGTTTTCGATGATCGTCAACGATGTTCTTGGTATACCAATGGACGAAGTTAACCACGTCGATGCTGACACCCAAGAGGTCGCTAGAGGAGCCGGAACTTTAGGGTCCCGCTCTTTGCAAGCAGGCGGCTCAGCTATCTACGAAGCTTCACAAGTGGTGCTGGAAAAGGGCAAGCAGCTTGCAGCCAGTTTGTTGGAAGCTAGCGCCGAAGACATCGTCGTCGGTGAAGGGGCCCTCCAAGTCGCTGGAGTTCCGGCAAAATCCATTAGTTGGGCTGATCTAGCAAGCGCTGCGGTAGAGCAGGAAGTTGAAGGTGGACTCGCTCACGAGCTTGATTTTGATGGCACTGACGCAACATACCCGTTTGGTTCGCATGTGGCGGTTGTAGAAATCGACCGAGAGACCGGACACGTTGAGTTGTTGCGACACATCGCAGTTGATGACTGTGGCACCATTCTCAATCCCATGTTGGTCAACGGACAACAACATGGCGGTATCGCTCAGGGAATCGCTCAAGCATTGTGGGAACACGTCCAATATGACGAAGACGCCAACCCCATAACAGCGAGCCTTATGGATTATTTGATGCCATCAGCGGCTGAACTGCCTAGCTTCGAAGTTTCCAACACCGAGACCGCTAGCCCACGAAATCCACTCGGTGCGAAGGGCATTGGGGAGTCTGGCACTATCGGCTCCACTCCCGCGGTACATAACGCAGTGTGCGATGCTGTCGCCCACTTAGGTGTGGAGCACGTGGATATGCCCTGCACTCCACAGGCAGTGTGGCAGGCCCTTCAAAGCGTCTAAGGCTCAAATCAGCGACTGGAAACCTGACCACAGGTTTGTTCACCGATTTTCCGTCTAGTTCGCGGCGCTCAAAGTTAAACCTCTACAAGCAACATCAGGGCAATAGCAGTCAACGACGCTAGAAGTATCACCAGCGGCAGTTGAGCCGTTACGTCATCCTTTTTGCGCAATGTCGCAAGTGCCCGGTCATGTCCAACCATGACCCCAGCAAGATGTCCTCCGATTATTCCGAGCGCCTGAATTGCTGCCAGAGCCGTCGGTCCTACAACCCGATAATTGATGTATCCGTCAGCGCTTCCGAACAAATTCCATCCGCGATCGAAAGGGTCACTCATTTGTATGAATAACTGTTGACCTTCAAAGACAGCCATTCCTATGTAGTGCGCAATGGCGTAACCAACAGCCACCGGAACCAGTGAGAGCGCAAACCCATCTTCAAAATCGGCGTCATCATTGCCATCTCGTCGTTGCATCCATCGAACGCAACCCAAAAACAGTGCCGTAACCAACGACATCGAAAACAGCAACCCCACAGTATTGAAAGCTGTGGCGTTCCAGCCGGTACGACCTCCAATAATGTCACCCCACCAACTCGTCCTTGACAACCCGTCAAATGAGGTACCTCCGAGAACTACGAGCACCACTGCGGCAACACCCTTTTGAACCGGTATTTGACCTAGCCCCACCAGAGGACGTCGACACCGCAATGAGTTGTCGGAAACATGGACCGGCGACATGGAAGCCACAAGTCGAACAAAGACAGCTAACGGGTCATGTGATCGCAACCAGTCGCGGCCGTTAACACATGCCCCAATTCCACTCCACGCGGTCCACACGAGCAGCAGCACGGTCAAAGGAGTCCTACCGGCAGGTCGATGATAAGCCAACTCCAACCAAAGAAACCCTGCCAACAACGTCGCGGCTGCATGCAGATTCCACTCTCTGGTCCCACCATCGCCAGATCGACGATCCCCCAAGCCTGCCAATATTTCAAACGGGCTCATCCAACGCCACAAGTCACCCACAAAGGCTGATCCAACGGGAACAAAGACCCAGAGAGCTACAAAAACTATCCGCGGTGCAATATTGACCAAGGTGTCATCCGCAACCCAAAAACAAGACGCTAAAGCCGTACCTAGTAACGAAACACCCAGTGTGCGACCAACAACCACGCCAACTCTTCCACCCACAGAATTAGTCGTCAGCAACGAACGGCCCGATCCCGCTTCTGGGAACTGCGGCTGTTGCCACCCTGACACCAGGGCTGCGAAGGAGATCATGAGAGCTGCCGCTGCCACCAACCCTAGAGTCGTTACCGACATCGGCAATTCACCTACTGGGCCGACGCCATGAGCGTAGATGGGCATATTCACTGAGTTGATGGTAGAGGTAGGCAGACAAATAGGCATTTACCTCCAAAGTGGGGGTAATGTTTCCCAAGTCGCTAATCCTGCATGAAGGGACCCAAATGAGTACCGACGCCTCGACCGACCCGGTCATAGTTGCAACCGCCCGTAGCCCGATTGGTCGAGCCTTTAAAGGCTCTATGACCGAGATCAGGCCCGACGATCTCAGCGCTCAAATCGTCAACAAGGTCTTGGAGCAAGTCCCCGAACTTCCTCCCGAAGAGATCGAAGACCTCATCATGGGAACCGGATCACCTGGCGGTGAACAAGGCTTCAACATCGGGCGAGCTACCGCAGTACTCGCGGGCCTTGGAGATGTTCCAGGCACGACCGTTAACCGCTACTGCTCTTCTTCACTCCAAACCATCCGTATGGCTGCCCACGCCATTAAAGCGGGTGAAGGCGACGCGTTTATCGCAGCCGGTGTTGAGTGTGTTTCTCGTTACGGAAAAGGAAACGCCGACAGCCTCCCTGACACCGCTAACCCAATATTCAAAGCCCCAGGTGCACGATCAAAGGTACGCGCTGAGGGAGGACACGGAGATTGGACTCCCGCAGAGGGCCTTCCCGACCTGTTTATCGCTATGGGTCAGACTGCCGAGAACGTAGCTGAACTCAAAGGTGTTAGCCGCGAGGCAATGGATGAATACGGAGTGATGAGCCAAAACAAAGCCGAGGCTGCAATTAGCCGGGGCTTCTTTGAAATGGACATCACACCGGTCACCATGCCAGATGGAACCATCGTCTCTACCGATGACGGTCCACGAGCTGGAGTCACCTTGGACGCGGTATCCCAGTTAAAGCCCGTATTCAGGCCTGACGGCCGCGTCACTGCCGGCAATGCCTGCCCACTTAATGATGGAGCCGCCGCCGTTGTGGTGATGAGCCGCAAACGCGCTGAAGAGTTAGGAATCACTCCCCTGGCTCGAATCATTGCCAGCTCAGTGTCAGCTCTCAACCCTGAAATCATGGGACTGGGCCCAATTGAGGCAATAAAACGTGTTCTGGCTCGGGCAGATATGACTATGAGCGACATTGACCTAGTCGAAATCAACGAGGCATTTGCTGCACAGGTCATTCCGTCAGCGGATGAATTGGGAATCGATATGGTCGATCAACTCAACGTGAATGGCGGAGCAATCGCTCTTGGCCATCCGTTCGGTCAAACTGGGGCCCGGATCATGACGACGCTGCTCCACGGCCTCGAGGACTCCGACAAAACCTTCGGGCTGGAATCCATGTGTGTTGGTGGTGGCCAAGGAATGGCAATGATCGTTGAACGGTTGAGCTAACCGCACTTCATCAACAGTGAACTTTGGCGCCCACTAAGTGGGCGCCAAAACTTTTTTACTCAGCTACTGCGTATCCACCCTGAGACAACTTCGACGTGGCTCGTTTGGGGAAACATATCTACAACATCGACTTGGTCGAGTTCATATCCCGCTGCGATCATCAAAGATGCATCTCTTCCAAGGGCGCCAGCGTCACAAGAAACGAGAAGAACATGCGGTGCCTCGGTCTTGCGGATCTGGTCAACTCCTTCGGCTCGTAGTCCGCTGCGCGGCGGATCCGCTATTACTACATCGGCAAGTTCGGGAACCCACCGTTCAACTTGAGTCCGATGGATAGCTACATGCGGTCCGAGGTTGTGCATAGCGTCTTTAACAGCCGAAACTGAAGATTCAACTGCTGTGACTTTCTCAAACCAGTCACCGACAGTGCCAGAAAACAAGCCCACCCCGGCATAAAGGTCAACTAGAACCTGTTCACCAACGTCGTGCACCGTCAACCATTCTGCAGCTAGTGCGGTCAACATCTCAGCACCCTCAGGAGAACTCTGGAAGAACGACCGGGCGGAAATCTTCCAATCAATTCCCGCGGCCTCCTCCACGATGTAGGCACTTGCGCCTTTACGCGCTTGGTTTCTCCCGACGATCTTGACGTCATCCGGTAATCGGAAGTTCTTCGCGTGAGGTTCTCCCATGACCAATCGATCTCCGGTACGTGATCCAACTCGAATCGTGACTTCAGCGGCATCTGCAAAGAAGCCCTCAGCCAAGATGTCTTCCATCAATGGATGAGCAACGAAGCAGTCGTCAATTTGGACTAACTCGTTCGAACGCGACCGCCTGTATGCGGGTCGTCCATTCTCAACGGCGACTCGCAAGGTCGTCCGGTAATGCGACTTGGCTGGACCGGCGACATATCCGACGTCCGGTGCAACGACCGAACCAAGCTTGACGAGTGAATCTTCAACGGCGGAAATTTTGGCATCCGCCTGAGCGTCTTCGGTTAAGTGCTGCCAGTCGCAACCGCCACAGCCTCTGTCGACATGCTGACAGGAGGGTTCGCGTCGACCTTCTCCAGCCGAAATTATCTCAAGAATGCTCCCTCGCGCATACCTACTTTTCTCTTGAGTCAGCTCGACCTGCAGCTCATCGTTAACTGCCGCGCCAGCCACGAAGACGATTCGTCCGTCCTCTAGACGGCCTACTCCTTCGCCTCCAACAGCTAGATCGTAAATGTTGACCCTTTTAGACATCAATCCCAGACTACGGTCCACTACATGAATCGCCCTATTCAGATCGTTCCTTCTGTACTACCAGCTGACTTTTCCCGACTCGGGGAAGAATGTGTTGCGCTCGAAGCTGCCGGAGTTGATCGGATTCAATGGGACGTGATGGACGGAAACTTTGTTCCCAACTTGACGTTTGGACCCGACGTCATTGCAGCTTGTCGAGAACATGTGGATGTCATGTTCGAAGCTCATTTGATGGTCACAAACCCTGATGAAATGCTTCCTAACTACGTTGAGGCCGGCTGTCAGATGGTCATAGTCCACGTTGAAACAACTTCCCACCTTCACCGGACTCTCGGACGAATAAGAGATCTTGGATGCAGCCCAGCTGCGGCGCTCAATCCCTCCACTCCACTGGATTCAGTTGCTTCGGTTCTCGACATGTTGGACATGGTGTTGGTCATGACAGTCAATCCCGGGTTCGGCGGCCAGGCCTACATTGCAAGCATGGAGTCCAAAGTAACGGCGCTGCGCAACCTCATAGACAAAGGCGGCTACGACGTCGACATCGAGGTGGACGGCGGAATTTCGGCTTCAACGATTTCCGGAGCTGCGGCTGCGGGGGCAAATGTATTGGTTTCTGGAAGTGCTCTGTACAAGTACGAAGAAGGTCTTGAACACGGAGTTCAAGACCTTCGGCGCATAGCTACAGAAGCCCAATCGGGGTGACAACAACCCTGCGCTGTGCTGTCGCTATCGTCGCGACAATAGTTGTTACCAGTTGCAGTACTGCGAGCCAAGAGGCCTCATTTTGTGAAGCTTCAGCAGAATTACAAAAAGTCGATGCACTTAGTGCAGAAGTCTCCCCTTCAGATGACGCTGCGACCAGAGGCGCTTTAACTCAAACTGCGGCACAAGCAGCGCGCGTAGCCAAAGAAGCACCTCATGAAATCCAAAGGGACGCGGAGCTTGTAGCGGCTTTCCTATTGGCGTTAACTAACGCGGTTAACAACACCAAATTCGAAGACTCATTAGAGCGATCAGCCGCTATTGGAGCCGCTCAACAGGAATTCGAGGATCAGTTATCTGACTCCGTAACAAAGCTCGCCGCATTTGTGGCTCGCACCTGCAGCCCTGCTCCATAGTCAGATTTAGCGACGCTAAATTATCTCGCCTCGTTTAACGATCACATGATCGCAAAGTCCGTACTCTTTGGCTTCTTCAGATGTAAACCAGCGGTCCCGTTCGCTATCGATCTGAATTTGATCCACATCTTGGCCACTGTGTAGAGCTATTCGTTCAGCCATTAGCCGCTTGATATACGCCATCTGTTCAGCTTGGATCGCTATATCTGAGGCCTGTCCTCTCACTCCACCTGAAGGTTGATGCATCATCACCCGAGCGTGCGGCAAGCAATATCTCTTGTCTGCTGCCCCGGCCGTTAGAAGGAACTGGCCCATTGAGGCTCCCAGTCCCATACATACCGTGGCGACATCACACGAGACAAACTGCATCGTGTCGTATATAGCCATGCCGGCAGTAACAGAACCACCGGGACTGTTGATGTACAACCAAATGTCTTTTTCTCGGTCCTGGCCCTCCAAGAACAGCATCTGGGCACAAAGGATGTTTGCTATTTCATCATCGACTTCGGTACCAAGAAAAACGATTCGGTCATTAAGTAACCGGTTGTATATCTCACCGGGGCCAGCTGGGATTCCAGTGGACAGCGCACTAGCGGAATGAAGCTCTGACATAACTTGGAGGTTATCTGCTGTCAGCGGCGGCACCTTGGTCCGTCGTAGGCTCATTGCATGCATATTGATGAGCTTCCGACCCCAGCTTTGTGGGCGGACGTTGATGTCCTGCAATCCAACATCGCTGAGATGGCTAAGCGATTGCCAGGAAATCGGCTGCGTCCGCATGTCAAAGCCCATAAGACAAGCGCTCTGGCTCGACTTCAGCACGACGCAGGTCATCAAGGTTTTACGTGCGCTACCAGTCGCGAAGTCTTGGGTTTGGCTGAGGCGGGCCTAGGCGACGATCTACTTCTAGCAAATGAGACAGTTGACGTAAGCCGGCTCGCAGCAATGGCAGCTACCAACGCGCGGATAACAGTTGCAGTTGATAGCGACGCAACTATCGATGCCGCAGCCGAAGCCGGCATAAGAGAATGCGTCATAGATATCCGTGTCGGATTTCGCTGCGGATGCGAAGTTGACGAAGCTGCTCAACTCGCCGACCGGGCTCGCGCTTCAAATATCGCGGTTCGTGGAGTCATGGGTTACGAAGGACACGCTATGGGCGTAGTAGATATCGATCGTCGTCACGAACTGGTGAAAGCAGCAATGGAACGACTTCTAGAGGCTCACAGCTTGGTTGGTGGTGAACTAATAACCGGTGGTGGGACTGGAACTCATGCAATCAACACCTGGGTCAATGAGATACAGGCCGGGTCCTACGTACTAATGGACACTGCGTATACCGAACAAACCGATCAGCCCTTTAGTCAAGGTTTATTCTTGCAATCAACCATTGTGTCAGTGGCTGAAAAGTTCGCTGTCTGCGATGCTGGTCTGAAAGCTCAAGGAATGGACCACGGCAATCCGAGTTGGGTAGACGGAGAAATCCTATTTTGTTCTGATGAGCATACGAATCTTGTTCCAGACTGGTCATTAAAGGTTGGAGATCGGGTTTCTCTAGTACCGGCTCATATCGACCCAACGATGGCGAAGCACCAAGTGCTTCATCTGGTCTCAAAAGGCGAAGTCGTAGATCGATGGGATATCGATTTACGCCACTGGTAATCAGTCCTCCAACATCTTCGCTAATGAACGAAATGCTCTACCGCGATGGCTAATGATGTTCTTCGCTTCTGGTTCCATTTCAGCAAAGGTCAGCCCTTTGCCTTCGTCTGGGACAAAAATTGAGTCATAGCCGAAACCGCCGCTGCCACTGGGGCTCGAGGTAATGGTGCCTTCTACTACACCGTGCGCCAAAATTTCGTGCCCGTCAGGGAATACCACTAACGCCACAGTGCGGAAACGTGCCGTGCGGTCACCATCGGGAACTTTCCGCATCTCATCTAGCAGCTTTGACAAATTTTCGACATCGGTTGCTGACTCTCCCGCAAATCGTGCGCTCCGCACCCCTGGGAGGCCTCCTAACGCATCAACCTCAAGGCCTGTGTCGTCGGCAACTGCTGGAGAACCAGTTTGGTTGCACACCGCAACGGCCTTGAGTCGGGCATTACCTTCAAGAGTTTTTTCATTTTCAACGATGTCTCCTAAATCATGAGGCCGTGGCTGTATGTCATGACCAGCGAGGATCTCGGCTATCTCGATAGCTTTGTGAGCGTTGGCTGAAGCCATGACCAAACGCACGGCTTTCAATCTGCGTTTTCGGAAAGAATCGACCGTTGAAGATCGATGATCTCGTTAATGCCCTTTTCTGCCAAACGAAGTAAACCATCTAGTTGCTCGCTGTCGAACGGTTCTCCTTCGGCCGTGCCTTGCACTTCAACGAATTTTCCAGAACCTGTCATTACTACGTTCATATCAACTTCGGCGCCCGCATCTTCGACGTATGGCAGATCCAAACAGAGATCTTCTCCCACTATGCCCACCGAAATCGCCGCGCAATAATCAGCCAGTGGATGCTCGTTCAAGGTTCCGTCATCAACCAGTCGACTAAACGCGTCATGGAGAGCTACGTACCCACCACAAATTGATGCTGTTCGGGTACCCCCATCTGCTTGGAGAACGTCACAGTCAACAGTTACTTCGCGTTCACCCAGAACCTTCATGTCGCAGACAGCTCTCAGGGCTCGTCCGATGAGTCTCTCTATTTCGAGTGTCCGACCTTTTTGTTTTCCTTTTTTCGCTTCACGGCCAACGCGTTCTCCGCTAGATCCAGGAAGCATCGCGTACTCAGCGGTAACCCAACCTTCCCCGTTACCTCGCATCCATCGTGGAACATCGTCGTCAATAGACACCGTGCACAGAACTTTGGTACGGCCGAAGCTCACAAGCACCGACCCTGGGGTCTGGTCGGTGAAATTACGTTCAAACGAGATGGGACGTAAATCATCATTGGCTCTGCCATCGACGCGCATTGAATTTCCTTTAGTTGTTGGTGGTTGAAAAGGTACGGCCTGTGGTTGCCAGTTCAACCCTGCCCTCAAAAACAGCTGATGCTTCCTCAAGATGTTTCGACGGGTCTGATCCCGGTGGGACATGGGTAACGATGAGCTGTTTCGCTCCCGCTTGGTTCGCCTCTGCTGCCAAGTGTCGGCAGCTGATGTGTGGGATAGCCGGATCAGCCGTGCCATCCAACAACGTGCCTTCCCCCAAGACGATATTGGCGTCAAACCCTAATTCGGAAATCGACCATTTCTGACCTGTATCTGAGGTGTACACAATCGATTCCTCTCCGCAGCTAAACCGCATAGCGAGAGTCTCCACTGGGTGGTCAGTCTGAGAGAAACGGATTGAGATGTCTCCTACTTCAGAGACCGAACCATCGGCGACTATTTCCCAATTAAAGAAATCACTGCTATCTCCATCAGGTTGAAATGCATCAGTGACACGCTTCACATCAGATGTCGATATCACTCTGATCTCGGAAATAGATGTGAAGTACTTGTAGGCGTTGTACACGACCGGAAGCTCCGCACAATGGTCAGGGTGGTGATGCGAGACAACGATGGCGTCAACTTGGTCCAGTTCAATGTTGTGTTGCAAGTTAGCAAGGGTGCCAGGGCCACAATCGACCCACAGATTCGTCTCGGAGGATTGAACGAGGTATCCGCTACAAGCCTCGCCTGCAGCTGCGTAGCTTCCAGAACATCCAAGAACAGTTAGCGAGAGTCCCGTCACATAGCTAAGGCTACGCTCGTCTAAGTCTCGGTGGGAGCGATGCTAAGAATTGTCTCTCTGACTTCAAACAGTGCCCCAGCCTCATCCGAGAAACAATTGCAGTTCGACTTAGCGGGCTTTGCGTTACCCGCCAGCTACCGCCGGCAATATTCGTACCTCGTCGCCATCACTAAGTTCTGTCTCCAAGAACCGTAAATCGCGGATATTTGTTTCGTTTCGGAAAATGGTTATGAACGAGTACAGCATTCCATGGTCGTCAAATAAATGGGTTCGAAGCGCAGGATAGAGACCAACCAATTGGATCAAAATCTGATCCACATTTGAGCCACTCAACATGGCACGTGATTCACCTCCGGTATGCACACGAAGGACAGTGGGTAGCCATACGCGAACTTTCATTTCAGTATTCATACGGTGAGGTTTCCCATTCGTTGAGAGCGTAGTTACCAGTCCTGTGCTTCGGCGGCGATTCAACACCGGGCGGTGTACCGATACCCTTCTTCACATGAGCAGTAGCGACGATGGGGATCGGAAAATTGTTGCTTCCAATAGACGCGCCCGCGCTAACTACGACCTGCTTGACACTTACGAGTGTGGCTTAGTACTCCAGGGCAGCGAGGTGAAATCGCTCCGCGAAGGGTCGGTACAACTAGCTGACGCTTTCGCAAGGGTACGAAACCGTGAAATGTGGATTCTCGGCATGCAAATCTCGCCTTGGAGTCACTCTTCTGCACAAAATGGTCATGTTGTGGACCGTCCACGGAAGCTGCTGTTGCATCGCGTCGAGATCGATCGCCTACGGGCACGAACTGAGCAAGAGCCGCTTCAACTTATTCCCCTATCTGTCTATTTTCGGGATGGTCGGGCGAAGTTGGAATTAGCTCTCGCAAAAGGCCGCCGCCAATACGACAAAAGGCAGGCAATTAGAAAACGCGAAAGTGACCTTGAAGCTCGCCGAGCGATGTCCCGCCGAAACCGCTAAATCGCCCTGTCAGGATTAGGCAATAAGAAGTTCGCTCCAACGAGCACTTCTCACTTGCATCTACTGGGGGACTCTCGCCGGTACGATACTACGAAGGTCCAGGCCCTGATCTGGACAGATCACGGGGGTGATCGGTTTCGACTTCGACGGTTGATATGAGAGAAGCGAGCCGTGGTCTCCGGAGCCACGTTAAAGAGCCGGAACATTTACAAACGCCAATGTCAAAACTAATGACCTGGCGCTCGCTGCCTAATTTAGGTATCGGGTAACGGCCCCACTGCCTCAGCCTCTCGGGTAGCGGTGGTCCTCATTTGAGAGGCTTGCCTTCAGTCATCTTCGGTGTGATTGCGGGGACTTTTAGCCGGATACGGTTGTTTGGTCTGGGGTCGCTACCAGCTTTCAACCCGACAACTCTCAAAGCGACTGCGCTCGGAGAAGACTCATTGAAACGCCGGGGGACGCGGGTTCGATTCCCGCCACCTCCACTAACCACGAGTAGTGACCACAACCGGCTCTATTCGATGTTTAACCCTGCATACCCTTCCTGAGCTTCTTGCTGTAACCGGTCGACGTACTTTGGTCCGCCACCGTTATAGATGTTGTAGCGAGTCTTGCCATACTCATGTCCATCTAAGTTTGAGTTGTAACCGGTAATCCAACTCTGG
The DNA here is from genome assembly GCA_030743005.1 of Acidimicrobiales bacterium. Classification (GTDB taxonomy): domain Bacteria; phylum Actinomycetota; class Acidimicrobiia; order Acidimicrobiales; family Poriferisodalaceae; genus MedAcidi-G3. The sequence goes on along the minus strand of JASLTG010000007.1, from coordinate 63,833 downwards.
GCCTTTCTCAACAAAAACGGTTCATACATCTTTACGACATGGTCAAACCAACTTTGCTCTGCAGCCATGGTTGCTTCAACCCGAGCCTTGTCTGAGCTCCAGAGATGTTCCAACAATTCGGTTGCCCAGTCCACAGCTAATTCAGCTCCGCGAGGAAAATTTGTCGCCGCGGTTTGAGGGCCAGAAATCATAATCAAATTCGGGAAACCATGAACCAGCAAACCCAAATAGGTGACTGGACCATCCAACCATTTATCACGCAAGGATTGGCCATCAACTCCACGGATATCGATTCTGTCGAAAGGACCAGTAAAGGCATCGAATCCTGTTGCATAAACGATCACATCACACTCGTAATGGTGATCACTAGTTTGGACACCGGTCGCTGTGATTTTTTCTATCGGGGTCTCGCTGCCGTCTACAAATTCGACGTTGTCTCGGTTGTAAGCCTCAAAATAGTTGGTTTCCAAAGGAACACGTTGTATCCCAAACCCATGGTCTTTGGGAATAAGTTTTTCGGCCAATTCAGGGTCATCAACGCGCTGGCGAATTCTCTCAGCGATGTAGTTAGAAAATTCAGCATTCGCGTCTTCGTCCATAAAAATCTCGACAAAGTTTTGGAGCCATATCCCAAAGCCCGGTCCTTCATAAAGCCGATCCCACAATTCGCGTCGTTCCTCTTCGGGAACGCTGTAAAAGCCTCGACGGTCCGGTTCATGTTCGAAGCCGCCAGGAGTTCGCGCACAAGTGGCAAAAATTTCTTCGTACCGTTCCCGAATTTCAGCCATCTCTTCTTCAGAAATCTCACTGTTGTTTAGCGGCGCCGCCCAATTAGCCCTTCTTTGGAAAACGGTTAAATGTTCTGCTTCTTTAGCAACTTCGGGAATTAGTTGTATGGCGGTTGCTCCCGTTCCAATCACCGCAACCCGCTTACCTTCAAGGTCAAGCGGCTCATGGGGCCAATCAAAGGTGTGGAACGCTCGACCCGTATAGTCATCCATTCCCTCCATACGCGGCAGGGTTGGTGCGGAAAGGACACCGATGGCGGTCATGACGAATCGACTCGAAATCTCTCGACCATCTTTGAGATACAGGGACCAGACACAGGCATCCTCATCGAAAACCATCTTTTCGACATAACAATTGAATTGCATGTGGTCACGTAATCCGAATTTGTCCGCAACAAAGTTGAGATATTTGAGAGTCTCAGGCTGTGGGGAGAACATTTCTTTCCAATGCCACTCGTCAAGGACTTCTTGGTCCCAGGAGTACCCGTAAGTAAAACTTTCGGAATCAAATCGGGCTCCCGGATAGCGATTCTGATACCAAGTGCCTCCAAGGTCAGGGTCTCCTTCGAGAACCGTGGCATTCACACCTAAATCGACTAGCCGTTTAATTTGGTAGATACCACCAACCCCCGCTCCAATCACCACGACTTCGTAATCGGGTTCTTCGCGAGTAAGAGTCGAACTGCTAGTTGACTGCTGCACAACTATTGGGTTATTCATCAACACTTCTCCCGAGGGTCAATAGGTTTCCTAAACCGCTACTAATACAGGAAGGGTAGTCAGATGACGTATTAGCTGCCGCGGAACAAGTCTTAACATCCCAAGGTAAGGACCTAGGTCCTTACCGAAGAATCACACCACGATGTCGACTATTTCAAGGACGCACTTCGTAGTAACTGTTCATGGCATGAGCGATATCTAGCTGACGGAAACGAGTGAACCCCGCCTTTTCAGTCAGTTCTTGCATTGCCGGTGCCGGGAGACCAAATACACCATGGCCTGCTCCGCCGGGATCACTCATTGCTGACTGCAGACATCCAGCTACTGATGCGGCATATCCAAATACAGCGAGAGGCATCTTTATGTTCTCCTCAAGGCTCCCCTTACTTGTGGGGTCAACTATCAGCCATCGGCCATCTGCTGTCATCGAGTTATAGATAGCGGTAGCTAATTCGTCCGGCGAGGTCATGTCATGGACGCAATCAAATGTTGCTACAAACGAAAAGCTGTTGTCTTCAGGCAACTGCAGGTTGTTGACATCATGAAAGGAGGCGTTTGTTACCCCAGCTTGGATCGCGTTCTCTCTACAGCGGTCTAAAGCCAGTGGGGCTATTTCCCATCCGTGGAAGTCTGATTCTGGAAATGCCTCAGCCATCGTTACGACCGCGACACCACTCCCGCACCCCACGTCTGCTACCCGCGCACCCGCGTTTAGTTCCTCGACTAAGCCATCAAGTTCTGGCAACACTGCCTGAACGAGCACCTGCTCATACCAGGGACGTAGCAGCCGTTCCATCCATTGGACTCGGCCTGAGGTGCCTCCCTTTTCCACGTCAGACCATGAGATCCCGATGCCCGTCTTGAACGATCGAGGGATTTCTGAGAGGAGAGCTGTTCGTTGGGGAAAGTTATCGAACCAGCGTGCCATGGAGCGGAGCTCATCTTCCTCAGCAAGCAGAAGGCCCGCTTCGGGCGATAAGTAGAACAGCCCATTTCCTTGGTATTCGATAAGACCTGCAGCTGCCTGGAGGGATAGCCACTCTCGAACGAAACGCTCGTGAAGTCCGGCTCGCCCAGCGACCTCTTCGCTCGCGATCGGGCCCTGTTCGTGCATGGCTCGATAGAGACCCATTTCGTCACCCAAATAGACCATCCCAGATACGAGGGCACCTTCGTAGGCGCCCATTATTCGTTTCGATAATTCGCTTAGTTTGTTGTCGTCCACTGCATTCTCCATGATCAAATCTTTTGTTCTGGACTGAACGTTGTGGATTATTTTCTCATACGTCCGCAGGTTCGAGTCGAAAAAAAGAATTTGGTAAATTCAGTTCGCTTCGTTCCATGCAGAAAATCCTCCAACAAGGTCCGACACCTGAGTTTCGGGTAGTAGAGAACGAAGGACACTCGCTGCAATGGAGCTCCGGTAACCACCCGCGCAATAGACAATAACTTCATCCGCTAGGGGTACTTCACTTACGCGTTGCGCGAGATTAGCCAATGGAATATGTGTGGATCCTTCAATCAGACCCTCACTCAATTCTCCAGGATTTCTAACATCGAGAAGGGTGACCGTTCGGTTGTCCATCTCAAGGTCCCTCAACTCCGAAACGGTCAGCCGTTTCGTCTGACTGGTAGCTGCACAGGCATCTGAATTAACTGGGACTGCTCCTATCACCTGGTCATATCCAATCCGTGAGAGCCTCATCCGCGCTTCAGCGATCTGTTTCTCGTCGCCGCACAAAAGAATGGGTGTCATAGGGTCGATGACACTTCCAGCGAATTCGGCAAAACGTCCCTCTAGTCCAACGTTGAGAGCTCCTGGGAGGTGTCCATCTGCATAAACGTCTGGGTCTCGAACATCCAACGCTGCAGCGCCATCTTCCATTAATGCTTCTATCTCGCGTGCAGTGGGCTGCTCTAACGGCGATTCGTCCCTGGTCGGTCGTAGTTTGCTGTTGAGTTCCGCGTCATACGCAAAATACATCGGCTGCGCTGGCTGGCCATCTGTTATCGACGCAACAAACGCATCCCGATCATGGATGCAAACGCTCAGATTGTCTGTTCGCTGAGCCCCGATAGTGGACCAAGTGTCACTCGAAAGATTCTTACCGCAGGCGGACCCCGCTCCATGTGCTGGGTAGACAATTGTGTCGTCGGGCAAAGGGAGCAGCTTTTCGTGGATTGAGTCATACAACATGCCGGCCAGTTCGATCTTCGACCATCCCGAGCTGACAAGAAGATCTGGGCGGCCCACATCCCCCACAAAAAGGGTGTCTCCTGTGAGGACGGCGTGTGGCTGTGTAGATTCAGGGGTTTCGTATATTGCGATACTTATCGATTCTGGGGTGTGTCCAGGAGTGTGGAGTACTTCTAGCGTCACCTGCCCTAACGAGTACCTTTCACCATCTTCAAATAGGTGTGCAGGAAATTCTGGTTGAGCAACGGATCCATAACCGATTTCAGCGCCGCGCTCGGCAAATTCCAGGTGGCCGGAAAGAAAATCTGCGTGAAAGTGAGTTTCCAAGACCAGCTCAATGCGAACTCCTAGTCGTTCGGCATCGCGCAGGTATTCCTCAATGTCTCGTCGTGGGTCCACGACAACAGCTCGACCCGTTGTTTCATCGCCAATCAAGTATGAGGCCTGGGATAGGCACTGCAGGTAGTACTGCTCCAGAATCATCTGCATCTCCTTGTCTGTGTTATCCCTATCTAGCTTGTGTCGGGGTCGAGGCTTCTGGTCAGCTTATGGGTCACCGGGCATCGGGCTTGTAGATGGTAGGTCGAAGGTTAGGTCAGCAGAACCATTATTGCTTTACCGGAGCTCTGCAGCTGCCGGAAGAGACCTAACATGGCGCCGTGGAAAGTCACATAAAAGTACAAAAAGTAGATGGTCACGTAACAGTAAGCGTCGGTGAGAGAACCGTGGCTCACTCTTCATCAGTTCGGTTGCTCCTAGAGGGGAACCTTCCACCTCGACATTATTTCCCTCGCAACGATGTCGACATGGAGCTTCTAATCCCGTCGGAAAGTGTGACTCACTGCCCTCATAAAGGAGATGCTCGCTATTGGAGCATCGAAGTCGATGATCGTCACTTAGAAGATGCCGTTTGGAGTTATGAGACCCCTATTGAATCGATGTCTGCTATCAGCGGGTTGCTGTGTTTCTATGACGAACGTGTGCAACTCAACATCGAAGATTGAGTTCTTTGGTCTTTGAAATGGACCGGTTCGACGTTTGAAAGTTCGTTAGCGAACGAGGAGGGACACGATCAACAACTGCTACCGGCCCAAGAACTCTTTCCTCCCTCAGAAGCCCAACCCGTTACGACACCTTCAAAGACAGAGAAGTTGACTCTCCCGGCTACGAATTCTTCGGTAACCATCAAAGGTTCGCAGTCTCGCTCAATGACTCTGTGGGGAAGTTCTAACGAATCTAAGAGCAATGTCAGTTGTAGTTCAGTTAGCCCTACAACGTCGATTGCCTCGACAATCTGTTCGCAAACGTCTCCCGAATCAGGGTCGTAACACGCTAAATTCTTCGGACCTAGGGATTGTTTCAGGCGAAATAGTTGGAACACTTGGCCTATGTCGGCGCCAGGCCTTGACGCAGCGGAATCCCAAGCATCTTCAAGTTGTATCAATTCGGGTGGTTTCGCAACCATCGTCGATTCCGTTGGTTGCGACTCATCTGTTGCTGCATTGCCAGAAATTGTTGTTGTCGTCTGACTATCCCCTGCTCCAGATTTCGCATTCGGTGCAGAGGAACACGCTGTTAACAAAACCAGTGAAAGCGTGACAATGAAGAACCTTTTCATTCCATGACCTTATCGGTCGATTCGGCGGGACTTGGATTGCCCCTGATCCGTGTGGATGTCGCCTACACAGTCGAAAAGTCAACTTTTTTGGGCTTTGACCGGCCTCTCAAAAGACCTGTGACAGCGGTTGATGTCTCATTGTTGTGAGCGCGTATACGGCCAGTACTTCTGCTTGATACATCTTGCATGCAACTAGACGTGTTTCTCCTCGACGATGAACGACTTCGCTGGTGACACGGAACGGGCTCTGGGTAATAGCTTCGAAGTAATCAAGTCGCATATTGATCGTCGACTGAAATCCAGGCGTTTCTTCAACATCGCTTTGTGCAGCACAAAGCGAGGCGATGTCTACATATGCTGCGGTAAACCCTCCGAAAAGTTGTCCGGCCGGGTTGAGAGTCACTTCGGGGAGGTCGCACATCACTTCGAGCTTCCCAGGGCTTTCGTGAATTACCGACCATTCGGACGCGTTAAGCAAATCAAATGGTGGGAGTCCAGGGTTGACAAGTCGCCCAGGGGGCACATTCTCTCGCCATTGAAGTAGCTTTTCGATTTTGTCGTCGGTCATTGCGCCCTCCCCAACAGGCATGCTCCGATCGCTCCAGCAGCCTCACCGTTTTCTGCCGGCTTGATAGAAATCAAACTCCGCTGATCCGATGCAACCAGTAACTCATCGAATGATGCGCGAATTTTTTGTTCAAAAAGATCCCATTCGGTGACTAGTCCACCACCAACAATAATCAGTTCTGGGTCAAGCAAGGCAGCACAATTGGCTAATCCGACCGCAACCCATCGAGCAAATTCATCAATCACTGCGACTGACTGAGCGTCACCTTTTTTTGCTGCTCGCGTAACATCTTCACTCTTTATTTCTTCAAACTTTCCCCGCACTGCCTTGCTTATCTCTTCTAAGCGGCCGCTTTCAGCTCGTCTAATAGCTAGATTGCGCAAACCTGTAGCAGAGGCGTAGGCCTCCCAGCACCCGTTCATACCACAGGCACACATCGCCCCATCCGGATCAACGACCATGTGACCTGGCTCGCCGGCCATTCCAAAAGCACCTCTGTAGACCCCTCCGTCGACGATTAGCGCCCCTCCAATACCTGTGCCAAGCGTCACTAGTAACGCATTTTGGGCGCCCATGGCCGCGCCGTTTTCAATTTCAGCTAGAGCCGCGCAATTAACGTCATTGTCCACATGAACTGGTACCTCAACTTTCGATTCCACCAGTTGCTGAATTTGAAGTCCATCAGCATTGACCAAATTTGGTGCTCGATGCAGTCCTCCGCTGACGTTGACGAGACCTGCAATTCCAATTCCTAGGGACGAAACATCAAGATCGAACTGAGTCACCTGTTCCTTTAAGGAGTTGTACACATCGACTGTATGACTAGCGATATCGATGCCTTCGTGCGTTGGCTCAAGAATTTTCCCAAGTATCTCTCCCGTATGAGTCCGTGCGATGGCGAGGGTTTTAGTTCCTCCAATGTCGATACCGATGAGCGCCTGGTGTTCGGCTAGTTCCATGTACAACAAAATAGGATTTCAGGCGCTGAACTACCAGGGCAAAGCAATTCTTCTTGGTCGAAGTCACCGAAAAACGACAATCCCAGCACGCTGTTCTCTGTGCTGTAAAGATAACCAACCATCGACGAAAGGTTCGAGATGGAAAGCGTCATTTATGAAATCAAAGACCGCATCGCCTACGTCACTATTAATCGACCCGAGGCATACAACGCCTGTGATCAACCAACTTACGATCGCTTGGCAGAGGTGTGGACAGACTTCGCCCACAATGATGATGCTTGGGTGGCGATATTGACGGGGGCCGGAGACAAAGCTTTCTGTGCGGGGAGTGACATCAAACAGAATTTCAATTCTGTACCTGAACCAGCGGACAGCTTTGCTGCAGCTGGGCGGGGTGACCTAATGCGGGGACTGGAAATATGGAAGCCCGTAATTGCAGCGATTAACGGCCACTGCAACGGTGGTGGTCTTGAACAGGCTTTAGGGTGTGACATCCGAATCGCGTCGGCAAATGCCCAGTTCGGTCTTGGTGAGGTCCTATTAGGTTTGCTGCCTGGCGGGGGTGGGACTCAAAGACTCCCTCGTTCAATTCCGCTGAGTCACGCGTTGTGGATGTTGTATAGCGGTGAACGCATAGATGCCGAGGAGGCTTACAGGTTGGGTTTGGTAAACAAAGTGGTGTCTTTCGAGGAACTCATGCCTACAGCTCAAGCGATGGCGCAGAAACTTTTGGAGTCGGGCCCACTTGCTGTGCGCGCTATAAAACAAGCCGCTATTCAAGGTATGAGCATGCCGTTGGAAGATGGTTTGCGTTTAGAGCAGCACCTCTTCCGTCTACTCGCCACCACCGAAGACAGCATTGAGGGCACTCGCGCATTTGCAGAGAAACGCCAGCCACAGTGGAAAGGTCGATAGGTCCACGGTGACTGAAAAGTTGTACTTGGCGGATGCCTCAATCGAATGCTTCGACGCGACCGTTCGATCGGCAGAAGAGAATCGCGTCGAATTAGATCGAACTGCTTTCTACGTGACCGGTGGCGGTCAGCCGCATGACATTGGTCTGCTCCGATGGACCGGAGGGGAGAGTTCTGTCGATGATGTTCGAACAATCGGCGGACGAGTGTGGCATGAACTCAGTGGTGACCTACCTGAGCAGGGAACGGTGGTGACAGGCTTTGTCGACCAGGTCCGTCGTCATCAAATGATGCGCACCCACACCGCTATGCACATTCTTTGCGGCGTCATGTGGCAGCGTTGGCAAAGAGTCGTTACGGGCGGCAACATGGCTGCCCTCTCTGGTCGGATGGACTTCGAACTGGATGAGTTCCCACATGGTTTCGCAGAACAAATCGAGGAGCTTTGCAACGCCGAAGTGGCTGCCAACCGCCCAGTAACCGTTTCGTTCTTGCAACGGTCGGAAGCTGTTTTAGACAGGGATTTGATCCGAACAAAGGTCAATCTCATTCCTGAGAACGTTGACGAAATTCGGGTGGTTGACATTGTCGGCTTGGACAAGCAGGCAGATGGGGGCACGCACGTAGCTTTTACCGGTGAAGTGGGCCGAATCGAAATAACCAAAACAGAGTCAAAGGGACGCGGATTCAAACGCGTTAGATTCGTCCTACACGACAAGTAGGAGTATTTCTCAGTTCATCCACTTTGATGGATCAAGATCGTCTGGCACCAAAAGAAACAGTGTCACCGCGTTTTCGGGACGAAAAGACGATTTGTGACCTTGACCTGAAAGGTCGTCAGCGAGCAACGCCATTCCGGCAGTGATCAGCCGAACGTCTCCATCTCCTGTTTCGATCTCCACCTCACCCTCCAGCGGGACCACTATCTGACGCCGCGGCGCATTGTGATACCCCATTTCCACCTGGGGCTGAGACGTTCGAAATATCGCTCCGTTGATCGGCAAGATCGGTGTCTCACAACCACGAACTTCTTTGGTGGAGGGAATTTCGAGATCCTCAATGACAGTCTTTCCATTTTCAGTTCGCATCCATACAAGGTGCATCTTGGGTTCCTTCGCTCGATCTGGATCGGTGTTTAGACGAATAGCGGAGGCGCAGCCAGGCCCCCCCTTGCTCGCTCATAAGCAGCTGATATCTGTAAACACAGGCCCTCATTTCCGCCAGCGCAAGCGACTTGTAGTGACGTGGGAAGTCCTTGACTCGAAACCCCTGAAGGGACCGACGTCGCGCACATTGACAGGTAATTAATTGCTCGAGTGAAACGGGCAGGAGTTGACTGTTCGTCAGCCTCCGCCACTGGAGGCGGCAACATTGGCGTGGTTGGAGTCACTAATGCATCGATGTTTTGTGTCGCCGACGAAAAGCTTTCACGATCACTATCGCGTTGCAGTAACGCTCCCACATATTGCGCTGAAGAGATAGCTGCGCCTGCCACGAAACGCGACCGAACATTCTCATCCACTAAAGACTCAGGATTGTCCATAAGCGCACCGTGGTGAAAATAACCTTCAGCAGTAAGAATCAACGCTGCTGCTTCCTTCATTTCTTCAAATGGTTTAGTTGGCTGGAACTGAACAACGTCTGCCCCGAGATCGGCCAGCTGGTCAAGAGACCGGTCATATGCCTCAAGTTGTTCAGGGTCTATACCTACGCGCTCTTCGTCGGACAAAGAACCTATACGGATTCCAAGAATTCCTGCAGATAGGTCAACATGCAATTTTTCTGTCGACATCGCATCAAACATGATGGCAGCATCGGCCACAGATCGGGCGATGGGGCCCGGTGTGTCTAGTGTGTGGGAAAGGGGAACGATCCCATCGGTGGGCAACAAACCTTCCGTAGTTTTTAGCCCCACGATTCCACAAAAGGCCGCCGGTAACCGAACCGAACCACCAGTGTCTGTTCCAATGGCGCAAGGAACCATCCCAGAAGCTACAGCTACTCCAGAGCCACTCGACGAGCCTCCCGGAGTTCGCGCAATATTCTCATCCCACGGATTGTGCGGGGTGCCCATCCTTTGATTCGTGCCCCAACCACCAAAAGCGAATTCGACCGTCTTTGTCTTTCCTACAAGGATTCCCCCCGAGTCAATCAACCGCTTCGCAACTTCTGCGGTAACAATCGACCGACGATCTTTCCACTCAGCGCAACCTGCGGCTGTGAGCTTCCCTTCAACTTCAACTATGTCTTTCAACGCGAATGGCACCCCATGGAACAGGCCTTTTCGTCTCCCGGAAGCTATGTCAGCGGTGGCAATTTCGGCGGCGAGCCGAGCTTCTTCGGCGTAAACCGCTTGCCACGCCCCTACCACCGGGTCCAAAGCCTTGATGGCCTCGAGACATTCATCGACTACCTGCGTGGGAGTAAGGGACCCATCCGTGTACTTGTCATCTAGCTCGATTATTGAATAACTCACTGTTCCTATATCTCCTGCATTTCATAGCTGCATCTCATTGGCCCATATATTCATGCAACACTGGTTTGATGTCATCTGCTCCGATCATAAATGTCGATCCCGCTGCTTTCTCAGAGGATCCATACCCGATTCTGGCCGAAATGCGCAGTTCCGCGCCCATTTGTTATGTGCCCGAGATCGGAGCAACGCTTATAACCCGTCGAGATGACATCCATACATGCGAAAAAAACGTTGATGTCTTTTCGTCGGATCAACCTGGCGGGCTGATGAACGTCCTAATGGGGCGAAACATGATGCGCAAAGACGGCGAGGAGCACCGAAAGGAACGTTTCGTCTATTACCCCACAATCTCGCCGAGAAAAGTGGAACAAATTTGGGCAGAACTCTTCGTGGAACTAACCGACAATGTTTTGGATGGATTTCCTTCATCAGGTTCAACTGACCTTGTTCCGCATTACGCGACAGCAGTAAGCGGAGAGGCGTTGAAAGCCATCACTGGGCTTACGCAGGTCACCTTCCAGGATCTTGATTCGTGGAGCCAGGCCATGATCGATGGTGTAGCCAATTACACAGGTGATCCTGATATCGAGGCCCGTTGTGTAGCAGCAACTGAGGCTATCGACTTCGCTATCGACCAACGTCTGCCTGAGATTCGCCGAGAACCTGACGCTAGTTTGCTTTCGGTGATGACCAGTGCAGGGATGCCCGATGAAATGGTCAAAGCAAACATCAAACTCACGATTTCAGGAGGCCAAAACGAACCCCGTGACGCTATCGCTGGAGCGATATGGGCGCTTTTAACTCACCCCGACCAACTCGACCTAGTACTGACCGGAGCGGCGTCTTGGCAACAAGTCTTTGAAGAATATTGTCGTTGGATAGCCCCAATCGGGATGTCACCCCGACGTATAGCAACAGAACATTCCTTTGGTGACGTTGAATTCGTACCTGAAGAACGGGTGTTCTTCATGTTCAGCTCAGCCAATCATGACGAAAAATATTTTGAGGAACCAGAACGTTTCGATATTCAACGTGACACCACCGCGGCTCTAACCTTCGGCGCTGGTCCACATTTTTGCGCTGGTGCAGCAGCCTCGCGAAGTTTGGTGGGAGACGTAGCGTTGCCCAAAATTTTTCAGCGCCTAGAAAGTCTTGAATTGGACCAAAAAGCTGAAACTGTGCAATTCCGTGGCTGGGCGTTTCGGGGTCCACTCAAGATCCCTGTCACTTGGGAATAAACACAAAGTGAGGACTTAAGTCCCTCCTCTACTACTTCGTACCAAGGCACCATTCACTCATCTCATCATCATTGGAGTGGAATGTGCCCCAAAGAAGGCTCTTAATTGTCCTCGCTGTCCTGCTCCTTTCAGCACCCAGTTGCAGAACTGGTACCTACGACACTTCGGGGCGACCATGGCCAACAACTTCGGAGGTTCCGACCAAATCTGAGAACACCGCATCGACTACCGCGTCGCTTGATCTTGCTGAGTTTTCCATTAACGGTGAACTTCAAGTACCAGCGGGACCCGTGGTCTTAACTCTCCGAAACAATGGAGTCATAGAACACAACGTTCGACTTGTCGGCGGGCCTGTAAGCGAAACGCTGCCAGCTAATAGCACTTCGCAGTTTGACGTAGGCGAATTAGCCGCTGGGACCTACGAGCTGATATGTGAACTCCCCGGACATCAAGACGCTGGAATGATCGCGACACTCACCGTTGTTAGGTAACTATGAAGGCGCTGGTCTCGGATGCTCATAACAACAATTACTAATCCGACCTATGCTTGCGCACAGCAACTGGATTTAATTGCAATGTTCGAATTTCCCCAAAATGGACTTGAAATAGCAGCACGAGAAATAGGCACCGACACAGCAGGTCTTGCTAAAGCTCTAATCGAAACGGCACCTGACACGGTGGCGTTGGTAAATCCTCAAGGCGTCATCGTCTATATCAACCATCGGATCACAGACGTTCTGGGCTACAACGCTGACGAATTGACCGGCATGAGCGTCGATACCCTTCTGCCCCCTGATCTCCGAGGGGCCCACGTCGCACACCGACAACGCTTTCAAACAGCGGCAGCGACTCGCCCGATGGGAAGCAGTCTTGATCTCAAAGCTTTACATAGCGACGGCTCCCTGGTCCCAGTCGAAATCTCACTTAGCCCATTACCTGGAAACGATGGGCGAATGTGGGTTATAGCTGTAATCAGGGACGTCACTGCTCGAAAAACCCTTGAAGAACAGAGTCGCGCGACGCATGCCCACCTGCTGGTCTCCAACGATCGGGAACGGATAGCAAGAGATCTCCATGATTCAGTCATACAACAACTCTTCGCCAGTGGGCTTACGCTCCAGGCAGTTGCCTCTGTATCTGATGGTCATGTAGTCCAACGAATTGAGTCCACCATCGACGATCTTGATGGAACAATAAGTGTCCTCAGAGATGCCATTTTCGATCTTCAAAGGCACAACGAAGGACAAGCCCACTCAGTAAGGATCCGCAACACCATCGAAGCAGCTCTGCAATCTTCGAACGCTTCAATGGCTGCACTGGAAGGAACAGAACTCCTTGATCAACTTCCACAAAGTCTGGTCTCTGACATTGACGCAGTTATCCGAGAGTTGATCACCAACGCCATCCGGCACGGCAACCCACGGCGAATAGCCGTGTTAATAAACGATTCGGATGGATTAGTAGTAGAGATTCGAGACGATGGCAGGGGATTTTCATTCGAAAACCCCGAAGGGAACGGATTACCCAATCTCCGAACGCGAGCGATGCAGTACGGAGGACATTTCAGCGTAAGTCGAGACATATCTAACCTTTGGACCATCGCTCGCTGGGAAATTCCTGGGGGGAACCATGCCTAACTCAGAACCCACCCGAGTCGTATTGGTGGATGATCACGAAATCGTTCGAAAAGGCCTTTCTGACCTCCTAGAAACAGAACATGAGTTTCAGGTGGTAGCTGCCATAGGTTCCATCAAGGAAGCCTTGCCCCTATTGAGAGGTCTACGTCCCCATATAGCGGTAATAGACGTGCAACTCCCCGACGGCAACGGCATCGATTTAGTGAAACGCGTAACTCAAGACCTTCCCGAAGTCTCTTGTGTCGTCTTAACTTCCTTTGGCGATGATGCTCTATTAGTCGATGCGTTAGACGCAGGAGCTGCTGCCTTTCTGGTGAAGGAAATCAGGAGCCTCGAGTTAACCAACACTCTCCGTCGCGTCGCTGCCGGCGAGCCTATCTTCTCTGAAGCTCAACGAACGGAAGAGATACAGCGCGCCCAAACCCGAATAGCAGCACGAGATGGCACAGCCACTCTGTCACCTCAAGAACTGAAGATCTTCGAACTCATCGGTCAAGGATTCACTAATCGGCAGATCGGTCAGGAGCTTTTCATCGCAGAAAAGACCGTCAAAAATTACATAACAAGTCTCTTCAGCAAACTGGGCATACGGCGACGATCAGAAGCAGCTGCTCTAGCTGCGCGCCGTGAAGAGAAACTTTGGAAACGTTCTCCATAAGTCACTGTTAGAAACCAACTATGACCTCCGCTCAGGTATGCCTCTTTCTATGGAAGAGACATACCTTCTTTGAAGTGCGAGAAATTCGATTGGCCGCAACGAAAGTCTTTGCTCCGAGCCGTTGGACAAGTTGACACAAACAGGAAGTTAGTCCCTACTGAGATCTTCTTCTAGCAGCGAAAATTGGTTCCGTTGAAATTGAAACCTGGTCAACCGAACGGAACCGACAATGAGAAAGCTGCCCTTTCCAATAATCATATTTGCCGCCCTGTCACTAATCGCATCTGCATGCGCTTCATCGGATTCACAATCAAACCTAGGTTCCGAAGCTGATCAGATCGCCTTGGAGAGATCCCTCAGCGAGGCTGACGTGGCTGCCGCATTAAAGACCTACACCCCTAGTGGCGTCATTGACGAATACTTGATGTTTTCGTCAGGTGGACACGGGGGTCAAGTATTCGTCATCGGTATTCCCTCAATGCGAATGCTCAAGTCGATCGCTGTTTTCACACCTGAACCCTGGCAGGGCTGGGGTTACGGTGATCAACACCACGAAGAGCTATTTGCGGCCGGTGCCGTTGGTGACGAGGTCCTCACATGGGGAGATACCCACCATCCAGCACTTTCTGAAACAGGTGGAGATTACGACGGCCAGTATTTGTTTATTAATGACAAAGCAAACGCCAGGGTCGCGACCATAGACCTCCGCGACTTCGAAACCAAGCAGATCCTCAAGAATCCACTGTCAGTCAACGACCACGGAGGAACATTTGTCACTCCCGATACCGAATGGGTAATTGAAGGCGGACAATACGCCTCTCCACTTGCTTGGGATTACGCGCCAATTGACGATTACTCAAGCGAATACAGGGGAATGATCACCTTCTGGAAGTTCGATCGATCCATCGGCCGAATAGACCCCGAAGCATCCTTCGGAATGGAATTACCTCCCTACTGGCAAGACGTATGCGACTCAGGAAAGGCTGTTTCCAAAGGATGGATTTTCTGCAACTCCTTTAACGTCGAGATGGCCACAGGACTTGACCCTGATGATCCCGATAACACCGAATATTTTGAATCTGGAGTAAGTGCAGGCGAAAACGACTACCTACATATCATCGACCTAGACGCAGCTGTCGCAGTCGCCGCCTCCGGTCAAACAGTTCAGGTCAACGGCTTTCCTCTAATAACAATGGATACAGCAATAGCCAATCAACTTCTGTACTTCACTCCTGAACCAAAGAGCCCTCACGGCGTAGACATAGCACCTGGAGGGGATTACATTGTCGTTTCCGGAAAGCTCGACCCACACGTAACGGTTTACTCATTCGAGAAGATCCAACAGGCCATCACCAAGGGCGGTTTTGAGATCGACCGGTACGGAATTCCACTGTTGGACTTCGATGACGTAGTAGAAGCTCAAGTCGAAGTCGGATTAGGTCCCCTCCACACTCAATTTGATGACCAAGGGTATGCCTACACAAGCCTATTTCTTGACTCAGACGTCGCCCGCTGGAGTCTCGGGCCGCCATACAGGCAGGATGGGTGGAAGTTAGAAGGAACCGTCGATATTCACTACAACGTCGGCCACCTAGTTACCGCTGAAGGTGACACCGTTTCTCCCGACGGCAAATACCTAGTTTCGCTGAACAAGTGGTCCCTTGACCGTTTCTTCCATCCAGGCCCTCTCTATCCACAAAACTTTCAGTTAGTTGATATCAGCGAACCAGGGCCCAATATGCAGCTGCTGTATGACATGCCCATAGCCAACGGTGAACCCCACTATGCGCAGATCATAAAAGCAGACAAATTAGACCCTTGGACCGTGTACCCCGAAGTGGGTTGGGATCCCGGTTCCATGACAGTCAAACCCGATGCACCCCAGATCGGCACTGAAGGAGTTAGCCGAGATGGCGACAAAGTAACTATCGATATGACCTTGATGCGCAGCCATTTCACACCTGAACGCGTCACCGTCAAACAGGGCGACCATGTCACCTGGAACCTGACCAACGTCGAAACTTCAGAAGATGCCACCCACGGATTTGCGATCCCTGGTTACAACATCAATCTCAGTCTTGAACCCGGAGAGACAGCAACTATTGAGTTTGAGGCCAAACATGACGGTGTTTTCACCTATTACTGCACGGAATTCTGTTCGGCTCTTCACCTTGAAATGGCTGGATATTTCCTAGTCGAACCAAATTGACCCATAGCCATCTCAACCCAGTTCAGAAAGGAGGCAAATGTCACCCGCGCGAATTAGGAAAGTGCTCGGCCCTCGAGTTCCAAATGATGTAGCCCAACAAAACAGGGAAACCTATCGTCGGCCAAAACGCCTCTTAACGTTGTCATCCATCTTGCTGGGCTCATCAATTTTTCTGCCCTATTGGGAACTCAAACTCAACGCGCCCCAGTATCCAGATGGGTTGAGAGTCACAGCTTGGGTCAATCGCCTACGCGGAGATGTACAAGAGTTAGAAGGACTCAATCACTACATCGGTTTGCCCTCCTTTTCCGACGGCGCAGTATTGGAAAGAAGTGTGTCAATCGTAGGGATCATCACACTCGCAGCCCTATTGCTAGCCGGTCATTACGTCCACAGCCGTTGGGCACTATGTCTTGCCGGACCTGCAGTCCTATTCCCATTTTTCTTTCTTGCTGACCTTCAATATTGGCTCTGGAACTACGGACACAGCCTCGACCCTAAGGCTCCCTTGTCTCATGCAGTCGGCGAATTCACACCTCCAATCTTTGGAACTGGCACCATCGCCCAATTCGACACCTTTGCGTGGCCCGGCTGGGGATTCCTAATGGCTCTAACCGCTTCTTTTCTCGCCGCACTGGGAATGGTCCTTCATCGGCGCGCCTACAAGCCTCTCGCATTGAGCAAGGACGTCCCTAACACCGCGACGGATGTAGATAAATCGGTTGTTAAGAAAAAAGCAGCCCATACCGCTCTTTGTGTCACCGGATTAGCGATCGCTGTGACCGTCGGAGCGGACATTTCAGCGAACGCTTCGCCCGTCCAGTTAGAAAACCAATCAAATGATCTTCAAAGGCTCATTGATCAAGCAGAACCTGGGGCAGTGATCGACCTCGAGGCGGGTGTCTACACGGGCGGAGTCTCAATCGACAAACCGTTGACCCTGCGCGGAACCAACTGGCCAGTAGTAGATGGTCACGGAGTCGGCTCCGTCATCAAAATTCAAGCTCCAAATGTGACCATAGAAGGCCTAATCATTAGAAATAGCGGTTCACGACTGGACCAAGAAGATGCAGGCATCAGCTCCAACGCAAGCCCTCGAATAAAGATTCGGGCAAACCGATTCGAGAACGTTTTGTTTGGCATGTTCCTGCGTCGTTCGAATGAAGCCCACATTCTCGACAACCAGATAGAAGGTATGGACCTCTTCATAGCACGCAGAGGCGATGGCATCCGGTTATGGCAAAGCTCTGACGCAATCGTCGAAGGAAACCATCTAACTGGTGGTCGGGATGCTGTGTTCTGGTTCACCGATCAAATCACCGTACGCCGCAACCATGTCGAAGACGGGCGCTATGGGCTCCACTTCATGTATTCCGATGAGGCAAACGTCCATGAAAATCTGCTGGAAAACAACTCGGTAGGTGCCTTTCTCATGTACAGCACCGATCTCGTAGTAACTAGCAACACCTTCAAATCCAACAGAGGGCCGAGCGGTTATGGACTGGGAATCAAAGACGTCGATGGCCTTACAGCACAACAAAATTGGTTCGTCGGAAACCGTTCCGGCCTCTACGTCGACAACTCACCAAGCAAAGTTGGCGAATCCCACACAATCACCCACAACGTGTTCGCCTTCAATAACGTCGGGGCACTATTAGGGTCAACCGTCGCCCGCAACACTTTCACCCAAAACGCTTTCATCGACAACGGCGAACATGTCAGCTCCGACGGCACCGGAAACCTCCAAGCCAACAATTGGTCAAAAGATGACATAGGTAACTACTGGAGCGACTACTCAGGATTTGACGCCGACAACAATGGGATAGGTGACATCACATATAGGGTCGACAACCTTTTCGGTGACCTCCGAACCAAATACCCGAACCTCGACTTCTTCTCCGGAACTCTTGCCGCGACCGCCATCGACATGGCTGGTCAAGCTTTCCCGCACTTAAGACCCGACCCAATCCTTACCGACTCCGCTCCTTTAATTGCACCTCCCAACCTCCCCCCCATTTCTTTCGAACACAACGACAGTAAGAAGGCGACATCGATAATCACCTCGGCGGTCCTATTAACGACCGGCCTTGCTGTCATTCGTCGTTGCCGATTCGACAACGAAAGAACCGCCGACACGAGACACTCATGATTGACGTCAAACACCTCACCAAGAGCTACAAAGGCCTACCAGTAGTCGACGACCTCAGCTTCAACGTGACACAAGGACAATCAGTCGCTCTCTGGGGGCCAAACGGGGCCGGCAAAACGACAATCCTGCGTTGCCTTCTGGGACTGATCTCTCATCAGGGCCATATAACCATCGACGGTTACGACACAAAACAAGTTGCGGGAAAAACAAGGTCATTCATTGGCTATGTACCTCAAGAGTCAAACCTGTACGGAAATCTCACAGTCAACGAAACTCTTGCTTTGTCGTGTCGGCTTCGAAAGATCCCGCTAACTCGGGCACGAGAAATTACTACCTCGCTGAATCTCGACGGCCTCGGTAAGAAAAGAGTCAAAGAGCTTTCAGGTGGCATGAGACAGAAGCTTGCCATCGGCATTTCCCTGCTCAGCAACCCCCCGATCCTTCTACTTGATGAACCAAGTTCTTCTTTAGATCTAGCCACACAACATCAAATCACTTCGCTTCTGCAATCAATAAAACGCCCGGATCGATCCTTCATCCTTACCTCCCACCGTGTTCAAGAGGTTGAAGCGTTAGCAGATCGAGTTATAGCTCTAGATAACGGGCGAAAAACCCAAGACTGCCCCGCAAGAGAGTTTGCGTCATCGTTGGGGCTTCAAACCTGGCTCCAGATAACCCTGCCTCCTCACCAATGTGCCCCAGCTCAAACTCGGCTCGAAGCAGCTGGCTTCGACGCGCAACAACTGAGCGGAGGGGTATTGCTTAACCTTCCCTCCAACCAGAGGGCTGCAGCCCTGTCGTTCCTTCACAATGCCCGATTCGATGTCCTTGACTTCGAGGTTCGGCAATGACCAATCAACTTGAACGAGTTCCAAATCTCCGACGGTTCAACTTTTTCAACTATTCGGCAATTGTTATCGCATACAAGGTAATTCACGAAGGTAGACGCGACAGGTGGTTCTGGAGCTTCGCAGGCGGCTTCACTCTCCTAGCAGTAGCCATCACTACTACCACTTCACAAAATAAGACGTTCGGCAGTATTCGCGGATTCGGACCTACCGCTGCATCTCTAGTGGCATTGGTTCACCTGCTCATAACCCTCATGGCCCTAACCCTTGGGGCCCGCCAACTTTCTTCTGAACGTGAGTCCAACACACTTGCATTTCTGCTCTCCCAGCCCGTTTCTCGCAGCAACGTCCTCTGGGGAACCTTTATAGGGCATGTAGCAACGATGTCGGCATCAGTCTTTTTAGGATTCGGTGCAGCGGGCATTTTCAGCACAATTCGGGGGAATTCAACCGATGCCCTTTTGCTGCTCCGTCTAACTGGACTCACATGTCTGCTCGTAGCGGCCATGGTTGCGCTGGGAGTTCTGATAAGCACCGCAACTCAAAAAAGCTCCTCTGCTCTCGGATTTTCTGTCTCTGTGTGGTTCCTGATGGTTTTTCTAGGTGATCTCGGACTCATGGCAGCAACAGTCACAACCCAGCTATCTGCCAAGACTTTGCTCCTGCTCGCGCTTCTCAACCCCACCGAAGCGTTTCGGATCACTGCAGTCGTGTCACTAGGCGGGTCGATCGACGCGTTAGGACCAGCCGGAACATACGCAATAGATACTTTCGGCGCAGGAATCATTGGTCTCACGCTTGGTGTTCTCATCTTGTGGATCGCAGTTGCTCTCGGCCTCTCACTAATGATTTTCAGCAGAAGAGACCTCGCCTAATGACTCGCTTCGCTAACTCCCTAATCGGTTTTGTTTCTCTGTTGCTCGGGTTCAACGTCGTTCTCTTGGCTTGCAGTAACCAATCGGCTGCAGAGCCCCCTCAGATTATTGAAGGTCGGTCTTTGTGCTCTGAATGCCACATGAGTATTGATGACCTTCGATTCGCTGCTGCGTACAGACTGCCAGACGGCACCGAAGGTCTCTTCGATGACATAGGAGACATGGTCAAACAGCAGCTCGAAGACAACAAACTGCACACAGCCTCGAGCTGGGTCTTTGATTTCCTCACAATGAAGCCGATTCCGGTCAACGATGCCTGGTTCATTCAGTGCGAACACATCACAACTCCTATGGGATCAGGTATCGCCGCCTATTCCTTGCTGGAGAACGCGCAAAAAGCTGCCACTGCCCACGAGGTGCGGGTCGTCAACTGGACGGATCTCGTTAACCAACAAACCACAGGCCTGTCCGGCCTGACTAAAAACCAACACCATCACTGAGACAAGGAGACACTTTCATGAACCCTCGAAACACAGCGTGCAGCTTGGTCCTCATGGCGCTACTACTTAGCTGCGGTAGCGGAGGATCACAAGAAGCAACAGGAGACGCAACGACCCTAACTTCAGAAGACCGTGTTCCAGAAGACGGGCAAAATGGCGCCGAGCTGTACGGCAAAAGCTGCGCATCGTGTCACGGGGCCGACGCGGCCGGTGTGGAAGGTGTCGGTAAACCTTTAGCCGGAGCTAATTTTATCACCGACAACGACACTGACTTTCTGGTCCAATTCATCACCACAGGTCGAAGTACATCGGATCCAGCGAACACCACCGGAGTCTTCATGCCGCCCAGAGGAGGCAACCCTTCACTAAGTGACGCTGACCTGCGACACATAGTGATCTACCTAAAGTCCTTGAGATGAGCCTTGACCACCTCAACATGCCCTTGGAAAGGCTCCCGTTCGACTACTGACTACCTTTAACAATTCACACGACCTCAAAGTGCTTGCACCACACCATCGGCTGCGGGGTCCGCTCCCCCGTCTAGTCCTTCACCAGTAACTCTTATTCCGTGAACCCACGCGAAATCATGGGTACGTGGACTGCGAATAACCTCATACCCCTCTTCCTCCAACGCTTCTGTAACCATCCATGGCACACCATTTGACACATCGATGGCGTCACTTGTACCAGACACACGAGGAGCTGAAACCGCTTCGAGCATATTCATATCAAAATCAATGCTGTTCAAAAGCACCTGGGTGACTCCCATAGCGATTTGAGTGCCACCCGGAGCTCCTATGACATAGTTCAATTCATCGCCATTAAAGACCATCGTTGGGCAAAGCGAACTGAAGCGACTCTTTCCCGGCGCCAAAGAATCTGCATTACCGGGCCGAGGATCAAAGACAGCCATGCAACCGTTGTACATGAATCCAAGTCCATCGGTAATCACGCCTGAAGGCATACCTAGCGAGTGAGTCATTGAGGCGGCATTGCCATCTTGGTCCACTACGCACACATGAGTTGTGTCTCTAGATTCATAAGTCATACGTTCCACGCTGGCTCGTTCCCCTGCCCGAATCTTGCCAGCGTGCTCTTCTGCATGATTTTTCGAAATCAACAAATCCAGTGGCACATCAAAGTGTGACGGGTCCCCAACGAAACTGTCCTTATCAGAAGTCGCTCTTTTCATAGCTTCAGTGACTGTCCGAACGTATTCGACACTGTTGTGTCCCATAGAAGTCAGGTCAAAATGTTCGAGGATGTTGAGCATTTCAAGCACCATCACACCTCCACCCGGAGGATGGTTAGTTGCCACGTCAAGTCCTCGATAACTGGTTTGTATTGGCTGGTTGTGAGTCGTCTCATATTCGGCTAAGTCACGGTCGTTTAGCAAACCACCGTGGGCTTCTATATCTTCGGCTATCCGGCTTGCCAACTCGCCCGTATAAAACACGTCAGCACCTTCAGCGGCGATTAATCGCAACGTCTTCGCCATGTCAGGGTTCGCGACGCGATCACCAACACGTTTGAGTGACCCATCAGATCGGAAGTAGATCTCGCGACCTGTCGCCGATTGCCTCAGACGTTCTACATTGTCTGCTCGACCCATTGTTGCTCCCTCGGCCCACCAGCCAGCAACATGGGGACGCACTGCGAAACCCCGCTCTGCCCAGCCAATCGCTGGAAGCACAATTTCTGACCAATCTTTCACGCCCCATGTAGTTTGGGCCTCAAAGTAGGCCTTGAGTGACCCAGGTGTAGCTATCGACTGGTAGCCGACATCGTTTACATTGCCTTCCAGAACAAACCCAAAACCGTCCCTAGTTTCGCCGATGATGATGTCGGCCCACTGGTCGGCGCTGGTCGCGAGCGGAGATTTTGCATGAAAGTCGATGCACCGGTGAATTCCTTGTTCGGGCAAGTAAACCTGCAAATTTCCAAAGCCCGCAATGCCGCACATTTGGGGGTCAACGACGCCAGCGACAAGCCCACAAGCAATGGCGGCATCAACTGCATTGCCACCGGCTCTCAATACAGCTGCACCTGCCTCAACCGCTTCCGGTTGAGCTGCAACGACCATCGCAGTTCCATTTTTTTTCACGAGAAGCTCCAGTTCTGGGTTATTACCGATACTCGGGTTTAGCTCCTGGCACCTGGAGAGGCGCACATTCCCAACTAAGCAACTCCGGCAAGCACCGGTCAGCGAACAAACGCATTGAGGACTCTGCATCCTCAAAGGGCATGCCGCCGTAGCTGAACCCCGGCATTATCGCGTTCATCCCGATCATTTTGTTCATGTGAGCGAACTTCTCCAGAACTTGGTCGGGAGTCCCCCACGGCATCAAATCGACAAAATCTTGTGCCGCTCGATCCGCACCTTGTTTTTCTATATAGCCGGTAATGCCCGTATAAAATTCGTAGCCCTTGACACCTTCATGCGGGGCCTTCTGAAACTCGTAATGCCTCATGACGCTTTCATAGTTTGCGCCAATATATTTGCGGGCCATCTCTTCAGCTCGATCTGCGCTCTCATCGACGAAGACTGAACCGCCACAAAATGGTGGAGGCCCCGGTTCTCCATTGACCTCCTCGTACACGCGGTTGTATTCGGCGAGGTCTTCTTGTACTACCGTCCATGGTTTTTGCGGAATCACGAGAACTCCGTACCCAAGTTCAGCCATCAAGGGCATCGACTCTGGCGAAACAGCTGCGGCATAGGCTCGTCCCTTGAATGAATCCTTAGGGCGTGGTCGAATTTCCCGTAAAGGTTGGGTACCGAACTCGTTGTCGTATTCCATTTTTCCTGACTCAAGGGCCTCGAGCACTAGCCCGGCGTATGACACGAGTCGCTCACGCGACGAGTTCATGTCAACCCTGAAGCCTTCATACTCAATTCGGGCCAGTCCTCGGCCGATCCCTAAGATCATTCGTCCTTCAGACATGGTGTCAAGAAGAGCTATGTCCTCGGTGATTCGTAACGGGTCATGCCATGGCAGCACTATGACGCCTGAGCCGAGCAGCACATCAGGGTGTTTGCCCGCCATGTAAGACAAGAACTGAACCGGTTCGGGACACATGGTGTAATCATCGAAATGGTGTTCAACCGTCCACAATGATTTGAAACCGAGTTCGACAGCTAGATCACATAAACGAAGTTCTTCGGCATAAACCTCGTGGTCTGGCAACCCGTTAAACGGGTTCTGGAAAACAACTGTGTAGCCGGTGTGCATTAGGTACCCCCCTAGATTGGCGACACCACGAAGTTACACCGCTTCGCAAATCTGGTGCTGCCCTCGTCTCGGTGGACAAGTTCTTCTCAACTTCAGCAGCAATGAAATGACAAACTCTCCCTATGGCTCACCGCGTAGGAATCATCGGACTCGGGACAGTCGGGTCAAGATTCGTCGAACAATTCAACCTTCATGACGCCTTCGACCTAATCTCGGCTTGGGACATAGACCACGAAGCCTGTTCCTCCCATAGAGATTTCGTCAGAATTGCTTCGAGCCCTGACGAACTAATCGCTGAATGTGACCTGGTCTATGTAGCAGTACCACCATTGCATCACCAGCAATATGTTCTTGACTGCTTGTCACATAACACTGCGATCTTTTGTGAGAAGCCTTTGGGTGTGGATCTGCAGTCCAGCCGCGAACTGGTAGCTGCGGTCAACCAGAGCGGACTTCCAGCTGGGGTCAACTTTGTTTTTAGCTCCGCGCCCTCAGCCGTAGAGTTACAAAAAAGGCTCGCTAACAGAGACCTAGGGGATCTGATAGGGGCAGACCTTAGGTTGCACTTCTCTAAATGGCCGCGAGGGTGGCATGAGAAAGCACAGTGGTTACGTCTACGTGACCAAGGGGGTTGGGTTCGCGAAGTCGTATCCCATTTCATTTTCTTGACGTCCCGAATTTTGGGCGAAGTTACCCTCGAGAACAGTTACATAGATTACGAAGATGGAGCTGATGGTTCTCTATGTGAACAAACAGCGCTGGCTTTCTTCTCATCGCGGTCCATTCCACTCACCTTGGCAGGAACTAGTCGTGGCCATGGACCAGACGTCGTGGACCTGACCTTTCGAGGCACCAGTGGATCTTTGCGTGTTTGGGATTGGTACCAGCTCCAAGCTGCAACTGCAGATTCTTGGGTAGACCTTTTCTCCTCAAATCGCGACCAGCTAGGCGCTGACGCTTATTCCGCTCAATTACATCAACTCGATCGAATGATGAATCGTGAAGAGCACACAATCGCCACCTTCGATGAAGCCTTATCAGTTCAAGAATCCGTTGAGGCCTTGCTTTCAGGTTGATGCTCTGGGCGACCCACTACGCAAAACTCTCCACCTTCGGGATCTGTGAGCACTACCGCAACAAACCCAAGGTGACTCGGTTCGCTGGGTTGGGAAATCACCGCTGCTCCTAAACCAACTAGCCGTTCCACTTCAGCAGCGATGTCATCAACGAACATATCGAGGTGGACACGATTTTTCGCTGACTTACCTTCAGGCACTTTCTGGAATGTCAGGTGATTAACTGCGCGGTCGACATCTGAATTTGAAATCGTGATGTAAGGACCACCGTTTCCTTCTCGGTGAGTGAACCCGATCGCCTCAGACCAAAAATCTGCCAGCTGCTCAGGATCTGAACAATCGATAGTGACGCCCATGGCTCGAAGACCCATGCCCGCAATCCTAGACACTGTTATGTTGCAGCAGGTTGGCTTACCACCAATGACCTGCTTTATTCAGCGCAGCAATTAGGAAACGAGAATTTTGGATGGACACCGCTTCATTTAGAAACATGGTTCAGGGGCGCCGCAGCGTTCGCGGTTATCGAGACGATCCTGTACCAAAAGAGGTCATCGAAGAAATAATCGAAATCGCTGGAGGTGCCCCATCATCGATGAACACTCAGCCATGGCATTTCCATGTCTTGACTGGGGAACCCTTGGACCTAATCCGAGAAGGCAACACCGAACGAATGGTCAGCGGTGCCGCCCCCCAGCGAGAAATTTCTCTCAACCACGGATATGAAGGGGTACATAGGGATAGACAAATAGAGATCGCTGTTCAACTATTCGAGTCGATGGGAATTGGATGGGAGGACAAAGAACGTCGCCGTGATTGGGCGATGCGCGGATTTCGTCAGTTCGATGCTCCCGTTTCGGTTGTCGTTACGTGTGATCGCACCCTTGAACACGACACCGTGGGTCATTTTGATTGCGGCGCCGTAACTTACGGCCTGGTACTTGCTGCTTCTACGAAAGGCCTCGGTTGTGTCATAAACGGCCAAGGCATCATGCAGTCCGATGTTGTTCGTGAACATGCAAACATTCCAGAAGATCAGGTGATTATGACCTGTGTCGCGATGGGATACCCAGACGAGGATTTCGTCGCGAATGATGTCAAATCAACAAGACGGGCAGTCGAGGAAGTAGCTAGCTTCGTCGGATTCGACGACTAACCAACCATCATTAGCGATCCTGGCCAGGGGCCTCTCTCGGAAGTGCGGGCTTGAGCGCCACTCGCCCATCTCTGTAAGACTCCCAAAGCCGACCTGAAGGGGAAATGGTGTCCCAGCATCAAGCAGCCGAGCACGTACAAGTTGAACTCGATGGCGCAGTAGCCATCGTGACAATGGCGAAACCGCCTCACAACCTTCTCAACGGAACTTTCATCGAAGATCTATTGGAGGCTTTCGAAGGGGCCGTCGAATCTGATGCTAGGGCAATTCTTCTAAGAAGCAGCATGAAACACTTCTCTGCTGGAGCAGATGTGGATGGCTTCGGGTCAGACGGGCGTGATGGTGCATCTGCGACTGAGGTACTTGACCGACTGGCAGCAATTCCTCTGCCCACCATCGCTGCTGTGCATGGATTAGCTCTGGGGGGCGGTTTCGAAATAGCGTTGGCTTGCGATTTCATAATGGCGTCAAGTTCGTCTCGCCTTGGGTTGGTCGAGACCTCTATTGGGCTTATGCCTCTCTTAGGGGGTGTCCAAAGGGTCGTAGAACGAGCTGGAACCGCACGGGGCAAAGAAATAGCCATGTTCGGCCGAAGACACGATCCCGAGCTGCTTGAACGCTGGGGCGTTATCAACGTCGTCGTCGCCGATGACGCGCTCGATGAAGCTTCTCGGTCATGGGCACAACAACTCGCAGCGGGACCAACAGTGGCCTACGCAGCTATCAAAGAACTCGCCCTTATCGCCTCTAACACAGGGGTTCGCGCCGCTGACCAAGCCCAAGAGAGCGCCGCCCAAAAAGTTTGGGCCTCAGAAGATCTCCAACGAGGTCTGGAATCATTTAGCGAATCTGGCCCTGGCACCGCCATCTTTCAGGGAACATGACAGCCCCCCTATCCGGTATTCGGATTATCGACTTCACTCGAGTTCTTGCCGGACCTCACTGCACTAAAGCTTTACGGGATTTAGGGGCTGAAGTGATCAAGATTGAGCCCCCAGCTCCCGACACGGGTCGAAGCGGGCAACCCCACGTCGGTCCAATGTCTCTCTACTTCGCTCAACAGAACGCCGGTAAGCGAGCAATATCTTTGGACCTCAACTTCCCTGAAGCACAAGAAATCGTCAAAAACCTCGTCACAGAAGCCGACATCGTTATTGAAAACTTTCGGCCAGGCACCCTCGATCTTTTCGGTTTAGGTTTCGAACAGTTAGCCGCAATCAAACCCGACCTCATAATGGTTTCCATTAGTGGATACGGCCAGTCAGGCCCATGGCGAAACCGACCAGCGTTCGCTCCTACCGTTCAAGCCGAAGCTGGATTTACCGAAATCATCGGTCGTCATTACGGCGACGCTTTAATTCGAACCGAAAACGATGCCTACAACCACGCAGACGTTTACACCGGTCTGCAAGGTGTAATCGCGACCCTTGCGGCATTGACTCACCGAAATCAGACCGGCGAAGGCCAACATGTTGACGTAGCTATGGTCTCCTCGATTCTTAGCGTCAACGACCGAGTCAGCTACGAACTTTCAGGTATCGACGTCGAAGGTGAACCCCTTGCCCTCAGCGCACCCGAATCTCCTGTCATCGAGCTACCTGATGGCCAAAAAATAACCATCGCCGCCAGTCCAGTTTCCACCTTTGTGTTCCAGAGATACTGCGCAATGATGCGACGAAACGACCTACTCCTCGACCCTCGATTCATCAACGCACAATTTCGTCGCGACAACTGGGAGGATTTACTCGCAGAAATTCGAGCCTGGGTGCTCACTTTCAGGACTATCGAAGAACTCGAAGCTCAAGTCAGCGAAGCTGGGTTAGCGGTAGGCACCATTCGATCGGTTTCCGAGATAGCAGAATCGGAATGGGCGATCGAACGGGGCGCTATCCGTGAGGTAGAAGATCGTTCTGGCGGAACTGCCCGAGTCCCTGCGCCTCCTTGGATTTTCAGTGGCTGCGAACTACCTGATGCGGGACTGCCACCATTTCAAGGCGAACACAACCGTGAACTACTAGCTGAGATGGGGCTAACTGACTCCGAAATCTCGCGGTTAGAAAAAGATTCTGTCTTAATATCCAACATTCCGGACGCTCAGTAAGAATGCGTTCACCTCGAGCCATTCTGGGGACCTTTGTTGGCGTACACGTCATCAATGATTTCTATGCCACTGTCCTTCCAGCATTCTTGCCCGCTCTCGCAACCGAGTGGGACTTGGATTACACCGAGCTAGGTCTCTTGTCATTTGCTTTCACTCTGTTCACTGGTGTGCTCCAACCACTCATTGGTCATGTTGCAGATAAACAAGGAAAACGAAAGCTTATTCTCAGCTTTGGTTTCTTCGTCGGAGGAACTGGGTTTCTGTTAATGGCAGTGGCACCATCATTTTGGTTCATCACTGTCGTAAGCCTTCTCTGCGGTCTAGGCGCCGCGGCGTACCATCCTCAAGCAACCGCTTTTGTCGTCAATGCCTACCCTGAAGATCGAGGGAGGATGCTCGGCATTCACGGGTGGGGAGGGTCAGTTGGCCACTTCCTAGCTCCCGCTATCGCAACGGTCGCAATTGCAGCCCTTGATTGGCGTTGGGCGATGGTGATCGTAGCCATCCCCATCATCGGCGCAGGAATAGGTCTTTGGGTTTACCTTCCCGAGAGCAACCCCAACC
This sequence comes from Acidimicrobiales bacterium, assembly GCA_030743005.1. GTDB lineage: Bacteria > Actinomycetota > Acidimicrobiia > Acidimicrobiales > Poriferisodalaceae > MedAcidi-G3. The sequence continues at coordinate 35,352 of JASLTG010000007.1, read as the reverse complement.
CTGAAGCATTCCTCAGAGGCGCTCTTGGCCGACCCATAATTATGGCGGCACTCGCTTTCGGCTTATTGAACACAGTCCTGTATAGCTTCGTCACATTTGTGGTCAAAATGTTGGTGGACGAAGGGTGGACTGACGTAAGGGCGGGCGCAACACTCACCGCAATGCTGTTTATTGGCGTGGTAGCTCAACCGGTGGGGGGACGAATTTACGACCGGTTTGGAGGAAGGAGACTGTTTGTGTGTGCCAATTTTGGGACCATTTGTTCAGTGCTGATCTTCTCCCAAACATCTGGCGCAGCCTCGTTAATCGCCGTTACGGCGATAGCGACCTTCGGTTTCGGCTTGTTCCCAGTTTCTTTGGCTATAGCAAGCAAGATTGGTGGTGACTCGCGAACCGGTTTCACGGTTGGCGTTGTCTTCGGGGTTAGCGGGCTCCTAGGGGCAACAGCGCGACCCCTAGTTGGTGCCCTAGCAGAAGCTTTAGGAGATATTCGTTTGGCTTTGGGATGGACCGTCATACTTGCGATCGCGGCACTACCCTTCGCTATGCAACTCGAGAGGGAAGAGACCTGATGGCAGAAATGACAGCATCTGAACGCGACAGCTTCTTAAACGAGGTTCGAGTGGGCGTGCTAGCCATCGAACGATCCGATAAGGGGCCCTTGTGCGCCCCAGTTTGGTACCGCTACTCAAACGATCTGGGTTTTGAGATTGCTATGGCCTATGCCTCCGCCAAATCGGTGCTTTTGCGTCGCCATGGAGCAGCGACTATTTGCGTTCAAGATGAACAGCTTCCGTATCGTTATGTGACAGCTGAAGGTGAAGTTACAGTCGAAGCATTATCTCCCCAAGGAAGAGATGATCTGCTCCGCGACATAGCTATTCGATACCTCGGCGAAGAACTCGGTAACCAGTACGCCGATTCATTTCCTGGACACGAAGAAGCGAAAGTCACCATCATGCCGCGCAGATGGCAAAGCGACGTCTTGGGTTGATTTATTCCAGGTAACGCCCGCAGCTACATGAACAAAGGTCGTTCAATTACGATTTAGTCATGGGAAACACCGCTCATCTCGATCATGACGTAGTGATCATCGGCGCAGGCGTTTGCGGTATCTACGCGCTCCATCGATTGCTACAAAAAGAACTGAATGTCACAGTCGTAGAAGCCGGAAGTGGGCCGGGTGGTACCTGGTATTGGAACCGATACCCGGGATGCCGTTTCGATTCGGAAAGTTGGAGTTACGGCTACTCATTTTCTGACGAGATTCTTCAAGAGTGGGACTGGTCCGAGCACTTCGCCCCGCAACCTGAAACTTTGAAATATCTCGAATATGTCGTCGACAAATTGTCCCTTGAACAGCACATGCAGTTCGGCTGCAAAGTCATGCGATGTGTTTGGGATGAACAAGGCCGGAGTTGGAGAGTTGATTTAGAAGACGGCCGTTCCTTAACCACTCGATTTCTCATGACAGCCATTGGCCTTCTATCAGCACCCACTATGCCGACTATTCCAGGTGTTGAAGATTTCGAAGGTGAAGCATGGCACACCTATTACTGGCCCAAGACAGACGTGGACTTCAAAGGTAAACGTGTCGGAGTGATCGGTACCGGTGCAACAGGTGTCCAGGTCATAGGCGAACTAGCCGACAAAGTTGACGAACTTGTTGTCTTCCAACGCCGTCCTAATTGGTGTGCTCCTCTTCACAACAGCGCTATTTCCGTTGAAGAAATGGCCGCTATCAAAACTCGATACTCCGAAATCTTCGAACAGTGTCGGCGAACTCCCGGAGGCTTCATTCACGAACCGCTCCGAACCGCTCTATCTGACGTCTCAGTCAATGACCGGCACCAATTTTGGGAGGACCTCTACAACTCCCCCGGATTTGGAATATGGATCGGAAATTACAGAGACGTGTTGATCGAGCAGACGGCTAACGATGAGTTCACGGCTTGGATCGCTAACAAAATCAGAGATCGCGTTGATGACCCGTGGACCGCGGAAAAATTAATTCCGACCGATCATGGCTTCGGGACACGACGAGTACCTATGGAAACTAACTATTACGAGGCATATAACCGAGACAACGTTCGTCTTGTTTGCCTGCGCGACACTCCCATAGAACGAATCACTTCCAAAGGTGTCCTCACCACCCACGAAGAACATGAAGTGGACATCTTGGTGTATGCAACTGGATTCGACGCGGTCACGGGATCGTTTGACCGAATCGAGTTCATAGGGACCGACAACAAGACTCTGCGCGATAGGTGGGTTAACGACCCAGTCACCTATCTCGGTATTCAGATTCATGGGTTTCCGAACCTATTCACGCTCGCTGGACCCACCGCAGGCTCAGTATCAACCAACTTTCCGCGGGGCATAGAAGATGGTGTCGACTGGTCTACTGATTTAGTGCAATACATCCTCGACCACGAAATAACGCGAGTTGAATGCACCACCGAAGCTGAAGATCACTGGAGTCAACACGTCCAAGAGATGTATAACGTCTTGTTGCTGAGTAAGACCGAGTCATGGTTCAACGGCTATAACTCAAATCTTGATGGAGGCGGCCAAGCTCGACATCTCCTCTATTGGGGCGGAGCGCCTCGATATCGCGACCGATTGAAAGTCGTTGCAGACAACGACTACGAAGGCTTCGTTCTGACCTAAGTCAGTTTGTTGTGACGAGAAGCGCTCCGGTCTACAGCAACGCAGCGAGCGCTGCGCGAGTCCGGTCTCGCTGGTCGGGGTCCCCTCCGAACTCCGCAACAATAATGTCATCAGCTCCCGCATCAAAAGTTGCTTGAAGCCGGTCCTTAATTTCTGCCTCATTGCCCACAATGGCAATCTCTTCTGGACCTGCGAGACCCTCGTGGTCCAACATCGCTCGATAGCTCGGCAACGTACCGTACATTTGCCAAACTTTCGAAGCTCTCTCCATTCCCGCGTCGATGTCGTCAGTGCATAGAACCGGCAGGCCGGCAAGCACACGTGGTTTGGGTCGTTCCGCCTCTTCGGCTGCTCCACAAATCTCGGGGACGGTTAACTCTGCCAATGTTTTGTTTCCGGTCATCCAAGTGATGGTGCCATCAGCTAACCGCCCAGTTAACCGAAGCATTTGGGGACCTAAGGCAGCTACGAGGACCTGCGGTACGGGAGCTTGGAGACCTAAAGACGGATTACGACCGGTCAGTGTCTCTCCCTCAAAACGGACCGGTTCATCTCGTAACTGCGGATTTAAAACCTCAAGATATTCCCTTAGGTGACGCACCGGCTTGTCGAACTCATATCCGTACTGTTTCTCTATCACTGGCTTGTGGGATAGGCCTATACCTAACGCCAGACGGTCACCGATGATTGATGTAACCGAGAGGGCTTGTTGCGCCATAACCATTGGGTGTCGAGGATAAGTTGGGATAACCGCGGTGCCTAGTTCGATGTCAGGCACTGCCGCGCCGATATGACTTAGCGAAGTCAAAGCGTCTACTCCCATAGGCATTTGCGGCAGCCAATACGATGGGAATCCTGCCTCCTGAGCATCTCGAGCGTCAGTGATGGCTTCTTCGACGTTGAACAGTTTGCCAGCGGGACCGCTGAAGATACCTAAGCGCATAGGAGCCTCCGTTTGGTAGTCAGACGTTGCCTCACCCTCTCACACATAAGGTCCTGCTTGTCGGTTACACAAGTGACTTCCGTTGCAACCGTCATTGTTGTGACGGCCGTTGCAGACGAGGAGCACTTCTTTGAGCGATCTGGTCAGCTCTCACTGCTATTGGTTCATCCCAATCTTCATCAGTGAATAACCAAAACTGGTTGTTAGAGATAGCGTCGAAAACTTGTTGGCCAACAACTTCAGGGTCTAGCCCTCCGCTCA
>JASLTG010000007.1:0-31468 GCA_030743005.1 Acidimicrobiales bacterium | reverse complement strand
CCCGTTGCGTAAGTTCGAGCATTTGGTCTCCCCTGTCATCTACTGCCGAGCCAACAGCACCACTCTCTCGGGCTGCGGTCGCGTTGACAATATTTGTGTTCACGAATCCGGGGCAAAGACACGTCACACCCACATTTGATCTTTCAACTTTCAGTTCATGAAAGAGCGTCTCAGCGAGCGTCGCTACACCATGCTTAGCAATGTTGTATGGGGCCCCAAAAGGAGAAGAGATGTGTCCCGCTATCGACGCGGTGATTACAACGTGGCCTTCGTCTTGCTCTACTAGATGGGGTACGAAGGTGCGAACTCCGTGGATAACTCCGTCAAGAAGAATCCCCAGAGTCCACTTGTAGTCTTCGTTAGATAGCGCCCAAGAGCGGCCAATCGAGCCTTGTACTCCAGCATTGAGACAAACAACATCGACAGTTCCAAAAGCATCAATTGATGCGTCTAGGAGTTGGACGTTGTCAGCTTCTAAAGCAACATCGGTCACGACTCCCTCAACATTGCCTCCATCTCCTCGAATTTCGTTGACTGCAGCATCAAGTTTCGCTTCATCTATGTCGGAAAGCACAACATTCATGTCCTCAAGGGCGAAGCGTCGAGCCATCGCTAAACCCATACCCGATGCCGCCCCAGTCACGACTGCGGTCTTACCAGTAAGTTTTTCCATCCCCGCAGATTAGACCGAAGAGTCCTTCAATCCGTTTCTCCGGCTACCGTTCGGGGGTGCCAGATTTTCTTACCGAAGCACAAAGCAAGCTTCAACGACAAGCAGACACTCTCGCTCAACAATTGTCGGAAATAGAATTCAGCGCTTCCAACTCGAAGCAAGTTCAGCTACGAACCACAGAATTATCAAAAGGTGCTGGTGTTTTCACCCTCACTCAGCCCGTTGAATACGGTGGGTTAGAAGCAACAGCGGTGGAGCTAACCATCGCCCGCGACGCTCTAGGACGCAGAAACGTAGGCCATTTACCTGGCATCTTCGGACCGAATCCAGGGTTACTCGCTCAAGCTACAGAGGAAATAAAACAGAAGTTTTTAGAGCCGTATCTCGCCGGAGAAGCAACCAGCGGTTTCGGATTTACCGAACCTTCTGATGCTGAGCGACATACCTGGGGACAAGTCGACGGTGAAGAACTCGTCATCAACGGCGCCAAGTCCTACGTCACTGGCGGTTCAAACGCTGATTTCATCAACACCTTGGTCGAACTCGACGATGTTGGTCCCGCAATGATCCTGATAGAAACCAGCAGACCAGGAGTGGCGCTAGAACGCAGTTTCAGCTCCGTTGACGGCAGCCACCATGCAAGTTTTACTTTCACAGACGTTCGGGTCCCTAAGAGCCACGTGATTGGCGGAGCCGGGGCGGGAATGACCAGAGCCCTCGAACAAGTCAACGCCGTTCGGATGGCAATAGCAGCAGACTGCGTCGGCTTATGCAGATTTGTTTGTGCCCTTGTCGCCGACCGTATTGAATCGACGAACGACCCTTCGAATAAAGATCATGCAACTCGTGTCCAGTTCGGCCGAATGCGAACGAAAGCCTTTGCGGCACGTAGTTCTGTGTACCGAACAGCGCGACTAATAGATGCAGGCGAAAACTCAGTTAATGAAGTGATGGCCTCAAAGGTTTTGGCATCAGAAACCATTGCGGAACTAGTGGACACAGCAATCCAAGTCGTAGGCGGAGAAGCACTGATTGAATCTCACCCACTGGCATCTATATTTCGACGAGTCCGTGCCACTCGATTAGCCGAGGGCCCTACTGATGTTCTTCATGCAAATATTTCTCGGGGATACTTCGACTTGAACCTGGGTCGAATCTGAGCTGGCATGCCTTATCTCAACGAGTTTTCTTCATCAAACAGTCCCTTGGACATGACTAAAACCCCCGAGTTTTTCAGTCTCTGCGAAAGCGCTGATGACCTAGGTATCCAATACGACAAAAAGGTCAGATATGTTTCCAGCAATGTTGTCGCTCGGCATCAACGCTTCCACTTCCTAGAGTGGGGCGCCCCATCACTGCCAAATTTGCTCTTACTTCATGGCGGTAATCAATCAGCGCACTCTTGGGATTTAGTCAGCCTCCACCTAGCAGATCGATTTCACGTCATCGCACTAGATCAGCGAGGTCACGGTGACAGCGAATGGGCTCGCGATGCCGACTATTCATCACACGCCATGGCTGCTGATGCCTCCTCGGTACTATCCGAGCTCGATATTGATTCGGTAACCGTTTTGGGTCACTCCATGGGAGGAATGAACACTCTACGACTCGCCATAGAACAGCCAGATCTTCTGGACCGGATAGTTCTGGTTGACATCGGACCTGAATTGTCAGAAGCCGGAACGAAAAGCATCCGAAATTTCGTTACAGAAAATCGTGAATTCGAGGACCTCGAAGATTTCATCCAGAACGTTCAAAAGTACGACCCGTACCGATCTAGAGAACACATAGAACGGACTGTGAAATACAACCTTCTTGAACGAGCTGACGGAAGGTTCGTGAGTAAACGAGACCATGGACCACGCCTTGCGACAACACAAGGTCAACGAGAACAAAGCGATCGATTCTCTATTAACGACACCGCTCATATAGCTCAGCCAACGTTAATCATTAGGGGTGCCGATTCGAACGTACTCTCTGCTGAGGCGGCAGAACGCTTCGTTCAAGCCTTACCTAACGGCGAACTCAAAACGGTCCCAAACAGCGGCCACAATGTTCACGGGCAAAACACCTCTGGCTTCCTCGATGCCTTGCTCCCCTTTTTGCTGACTTGAGTGAGAAAGCAGGCGGCTTCTAAGAGCACAAGAGTTGCGTTAAGGCCTATGGTGACCTCATGAACTCAAAAGAGCTTGAAACTCTGATCATCGACGTCGCCGACAACGGTGTCGTGACTGTCACAATGAATCGTCCCGAAAAAAAGAACGCTGCTGATGCTGTCATGTGGGACGAATTGCGCGACACCTGGAATGCTCTAGCAGTCGACCCTGAAGTACGCGCCGTCATCATGACTGGCGCCGGTGATGCGTTCTGCAGTGGGGCCGATCTTGGAGGACAGGGACGCGATCGACATCAACTCATATCTATGAACCTGATCCACCAGACGGTCGAAGCTCTCTACTCGATTATGGTTCCGGTCATCGCAAAGGTAAACGGGGTCGCGGCTGGGGCCGGTATGAATATGGCGCTGGCCTGCGACTTAATTCTGGCAAGCGACCAGGCTCGGTTCAGCGAAATCTTTGCCCGGCGCGGTTTAAGCGTCGACTTTGGTGGCACATGGGTCCTCCCCAGACTCATCGGGTTACATCGAGCAAAAGAGTTAGCGTTCTTCGCTGACGTTATTTCTGCTGAACAAGCAGCGGAGTTCGGCATTGTCAACAAGGTCGTACCTCATGACCAGCTGGACTCTGAGGCCAAAGATTGGGCTGACCGTCTCGCGGCTGGACCACCTTTGGCGTTGGCCATGACAAAACGCATGCTGACTCTCAACGCCAGCAATGACTTCAAGTCAGCACTGGAAGCAGAAGGACTGGCTCAAACGGTGAACTTCTACACCCAAGACACTAAAGAGGCGGTCGCCGCCTTCTTAGATAAACGCGATCCAAAATTCCAAGGAAGATAGTTACTCCTAACGATCGCAGGTCGTTTCTAAAGAACAGCCGAATTGCACACTCCATTAGGAGGACGTGCGAGACTGACTAGATGTTGGAACTAGTCGCTGTAGGCAATGACACCGAGGCAGCAATTGAGGCGTCCCGTCGTTTAGATGGCGTCTGTTATTTAGCTGACCCGAATGACGAACGGGAGCTGCCATTTCGAACGATGGTCAGATGCGTAACTGACAGTCCTCAAGATCTCGAGCCAGCAGCCGAAGAGGGCATGTATCTCATATTTAGTCGCGTTATTCGCGAACGAGACGCCAGCACCGAAACCGGTGTCGCCTCACCTGGTGTCACGGCAATTTTTCCTCTGCTGCACCACCCGGACCTTACTCACGAGCAGTCCGATGCCCATTGGCGAGACGTTCATGCGTCCTTGGCCCTTCGACATCACCCTGGAATGTGGGACTACACCCAACTCAGTGTTGTACGTACTCTGAATGGCCCTGAAATTGACGGATTCGCTCTCGTGAGTTTTGATTCCCTGGGGTCTATGAAGGAACGCTTTTTCGGAGATGACAACGACCGCGAGGTCATTTACCAAGACGTCGCCAGCTTTGCTAATCCAAAATCACCACGCAGAGTCGTATCCACCGAAACCATCTATGGAACCCGCCCACCCACATCGAAAGTTGCGTGGCCTCAAGGGTGAAAAATCTTGTTGCGTTATCTGCTCTAGTAACGGCCACAGCAGTATCTCAATCCTTTGGGCGATTCACCTATTCAGTTCTCTACATCGAAATTCGTGATGACTTCGGGCTATCAAACACTGTCGCTGGTGGAATCGGTTCGCTGAACCTGGTTGGCTATCTCATTGGTTCTCTCCTAGTCGCTTTCACAATCGGAAGCGTCGGCCTCATCAAAACAGCTAAATACGGGCTAGCTGGTGTGGTGGTCGGCTTACTTCTGCTCAGCTGGTCGCCGAACAGTTTCATTACTCTATTAGCGCTCTTTTTGACCGGGTTTAGCGCTGCTGGCGTCTGGATCACCACCCCAGCCCTCGCTACCAACCTCCTGGGTCCAGATCGAAGAGGTCTCGCCATCGGGTGGGTCACTACTGGAGTAGGGCTGGGGTTTATTGCAGCTTGTGTATTTGATGCCGTCATTACCGACTGGCGGTCGGTCTATGGACTCGAAACCATTGTCGGAGTCGCTGCCCTCGTGTTGCTAGCTCTAACCATCAGAACTTCTACTGATTCAGCTTCCAACGCCGGTCTAAGCCCTACCGCCCTTAAACAAGTACCTGGATGGCTCAACCTTTGCGTGACCTATGGGCTATTTGCAGTCGGCGTTTCTCTGGCTATGACCTTCTCGGCAGCCTTGCTTGAAGAAGACGCAGGTTTCAAAGAACGTTCTGCATCGCTCACATTTGCGCTGATTGGCCTCGGCCTAGCGCTCGGCGGACCAATCATGGGGTGGCTGAGTGACCGCATCGGAAGGAACTCCGCTCAACTGGTGTCATTCGCTTGTCTCACCATTAGCTGCGCTCTAATCGCTACTGGCCACCCAGTCGCCGCACCTTTTTCGACCTTACTGTTCGGAATGGCTTTCACCGGAGTTGTGGTCAACATCACAGCCGAAGTAAGCAGTCACTTATCAGCAGAAGCATTCGGCGCCGCCTACGCAGTACTTACGATTGTCTTTGGTGCGGGACTAGCCGTTGGTCCGCAATTAGGCGGAATAATCGCAGATTCGTCAGGTTCTTTTCAGCCCACTCTTGTCTTGGCTTCCTGTTTCGCCACTGGAGGCCTGTTGCTAACACTTCTCGACCGCAAAACACGAGCCAATGACAGGTTAGGCGGGGAGTCCTAGGCGTTCATGCACAGGAGCTAATGCCTGCAACTCGGGCATGACCTCTCGAGCGAAAAGCTTCATGTTCCGATCAGCTTCCTCATGCTCCATCCCAGCAAAGCTGAATACGCCCATGTAACCGTCCATAAAGGTCTGCTCTTGCAGATTGACAATCTTGTCGTAAACCTGTTCGGGAGTTCCCCACAACTGAAGGTCAACAAAGAAATCGGTCATCACTTCTAAACCACCAGGTGCTTTCAGTCGGTCATACATTTGACCGTGATGTTCATAGCCGGGGGTGTCCTTCAGATGAGGCTTGTCGAATTCATAGTGATCGATGATGGTGTCCCAGTATCCGCCGATAAATTCACGTGCTTTCTCTTCGGCACGATCAGCATTTTCGTCGACAAACGTCCATCCTGCGACCATCGGCGGTGGTGGTTCTTCTCCATTGGCGTCGCGATAAACCTCTCGATAATCCTGAAGTTCTTGGCGAACCGCTTTCCATGGTTTTTGGGGAACTATCAAGATACCAACACCCATCTCGGCCATTATCCGAGCTGAATCTGGTGAGACTGCCGCAGCGTAGGCTCTTCCTCGCATCGACTTGACTGGTCGTGGTCGAATATCAACTCGTGGTTGATCTATAACTTCGCCGTGATACTCCGCATACCCATTTTCCATCGCGTTAAGAACCATCTCGGTTGACTCTTTGAAACGAAGACGAGCTGAAGCCATCTCGGTGCGAAATCCGTCAAATTCGACCTTGCCTGTGCCTCTCCCCAACCCAAGAATTAGACGACCATCTGACAGGTTGTCCAACATTGATATCTGCTCAATAACTCTCAACGGATCGTGCCATGGCAAAACACAGACCATCGAGCCTAATTGGATCGATTGTGTGGCCCCGGCCATATAAGTCAAGAACTGCAGCACATCTGGACACATGGTGTAACTGGTGAAGTGATGTTCGACACTCCAAACAGAATCGAATCCAAGACCTTCAGCTTGTAACGCCAGCGCCAGATCCTGTTGGTAAACCTGCTGGTCTGGGAGTCGCTCTCCCGGATTTTGAAATATGACGCTCATTCCTACATGCATTACGTTCTCCAGCCGTCGTGGTCACCTTCTTGAACACTTTTAGGATATTCGATATTGACCCGCCCTATCAGTGCATTCCACTCCTGCATCTCTCTAACGTCCTCAAAGTCAATGTTTGAGAATGCAGAACGGAGACGTGAAACTTGGCCTGGTGACACCCCACTAAGTCCGAGCCATCCACCTGGCGCTATACGGGCGACGAGATCACCAGCCAATCGACGAAGAATCTCGTCATGGATGTTGGCAACTACAACGTCATATTTATCTTTGATATCGCTCAATAGGATCGATGAAAATTGGACGCTGTCAGCAACTCGATTTCTGCGGGCATTCGCCTGTGCTGCTAACAAGCCGGCCTCATTAACGTCGAGTCCGAAAGCATTCCCCGCCCCAAAGCAAACTGAGGCCACGGCCAGAACACCTGACCCACATCCAACATCTAGTACTGATTCCCCTCCCTTGATTCGGACTGCTAGTTCCTCCAATAGCAATCGAGTGGAAGGGTGATCTCCCGCACCGAACCCTAAACCGGGATCTATTTCAACAACCGTTTCGGCGTCAGAAGCCACCCAAGGAAAACACACTTCAGCCGTCTCACCGACTGGCGTTGGGCGATTCCAATTATTCCAGGCCACGGCTCGGTCTGAATCTGGTGGGCCCGCTACTGCAGGATGCTGATTGTCTCTCAATTCAACAACCAGACTCCTAGCTACTTCTTCGCTCTCAACCTCATATTTCGCAACCCAACGATCGTTGCGGAGAAATGTCCAGGTTCCTGACCCAAGAATCCTCTCTACGTCCGGTCGCGTCGCTCTATCTGCTGCAACAACTACTGAACCACTCATCCCTCAAGCGATAACGCTCGTCGTCGTGATTCGATTGACTGGCCAGCGGCTTGTCGCGACTCGTTGGCAGCTGACTCAAAAATACCCTTTGCCATCAGAGAAGATTCCGCAGCTCTTCGGTCCAAATAAATCGATGCCCTAATCTCATGCACGTCGTTCGCGTCCGGGGCTGCGTCGCTCGCCATATCGATCAAGTGACATGCGATTCTGAACTCTCCCGCATCTGCCAAATGCCGAGCCCGTTCGGCAAGAGCAGACACTCCACCTACCAATTCAGAAATTTCAGCTGCCAACACAGAATCTGCGGCCGGTTTGAGATGCGAGGGTTTGCCATCCCACCATCCGCCATACAGGCGCCAAATATTGCGAATAACAAATTCTGGTTCATCGTAAAGGGGCCTCAAGTAAGGAACCTCAAGCAGTTCTGGGTCGACTTCAACCGATGAGACGATGTCGTTCAGAGTCGCTCCGGAGTTCATCGCGGAAACAACATCTTCAACAAGTTGTTCCAGAGTAGAAGCAACTATTTCTAAACAAGAAAGAATGCGGTTGTGACCTGTGATGGGGAGCCCATGTGCGGGGACAAACAATTCGACATCTGTAGCCATCATTTCGCGCAACGAACGAGCCCACTCCAACGGATACCTTTGGACCTTTTGTGGGTTGCCGCAGTTAGGGAAATTCCATATGAACTGGTCACCAGCAGAAATCATTTTTTGATGCGGCAACCAAGTCCAAGTGTGGTCATCGGTTTCTCCCATCGCGTGACGAAGCTCTAATTCCACTCCACCAACAGATGTGTTCATTATTTGGTCGTAATCGACAGTGACATCGAGGGTTCCATCCGGAACGAAAGGCCGTTGTCCTGCTGACCCTTCGAGGGCTGAGACCGGTAAACCGCCAAATTGTCGTGCGTTAATGACCTTGTTGTAGCCGTTCGTTGCTCTATAACGACTCAGTCTCCGCGGCAGATTTTCGTGACCGATTACCGTGGGGGCAGCGTGTCCTGATTGTTCCGCTTCTGCCGCGATCGCGCTACTCCCCCCAACATGATCTATATGGCCGTGGGTGTAGATGAGGGTGTGGATTCGTTCTTTACTCCATCCTCTCAAACTTTCCAAGACTCGAGTTCCGCTGGCGGGGCCACTTGAGTCGAAAGCGATAAGCCCTTCGTCGGTGCGGACCACCACTACATGGCTGAACGCTTCGACTAGGGCGACGTCATCGGCAAGTTCGCTTAATTCATGAGAAACGCGATTGGGAGGGCCATCAACTCGGCCAGAATCAATGAAACGAGTGGAAAGATCTAAAACGTGCTCAGCCATCAAGCCAAGTTAATTGATGTACGACCCGTATTTGGTCACTCGAAGTGTCGTTCATCCCACCATGGAAAAAATTCGGGCATGTCTTCGCTAGTTTTCAGAGTGAAGTCCGGTGCTCGCTTCTCTAAGAAAGAAACAACCCCTTCATGGGCATCAGCTCCTTGTCCTAGGTGAAAGATGCCTCGACTGTCGACTTTGTGAGCTTCCATTGGATGATCAGCTCCAAGCATCCGCCACATCATGTGTCGAATCATCGTCACAGAAATCGCGGAGGTGTTGGTAGCTATTTCCGAAGCAATTGCCCGCGCAGCGGGCATCAGATCTTCGGGTTCATGGATACTACGAACTAGGCCCCCTGCAAGCGCTTCTTCGGCGTCGAATACTTTCCCGCTATATGCCCATTCAAGCGCTTTGCTAACACCAACCACTCGTGGCAAGAAATACGAAGAGCAGGCTTCGGGGACTATTCCACGACGACTAAAAACAAACCCGATTCGTGCAGCGGTGGATGCCAAACGAATATCCATCGGCAGAGTCATCGTGACTCCAACTCCCACGGCGGGGCCATTGATAGCTGCGATTATTGGTTTGTTGAATTCGTAAAGTCGTAGGGAAAGAAGCCCACCACCGTCGCGGAGCCACGCGTTACCTCCGCCTTGGCGACCTTCATTCGAAGCTCGTTCAGTTTTGGCTTCTTCGGTTTGACCGTCATAGTCAAATGTTTCGGCACCCTTTTCTAGGTCGGCACCAGCACAAAATCCGCGACCTTCACCGGTGACAATTACAACTCGAATTTCGTCATCGGAGTCGGCATGTTCAAGTGCCTCAAGAAACTCACGTTGCATCTGACTGTTGAACGCGTTCAAACGCTCTGGCCGATTCATCGTCAAGGTAAGGGTATGGTCAGCGACTTCGTAGCGAAGGGTTTTGAATTCTGGCATCGATTTCCTTTAGGCCGGCCATTAGGTCACGGCAACGTCGAACACTGTAACTCGCGAGGTCATCGAGCGAGCCAGTTGCCATCGGGCAAATTTGTAAGACCTACTCCTTCTCCTCCGTACTGGTAGGCATACACCTGCACCCCCGTTGCTGTGACAACAGCTACTCGGTGATACAGGCCTTCCACGGCGCCTTCAATTTCGTCGAGTAACGACAGCGCCTCACCCAGTCGCGCTGGGTCAAGCCGAAATCGAACTCCGTGAATGACTCCGACACGGTCAAAGAAGGCAGCGGGATAACCCAGCCCGGTGTCATATAAACGTCCCGCGATTTGGTCTGGTTCATGCGCCACCACGAACGGTGCCAAGAACTCCCATCGTTCTTGACCAGGTAGCAGGGTGCCGTAGCAAAAGACCTGGTCAACTTCGAGTCCGTTATCAGACATCTAAGAAGCGGCCAGCAGCGAAAGCTGAACCCAATGCACCCACAATCACTCCCATCAAAACCGTTGCAATAGTCGCGGTAGTGAATTGCCCTGAAGTGACAGTGAACGAACGGAAGAACGCCAATATTTCTGAGCGACCAAAAAGTTCTTCGACGTGGTTTCGCAGTGCGCCAGCTGCCACGGCTCCCACAAGACCGCCAGCGAGACCATGGAGCATGCCTTCAAGAATAAACGGCAGCCGGATGAAACTATTCGTTGCACCAACCAGCTTCATCACTTCAATTTCTCGACGTCGCGCGAACATCGCTACGCGGATCATGTTGAAAATCAGCAGAGCACTCGCTGCGGCAAGAACGATTGACATGAGTAAAACGATCCAACGAAACGAGTTGAACCATTCTCGAATCGCATCCACTTGCTGCCTACCCGTCTCTACGGAGTAAACACCCGGTCGTTGTCGAAATTGCGCGGCTAATGACTCGATGATTTCGCCTTCGGCGATCCGAGGAACAACTCGATATGAAGAAGGGAGACTCTCTACTGAAATCTCCGCTAATAGTTCAGGTTCATCGACCAACATTTCTTCTAGTAGTGCGAAGGCTTGGTCCTGTGTGACGTACTGAATTCGTTCTATGTCAGGATGAATTCTCAGTTCTTCACCAAGAGCATCAATTTGACCACCAGCTATATCGGGTTCCATGAAAATCTCGAATTGGACCCCTCCCTGCCAGCGACCCAGAGCGTTAGAGCTCGCATATCGAGCCATCAAACCCAACCCAACCAACATGACACCCACAGCTACCGTCAAAATAGCGGCGACTGTCAAGGTCAGATTACGGCGAACATTGAGCCAGGTTTCTCGAGTGAAATACCCGGCGCGGCCTAAGAAGCCCGCCACGGTTATGCGTACACTCCCTGCTGTTCATCTCGAACAACTTGGCCTGCGTGAAGAGCAACCACTCGACGTCTCATCTGATCAACGATGGTTTGATCGTGGGTGGCCATAACCACAGTGGTGCCGGTTCGATTGATCCGATCCAAAAGACGCATGATTTCTTGGGCTGTATTGGGGTCAAGGTTTCCGGTGGGTTCATCAGCTAACAGAATCAATGGCCGGTTGACGAAGGCACGAGCTATGGACACTCGCTGCTGTTCACCTCCAGAAAGTTCATCTGGAAAACTTTTCTGTTTGTTAGACAATCCGACTAGCTCAAGAATTGCTGGGACTTGGGTCGTGATGATATTTCTCGGACGTCCAATTACTTCCAGTGCGAAGGCGACGTTTTCATACACCGTCTTTTGAGGCAGCAATTTAAAGTCTTGAAATACTGATCCGATGTTGCGCCGAAGATAGGGAACCCTCCAACTACTTATCCGAGCGAGGTCTTTCCCAGCCACATGAACTTGCCCCCCAGTCGCGGCTTCCTCAGCAGTTAACAACCGCAGCATTGTCGACTTTCCTGAACCTGATTCACCAACCAAAAAGACGAACTCACCTTTTTCGATGTTCAGAGTGACTCCGTCAACAGCGCGAGTTTCCCCTTTGTAGATTTTGGTGACATTGTCGAGGCGAATCATATGAAGAGGCCCCGCCAGCAAAACTTTTTGAACCGATACGAGACATCCCCAGCGTACGACAGGATTAGCTGCAGGTAGCGTCAGCAACTCAAAGGATCTTAGGTCTCCAATTCAGAGTCTCGCTGGCTACGTTGCCACTGCAGAAATGCTTCCATCAGCGCATCAAGGTCTCCATCCAAAACAGCCTCGACGTTCCCTACTTCTAGATTGGACCTGAGATCTTTTACCTGCTGGTAGGGATGCAGCACGTAGGACCGAATTTGATTTCCCCAGGCCACGTCGCGTTGCTCACCTGCTAGTTCATTCAGTTCAGCTTCACGTTCTTGTCTCTGCAAGTCAGCCAACTTCGCCGCCAACATTTGCATCGCCCTGTCCTTATTCTGATGCTGGCTACGTTCGTTTTGACATGCAACCACGGTGCCGGTCGGGAGATGAGTAATTCGCACTGCTGAGTCAGTGACATTGACATGCTGGCCTCCGGCGCCTGACGATCTATATGTATCAATCCGAAGATCTTTCTCGTCAATCACTACCTCATCGGAAACCTGATCGAAAAATGGCACAACAGACAACGAACAGAAGGCTGTGTGGCGTCGAGCTTGCTGATCAAACGGCGAAATTCTGACTAGTCGATGGACGCCGCGCTCAGCCTGCAAGAAACCGAACGCAAATCGACCTTTGACGATGAATGTAGCTGAACTAATTCCCGCCTCCCCACCGTCGGTTGCCTCCTGGATTTCTATCGAGAACCCCTTGCTTTCGGCCCAACGTAGGTACATCCGAAGCACCATCTCAGCCCAGTCGCAAGCATCTGTACCCCCCGCACCTGAGTGAACTTCGCATACGGCATCATTCTCATCGTGCTCGCCGTTGAACAACGCCAAAAGTTCAATGTCATCGAGCTGTTGTTCCAGCGACAAAATCGCCAAATTGATCTCCCCATCAACCGATTCATCGTCTTCTTCTCTCGCTAAGACCTCAAGGGTTGCTGCGTCATCTAATTCACTGCGAACCTTTTCCCATCGATCAATATCGTCCCTGACGTTCGCCAGCCGGCCAGTTATCTTCCGAGCCTCATCTTGGTCATCCCAAAGATCGGGACTTGCCGCCCGCGACTCAAGTTGAGTCAATTCTTCACGTGCTTGATCAATTCCCAAATAGACGTGTGCCTCAGCTACACGACGTTCAAGCTCTTCAAAAATCTCTGATTTGTCTGACATTAGGAATCTCGATACTCAACGGCCGTGGCAGTGCTTGAATTTCTTACCTGACCCACAATGGCATGGATCGTTACGACCAATTTTCTCCTCTTCAGTCCGTACCACCTGACTTTGCTTGGCCGTCTGGCTTGGGACAGGCGCCTTCGGCGGCGCGACGGCTGCATTTAGTTTTGGACTGCTATCTGAAGATGAGTAGTTAACTCCGTCAGTACGGTTCCGTTGGTCATCTGCCGTCACTACTTCCGCATGCATGGCGTACTTAACGAAGTCCCTATAAACAGACCCCAGCATTGACGAGAACATTTCGAACCCTTCTCGCTGCCATTCAGCCACCGGGTCTTTCTGGCCTATCCCTCGAAGGTGTATCCCTTCACGCAGATAATCCATTTCGTACAAGTGTTCGCGCCAACGTTGATCAATAATCCGAAGGAGCACTTGTCGTTCCACTTCACGCATCGTGGATTCACCAAGTTCAGTCTCTCGACCCTCAAAATATTGGACAGCGTCATCAACGAGTGTGTGCTCGAGCGTCACTACATCAGTCATTCTTGCCATGGCTTTGGCGTCAAGTTCGGTGGGCCAATAGCTAACAATTTCGGCATGCATTGCCTCTATGTCCCATTCAGAACTCGACTCATCAACACAAAATTGGTCGACTACTTGACCAACCGCTGATTCGATGTACTCCAAGGATTCTTGCCTCAGGTCCTCACCATTAAGAATTTGAGAGCGCCGTGCGTAAATCACTTTGCGTTGTTCGTTCATCACCTCGTCGTACTTGAGAACGTTTTTTCGCACTTCAGCATTCTTCTGTTCGACGGTATTTTGAGCCCGTTCAATAGCTTTTGTGACCATGTTGGCTTCAATAGGCGTGTCATCAGGCAACGCTCGGTCCATAACCCAATTCATCGCCCCAGTTGCGAACAGTCGCATGAGATCATCTTCAAGAGACAAGTAAAATCGGCTTTCCCCTGGATCTCCTTGTCGTCCGGAACGTCCTCGTAACTGATTATCGATTCGGCGAGATTCATGGCGTTCGGTGCCAAGAACATAAAGTCCTCCAACCTCTAGAACTTTCTCGCCTTCCGCTGTGCAGTTCGGTTGGTGTTCTGCAACTCTCGCCGCGAATGCTCCGCTGTGAGCTTCGTCATCGGGGTCTTTCCCATCTCGGAACAAGTCTTGACGAGCGAGTCCTTCGGGGTTGCCTCCTAGGAGGATGTCAACACCTCTACCAGCCATGTTGGTAGCGACAGTGACTGCACCCAAACGTCCTGCTTGGGTGACAATGTCAGCTTCTCTATGGTGTTCTTTAGCGTTGAGAACGTTGTGTGTGATCCCGCGTTGATCTAACGCCCGGGAAATCTTTTCACTATTTTCGACGCTGACCGTTCCGACCAAGATTGGTTGCCCTGTGGTTCTTCTTTCTTCGATGTCATCGACAACAGCGTTGATTTTTGAAGATTCCGTCTTATAAATCAGGTCGGCGTGATCTTTTCTTTTCGCCGGCCGATGCGTCGGGACTTGCACAACATCTAATCCGTAGGTGTTACCGAACTCAGCCGCTTCGGTCGTCGCCGTACCTGTCATCCCCGCAAGTTTGTCGTAGAGGCGGAAGTAATTTTGGAGGGTGATTGTGGCCAGCGTCTGATTTTCCGCTTTTATATTGACTCCTTCTTTGGCTTCAACTGCCTGGTGAAGGCCCTCGCTCCATCGACGCCCCTCAAGGATGCGGCCAGTGAACTCATCAACAATTCGCACCTCACCGTTTTGGATGACGTAGTCACGGTCGCGGCGGTACAACTCTTTCGCTTTGAGTGCCGCGCTCATTTGGTGAACAAGATTCGAGGACACCTGGTCGTACAGATTGTCGATGTCTAGGGCGCGTTCGACTTTTTCAATTCCCGGCTCTAGGACCGCTACGTTCCGTTTATCTTCTTCGACTTCATAGTCCACATCACGAGTCATAGTCCGCGCTATTTGTGCGAACTGCCCGTATAGCTTCGCTGCATCCGCTAGTCGGCCACTAATAATCAGGGGCGTTCGGGCTTCGTCGATAAGGATCGAGTCAACTTCGTCGACAATGCAATAGTTGTGACCACGTTGAACTTGCTGGTTTTTTACTGGGGCCATGTTGTCGCGCAGGTAATCAAACCCGAACTCATTATTAGTGCCGTAGGTGATATCTGCCGCGTATTGGGCACGTTTCACCTCAGGGTCTGTTTGACCTGGAATGACGAGCCCAACTTCGAGTCCAAGGAACTGATGGACGCGTCCCATCCATTCGGCGTCGCGTGTCGCGAGATAGTCGTTGACGGTAACAATGTGCACGCCTTTACCTGATAGTGCATTGAGGTATACCGGAAGCGTTGACACAAGTGTCTTGCCTTCACCCGTTCTCATTTCGGCGACCCACCCAAAATGCAACGCTGCACCGCCCATTAGCTGGACGTCGTAGTGCCGCTGGCCGAGGACTCGTCGTGCCGCTTCTCTAGTCACAGCGAAGGCATCAATCAATATGTCGTTGAGTTCCGCTCCACGGTCAATTTCGAGCCTGAAGTCACCCGTCTTGGCACGTAGTTCATCGTCAGAAAGTTTCTCGTAGTCAGCTTCTACGGCGTTGACTTCAGGGACCAGCGATTCAAGCGCTCGAATCTTTTTCCCTTCGCCGGCACGCAGAAGTTTTTGAAACACGGCCATTATCCCAAGGCTACCGGCGTGCTGGTACTCCCGAGGGTCGCTTGGTTCTTATTGAGTCCGAACTCAGTACCGATAATGATCGGGCTTGAACGGCCCGTCTACCGGGACCCCTATGTATTGAGCTTGTTCAGGAGTAAGGCTTGTCAACTTCACTCCAAGTTTGTCAAGGTGAAGCCTCGCTACCTCTTCGTCTAAGCGTTTCGGTAGGAGATAGACATCGTTGTCTAATGCATCTGCCTTTTCGTGTAGCTCTATTTGAGCCAGTACCTGGTTAGTGAAACTCATCGACATGACGAAGCTTGGATGACCTGTAGCGCAACCTAGATTGACAAGTCGTCCTTCAGCTAAGACGAGGATGCTGTTCCCGCTCGGAAAGATGTATTCATCGACTTGCGGTTTAATGTTTCGCCTCTGAACATCAGACATTTTTTCGAGTCCGGACATATCTATTTCATTGTCGAAATGACCGATGTTGCAAACGATGGCGTTGTGTTTCATCGCCCCCATATGGTCAGCGGAAATTATGTCTCGGTTCCCTGTGGTTGTGACGAAGATGTCCACGTCACCAATGACGTTGTCTAATCGGTCTACTTCGAATCCTTCCATCGCTGCTTGGAGCGCGTTGATGGGATCAATTTCGGCGACAACAACTCGACAACCTTGACCTCGTAAAGATTGAGCGCAGCCTTTACCTACGTCACCGTATCCTGCTACGAAAGCGAGTTTGCCGCCGAGCATGACGTCAGTGGCTCTATTTATTCCGTCAATGAGCGAGTGTCTGCAGCCATACAAGTTGTCGAACTTTGACTTGGTGACAGAGTCGTTAACGTTGTACGCGGGAAAGCGCAATTCGGCACGTTCGACCATCTCATACAACCGGTGGACACCAGTAGTCGTTTCTTCTGACACACCTCGAATATTGACGATCATGTCGGACCAAAAGTTTGGACTGTTTTCGGCCACCGTTGCGAGGAGTTTGAGGATCTCTTCTTCATCGTGCGAGGTCGCTGTTTCTGCGGCTGGTATAGCTCCTTCGGCTTCAAATCTCGCTCCAAGGTGAACCAGCAACGTCGCGTCGCCACCGTCGTCAAGAATCAGGTTTGGTCCACTCTCATCAGGCCAGTTCAGGGCTTGTTCGGTGCACCACCAATACTCTTCTAAAGTTTCACCCTTCCAGGCATATACAGGGACGCCTTTGGGGTCATCGATGTTCCCGGTCCTGCCGACCACCACCGCCGCGGCGGCGTCATCTTGAGTTGAGAAGATGTTGCATGACACCCAACGTACTTCTGCGCCTAAATCCACAAGTGTTTCGATCAAGACCGCCGTTTGGACGGTCATGTGAAGCGAGCCCATGATTCTCGCACCCTCTAGCGGCTGAGAATCATGTCCCTGTGCCCGCAGCGCCATCAATCCCGGCATTTCTTCTTCCGCTAGCTCAATCTGCTTTCGGCCAGACTCAGCAAGGCTCAGATCAGCGACTTTGTAGTCTCCGTCGATAGAGCTGTTGGGTGCCATACGGCGCTCCTGTTGGCTTTGGCGCCCATTGGGGGTTAAGGCGCGACATTTCAGATCCTACCTGTATGTAGGGCATCCGATCGCGATGTTCATTGAGCTAGCTGATGCTTCAATTCTGTCAAGACGTCGATTGGTCCTGGGTCTTGTCCATGTATGGCTGCTAACTCTAAGGAAGTCTGATCTCCGATGAGAATCAGATCAAACAGCTGAGAGAGCGGCGACTCTCCTTGTGCTCGAACCGTTGTTACATGGCCCCCGTCTTTGCTCAGCAGGGTTTCATTAAAATCGAAGCGTGAAGCTAAACGTTGATGTTCGTAGCTGTGTCGAAGATGTATTGGCACGATGTTCAGTTCTTTTGGGGTGTCAGCTGTTCCCCAACCGGCCATTTCGTTATGACACATTTCAGGGAGTGAATTGAAGAATGCGGGCGATTTCGCGTTTTCGTTGATCTGATTCTTGAAACGAGCCGCTGCTACTTCTCCAAGCTTCCCTCCCCCATATATAAGCGGTATCCGTGAGCCTATTTCTGTCACGATCGTCTTCGAAACATCAGCCCCTTCTCCTATCGAGACGCAACGCCGCCGAAGTGTTGCTACGGCCTCATCGATTTGCTCATCCACACCATTGATCACTCCTATCAGGTCGAGGGCAACCAGCAATGGGATCGACATGGCGCCGACAGCGCAACGAGGCATGGGGATCGTTGAGTCAACATGATGCAATACTGCGCTCCACTCTCCAGTCAAACGAGCGAGCGTACCTCCGCAGGTCACCGCAAATATCTGAGCGCCTCGATCATGGGCCATTGATACGGCCTGCAGCGTTTCTTCGGTTTCACCACTAAATGATGCGACCATCACCAAAGTTCGTGGACCCACGAAGTGCGGGCATTCATATCCCTTGCTAACCACCACTGGAATTGTCATTTGGGGACCAGCTATAGCTTCGACGATGTCACCCGCTATACCAGAGCCACCCATACCGAGCACCACTACTTGATCAATGGCTGAAGCGTTCGGGAGTCCATCGAGTTGGCGAGCTTCAACTACTGACCGTTCAATTTGGTCGGGCAGGTCGAGTGTCGCTTCCTGCATGCCAAGTGAGTCGGGTCGGCTGTTCACGTCAGCTCTCAGAACTCCGGTTACCTGTCTCTTCTCCCATCAGAGCATCAAGTCGTTTTTGTTCGTCTTCGGTCACAAGTGTTGATTCCGAGATAAGCAGCACAGGAATCCCGTCTTGTATGGGGTAGGAGCGACCTTGACGCGGGTTGTAGAGAAGGTTCTCTTCCGCGAAGTATCGGAGCGGACCTTTATCGTCAGGACAGGCAAGAATCTCAAGTAAGCCTGGGTCAAGAGCCATATTGTTCTCCTTCAACCCTTCCGGGTTGATTACGCGGCGCGGCTTTTTCGCTGCACGTCAGGGTACGGGAGCATTTAACTAAAAAGGTTCAAAATTTGTTCTACCCGGTCCTCTACCTGTCTCTCATCGGGCCCTTCGACGTTTAGCCGCAACAATGGCTCAGTGTTTGACGGTCTTAGGTTGAACCACCAATCATCGCATTCGACAGTCAGTCCATCGAGTCGATCTTGTTGTTCATCGGAAAAGAAGTCAGAAACCTTGTCTATCGCTTCTTCGGTATTGTCCACTTCGGCGTTCACCTCGCCCGAACTTGTGTACCTCTGCAACGGAGCGATCAGCGAGGACAACTGACCTCCCTCAAGCGAAAGACGTTCCAAACAGATCAGCGCAGCTATTAAGCCGGAATCCGCTCCGTAGTTTCGGGCGAAGTAATAATGGCCGCTGTGTTCACCGCCAAACATCGCCCCGGTCTCAGCCATGACGGCTTTGATGTAGCTGTGACCAACCCGGGTTCTGATCGGTTCGCCGCCGGCCTCTTCGATCACTTCGACCGTCGCACGCGAGCAAATCAAATTATGAAGAATCGGTCCCGGGCCTTCACGTTCAAGAATCGCTGACGCTACCAAAGCCGTGGTCGTCGATCCGCTGACCAAATTGGCTTTCTCATCAACTAGGAAAACCCTGTCCGCATCTCCATCGAATGCCAGCCCGACGTCCGCATTGGATTCGATCACCCTGTTTTGCAAGTCAACCAGATTTTCGGGTTGCAGCGGGTCTGCTGGGTGGTTGGGGAAAGTGCCATCCAACTCTTCATAGAGGATCTCAAGTTCGAAGGGCAGTTCATTGAACGCAGCCGGCAAAACAAGCCCTCCCATCCCGTTCGCGGTGTCAGCCACTATTTTCAACGGTCTCAGTGCACCAATATCAATGAACGAGTGGACGTGTTCCACAAACTTGTCAAGCAAGTTGATTTGCTGGATCCTGCCCGCAGTAGGGGCAGACCTGGCGGGTTGCGCAGCAAGTTGACGTATTTCGGCAAGCCCGGTGTCAGCTCCAATCGCTTGGGCACCCGAGTGACAAAACTTCATGCCGTTGTATGAAGCAGGGTTATGAGAAGCAGTCAACATAACGGCGGGTGCCTGCAAATACCCCGAGGCAAAGTACACAAGGTCTGTAGATGCGAGGCCGACATCTCGTACGTCAACCCCTTGAGACACAACTCCTTCGCTGAAAGCCTCCAACAATCCTTGTCCGGAGGTCCTCATATCGCGGCCAACTACAACCGTTTCAGCGTTCGTAAAGTTGGCGAACGCCGCCCCCAAGGACCTAGCCGTTGGCTCATCAAGTTCATCAGGAGTCAATCCTCTAACGTCGTACGCCTTAAATACCGCTGCCAAGCGAGAACTATCGGCTGGCGGGATCACGACTTGAGGTTCCATCGCACTAGGAAGGCTAACCATGCCTCGGCGGCAAGTCGCTGTATCTGCCAAGGTTCGACCACACGCGAACCCTGATGACGTCCCAGAACATACGTATTGCTTGGGGAATGAACTTAACTGTGCTCTGCTCAACGTGATCCAGAATCACCGGAATTTCTGTGATCACACACCCTAATTTTCGGGCCAAAAAAAGAACCTCTACGTCAAATGCAAAGCCGTCTACTTTGGCCTCACTGAAGATGGTTTGGGCTGCTTCGGAAGTAAAACCTTTGAGCCCACACTGAGTATCTAGGTGGGGGCTGGGTACCACTATCCGAGTCAGTCGATTGAATACACGACTTCCCCACTCTCGCGCCACGCCGGGCGAATTCACCTCTCGACTCGCTAAGTGCCGTCGACTACCTAGAACGACATCTGCACCGGCGTTAAGAGCTTCAATCAATTTGAGAATTTGAGACGGTTCATAAGCCAGATCGACGTCGGTAAAAAGAACATAGGTGCCTGATGCAATTGATACGCCAGCTCGGACTGCTGCTCCTTTACCTCGGTTTTCTTTCAGCTCAACTACATGATCTGCGTCGGCTTGCCGTGCCGCATGGGCGGTACCATCGTCAGATCCGTCGTCAACAACGATAATTTCAGTCTCTATGTCGATTGTCGCGTGCTGAATCCTGGCAATGGTTTCAACAATGGTTGGTGCTGCTCGATAAGCGGGAAGGATGATGGAGACCAACTGATCGGTCATACATCTGTCTTTCGACGTTTCGACCGGATCGATAATGCAATGACGCTGGACCCGGCGAGGGTTATAAACCATCCAAAGTATTCAACCCAGGTCGCTTCAAATTCTAAAAGGACTTCGTTCTCGGTGGGGACGACAACCATCCAATTCGGTGTGGCCCGGTATGGTCCCAGCCCGCCTTTGACTGACCAGTTCGGAAAGTAAGATGCTTTGACAAGCACAGGAACACCTGTCTCATCGACAGAGAAGCTAATTCTGTCGCCTTCCTCCACAATGTTTGTTACCGAAATTGCAGGTAGCGGTCGTTCCTCCGGGCTAGCGAAACTACTTCTGCCTATGAATGACGGATCGTCAAGGCCTACGCGATGCCACTCACCTGGCCCTTCAGCCGTAACCATGATTCGCGATCGCGTTGAATCGTTAAACCACGCCATAGCGGGATCAGTCCAGGCGCGCCCACCTTGATCCCCTTCAGATGACACATTGGGTTCATAAGCCAATCCTTCGACGAGTGACGAGTTAGCAACCAGATAGATCCACCATGGATCGGATCGGGCAATAAGTTCCAAATCATCGGGATACCGGTTTGCTTGTTCAACAGCATCAGCGCTGAACGCCAGGTAGTAACGAACTCCCGAGAGTTGCATGTGTCGAATACCCGACTGCACGTCTAGACCTCGATAATCCAGTCCCCTCATTGGCCGTGACGGGTTCGCCGACAACTCAGATTGCATCAAGAAGTGGAAGGGCACAGTCGCTGAGGATTCGAAGTACAGGCCTTCCATCGACCCGATACATCCATCAGTCCAATACGGGAGCAACATTGGAGCCATCGGCGTCCCATAGGAGCCGAGTTCGTCGCGATCGTATTCCCAAAGTGCTCGCCCACATCCGACATCCTCACCAACCTCGCTCATCGTCTTCACAAGACTCTGATAGATCGGAAACTCAGAGCGAGATTCGTATCCGGTGAAGTTCCAAGCCGCCCACCCAGAAACAAAATTTCTATCTTTTGAGGCGACGGTGACCGGACCCCATCGAAAATCGCCGTCTTCTTCATAGCTTCCTCCCGGCGCAATCCCCAGAGAAACAGACACGAAAATGCAGGCCGCTATACAAGCAAGAATAGGAGTAGCTACCGGTAACCAAAGGTGATGAATCCGAGTGGTTCGATTCTCCAACCTTGTCAAATCAGTTGATTGAAGTGCCTTTGACAAGAACCAAACGCCCACCGCAGCCAGAAAATATAAAGCTAAATACCAAAAGGGAAGCAACCGAGCGTTCCACAGACGATGTTGTGGCCATACCGCAAAAGCTATGCCAGCGGTGGCGGCTAGCCCAATAAACATGATCGCAGGCCGATACCAGTTCAATAGCCCTGCAATGCCTCCCAGCAGTGCCAGCGCGATCAACCAGATAATGGTCATCTTGGCGCTATCACCAGCCAACCGGTTAGGAAAAAACAGATTTTCTCTTACATTGTCAAGTTTTTCCCACCCCATGTCGTTGAGGTAAGACCGGCGAAGCAGAAAAGGAACTGTCCAAAACGCAGAAAGCGCGCCAGCCACCAGACCTACAGCTAGGACTCGCATCGCACCCTTGAATTCGGCGACGAGAAAGACGAAGGCGACTATCGCGCAAATCACCAGGGGCAGCAGAAGCTGTGAGGTTATGAACGAAACCCCAATCAGCGGAAGCGCAGCCACCAACAACAAGACGGCCGTCGCTTTCGAACCGATTCTCGTCGGGAGCCTATGAATGGACCTGCTAATCACTTGGATCACACTGGCCGTCACTGCGAACAACAGTGTGATCGGGTGGCACAACGCGACTACCGCCAGTGCGACTGCAGCTCTACATCTGTGCGTTCCCGCTTCTAATACCCGGCTAACGAACCCGAGATACACCAGCGAGACAGCTAACCCTATGGAGAAAGCAAATTCACCAGCCAACGTTGAGGCGATGTTGCCACCATAAATAGTGAAATTGAAGTCGAAAACGAACAACATCGAAGCGACGGCAAGAAGGGCTGGTAGCGGTTCCTTCCATCTTGAAAGTCTCCCCATCAGCCACGCGGCAACTGGCATGAGAACTACACCCGATACCGCCACCAACTTAAACGCGACCCCATAGGGCGCAAAAAGATCAACAAAGACAACGAAAAGGTATGGCAGCACCATATAGAAGTGCATCGCCGGAAATCCCGCATACCAATCAGAACTCCAACCCCGCAACTGAAGCGATGGAAGTAGCTCATCTCGAAGAAAAGCTGGGCCCCACACATGAGCCCCCATGTCCCCACCAGTGGGAGTGCTGTTAATAAATATCTCCGAAGGCCCTAGACCCCAAAACACCATTCCAGCTGCGGCAACCGCAACCAGTAACGACGTCCAATCTTGGGCGTTATAGCTAAGTCGCGAAAAGACAGACCGCACTAAAGCGGACCTTTGACCCGGAGCTACTTCGACAGCGGCCATTCAACTCCATGTTGTCATCCGTCAGCCACTAAGAGGAATCGGCACTCAAACAAGTAACCAAATACCAGCCGTCGCCCGGCCTGCTACTCCCTAACCGTGTATTCCTTATCGGCTGCACCGGTAGTCAACTTTTCCGCCCGAGTGTCTTGACATGACCACCCCTGAGGGGGTCGGAATCGGTCAGCATGGTCCACACACAACTCCATAAGATTCGCATCGCGAGCGTCACTTATGGCCTGGAGTTCAACTAAACGAGTTTCATAGTCAAACAACAGCAAAACCTGGGCGTCACCGGCACACAACGGGCGACTACAGAGTCGGGATCGAGGAATCGTCACCTAGCTGAAGATACAGAAGTCATGAGCAGTTACTAGGGATCCAACAGACAGATGATTGGGTCCCGTGCACCTCTAGCATGGACATATGGCGTCCGAACCACAGGAACCACAATCTGAAGGTAGTGAACGCCGCCGAGAAGGCTGGCCCCGTTGGTCTATCTGGATGCTCATCGCCTTGGTGCTGGCCTCGGTCATTGTGCCAAACCTACTCAACCGCGAAACCGGCACGGCAATCGAATACAGCAGCCTGATAGACGAGGTCACTGACGGCAGAATCGATTCTGTTGTCGTAACCAACCAAACGGGAGCTATCAAAGCTGAGGCCATAGATGGAACCACTTACACAAGTAAAGGGCCCATTGAACTACCTGAAACTGACCTCAAGCTTCTTCGCGATCGCAATATCGATGTCGAATTTCGGACCGAAAGTTCGAACCCATTCCTCAGTCTGCTCCCGATCTTGTTGCCCTTCGTATTGATCATCGGCCTTTTCTGGTGGATGCAACGTCGAGCGCAAGGCCAAATGAACGGGATCATGTCGATAGGGCGAAGCAAAGCCCGTACCTACACCACAGAAAGACCCGAGACCGGCTTCGACGATGTTGCCGGGTACAAAGGTGTGAAGCAAGAAATCACTGAAGTCGTCGACTTCCTCAAAACACCTGACCGATTCGCCGCCGTTGGCGCCAGAATCCCTAAAGGTGTGTTGCTAGTCGGTCCACCTGGAACAGGGAAAACACTGATTGCTCGGGCAGTCGCAGGCGAAGCGGGCGTTCCTTTTCTATCGGTCACAGGTTCAGACTTCATGGAAATGTTTGTTGGTGTTGGAGCCAGCCGAGTTCGTGACCTATTCCAAACTGCCCGCAAGCTAGGCCGGGCAATCATTTTCATCGACGAAATCGATTCGATCGGCCGAAAACGCGGCGCTGGGTTGGGCGGAGGACACGACGAAAGAGAGCAAACACTCAACCAAATGCTCGCCGAAATGGACGGATTCGAAGCCACAGAGGGCATCGTCATGATGGCTGCAACCAACAGGCCCGACATATTAGATCCAGCCCTTCTTCGTCCAGGCAGATTCGATCGTCAAGTAGTAGTTCCCCTACCAGAGTTCGAAGAACGCAGCGCAATTCTTGCGGTTCACATCAAAGACAAGACCGCCTCCAAAGACATAGACCTCAACACCGTCGCTAAGGGAACACCTGGCATGAGCGGCGCAGACCTCGCAAACCTCGTCAACGAAGCGGCGCTTAACGCTGTCCGAATGGACCGTGAATCAATAACTCAAGACGATTTTGAAGCGGCTCGTGACCGAATTCTGATCGGGCAGCGACGCGAATCGGTAGCAATGACCGATCGAGAAAAAGAGGTCACCGCGTACCACGAGGGGGGCCATGCTCTCATAGCAACACTGTTCGCAAACGCAGATCCAGTCCACAAGGTGACGATTCTTCCCACAGGCCAAGCTCTCGGCGTCACAATGCAATTACCCGAAGAACGACACGCCTACTCACAGGACTACATCGAGGACCGGCTCGCAGTTTTGTTCGGAGGCCGAATGGCAGAAGACACAGTCTTCGGAGTGACGTCGACTGGTGCCGCAAACGATCTCATACAAGGAACAGAATTGGCCAGACGAATGGTCGCTGAATGGGGCATGAGCGACCGTGTGGGTCCAATGGCCTGGGGTTCCGACAACCAAGTGTTCTTGGGTGATGGTTTGGTTAGCGGCCGAGACTACAGCGATGAAACCGCTCGAGTTATCGACGAAGAAGTCGAAAGAATCTTACGAACCCAAGAAAATCGTGCTCGACAAGCACTGCTAGAACACCGATCTGCTCTCGACCGAATTGCCGCAACACTCCTCGATAAAGAGACAATCAGTGGAGACGAGGTTGCTCAACTGATTCCTGATCCGGTGCCGTCCAGTGAGGACGGGGACCCGATTTCAGAAGCCGTGAACCCTCCGTCAATCGGTCAACCTGGGTCAGACTAAACGATCTCGGCGAGAGCAGCCGCGAATTCACCCACATCAACTCGCCCTGTCCAACCACCTACGACGCTTCCTTCGCGGTCTACAACCAGAGTCGTCGGCACCGTATCGATTCCGAACCGTCTATGGAGCGCAGGTTCTGCGCCAAACTCAACGTCTGCTACTGGAATTCCCGCTCCAGCAGGACCGCGGATAAGCCGAACTACCTCCTGGCAACTATCACACGTTGATTCAGTAAAAATGATGATTGCAGGACCAGCATCTAAACCGACTTCAGTGGCAGGAATTCTCGTTGGGAGGGCGTTACGACGCACGGAAATGAGTTGCGATGAACCATTTCGGTTAACAAGGATGGCTGTTAGAGACACAACAGCAGCGATAGCAACGGCAATCAACAGTCGAGTCATTAGTCATCCTCAGCGAATCTGATTCCGAGAATCGAACTTAATCCGGCGCCCTTTGGTTCTTGGTGAATAGCAGCTACCACCACTTCCGATTCGGACTGAACTTCTATTGTGTTTCCCCCAGCTAATCGAAGGTGTTGAATGGCAAAAGCGGCGAGTTGCACCTCATAGTGTTCCCGTTCGCCATATCGAGAGATAAACGCAGTTGCGACCGAAGATGTCGTGTTCTCAACAGCAATTACAACTTCCCCAGAGATATCGGGCAAAACTAAGAGCCAGCTGCGAGAACCACTGGGCGCTCCGGGGGCTATCGAAAGACCACTCTCTCGACCAACTGGAAGATTTATAGATTCTGCTTCGTTAGGTGCTGCAAGAATTTCCTGCTCTGGGCTCTCTTTGCCAGGCGAACCGTTGGGGCCAGATGCAAGCTCAACACCAGAGACGATGGGAATACCGCTCGATGATTCCACGATAATTCCAAACGACTCAGCTGACGTAAACAATGTGTTGGCGATTAACGCCTCCTCTGCTTTAGGTAAGACTTGCATTTGGATCACGTCATAGGGACCGATGCTGGTAATTGCCGACCCAATTTTGCCCTCGCCACTGACCAAAGTGACCTCAACATCCGCCACCACGTCGGTGGGATTGGACATCACAACCGAGACACGTTCTTTTTCTCCTAACACAACCACGGGGTGATACCAGGAGGTTGAGGTGGCAGCGCTAGCAAGCGTCGCCGAAAACCCTACTCTTCCCGAAGATCCATCGAATCTCTGGATGTGATCAACAACTACCCGCCCCAAACGTGCCCGTACAGTCGCGCTCAAAACATCGCGGCGGCGCACGTGCGCACCTATATCTATCGAAATGGTATTCGCTGCTGGTACGACCAGCCCGACCAGTTCCGGAGGCACGTAAACACCTGCCTCAGCTTCGCTAGCGAAACTCAGATCAACGACGGCATCGGTAGGAAGCGGGTTGTATACAACTAGATAACTGACCGCGTCAGCTTGAGTGTCACCAGACACGACATACCATGCGTCGGCTACAACGGATGAGCAAGAAGCAACATCAGAACCATAGGTCGAACGGATACGGCGACTGACCGTCACCCCCGATATCGGCGCTTCAACCAAGGCTGAGACCAGTTCGTCCGTGATGTAATCCGCTACTTCCAGTGAACGGCTAGACAGCCCTGGTACTTCAAGGTGAACCAAACGACGGGCACTCGTCGGGCTAACCAAATATATCGACGCTCTTGTTGGTTCAGCAGCAGTGTTGGTAACCACAAGCTCGCTTCGGGCTTCCACTCCCCCAACTTCTAGTCTGCGGCTATAAGCCGTCGGGCAATACCAAGTGGAGGTAAGAGATTTGCCGCCAGGTACTGCGCTCTCAGTCTCGACTCCGACCGCATTCTCAGCACCATCAGCGTCTAACTGAAACCGGGCGTCAACTAGCAATCCAGCAATCGCTACCGCTGGCAAAACAAGTCGCGCGAGCCACAACAATAAAGTCATACGGAAACTTCAACTCCGCGTCTCTTCCGTCGTTCAGAAACTGCTAGACGAGCAACAACCGCCCACAGGACCGCCTGGACAACCGCTCGATCAGCCACCGAATCAGGCCTGATATGCCATAGCGCCGCCCGACCTGCAATCGGGCTTTCGAAACGCATCGCCCAACCGAAAGACGGTTCAGGAAACATCACTTCCCCGCCAACTAAAAGCCTCCAATTCGGATCAAAGGACTCCGCCACCAAAACCTCACCAGCGCCGACAAAGCCTCTCTGCTCTCGGGAGGACCGGCGGTCAGTCAAGACTGGTATTCCTGAAGTGAGATCAGTGACGACTAACTCACCAGGCTCATCAAGACCTACTAGTCGAACTGGACTTCCAAACTGAGCTCTGCTCGACATCCACGACTCATTAACTAACACCGTCACTGACGGGTCAGTTGCAAGCGGTCGAAGATCTAACTGCGAACCAAGAGCCTGACGTGTTCGCGGTCCGATTGGCCTATCAAACCCACTCGAGAACGAGGGTGTTGACCGCTCCACCACAGCGACGTACCTGATCCCAAACGGGGCAAGTAAGCGACCCATCCTTGTTGTATTTCCAGATAGTCCAATCTCCACAGCATTCAAGAGCTCACTCTGCCCATCAGTCAGCGCGCCAACCCACTGATGTCGAATATCGGGATGCCCCCTTACCGAGGTCCCTACATGCAAACCTTCATTACCAACCGCCCAACCCTTCAACGGCAGCACGTCCTGGTCTCCAAGCCAAAGAACTCGGTAAGAGGGACCAATATCGCGATCATCCAACAACGACAAGGAGACCCTCAAATCATTAGTAGGCGCCCCCCATCTTCCGTCAGCACTTTCAACCAGGAACACACCGCTACTAATGATCAATGATGCTGCCCCCACCGATACAGCGATTCTTCTCACAATCGCCGGCGAAAAATCCCCATCAACCTTGATACTCGAAGGCCCCACAGCCGCGCACCAGCACACCCCAACCGCCGCTAAGACAATCGAACCCTCACCGACAAGCACTTCCCTGCCGAGCAGATCCGTCAACCACCCTCTGTGAGAGGCCCAGGACAACCCATAACCCGAAAACGCAACAACTCCCGCCATGACTGCCAGTCGCAGCCTGTCGCCTCGCCCCAGAAGCAACGGGAGAACCGCTACGAACATCGGACACCATGTGACCCAACCATTCCCGTAGGCACCAGGCGAGAAACGTAAAAGGTCAGCTAGTTCGGCAGAGTTCTCTGAGGGTGATCGAACTAACAGATACCTCATAACCGTTTCTGAATCACCCAGTACCGCAACCCAAGGAAGATGCATCAACGAGGCAACACCCAATGCCACAAAGGCAATTAGGAATCCTCTCGCTATTGCCCCAGGTGATATTGCTCCGATACTGGTAACTACGAACGCCAATGATGCGAGCAGAGCTAGAACAAGGATAAGTGGCTCGAAAGCGGCTACAACACCCAACAAAAAACCCAACGACACCATTTGGTGCGCCATGCCTGTGCCCGCTAGGTCGTAAGGCGATACTCCGAATGCTTTGATAACTCGACAAATCACGAATGGCGCTGTTGCGAACAAAAGGAGCGTTCCCCAGCGACCATTGGCCAGCGCGTTGTATGAAATAGGCAACGCAGCGTAAAGAGACGTACCGATAATTCGACCCCAGAGAGCATCCACTGGTTTGAGTAGCCGCCACATACCCACTAACCCAATCAGCAGTGGACTCAGGATCAGAATCTCTCGAACAAGGCCCATCGACCCCGCGCTCAACCAGCTAAGACCACCCAGTAAACCCAATGCTGCCGGACCAATGCCAGCGGCCCCAACACCAACTTCTCGCCAACCACTCCAGTACCCAGAAAGTAACGAAGAAGTATCTGGAAAAGTAGAGAACTGACCATATACAGGAACGCCTTGAGTTAAGAGATGACGGCTCCCGAAAACCAACACGACTGCTATAACAGTCCACGCCAACAAGGCCACTCGGCGCGGCCCAGCAGAAAAACTTTCACTGACTCGACGTCCAGCACGCCCGCTGATCGACTGGAGGGCTATATCTCCACCTATCCGTCCTTGCAGGAAGCCCCGCAACCGCGTCGACCCTGGAGCTTGACGTTGGCGAAGAACTCGGTCACGGGTTTCTCGTATCTGAGCAACCTGCCGTCGCGAACTAAGAACGTTTCTGACATGCAGCAGATTCCATCCCCAAGCCGCCAAGACGTCGCGCGCGTGACTAAACCTCAACGTGACCAAGCTGTACGCAACTTCAAGTAAAGACAAAACAATGGCAGCAACCATGATCGGAACTAAATGCATCCAGCCATAGCACTTCGCCATGACGTGATGACGATGCCTCATTTGCGACCGTCGGAGGTTTTCCGGTGGTGTTTCAACCATCGCGCTCTGAGCACGCACCGTCGCATTTGGGACAACCAGAACTCGCCCGCCTGCTATTTGTGCCCGCCAACAAAGGTCTAGGTATTGTTCACCACTCGTAATCCGAGGATCAAAGCCTCCGATAATTCTGAATAGATCACAACGAACTAGGACGGCCTCGCCCGTGACGGTGAATGCCTCGCGAACTCGATCGTGTTGTTGCTGATCCAACTCACCTGATTCGACGAAAGGTGTTTCGACCCCGAAAGCATCTACGAGACAGCCCATTGACACGAGGCGGGTTGGGTCATTCCAGTCAAGAACTTTAGGACCCAATATCCCCGCATTGGATTCCAGAGCCTCGTCAACTAACCGAGTGACCGCATCGGGAGCCAAGACTGCGTCTTCACGTAAAAACAGATAGAAGGCAGCCCCTTCGACCACACTTTGAACCGTGTTTGCTGCCTCCCCAAACCCTTTAGAACTAGCAGCTTCTCTAACCACGGCTTCGGGAATTTTAGATAAGACCTGCTCCCCCACCCGGTGTTGGCCGCGGTCAACTACAACGACTCGGAGGTTCCCATAATCTTGTTCGCGTACAGCATCAAGGGCTTCTTCGAACCAAGCTCCTAGTCCATCTGTAACCAGCACGGCGACGACTGGTGGAGCGAGTTTGGATTCGGAGGTCACGACGGTCCGAGAGTACCTCGCGCTGAGAGGGTGCTTCGATCACCGGTGTCGAAGATCACGGAACAACTTCAATAGCAACGACTGTGCGCTTGGCTACGCTGCTCGCAAAATCTGGGGCGTCACCGAATGGAAAGCTGGTGCCATCATCCCAGATCAACCAGTAGCCATCATTTGTATTGGTTACCGCCATTCCCGCGGTCGATCGACGGTTCTTGTTCCCGCCCCGGGATCCGAAGAACTCAACGGAGCCGAAAGCAAACACACCGCCATCAGATGCGACGAACCAGTACCCCCGTCCATCCCGCGCCGCCGTCATAGAGGTGATCGGCTTGTTGAGCACTATGTTCCCTGTTGATCCAAAGAATCCAGCGTCGCCGAAACTAAAAATTCCTCCGTCTGATGCGACCAGCCAATACCCGTTACCGCTTCTGGTTGTCTCCATGCCTACGACTGGCTTGTTGAGGGCAATGCCAGCCATTGATCCGTGATGCCCGGCATTACCAAATGAAAAGACTCCGCCGTCCGCGGTGGCAAGCCAATATCCATTTCCTGTTGGGTGTGCGGTCATAGCAACGACGGGTGCCGCAGGGGTTTGGCCGCGCAGATCACCATGGTGCACTGCGCTTCCGTACGTAAACACTTCACCTGCATCAGAAACCAGCCAATACCCTTCGGCACCGGCTGGCGCTGCTATATCAACAA
Organism: Acidimicrobiales bacterium; assembly: GCA_030743005.1. Lineage (GTDB taxonomy): Bacteria > Actinomycetota > Acidimicrobiia > Acidimicrobiales > Poriferisodalaceae > MedAcidi-G3. The sequence goes on along the minus strand of JASLTG010000007.1, from coordinate 277 downwards.
TCGGCCCTGAACGGTCAGCTTGTTTTGCATCACCGAAATGTTTGGCTGTGCCCACAGCCAACACTCCTCCGTTGCTTTTCGCAACCCAAAAACCAGGGTCACTGTATTCAGGGAATTGCGGGAATCGATACCAATCAGACTTGAGACCCAAACCTCTACGAAATGGGTCTTCAGCCCAATTTGAGATGTCGATGGTTGTATTGGCAGCTGTACCCCTGAGAAGTAACTGTCGGGTTCTTCCTCCCCACTCTCCAAGACCATTTCTTAGGGTCACTTT
>JASLTG010000079.1 GCA_030743005.1 Acidimicrobiales bacterium | reverse complement strand
TTGAAGCGGCATCGCTTTGGTTACAGAAATTGACACAGAGCTGACCAGAACCAAGCACGCTATGAACTATTGAAGGTACGGTGGCTCCCCACCTCAAGGCTTAATACCTGAGGTCAACCCGAGGATAAGCCATGAGCGACCAATCAAACGAAGAGATCATTCGAGAGTTTGTAGCAGCTTGGTCTCGCCTTGACCCAGACGAACTTGCCTCTTATTTCACTGAAGACGGTACTTATCACAACATGCCAACGGGACCTGTTTCGGGCCGCTCTAACGTGAGGGAAATGATCAGTGAGTTCACTGCTCCATGGACGGGAACTCAGTGGGATCTATTGAACATCGCTTCGAATGGTGACGTGGTCATAGCCGAACGGCTCGATCGGACCCAAGCGGGAGACAAAGCAGTTGATTTACCGTGCACCGGTGTGTTTGAGATGCGGGGTGGGAAAATTTCTTACTGGCGCGACTATTTCGATATCGGTACTTACATGCGCGCGATGAGCTGAACGTTAGTAACGGAATCCTGTTTGAGGAGGGCTACCCATTCCCGAAGGTGATTCAGGTAAGTCGTTGGTTGGTCGAGGCCAAGCGATAGGAGTTACCGGCCCTTCGATTTGCTGGCCATCTTCAATCCCTTGCCGGTCCAAACTTTGATGCCAGTG
>JASLTG010000078.1 GCA_030743005.1 Acidimicrobiales bacterium | reverse complement strand
CAGGTGGCAATACAGGTTAGAGATGTTCAGGGAGCATCTGGTGGAGATGGGCAAAATGATAACCCTTTTGATTGGGATCAAGTTTGTAAAAATATCGAAGCAGGTCTTTTAAAAGATGGCTTCAAAAGAGGGCAAGAGTATGAAATTATGTTGGTGCCTAACATTGTTAATATTACTTATGGCCGAGGAGTTGGATATACATTTGAAGAAGAAGTATTTGATAGCTCAGTAACTGAAATAAGTGCCACAAAAATTCGTCAAAAACTTAGAGATGAAGGCAAACTGGATTAATTCATTAGTTTGTTTCCCCAGATCATTGTTTAGTTTATAATCGCTTTTCCCAATTTATTGGGTCTGTAGCTCAGCTTGGTTAGAGCGCACCCCTGATAAGGGTGAGGTCGGTGGTTCGAGTCCACCCAGACCCACCACTCATAGATAAAACTTTTACTTTCATCAGCATTTGTAATACTTTGTTGGAATGGAAAATAAAGATAATTCACAATCAAACATGCAAAAGGTCGCCTTGACCGCATTAGCTGGAACCAGCATAGAATGGTATGACTTTTTTCTTTATGGAGCAGCAGCTGCGCTAATATTCCCAACAGCCTTTTTTGGCGAAGCAACCCCTTCAACCGCTTTAATTTTATCTTTATTAACTTTTGCAGCAGGCTTTATCGCAAGGCCAATCGGCGGGATTATTTTTGGCCATTAT
>JASLTG010000077.1:453-726 GCA_030743005.1 Acidimicrobiales bacterium | reverse complement strand
TTTTCAGATGTCTGACAGCAGCAGGGTGTACTTTAACCCCTAACTTTTCCGCTACCCAATCATGAATTTCTTCTTCTAGGTATTCATGATTAATCCACGAAATCAAGAAATCTCCTTAAACGAGTCTTTCTAACCTAAGCATCTATTTAAAGGTTGGTCAAAAACTAAATAACCAACTTTATTCTTTAATATGAATTTTTTGAAGCCATGACCTGCGAGTATGTGTAGCGCGCTCGGAGGGACTCGAACCCCCAACCTTCTGATCCGTAAGAA
>JASLTG010000077.1:0-445 GCA_030743005.1 Acidimicrobiales bacterium | reverse complement strand
GAAGAGCTACAAGCTGATCCAGCTAGAAGACCCATAGATAAAAAAAGTATGAAACCTTGCTTAAATTTAACTTTCATTACTTATGAACTCCTCACGTCATGGATGCACGTTAGATGTTCAACCCATATTATTCTTACACCGTATTGGTCTCATCTCAACATAGTTTGATAGTAAGACGTTTTGAACTATGTTGAAATTCGTTAGAGCGATCGGAGGGACTCGAACCCCCAACCTTCTGATCCGTAAGTAATCCATAGGGTCTCCAGTTGGGTAAATATGTGTTGTTACCAGCTATTTTAGTACACGGTTGTGTCAGCGTGTGTCACCGTGTTCCACTTGCGTGGCTGTTCGCGTGGCTATCTGTAAGCATTACGAACAATGAAAATTGCAGACCTAGCTAGGTTCACTATTCTATATAAATGGCTGATTGGATGGATGAACTCGA
>JASLTG010000076.1:327-740 GCA_030743005.1 Acidimicrobiales bacterium | reverse complement strand
CTTGAAGCGGCTGTTTTTCCAGAAACCGGCATCCAATTTTTTTAAATCAGCAAGCGACAATTCTTCAACTCTTCCACTTCCATCGGTTGTGCGGTCAACCGTATGGTCGTGCATTAACACCAAATTCCCATCACTGGAGAGTGCAACATCCAATTCGATCATATGTGCACCAAGCCGGATTGCCTCACGAAACGCCGTAATCGTATTTTCCGGATGTGAATCGCTTACACCGCGATGTGCACAAATGCCACGGATTGGCATCTGGAAGCTTGCAACCAAAACAGAACGGTTAAAACCTGAACACCCCACCAGCACCACGGCTGCGATTGTTGTGAGTAGGAGGTGTTTCATTACATTAATATCGGCCTTTGGATTCCATTATTTCATTTAGACGTCTTACAGCATATATCCTT
>JASLTG010000076.1:0-318 GCA_030743005.1 Acidimicrobiales bacterium | reverse complement strand
GACATGCAAATCTTAATATCATTACTTCCCTTCAGCTTTCAATTCTTCACCCGTCTTGCCGCCGTGTTTGCGGAGGAGGTCGGAGACCTCTGGGGTACCGGCCATGATGGCCAAATCTAGTGGTGTCAGTCCACGATCACTTATTGCATTAATTTTCGAGCCGTGGTCCACCAATAAGGTAACCACAGATAAATCACCCTCTCCATGATAGCTATGGTAGGCGGCAGTGTGTAACGCCGTCTCTTTCTCGAAATCCAATTGATGGACATCTGCTCCATTTTCTAAGAGAAATTTAGTGGCTTCAGCATTGTAAGAGTA
>JASLTG010000075.1 GCA_030743005.1 Acidimicrobiales bacterium | reverse complement strand
TAAGAGAATAGCGGTTTTACTTTGTTTTGTTGGCGGAAGTTTTTTGGGATTTCTCGTCTACTGCGTCTGCGTGGCCTACCTGATTGAGGAAAACCTTCCTAACCCGGAAATAGCGCAGGGATTTGTCGAAAATTTCAAAATGGTTTTCCTAATTGGATCACTCCGAATTGGGGAACTTGAGGAATATCTCACCCCAATCTTGATCACTTTGATCTTTGGGCTGCTGACAGCCTCTCTGCCGTTACTTTGGAGGCCCAAACACTGGAATTTGTCAAAATCGCAAGGTACCCCGATTGAATGATTGAAAGCTAAATGAAACACCTCCTACTCACAACAATCGCAGCCGTGGTGCTGGTCTAGTATTTTGATCTCTACCATATTGATCTTTTTTAATGAGAATTACTGACAAAATCTGACATTAAATGAACAAGCAATTAACCTTCTTAACAAGAAGAAGTCATACTGCCCAAACCGAGACTGTTATTCTGACAGAAGCTCAGATCAATCAATACAATGAGCAAGGGTATGTAATACCAGAGTACAGGTTGTCAACTGAACAGGTTGAGGCGATAAAGGCGCAGCATGCGCGTTTGCTAGAGGCACATCCCGAATTCAGTGACTATTGCCCTGCGCTATTGATACACGACACTGGTTTCTTAAATTTTGCCAGAAACGATGCCATTTTGGACATGGTCGGGCAACTAATTGGACCGAACATTGCACTATGGAATTCGAGCTTCTTC
>JASLTG010000074.1 GCA_030743005.1 Acidimicrobiales bacterium | reverse complement strand
CTAAATATAAAAGATTTTGTCCTGTACGCATAATGGCAGCTCCACCAGTTGGCATTTCAAAAATTTGAGATTTTGCACTGCTCCATGTAATTGCATATTTTTCTTCGATTTGGGCAGCACGTAACCAGCCTCCAGTACTCCCACCAAATATAGGTGTTTGAATTTGTGAATCTAATGTCATACTTTTTATTTAAGAGCTCTCTACTAAATACGGTTAAAATACATTATAACTGAGTATTACGAAAATAATCTTAAATTCTTATAAATTGTGTAAATAACCTGGTATTAGCGGAGAATGGATTTGAACCATTGACCTTCGGGTTATGAGCCCAACGAGCTACCAAACTGCTCTACTCCGCGATATACGATATATCGTATCATATATTAATTTATTTTGGTAAATTATTTAATTAAGTAATCATTAATAACGACGTTCTATGTCTGATGTAAAAAATAAAAGTTTATCGACTATTGATCAACTAGTTAGTCAACCGTATAAATACGGTTTCGAAACGGAAATCGAAAATGAAAGAATCCCTGTTGGTTTAGATGAAAACACAGTTCGTCTATTATCAGAAAAAAAGAATGAACCCGAATTTATGCGGAAGTCACGATTGCAAGCGTTTAAAGTTTGGCAAGAATTGACCGAACCCAATTGGGCTGAGTTAAAACATCCTAAAATCGATTACCAAGGAATAACATATTATTCAGCGCCAAAAAGAAAAAAGAAATTAAATGATTTATCGGAGGTTGATCCGGA
>JASLTG010000073.1 GCA_030743005.1 Acidimicrobiales bacterium | reverse complement strand
TAGAAAGTTTACTAGTTAGAGCAAATTATTTAAGACGAGGTGGAATTGAAATAAATCCTGTGAGAACTACGCAAGAGAATTTTGAACAAATTTTAAGGGAGCAAAGGCAATAAGCAGATGAAAGAAGATAATGAAGATAGATTAAATAAGATTGAGTCTAAATACTTATTTCAAGAAGATTCTCTTGAAAGACTCAGTCAAGAGCTAAGAACACAACAAGTTGAAATCCAAAAGCTTAAAGATGAAATTAAATCATTAAAAGAATCTATAACTGAAATGTCATCTAAGGAAGGAATCGAAGAAGAAAAACCTCCTCATTATTGATTGCTTTAGATTAGTTTTATTAATCCTTATAATGCAACCTCCAAAAAAATAGGAGAGATGGCAGAGTGGTCGAATGCGCACGCTTGGAAAGCGTGTAAGGTGTTAAAGCCTTCGAGGGTTCGAATCCCTCTCTCTCCGCCAGTAAATTAAAGTTTTAGAAATATGAATTCAGATTTAGATTTAGGATGGGAAGAGTGGTTAAGTCTACCCTTGATTAACCTTCCTTTCATAAAAGCAAAAGTAGACACAGGTGCTCAAACCTCGGTTCTTCATGCCAAGCATATCGAAGTTTTTAAAGTAAAAAATAAGAAATATGTAAGGTTTGAAATAGCTCCATTACCAGAAAAACCTAACTTTACTGTCTCTTGTTCTGCGCCTTTAACAGGAAGAAGAAAAGTTACTAGTTCGAATGGTGAATCTGAAAAGAGGTATTTTATTAAGACT
>JASLTG010000072.1 GCA_030743005.1 Acidimicrobiales bacterium | reverse complement strand
CAGCTGGGATCGTGGTTGGTATCACAATTTCTGTTACCTCACCGCCGGAGATGGTAACTGTCGCAACATTTGAAGCGACAGCCGACCCGTCGTTGTACAAAGCGAGAATCCTGAAAGAATGCGTGCCGTCACCGAGATCTGAAGCCAGATGATCCAGTGTTGTCCCGTCAAAACTGTTAGTTGTTGTGAAAGCACCTGAAGCCGGGTCTCTGTGAGCTAGAGAAAACGATGAGACACTACCCGCATCTGATGCAGCCCAAACTAACGAACCTGCGTTTCCTGAAGACACCGCTGAAAGACTCACAGTGCCAGTCGAGGGAGCAACAGTGACCGTTGGTGCAACAGTGGTAGTTGGTGCAACAGTGACCGTTGGTGCAACAGTGACCGTTGGTGCGTCCGTTTCGTCGTCAGAGGTTGTGACTGTCATAGTCAAATCCGCAACAGAGTCATAAGCATCATCAGAAGAACCGTCGACCACTGAAAGCGTGATAGTTGTCGTCTGGGTGCCATCGATGGCGTCGTCGTCGACACCGGTGGTCGTCACCGTCTGGGGTGTGTCCCAGTTGGCGTTGGTGAAAGTCAACGTCGCAGGTGAAACGGTTACTTCACTGGTGTCAGCAGACGTGACTGAGATCACCACGTCAGAAGTCGGTTGTGCATCAAGTACGACCGTGAAAGTCCCTGTCGTGCCCGTTTCTGAGACAGTTGCTGTAGTTCCTGAAAGAGTGATACTGCCAGATGTGGCGAATACGTTGCCGGAGGCGTCGAACGTC
>JASLTG010000071.1 GCA_030743005.1 Acidimicrobiales bacterium | reverse complement strand
CAAGCTAACAAAAGGAGAGAGCTCTTAATTATTAAGGATTTTAAGGAGCTTATAATGATTGACAAAGTAACACTTCAAGCATGCAAAGATTCTTCTATAGTTCTAGAACTGAAAATAAAAAATCTAGAGTTTGCAGTAAGTCAATCCGAATTAATGATTAGTGAATCAAGAGTGGATCATGAAGCATTAAATTATTTAAGAAAAAAGGTTGCAAGTTCCATTCAAGATCTGGAAATCCTTTACATGATCAAGCGAAGCAAAAAATTATAAAGCTCTAGTCATCAGGGTAAGATGACTATGGATGAATAGACATCTTAGAGGTCATGGCTCTAGGGAACAAATTCAACAAATATTTCAATTTCAGTTGAATCTTCTAAGCGGATGACCAGACTCGAACTGGCGACATTCAGCTTGGGAAGCTGACGTTCTACCACTGAACTACACCCGCATACAATAATTTTAGCGGGAAATCAACTTTTGAAAAAACACTTTGAGGAATCAAGATTATAATCTGAGAGAAATTTGAGCAAGACTTAAAAACTTCGGCAAAATTAAATAAAGAAGTCTATTTGGTCCTTTACTTTGGCGGCTGAAAATCTTTCTGCCTTTATTTGGTCTATCGCTGATTTACTTCGCGATAATTATAAGAAATCTAATTACGGAAGAATTATTTTACCCTTCACGGTATTAAGGCGTATTGATTGCATATTAGAAACAATGCAGGGGCCAAAGGTAGAAAAAACCTTGGTTAAGGATAGGGCACATAAAGAATCAA
>JASLTG010000070.1 GCA_030743005.1 Acidimicrobiales bacterium | reverse complement strand
TTCTTACGCATGAATCTGAAGATATATTATCCTCTTTCTTTGACAGTAAGAGATAACTAAAATAGAGTCTAAGATTTTTTTTCGGAGGGATCGCATAGTCTGGCCTAGTGCGCACGCTTGGAAAGCGTGTAAGGGTTTATCCCCTTCGAGGGTTCGAATCCCTCTCCCTCCGCAAAAAATAATACCTTTTAGGAGGGATGGCCGAGCGGACGAAGGCGATAGTCTTGAAAACTATTGTATGTATTCCATACCGTGGGTTCGAATCCCACTCCCTCCGCAAACTTGGAGAGGTGGCTGAGTGGTCTAAAGCGCTCGCCTGCTAAGCGAGTGGGGGATGAAAATCCCCTCGAGGGTTCAAATCCCTCCCTCTCCGCCAAGCGCCTGTAGCTTAACTGGATAGAGCATCTGATTACGGATCAGAAGGTTGGGGGTTCGACTCCCTCCGGGCGCGCTTTTATTACTAGTAGCTCCAAAGAGGTTCTTCAAGATTCCAGTCTGGTGAATTTCCCCATTTATTCAAATATGTAACTTCATCAACAGGATTTCTTTCAGCTACTCCCCATTTACCTAATGGATATCCTGCAGTTATAACGGCATTAAGAGTCCAGCCTTTATCTTCTGGAACTTCAAGTATTTCAAAAGCTTCTTTTTGTTTAAAAGACATGACGGTTGTTAAACAAGTACCTATACCATGTGCTCTCCCAGCTAACATTAAATTCCATATAGCTGGAAATATTGATGAACCAGTTGGATCATTTCTGGAAAAAACAAGAAAATGTGCAGGAACTTT
>JASLTG010000006.1 GCA_030743005.1 Acidimicrobiales bacterium | reverse complement strand
CTGGGAAACATTGCTCGACAAACTGAGTAACAACTCGTTGGATAGTCGGTCGTAAGTTTTTGCGTCTTCGTCACGAACCATTGACCGGAGAGCGTCTAAATGTCGGACGGCCTCTCGGTAGTCAGTGAAGTCTTGGGTTGTGGAACTGAGACGTGTTCGGATACGGAATTGCTGAGGTTGCCCACCTTCAACCAGGAACGAAGTATTTATCGCTGAACTTGTCGACAATGGGGTAAGCCACTCCAAATTTGAAACGCCAGCAAGAAAGAGATCAGCGAATTCAGGGCCTCTTTCGCTGCTTCCAAGAGCAACTGTCAGTAGTGGATTGGATTGATCTGTTAACGCGATGGTCGCGAGATGAGATAAAGCCCGGTGTGCAGCGCTCGAGGGTGTGTCGTGAGGTTGTTCAGGAGCAAGGTCGTCTATGACTAACCCTCTAAGCGTTGTGGAGCTAGTTAATAGTTCAACCGGGCCCCGAGGGCTTTTCTCAGGGATGGGCGATAATGAAACAGCGTTGACCACTACTTCGCGGATGCCCCGATCCCATCGGGCATCTAGTTGTGTTTCGTCAGCGCTTCCGTGGCCAACCCAAAAGGTTGCCGGAGCAAGTGTTCCAAATTGAGCTAGTTGTTCTGACCCCATATCCAGAAGCGATGAAACTTCACTCCTCAAACCAGCATCTATTAATGACGCTTCGTTAATTGGGGCAAAGGGATTTCGTATGACCTCGTGATTTGTTGAACCGACTTTGACCGCAGTACCAGCGCTCAAATCTTTCTTAATTGAAGTTGGGTGAAGAGTGATGCTCACCGGAATTGAAGGATGCGAATCAAATACATCCAGCCATTCATCAATCGATACTGGACGTGGGTTTGAAGGGCTGAGTGAAGTATGCAGATCGGCCACCACCGCGAGTCGCAGCTTTTGTGAAGGGCCATCACCTGTTCGGATCAAATGTGTCGACACCTTGCCTATAAGTTCCTGGCGTACTGTTCTCATCTCAATACTGATGGGGTAGACCCCGGGCCGGGCTATGCGAATACCGTTAGCCCCCGAGTCGGTAATAGGAAGATCGATTGTTGCTCGACCCCAGGCATCGGGCTTCAACTCTGCAAGATCAAATCCAAGCGAAGTAAGAACGCCTCCTAAGTTTTCCGCGACAGTTGATTCGAGGAACTGGGCTTCGTTCTTGACTGGTTCGTGGATTGTGACGGTGATCTGATCTCCGGCTGTAACCACGCCAGGGAGTTGGAGGTCTATCTCGAATGATTCACCGACTTGGGTAGTCGAAGATCGATGAAATATTTGCATTCCTCCGGCACCGATTTCGGCAGCGTTAATAGTGCTGGATGAGACGATTAATATTCCGAAACCAATTAGTGAAGCCGTTAATAACCTGGTGATGTTCATGAGGTGATGCTCCACTGGAGTACGGCAAGTCCACCATGTTTCTTGGTAAATCCCATGGATTCGTATAGTGATAGGGCACCCGAGTTATTTATTTGTGTGTTAACTAAGAGCTCTTTAACAAAACGTTTCTTTGACCATTGAAGAGCATCGGCGACCAAAGAACGTCCGATACCAATTCTTTGATGATGAGGGTCTACCGCGAGGCGTTGGAGAAAGCCGATTCTGCCTGAACGGCCCGTTATGGCGAATCCCGATGGGGTATCCGGAGCGTCAACGCGGACTCTCGTTCTTGGAGTAGCGGAGATTGCTTCAGCAAGTGCTAGATCATCGAATTGCCAAAATTGTGAGAATGCCGCGTTGTCGATCTTTAGGAGTTCGTCCCAATCGGAACGACGAGATTTTCTCGAGGGTCGCGTTGGAAAATCGATCGGACTTTCAAAATTGTGGGCTAACAGGATGAGTTCTTCGTGAAGAGTGAAGCCAAGATCGGTGAAGAACTGTTGCTCTCTAGGTCTCAAAGCTGAGGTGAAAATTTCCTCCGCACCAACCTCATGGAGCTGTTTTAGTGAATGCAGCACTTTGGTTTTTCGGAGCTTCTGAGCGGGGAGCAAGGGAGTTACATGCGCGACTAACCGAGTAGTGCCGCTTATTCGGACCCGTAGGCCATTTGAGCTCCATCTGAGCGGTTGGTCTGGCGACACGGACCCCTCCCAGTAACGAAGTTATAGGGATGAATTAACTAGGGGTGGTCGCGCGGGCGGCCCGGGCAGGATTTTATCCAGCTAAACGCGTCTCAACGTGTTCTAACGCCTCATCCTCAGTCACATCCATACTTATCGAAAGTTCAGAGATCAAAATCTGACGCGATTTGTCAAGCATGGATTTTTCTCCAGCGGAAAGACCCTTAGCGGATTCGCGGAGTGCAAGATTTCTTACAACCTCGGCCACTTGGTAGATGTCGCCAGACTTCAGTTTCTCTTGATGGTTTTTGAAGCGGCGACTCCAGTTGGCGGGTTCACGAATGTCTTTCTTCGCTAACAGTTCGAATAGGTCTTCGACATCGTCTTCATCAATAGGAGGGCGCATACCAACCGAATCGGCCATGTCGGCAGGGACTGACAAAGTCAAATCACCATGGGCTGTTTCGAGAACCAGGTATTCGCGTTCTTCTCCGAACGCTTTCCTCTTCTCTCGAGCAGTAATAAGGGCCGCGCCGTGATGCGGGTAAATCACTCGATCACCGAGGTCAAACTTCATGCCCACTCCATAAAACTTTTGATTACCGGTCCAGTGTGGAATCCGGACCTCTTAGGTTGCCACGACTAGGACGGATCTCCAACCGGTTAGTCGAAGATATCTGAGAGTAATTTGGTGCTGTGCGGTTAAATCCGTTCAGCTTTACTTCTAGGCGAAGCTACGGTTTCTCCCATGGATGGCATCGCTCAATCCGATCGCGATGACCTAGTTCGTCGTGTCGGAAGTCTAAGTGAACGTTTTGTGGCTGCTGGCTGGGGATTTTTTGTGGTTGGTGGTGTTGTCAGAGACCTGTTGTTGGGGAAACGTAGCGGTGATGTCGATATCACTACCGACGCTCACCCTGAAGAGACAGCTTCAATTTTGGGTGATTGGGGAGAGGCTGTATGGGATCAAGGCGCGCGTTTTGGAACCATTGGAGCGCGCCGCGGCGACGTAGTTGTCGAAGTCACAACTCACCGTTCAGAACAATATGAACAGACGTCGCGGAAGCCACAAGTGAAATTTTCAGGTGCGATTGAAGATGATCTTGCTAGACGAGACTTCACTGTTAATTCAATGGCAATTGAGCTTCCATCTTGGCGTTTAGTAGATCCTTTCAACGGTAGAGAAGACTTAGACCAGGGTGTTTTATCTACGCCTCTCGGTCCTGAAACGGCTTTTTCGGAAGATCCGTTGCGAATGTTAAGAGCGGCGCGTTTCACAGCCGGGTATGGGTTGACACCCAATCAAGAAGTAGAAAATGCGATCGCCAACATCGCCGAACGCCTCACAATTGTCTCGAAAGAACGCATCAATGACGAAATGTCGAAATTTTTGATGGTTGAACGACCGGGCGAAGGTATTGCTTTATTGCAACGCACGGGGTTGATTAAACAGATTTTCCCGAAAGCTACGAAGTTTGAAGCGATTAAACCAGACGTGCTTGATTTGGTTCAGCCCGACCTTGTGATCCGGTGGGCTTCGTTGCTTTGGCCTGTGGCGGGAGAAGCAGACCTAGCCCGAAGCCTTTTGAGTGACCTGAGAGTATCTAAATCAATTTCGTCTCAGGTCGTGGGGATTGTGGGTGCATGCCAGCAATTAACCCAGGCCGTAGACGTCAATCCGCCGTCAATCCGGCGTCTGCTACATGCGGTCCGGCCGAATACAGCGTCGGCGATTGCCATAGTTGAAGGCTATGGGCAAGCCCCGTCGGCTGAAGTCTTAACAGCTATGCATCGACTTGAAGCAGAAGAGGGCACACAAAATTTCGAAGTGCCTCTCAACGGCTTTGAAGTTGCCGAGTTAATTGGAAAAGAAGGGCCTGACGTCGGAGCTACCCTGCGCCGTTTGATGGAATACAGGCTTGATTCGGGGCCTCTTTCGAAAGAAGAAGCAATTGCCTTGGTTTTAGATTGGGGAACCATGGGGCAGCGATGACTACGCTGCCTCTGTGCAATTCGTTCCGCACCTAACGAAAATAGATGCAACACAAGAGCTGGGAGAAGTTGATTACCGGCTTCAGCGCCGGCGTTTACTCAGCGATATTGAACGAGGAGTGATTGACCGGGAGGAAGCTTGTGACGTCCACCCAGAGTTACTTCGCGTTGCTCGCAATGCTGCCCCTCGAAGTGCGGAAGATTGCCCTTTGTGTCTGAAAGACGAGTTGCGCTTAGTTGCTTACGTTTTTGGTCCTCGATTGGGAGCGGGTGGTAAATGCGTTATCTCCGATGAAGAACTTCAGAGGATCAGTCAACGACAAGGAAAATTTGTCTCCTACGAGGTCGAAGTGTGCGCGAGTTGCGGCTGGAATCATCTTCGGCGTAGCTATCCACTTGGATGACCTTGGCGTAACTGCGGCAGAGTAGAAGTACGTCTCATCGGTACTCTCCCTAATTGAGTCTTATTGCAGCGAATTAGCGTTGGAGCACTGTTAGGCACATGTCGGATCCATCTGTGGAAGAGCAGGGGCTAAACCTTAGATTTGCTTGGTCGATGAGTTTGTATGTTGCAGCAGTTGTGCTGGTATTGAGTTGCGGCATCTTGGTCAGGACAATCGGTGGATCGACGGCGATCTCGGACCCTAGATCTGATGCCGACACCGTGATTTATGACCGTCATGGTGTCGAATTGGGGCGTTTCCATTCAGAGTTGAACATGGTGCCGGTGACGTTAGAAAATATGGCACCAATCTTGATTGACGCGGTGTTAACTGCTCTGGACCCCGACTATCTCAAACTCGACAAAGTCGAAATCTGGCCGCTTGTATCGCCAATTTTCAAGGGCAACTCTGAAGATGAACTGCCGTCCATCACGCAGCTGTATCTGAGATTGGAAGACGGAGTTCCAAGCTCTCGCACGGAAGCGGTACAGGAAGCGTCGAAGGCCATCTATCTTGAACGTTCCTATCCACGAGAGGCTCTACTTGAGCAATACCTTTCACAAGTGCCTCTAGGAAGAGACGCATTTGGTGTCGAAGCGGCGGCGATGAGTTGGTATGGACTCAGCGCAAAGGATCTTGGGATTGGTCAAGCCGCTCATCTGGCCTCCCAAATGGGGAGAGATACCCGGCCTCGTTCTCCCGACACTTCGGGTGATCTCATTCTTACCCGACTCTATGAAGCGGGTCTGATTACAGAAAGAGAGGCGATAAACCAACGTCAAGTGTTACTTGAGGGTGTCGTTATTTCAGCAAGAACCGACAGCCCGGTTAATGCCACAGTCGCCGATGTTGGGTTGATGCCCACGTTAGAGAAAATATACGGAAGGTTTGTCGATCAGTACGGAGAAGAAGCCTTGGTCAAAGGCGACGTGACAATTGTCTCGACACTAGACCTTGGCCTTCAAAGAAGAATTGCACGCATCGCTACCACGGCAGCAGCCACTTCAGAGATTCAACAATTGGGTATCGTCGTCCTGGACGATCGCAACCAATTGCGAGCCGCCTACGCAACGGGGGAGCTCTCCCCTGAAGAAATTGAATTAGGACCTTTACAAGAGATTGCCTGGTCGCCGGAAGTGATGGGCCTGGGAATATCTAATGCGGCAGACGATATTTCGGTGCTCCAACTTGCAGAACTGCATTCGTTAATTGCGCGAAATGGTGTCGAGTACAAAACGGGGGTGTTACTCGAAATCTCAGACCGCTCAGGCGAACAAGTCGCTCGTTTTGGTCATCACGTTTCGGAGAAATTCGATTCTCAAACAATTTCAGAATTAGCTGAACAACTAGACGACCTTTTGACTGTTGACGGAAACATAGGATCGTCAGAAGGCCAGGCCAGAGTTCGAGGAAAGCAGGGCGCCGACGTTGAACATAACGTGACGTGGTATGGAGGGGCCAGCGCACGTTTCGCCGTTGCATTGTGGATCAACTACCTCACAGAAGAAGCGATGGGAAGTGAAGGAATTGGAGATTCCCAGTTACGAAGTGGCCGGGAGACGGTTCGGGTGGCTGGCAATATTTTCGGTGAACTGCATAGAGGCGGTTAAACGGTGTTAGTCCCGACGAAGGGGGCTTCTTCCCGGGTCTATTGGTGTGTTTCCGCGCTTTAACCAATACGGTGTACGACCGAACGGTGTGTGCAATAAACACTGAATTCCGTTTCTGAAAACTTATAACCCCTGCCCCATAGGGGCCCCGGGTTTCCGGGTCCGAAGGAGGAAATGGCGTGCGCGCATACGAACTCATGGTTATCCACGACGGAGACCTTGATGATGTCCAAGTTCAGGATGAACTAAAAGACCTGCGTAGTCGTATTGATGAAGTTGGCACAATCGCCGAAGTTGACTTTTGGGGGCGACGCCGGTTCGCCTACGAAATCGATCACAAGACCGAGGGCTACTACTCAGTCATCGAGTTGACCGCTGAGGGTGGGGCGATGGATCCGGTTGAACGCGCACTGCGGATCGCGGACAGCGTGGTTCGACATAAGCTGATTCGTCTACCGGATGATGAAGCTGCTCGACGGGGCTTACTAGCTGGGCCTGCATCAGCAAACGACTCGGACTGACTCGGGGGGATTGAAATGGCTTTTGACAATAATGTTGTGCTCGTCGGGAATGTGACGCGTGACCCGGAACTTAGATTCACTCAAGGTGGAGCTGCTGTGTGCAGTTTCGGGCTTGCATGGAATCAACGTTCGCAACAAGGCGAAGACAAAGCACACTTTTTCGACATTTCGTGCTGGCGTGATCTCGCAGAAAATGTCGCTGAATCCGTGACCCGAGGGATGAGAGTCGTGGTTTACGGCAGGCTTGATTATCGAACCTGGGAAGGACAGAACGGCGAGAAGCGATCAGCAGTGCAAATTGTCGCAGATGAAGTCAGCCCCAGTATCAGATGGGCGACTGCCCAAGTGAGTAAAAACGAACGCGGCGGCGCACCCTCGCAGTCCTCGCAACCAAATCCATCGAACGCTGGCTCCGATTTCGGAGCGGGCTACGAAATCCCTGATGAGGAGCCCTTCTAATGGCGGGTAAGAAAAAACCACCGCGTATGAGCGCAAAAGACATGAGGAAACCTCGAAAAAAGAAGGTCAGTCCGATTGTCAAAGACAAGATCGAATACGTCGATTACAAGGACGTCAATCTATTGAGGGCGTTCATTTCGGATCGGGCAAAGATTCGGGGACAACGAGTATCTGGTAACAATCGGTATCAGCAACGTCAAGTAGCGAAAGCCATAAAACTTGCTCGCGAATTGGCGTTGATCCCTTACCACCAACGAGTGGTAACTCAGCGAAAAGGTGATCGCCGCCGAGGCCGTCCCGACCGAGATGATTCACGCTCAGACAACATGCGAGATGATTCACGCTCAGAGAACATGTCTGACGAGGATATGGATGACGTCGTCATGCCAGAAACACCAGCTGAGGATTTTGTGGAGATGGCATCGGACGAAACTAGTGAAATAGTTGAAGAAACAATGGAGGAGGTCGTTAACGAATGAAAGTAATCCTCCGATCAAATGTTGAAGGGGTAGGTAACACTGGCGACGTAGTTGATGTCGCGAATGGTTACGCGCAGAACTTCCTTATGCCCAAGGGACTTGCTATGAGAGCTACCCAAGGAGCAGCGAACCAGGCAGAAGCCATGCAACGCTCCCAAGAGCTACGCGACGTGAAAGAGCGCGAAGGCGCGGAAGAGTTAGGTCAGCAACTTCAGGCTCAAACTATTGCGATCCAAGCTCGTGTAGGCCAAGACGAGCAGCTTTACGGCTCTGTCACCACAAGTGAAATAGCAGAGGCAGTGCAAGCACAGACTGGGATAGCGCTGGATCGCAGAGATATGTCGCTGGAAGAACCAATTCGTACTATCGGTACTCACCAAGTCGATATGCGACTGCACTCAGGTGTGCGAATCCAAATAACCGTCGAAGTCAGTCCAGTTGACTGAAATTTGAATAACTGGATAAACAGAATTACTGCGTGAGAGGAAACCATGGCTCTCGATGAAGCTATTGAGGTCCTGGATTCTAGGTTTTATCGGCTCGTGATCCACAACGCCCATATCGAACACCTTTGGTCTGGGGCGAGATGGGCGGAAGGACCGGTTTATGTTCCAAGCGCGCAACATCTTGTGTTCTCTGACATTCCCAACGATCGAACGTTGCGGTATGACGAAAGAACCGGAAACGTCGACGTCTTTGAAAATCCAGCTTTCAACGCCAATGGCCACTGCCTTGATGATGAGGGACGAATAGTCACAGCAGAACATCGAGGTCGCGCTGTCAGTCGAATTGGGCATGATGGTTTAAGAGAAGTGCTCGTCGACTGTTACGAGGAGAAGAAGCTCAACTCACCGAATGACGTTGTAGTCAAATCAGATGGAAGTATCTGGTTCACCGACCCCACCTATGGGATTGACAGTGATTATGAAGGGGACAGTGCAGAATCAGAAATTGGGGCATCGTATGTGTATCGGTACAGCACCGATGGCGACCTAGAGGCGATCATCCAAGACATGGTTCGACCCAACGGACTGGCGTTTTCACCGGACGAAGAACTGCTCTATGTTGCGGACACAGGTATCTCCCACGTAGGGATGGAATGCCCTCCAGATATCAGGGCGTATCCAGTGTCTAGCGACGGCGTGAGTTTGGACGGCACTTACACAACTTTCGCGACCTGTACTTCTGGGGTTTTTGATGGGTTCCGTGTTGATTTGAATGGGAATATATGGACTTCAGCTGGAGATGGGGTCCATTGCTATTCACCTGATGGCGTGTTGATAGGGAAAATACGAATCCCTGAGGTGGTCGCGAATGTGGAATTCGGGGGGCTGAAGAGAAACCGTCTATACATATGTGCAACGACAAGCCTTTATTCCATGTACCTGAACGCCCAAGCGGCTAAGTAAATGATGTTGGGCTGAACATCCGCTTGCTAGATGCGCGATGCTGTAGAGGGAGAATAAAACTATGACGACTGTTATTCCTGCACCAGATTCGAACAATGAGTGGCGCCTTTCCAGTCCAGGGTCGTCGGGTTGGGAACGATCGCCGCGCCCTAGTGCTGCGAACAAATACTTCATGGTGTCCACCGATGGGCATGCTCAGGAACCCAAGGATCTTTGGTCCACTCGAATTGATGAGAAATATAAAGAACGTTTGCCGGGAGTCATCGTCGGGGCTAAAGGTGAAAAGTTTCAAAAGACCGAAGGTTTTCGAAATCCTCTAAAACTCAACACCATTGAATTTGAAGGGCAAGACCTCCTTCGCAACAGGGCTGGTTACACCATAGAAGGACGCCTTGCAGACCTTGAAGCGGATGGGACTGACGCTGAAATTATCTTCCCTAATAAGGGTCTAACGATGTGGGCTACCGCTGACGCTGACTTCAGCCACGCCATGTGTCGTGTATTCAACGACTGGGCCTGGGAGATGTTTGGTCCCCACAATGATCAGTTGATCCCCATGGCGTGCATTGCGCCTGCTGCCCTCGATGACGCGATAGCGGAAATCCAACGTTGTGCTGACTTGGGTTTTAAGGGCCTCCAACTTCCGGCGAAACCCGTTTTTGGACCACCTAATCACGAAGACCTTAATTACAACCTTCGCGAGTTTGATCCCCTATGGGCGGCGATTTCAGAAGTCGACTTGCCAGTCACTTTCCATATTTCCACAGGACGAGACCCCCGAACGGCGCGTAGCCGAGGGGGAGCTGTAATCAATTATGCAGTGCATGCGCTTGCCCAAAATATTGAACCCATAGCAAACCTTTGTGCCTCAGGGGTTGCAGAACAATTCCCGAATTTGAAGTTTGGCAGTGTTGAAGCTGGCATCGGCTGGGTTCCGTGGGCTTTACAGGCTATGGACGAGGCTTATATAAAACATCATTGGGCGGTGAGGCCGAAACTTGACTTGCTTCCGAGCGAATATTTCAAGCGACAGGGATTCGCTACTTTCCAGGAAGACGCAGCAGGTCTTGATCTTGCGATCAGTCACGACTTAGTCGCGAATTTCATGTGGGCGAATGATTATCCCCATCACGAAGGTTCATGGCCGCATTCAGCTGAAGCAATCGAACGAACCATGGGCGAATTAGATGACGCTAACCGGGCGAGAATTCTTGGGTTGAACGCTGCTGAAGTGTTCGGAATCCCTATTCCGGAACGTTACCTAGACCACGATGATGCTCAGCAATGCGCTCGTCGCGTTGCGTCATAAAGCAAACTTCCCAAGCAAGTTCACTGCTCGCGCGAATTTTGCCGTAGAGACGAGTTTTAGGCCACAAGGGGTGGTTTGTCACACATCCGTCATGTTCTGTGGATAACTTCACCGGTTATCCACAGAAAAAGGGTCCTAAATCCCCAATGTCTGCCCCTAGTTCTACACATGAGATATCTGGAAAGCTAAAGCCAATGAGTAACGACCCCGCTTTCACCCCACCGCCATCAAACTCAAATACGCGCGTGCCACCACACAACGTTGATGCCGAGGCATCGCTTCTTGGAGCGATGCTGCTATCTCGCGATGCGATTGGCCCTGCGGTTGAAACCCTCAACGGTGACCAGTTCTATGTTCCAGCCCACGGTTACATTTTTGATGCCATCGCATCTTTGTACGGTGCAGGAGAACCAGCTGACCCAGTCACTGTCGCCGAAGAGCTCACACGAGCAAATCTTTTGGAACAAGTCGGCGGACCTCAGCGATTACTTGAATTACAGATGGCCACTCCCGCGGCTTCGAACGCCGCTCGTTACGCAACCATCGTTGAAGAACATGCCTTACTCCGTCGACTCATTGGTGTAGCAGGAGACATCGTCGAGTTGGGGTATAGCCATCCTGAAGATGTAGTGAAAACCGTTGATGAAGCGGAAGCGATGATGTTTCAGATAGCGGAACGTCGAGTGATTGATAGCACCAAACCAATTCGGGAATTGCTTGATGCAAACCTCGACCGACTGGAAGAACTTTACGAAAAGGGAGATGCCATTACCGGGCTCCCAACGGGTTATTTGGATTTTGACGAACTTCTCTCAGGGCTCCAACCAAGCAACTTGGTAATCGTGGGAGCGCGCCCTTCAATGGGTAAGACCGCCTTCGGTTTGGGAATGGCAGCTAATGCTGCTTTAGAGGCTCAACGACCGGTCCTGTTCTTCTCACTTGAGATGGGCCACCTTGAACTGACGCAGCGGATGTTGTGCTCAGATGCCAGGGTCGATTCGCAACGAATGCGTAGTGGAAATCTTGCCGAGGACGATTGGCCAAAGATCACTCGCGCAGTCGGCAAATTGGGAGAAGCGCCAATATGGATTGACGACAACCCAAATTTGACAGTGATGGAAATACGGGCGAAAGCAAGACGCCTCAAGAGTCGACTAGGCGACCTCGGTCTCATCGTTGTTGATTATCTGCAGTTAATGAGTGGCAGGGGAACCGCAGAGAACCGTCAGGTGGAAGTTTCAGAGATGTCTCGTGGTCTCAAGATTCTCGCCCGAGAGCTCGATACCCCGATTGTCGCCTTGTCCCAACTCAGTCGTGCCTTGGAGTCGCGGACAGACAAACGACCCATGTTGGCTGATCTACGAGAGTCTGGATCTATAGAGCAAGACGCAGACGTGGTGGCTTTTATCTACCGCGACGAGGTATACAACCCCGAATCTCCTGACATAGGTTCTGCTGAAGTGATTGTTGCCAAGCATCGCAATGGCCCCACAGGGACCGTTCGGCTTGCGTGGCTGAGTAATTACACGAGATTTGCAAACATGAGCCGCCATCAAGACCCGGCGTAAGATCTGGCAGTAGATGTTCCTAGGCCCTGATTTGATCCCATTCCTGATGCTTGCCCTTGGAGCCGCGCTCTTCGTAGGTAACGGATTAGCGATGGTGAAACCTCAAGCTGAGCCGCGTAGCGACAATGAACTAAGGCGGGCACCGATAGGGCGCAGTCTCTTGATGGTTGTCGTCGGATTATTAGCTTCGATATGGGCTCTTGCAACACTTATCGGGTAAATCACCGTTCTTTTTGGACAATCTCAACAATTCGGTAATTGTTGTTGGCCATCCGGCCGGCTTGACGATCTAGCTGCTGACATTGCCGCGGTTAAGTTTGAGCTATGGAGCATTGGGATAATTTGTCATGGCGAAGCAGCTTGGCCTGTCATGACTTAGTTGGGTGGATGATGTGGGATCAACGCGCCATCTCTGGCTATGCGTCTCTGGGTGTCCCTAATGGGATGGGGTGGGTCGTAGCTTGGCGTCTCGCTGCTCTTGGAGATGTATCGCCATCGGTGGCCGCGGCTGCTACTTATTCGATCAACCCAGTAATAATTGTCGCCGTGATGGAGGCATATCAAGATGTAACTGATTGTGAATCTATCCTCGCAGTTCGAGACGCAGCGGTCGTCCCCGGGTTAGATGAAATAGCGCCCGGTTTGTCCGAAAAACTTGGTTCATTTGCTCCAGCAATGTGGCACGGGGTTGACGCCATGCATCATGGAGCGCGACCAATGTTTGTTGCGCACCGTGCTCAACCTCGACCACCTGACGACGACACCGCGCTTTCGGCTTGGCTAGCGATGAACTGTTTACGTGAACTGCGAGGTGACAATCACTGGGCCTTATGTGCAAGCGAGAACCTAGATGATGTGGAAGTCGGGCTACTGCATTCGGTGATGGTGGACTTAGAGGAGTATGGCGATGAAGAATGGATTGCTCGTAGTAGAGGTAACGGTGATGAGGCAATTGCATCTGGCTGGGCTCGTTTAGAGGCCAAAGGGTTGGCTTCAAATGGGACAATCAACGAAACAGGTCGAAAGTTCCGGGTGGAGCTTGAAGACAGAACCAATGCACTGACAGCACCGGCATGGCAGGCGGTTGGCGAAGAGGAAACAGTTCGGTTTTGTGAATTAGTCGAGCCCTATCACGAAGCCTTTTTGGACAGGATTAATACGACTGCAGGTCCCAGATGGATGCCCGCGTCACGGGTGCAACGAGCACCCAAACGCTCTGGCGAGATCCGAGGCGGTTAGGTATCTGAGCTACCTCGGAACCCCACAGGCAAGGTCCTCAAGAGGAGCTCCGGTCTCACCACTGGGAAGGTCACCTGAAGGAGGTGTGAGCCCAATCGACACAATTTCTTGTAAAACTGGAATGGTGCGCTGGCAGTGGGTGTTCGTGGTCTCGATCGTATTGGTCGCGGGATGCGCAGATCCCAAGGAGATAGACCTCGACACAGTCGAGGGAACGACTACACAAGTCCAGCCCCCCGAAGTGGACACGACGACCACGACTGCAGCCACAGCCTCGACAGCCACGACGACCATTACCACTCCCACGTCTCCTAAATGGGAGACCGGATCATCTGACTATCTCTACGACCAACAAATGCTTCATACCTTCGAACTCACCATTTCCGAAGATGCTCTTGCAGAGATAGACCGTGATCCGAGCGAAGAGGTATACGTCGAAGGCAGCCTGACCTTCGAAGGTGAAACTGTCACTCCCATCGGCGTCCGCTACAAGGGATCGATTGGTGCTTGGGCTGGATGCCTCACAGGTGAAAATCTTTTCGAACCGGACGGAGCAAAGACCTGCACCAAACTTTCCGTGAAGATCAAGATCAACTGGAACGACAACTCACAAACCTTCTGGGGAGTTAAGAAACTGCAATTCCACTCCATGAATCTTGATCCGACGCAAATGCATGAGCGACTGGGATACTGGCTCTTCCGAGAGATGGGAGTCCCCGCTCCCCGAGCCACCCACGCCCGCCTGAATATCAACGGAAAATTTGTTGGTCTATATGCGTTCGTTGAACAGATCGACGGAAGGTTCGTAGACCGACTTTTCGATGATGGAGACGGAAATCTATACAAAGAAGTGTGGCCGTTAGATGAAGACGGTAAGGCCCGCGAACGATCTGAATTCCGACAGGCCTTAAAAACGAACGAAGAAGATGACGTCACCGTCACTCATATCCGCACATTCTCCAAAGAATTAGCAGCCGCGGAAAAGAACGAGCTACCTGACGTCGCCGCAAAATGGACTGACATTGTCGAAGTAATGCGCTGGGCCGTTGTGGACCGAGCTATCCGAAACGACGACGGCCCATTGCACTGGTACTGCTTCGATGGCTGCAACAACCATAATTTCTATTGGTATGAAGAGCCCACTAGCGGGCAACTTCACCTGATCCCCTGGGACCTTGACAACTCCTTCCAAAACATCGTCTCCGATGTCAGCCCCGTAACCGCAATTGCTGACGAGTGGGGCAAGACGAGTAACGACTGCCTTCCCTTTCCCTACGGTGCATGGCGAATTCCTCAAAGATCGGCGGCGTGCGATCGCTTAACAGGTGCCTGGGCGACCTTCGTCACAGAGCATGATCAGGCGCGGGCCGCATTTCTGGCTGGCCCCTTCTCAGAAGAAAGCACGCGTACCACCCTTGATCAGTGGGCCGAGCAAATTCGTGACGCCACTGTAGAAGCCGCATCAACTCACCAAGACGCGTTACCTGTGGAGAAATGGAACCTTGCTCTTTCAAATTTGAGTTCAGCGCTCGAAGTAGCTCGAAACAAGGGTTAATCCAATCGCAACTATCACTTGAAGTTCAGGGTTTAGGGTGAACAATAGGTTGGCTGCTCACGTTGAGAGGTTGGTCGGATGAGTCGAGCATTGTTGATTGCAGCGGATCTTATAGCGGTGCTTTTGTTGGTCTTTGGGTTGTACTTTCCCCGCAATCGAAGACGCGACATGGTCGTGGCTCTCCTCGGTGTCAACGTAGCGGTCCTGGCGATCGCCACCACCTTTACCAAGGTCGAAGTAAACCTGGGGTTGGGTTTAGGACTATTCGGGGTGCTGTCCATCATCCGTTTACGATCTTCGGAGTTAGGTCAACAAGAAATCGCGTACTACTTCAGTTCGCTGGCCATAGGACTATTGGGCGGCGTTGAGATCGAACCCGAATGGGTTTCCCCAGCTTTGATGGCAGCTGTGCTGTTTGCGCTGTGGCTTGGTGATCACCAGGCACTGCTTCGAGGACATCGTCACCAAAATGTGATCCTTGACCGGGCCTATACAGACGAAACCGAGTTAATTAACATCTTGGAAGCTCTGCTGGGTGGAGCAGATGTGGTGTCGGTACGACGAGTGACCGTCCGTCGAGTCGACCTGGTCAATGACAGCACTAACGTCGACGTCCATTATCGCCTGAAGATATGACCGTTTCGTTCGAGTCTCTCGCCGCACCCTTTCCCTCGATCGATCTTGAAGGCATCGAAGACTTAGCGCCCCTCGATCAACGCTTCGACAGGAAATATGTAGTCGACAACCAGGAAGCGGAGAGCTTCTTCGCCGTGCTGCCTCAAACCCTGTTGGTGCTAGAGATTGGAGGACACAGATCATTTTCGTACGAGTCGTGGTATTTCGATACGGCAGATCTGGAGTCATTTCGTGGTACTGCTCATCGACGAAGACGACGTTGGAAGGTACGCACCCGTACCTATACAGATACCGACACGTCCATGGTGGAGGTGAAGCTTCGCGAACAGCGAGGACAAAGCCGAAAACTCCGCCTCCTCGAAGATTCACCATCGCGTCACAGTTTGACCACCGATGGTGCAGAGTTCGTCAACGATGCGTTGAACAAGGACGGGTTCGCCGAAACTCTCACTCCCACTTTGCGAACCTCTTATGAACGCATTTCGGTTGTTGATGCTGAGACGCGAGTGCGCCTGACAGCAGACTTGAATGTGAGATGCCAAACTGTTGACGGAAAAGAAGCATCAGTAAATGGTGTTGTGATTGAAACCAAATCGCCTGATGGTCCCGGCCCCCTTGACCGAATGTTATGGCGGCAGGGCCATCGACCAGTCCGTCTTAGCAAATACGCAACCGGCATGGCAGCCACACACAGCGGTCTGCCGGGCAACAAGTGGCATCGGACTATCAATCAACACTTCAGTCGGTGACAGCTTCGACGCCCTCCACCGAATCGCGCCGACGGTCTTTCATTTCTTCGTGAGCTTCAACGCTCCCGCCATGGAACGTTCCGAACCCTCTAGTGAGATCCGGGGCAGTTAGGGCTTTAGATTGAGGCTTTGGAGCGGGTGACGGGAATCGAACCCGCGTTCTCAGCTTGGGAAGCTGACGTTCTGCCATTGAACTACACCCGCAAACCGCGCAGTGAATCAGCAGCGAAGTCTAACGAGGAAGCTATCCCAGGGCTCAACCACGCGACGAAGCTTGCCTTGGAAACAATTGGCGGTCACTGTCAACGCTAGGCTGCCTTTCTCATGATTCTCTCCGACCGGACAATCCGCGAGCTGTTAGCAGCAGGGCGAATTGTGATTGACCCATTGGATCAGCAAGACATCCAGCCATCTTCAGTGGACCTTCGTCTGGATAACAGATTTAGAGTCTTTTTGAATCACACAAGAAGAGTCATCGACGTCAAACAAGATCAGACTGAACTGACCCAAGAAGTAGTCGTTGACCAAGATGACGCCTTCGTGCTCCACCCGGGCGAATTTGCGTTGGGGTCAACTCTTGAACGAGTAGCCATCCCAGATGATCTAGTAGGGCGGATAGAAGGCAAATCTTCGTTAGGGCGACTTGGCTTGCTTATTCACACCACAGCGGGATTCGTTGACGCTGGATGGGACGGACATCTCACTCTGGAGCTTTCCAATGTGGCCAATCTTCCGATCACTCTTTATCCCGGAATGAAAATCGGGCAAATTAGTTTCATCCAAATGACCACACCAGCTGACGTCCCTTACGGTGCATCCTCACTGGGTTCTAAGTATCGAGGCCAACGCGGCCCCACCCCGAGCCGGTTTCACGAAAATTTTGAATGAACTATTAATCGGTAGGTGTTGGCTCAGATTCGCCGGCCTCTAAGGCCTCGACGAGATGAATTGATATGTCGGCTACTTTGATTTGGTCTTCCTCAAACCCTTGGCCTTTGACGCCATCGTCAATCATGACGTAACAGAACGGGCAGGCTGTCGCGATACGACTTGCTCCGGTGTTTATGAGTTCTTCAGAACGTTCGTCGTTCACTTTGGTTCCGATAGTCTCTTCCATCCACATACGGGCACCGCCGGCCCCACAACACATTCCTTTATTACCGTTTCTAGGAGCTTCAACTATTTCGACACCGCTGAGTGTCCCAATAACGTTCCGGGGAGACATATAAATGTCGTTGTGTCGGCCCAGGTAGCAGGAGTCGTGATAGACGATTCGCTCATCTAAACGTGCCTCGCTTAGATCAAGCGCACCTGATTCGACAAGCTCCTCCAAGAACTGGGTGTGGTGGAGCACTTCCCAATTCCCTCCGTATTGTGGGTATTCGTTATTGAGAGCGTTGAAGCAATGAGGGCATTGGGTAACGATTTTCTGAACCCCCATTTCGTTGAGGTTGTTGATGTTCTCTGTTGCCAACATTTGGAATAGGTACTCATTGCCCGAACGTCGGGCACTGTCGCCTGTGCACATCTCCGACGGCCCGAGAATGGCAAAGTCGACGCCGGCGCGACGGAGCAACTTCGCTGTTGCTTCGGACACCTTCTGGTTCTTGTCGTCAAAAGAACCGGCGCACCCAACCCAGTACAGATACTCGTGATCGAACGGGTCTGACGGGTCAACAACCTCAACATCAATATCTTTTGCCCAATCCGCCCGCTCACCGTTGTTCATATTCCAAGGGTTGGCGTTATTTTCCATGCCTCTGAAAGCTCCACCCAGCTCATTTGGGAAATCACTTTCCATAAGGGTGAGGTACCGGCGCATGTCGAGGATCTTGTCCAGGATTTCAATGTTGACGGGACAGTTTTCGTCGCAGGCTCGGCAGGTAGTGCAAGACCACAGCTCTTCGTTGCTGATTCGCTCAAACAAGCTATTTGCTTCGACTGTTATTTCGGTATCTGTGCCTATTGGGGGAGAAACCTGCCCGTGTTCTCCCGTTGCTGCCATCACCTCGCCTGTTTTGAGCACGATTTCTCTTGGGTCGAGCGGTTTCCCTGTTGCGTGAGCTGGGCACACAGCTGTACACCGGCCGCACATGGTGCAACTGTCTGTGTCTAAGAGCTGTTTCCAAGTGAAGTCTTCAATTACCGAGGCCCCAATGGTTTCAATATCTTCAGCTTCCATGAGATCTGGCAAGGCCCGCATCGCACCTTTTGGTCGTTCGCGGTCTTTCAGATACATGTTGAGTGGCGAAGTAAACATGTGGCGAAGCATGGTGATGGGCAGCATGACGAGGAACGCCATGAAGCAAAGCACGTGGGCTATCCACATAGCTTGATGCCACCCAGCGACTGCCCCGACTTGGTCCACTAACGCTGACAGCGGGTATCCAACGAATGACCATTGTTCATACGCTGGGCGTCCTTCCACAGCAATCCGGAAGGCTTCAGCAGCAAAGCCGGTAAGTCCTAGACCTAAAAGAACTCCAAGAATAAGGGCATGTTCGGGTCGTGTTTTGATCTTGATCCGATACGGCTTTTGCACGTAACGACGAACTATGGACCAGATCATCCCGACTGTGAACATCAGGCCAGCCAAATCAGCTACGAAGCTGAATCCCTGATAGGTGCCGCCATGTAAGAACTTCAATCGTTCAGGGAGTTGGTGGTCGATTTCTAGGGTTGTTGTAACTGCTAAGAGCACCAGAAAGCCGTAATACAAAAGAGCGTGCATGACACCCGCGGCTGGGTCACGCAGGAGTGTCTGCATCATGACTCCCGCCCGGTAATCGCGAACTCGTTTCTTTGCGTTATCGCTGTTGGTTGCTCGGCGATCCGGAGCACCCCGTTCCCAGTTTTTTACTCGCTGGGCAAAGTTCCAAGCCCCAAAAACTATGAGGACAGGGGTGATGACGTAGAAAGCCAGCTTTAGGGCACCAGGAACGTTGCCAAACACTTCCCGATGAACGGCATTGTTGTTGTGGAACCCGAAGACAGTCGCAGCGATTCCCGAAACTGCGGTCACCGAAGCGAACGCGATTCCAATTCCGAGCGCGAGGTGATGCGGTTTTACTCGTGCTTTCACGTAGGCCAAGTTACCGGACACTTTGTACACAAACGTTAATGATCGCCCTGAAGGTGCGCTTCCCTAGTGTTGTGAGTTGCTGGTACTCGCAGTCCTAGGTTTATTGCGATTCTCAGACCAGCCTATTATCGGCCTCAATCTTTGCCGCAATGACGCTGGCCGTATAACAACTCACGTGACAAGGTTGGTAGACAGTAAGTAACTAAGGAGGCGTCCGCATGGTTCGTTTGGTGACAGCGGTAATAAAACCTCACCGCCTTGAAGCAGTGGTTGATGCCTTACAAGACACAAACGTCCAGGGGCTCACCGCTTCTGAAGTACGTGGTTTCGGGCGACAAGGCGGCCACACCGAGACGTACCGCGGCACTGAATATCATGTCGATTTCATCCCCAAGGTACGAGTTGAAATCTTGGTAGACGATGCCGATACGGAACGCGTCGTGGATTGTTTAGTTGAAGCTGCGCGCACAGAAAAAATCGGTGATGGCAAGGTTTGGGTTACTGAAGTGGAAAGCGTCACTCGGATACGCACAGGAGAACGTGGAGTGGACGCCCTTTAGCGTTTGCCGAATCACGGCTCGAGCTAGGTCAAATAGCGTTCAGATATAGACAGCGACTCAGCAGGGCGTAGTTCTGAGTCGAGTTCATAGACAATGGGAGCCCCAGTTGGTATCTCGAGTCCCACGATTTCATTTTCCGGCACCTCGTCAAGATGCTTAACCAGAGCTCTCAAGCTATTGCCGTGAGCCGCCACAAGAACGGTGTCGAATTCTTGTAAGTCTTGAGCTAACTGATCCCGCCAGTAGGGGACTAGCCGTTCGAGGACATCAGCCAAACATTCAGTGGCCGGCAAAAGATTGGTGGGGACAGAACGGTAACGAAGGTCCGTGTTTGGGTTGTAAGGATGGTCATTCGCCATCGGAGGTGGTGCAACGGAATAGCTTCGCCGCCACTCTTGAACCTTTTCTTCACCATGAAGGTCAATGGTTTCTTGTTTGTTCAATCCAGTGAGACCACCGTAATGACGCTCGTTGAGCCGCCAACTTCGGCGAACCGGAATCCATAGTCGTTCGCAAGCAGACAGAGCCAAATCAGCGGTCGCAATCGCGCGTGTCTGAAGTGAAGTATGAACGACATCGGGACACATCCCAGACGACATCAACAGATCCCCAGCCGTGTTGGCTTCTTTAATGCCCTTTTCGGTTAATCCGACATCGAACCAACCAGTGAATCTATTTTCAAGATTCCACTGACTTTGACCATGTCGGAGAAGAACCAGCCTTGTGGCCTTTTTGACCATGATTTGCACCTTAGCCGCATGACTGGACTACAGCTAGGTCAAGAATCTTTACATGAAAGTTGTAAATGAGACACTCAACTTTTATGATGGTTATCCCTCGAGCGCAGATTTAGCCACGATTCGGCCAGATCTTGGGGCGTTCGACGTACTACCTGACTAAATATTTCAGAATAGGAGACACCCATGTCGAAAGCAGTTGGCATAGACCTTGGAACCACCAACTCAGTCGTTTCCGCTATGGAAGGTGGCGAACCGACCGTAATAGCGAATGCTGAAGGTGACCGAACCACACCATCCATCGTTGGTTTCGCCAAAGGTGGCGAAGTACTCACAGGTGAGGTTGCTAAACGACAAGCAGTCACTAACCCTGATCGCACGTTGGCATCAGTAAAACGACATGTCGGTACAAATTGGACGGTCGCTATTGACGACAAGTCCTATACGCCGCAAGAAATTGCAGCAAGAGTGCTGCAGAAACTTAAACGTGACGCTGAGCAATACCTCGGCGACGAAGTTACAGAAGCAGTTATTACGGTGCCGGCCTACTTTGACGATGCCCAACGCACAGCAACCAAAGAAGCCGGACAGATTGCCGGGTTAGATGTCCTGAGAATCATCAACGAACCGACTGCAGCAGCTCTTGCTTACGGCCTAGATAAGGAAACAGAAGACCAAACCATATTGGTGTTCGACCTGGGCGGAGGCACATTTGATGTGTCGGTGCTGGAAATTGGAGACGGGGTTTTTGAAGTCAAATCAACCGCTGGGGATACACAGCTTGGAGGGGATGACTGGGATGAGAGAGTAATTGATTGGCTCGCTGATTCCTTCAAGGGTGACCACGGTGTCGACCTCAAAGCTGACCCCATGGCCCTTCAACGGCTCAAAGAGGCTGCTGAACAAGCCAAGAAGGATTTGTCCTCAAAGCAGACAACTCAAATCAACCTGCCCTTTATCACCGCGACAGACAGCGGACCACTGCATTTGGATTATGAGCTGAGCAGAGCCAAGTTCCAAGAAATTACTGCCGACTTAGTCGACCGATGTCGCGCACCTTTCAAACAGGCGATAGAAGACGCGAACCTAACCTCTAGCGACATTGATCACGTCATCATGGTTGGCGGTTCGACACGCATGCCAGCGGTGCAGGAACTCGTGATGGAGATCGCTGGCAAAGAACCGCATAAGGGAGTTAATCCCGATGAAGTTGTTGCCGTTGGCGCTGCCGTTCAAGCCGGCGTGTTAAAGGGTGACGTGAAAGATGTTTTGCTTCTCGATGTCACACCCTTGAGCCTTGGTATCGAGACCAAGGGAGGCGTTATGACCAAATTGATCGAACGCAATACCACTATCCCGACAAAAAGAACAGAGGTCTTCACCACCGCTGATGACATGCAACCGTCCGTAGAAATCCATGTCCTGCAGGGAGAACGAGAGATGGCATCAGGGAATAAGACTCTGGGGAAGTTCCAATTGGTTGACTTACCCCCGGCACCGAGGGGAGTTCCTCAAATTGAAGTCACCTTTGATATAGACGCCAATGGCATCGTCAACGTGTCCGCGAAAGATCGAGCAACCGATAAAGAACAGTCCATAACGATAAGCGGTGAATCGAACCTAAGTGATGCTGACATCGAGACAATGGTTAAGGACGCTGAATCTCACGCTGAAGAAGACCGTCAACGACGTGAAGCAGCTGAAGTCCGAAACAATGCCGACGCGTTGGTTTACCAGATCGAAAAAATGCTGGCGGACCAAGCAGATCAGGTTGCTGACGACGACAAAGCCGAGGTCGAAGAAGCGTTGTCCAGCCTCAAAGCAACTCTGGAAAGCGAGGACGGCGACACGGAAGCAATTAGCAAAGCGACTGAAAAGCTAACTGAAGTGAGTCAATCCTTTAGCCAAAAACTGTATGAGGCTGCAGCTCAACAAGCAGATGATGGAACTGCAGAACCTTCAGGCGATGTTGACGATGTCGTGGATGCTGAAATTATCGACGAGGACCAGTGAACGACGGGGAGCTAAGTGACTCCGGACAAGAGGAGCTTGAGCTAAACGTCGAAGAAATAACGGTTCCACTAACCGACGGAGAAGCAGAGTCTTCTAAGCCTGGGCCTGAAGACCCACTTTCTGTCGAGACGTTGCTTGAATCGTTGGAAGGAGTCACCGCCGAACGTGATGACTTTCGAGATTCCTTGCAAAGACTGCAAGCTGAGTTTGAGAACTTTCGCCGGAGGAGTTCTAGCGAAACGGAACAGCGGATTTCGGCTGGGGTATCGAGACTGGCGGAGACGCTCCTACCGGTCCTTGATGCCTGTGATGCAGCTGCCGCTCAAGGACTGCAGGACGTAACCCCAATTCAAAATGCGCTTGAGACTGTGCTCAACAACAACGGTTTAACTCGTATTGAAACTCTGGGAGCCCCATTTGACCCGACCCGCCATGAGGCGATGTCCTTCGAGACAGGGGAAGGGAACGAACAAGTCGTAGTTGAGGAACTACGGCCTGGTTACTTATGGAGCGGCGCGGTATTACGTCCGGCCATGGTCAAGGTTCGCGAGCAATAGTTTGTTCTAAATGTAGCGAGGAGGTGAGAGATGGCTGCCCAACGAGAATGGTTTGAGAAGGACTACTACGCCGTTCTCGGGGTGTCGTCGACGGCTTCTTCGAAAGAAATTACTAAGGCCTACAGAAAGCTGGCACGTTCCCATCATCCGGACGCAAAAGGTGGAAACGAGGAGCGTTTCAAGGAGGTTTCGGCTGCGTACGACGTTCTGGGTGATGACACAAAACGCGAAGACTATGACGAAGCCCGGAGGATTGGCCCTTCAGCAGCCGGGGGTTTCGCTTCTGGTGCTGATGGCTTCAATGTCCATTTCGACGATCTTGATGATCTCAGCGGCATGTTTGGAAACCTGTTTGGACGTGGCCAACGGGGCCCTGTTTCGATGCGTGGGGTAGATCAAGAGACACGCATACATCTAGGTTTTCGTGACGCGATTGATGGTGTTACTACGAACGTCTTACTTGGAGGCGCCGTTGATGGTGAACGCCGACAGGTAAAAGTTCGCATCCCCGCCGGTGTTGATAATGGTCAACGCATTCGGTTGTCAGGCAAAGGCGGCGCCGGAAGAAATGGTGGCCCCAACGGGGACCTTTATGTTGTCGTTGAAGTCGCCCCAGATTCAATGTTTGGACGGAAGGGAAAACATCTGACCTTGGTTATCCCCGTGACGTTTCCTGAAGCAGCTTTGGGAGCCGAAATTAAGATCCCTACCTATGATCATTCGACCGTCACATTAAAGATCCCACCGGGCACTAAATCAGGGACAACATTTCGAGTCAAGGGTCGGGGTGTTCTGACTGCGAAGTCCACAGGAGATTTGTTAGTGACCCTTGAGATAGCCGTCCCTGCGGAGTTAAGTCCAAAAGAAAGAGAAGCAATCGAAGCACTGAGCGAGGTAACTGACTGGTCACCTCGAAATGAACCACAAGAGGAGGGCTGATTATGGAACCGATGCCATCGACTCCTGCGCCTGACAGAGCTGTGTACGTAATTTCTGTAGCAGCAGAACTCGCCGGAGTTCACGCTCAAACCCTACGAATATATGAGCGAAAAGGATTACTGGAACCGGCTCGCACCCCTGGCGGGAGTCGTCGGTACAGCGAAATAGACATAGCTCTTCTGCGCCGTATCCAGGAGCTAACTAACGAGGGATTGAACTTAGCTGGAGTGAAGCGTGTTCTTGACTTAGAACAGCGACTGATCCAACTGGAAACAGAAATGCGTGACCTCCGAGCGACCGCCAACGCAACGGTGATGGAAACCCATCGTCAATATCGAAGAGACCTCGTACCCCTTCAACAGTCTGTAATCCCGTGGTTAGATCCGCGCCGCCGTCGCCGTTGAAACGAAACTTGGCAGCGCTTTTCGCCACAAAAAAATAAAGGGTGTTAATTCATCCTAGAAAAGTCATATTCCGCAATTAGGATCTGACAACGTCAGCAGATGACGTTTGGAGTGTTCCTTGCCCGGATCAATAGTGGTCGGTACCCAGTGGGGCGATGAAGGCAAGGGCCGAGTCGTTGACATCGTGGCTAAAGATTGTGCCCATGTGGTGCGCTACCAAGGAGGACATAACGCAGGCCACACGATTGTCGTTGATGGCGAAGTTTTCGCGTTGCAATTAATCCCCAGTGGGATTTTGAATGACCATGTAGTACCGATTATTGGCAATGGCGTCGTGGTTGATCCCTACGTTCTGCTTGCTGAAATCGACACCCTCACAGCCAAAGGTGTTGATTGCCAACGTCTGATGCTGAGTCCACAAGCTCATTTGGTGCTTCCCTACCATCAGATTCTTGATGAATTGGCTGAGAGCCAGTTGGGGGATAACAAACTTGGCACCACCAAACGCGGAATCGGACCTGCTTACGCCGACAAAGCGTCAAGAATCGGAATACGTGTCGAAGACTTACTTGACCCGGACCATCTCAGGTCTCGACTGCACAGTGCTTTAACGGAACGGAACGCAATTCTGCGAGACATCCATGGTCATGAGGGCGTAGATCCGGATCAATTAGCTGACGAATTGATTAACGAAGTAGCGCCTCGCGTAGCTCCATACATAGGAGACACGATTGGGCACCTTCATGATGCCTTGCATGCC
Organism: Acidimicrobiales bacterium; assembly: GCA_030743005.1. Lineage (GTDB taxonomy): Bacteria > Actinomycetota > Acidimicrobiia > Acidimicrobiales > Poriferisodalaceae > MedAcidi-G3. The sequence continues at coordinate 98,553 of JASLTG010000006.1, read as the reverse complement.
GGGCAACGTGTTTTGTTTGAGGGTGCTCAGGCAACATTTCTCGATCTAGACCATGGCACATATCCGTTTGTCACTTCATCAAACCCCGTTGCTGGATTCGCACTCGTTGGAGCGGGCATAGGACCCGGGGCGATTGATCAGGTCATAGGAATTGCCAAAGCATATTTGACCCGAGTCGGCGCGGGCCCATTTGTCACCGAACTTGAAGATGAAGTCGGGGATCACCTTGTTGAAGTTGGTAAAGAATTCGGAACCAACACAGGGCGACGTCGGCGCACCGGATGGTTCGATGCAGTCATGGCACGTCAAGCCGTTCGACTCAACGCTTGCACGGAAATTGCTCTTACCAAATTAGATGTTCTAGACCAGTTGGAGACAATAAAAGTCTGTGTGGCCTATGAGGTAGAAGGCCAACGTTATGAATATCTGCCGCACCTGCGACGCTTGCACGACAAAGCCACTCCTGTTTATGCAGAATTCCCCGGCTGGCAAACTGACTTATCCGCAGCAACCGAGCGCAATGATTTACCGAGAGAGGCTGTCGAATACATATCTTTCCTTGAACGCCAGATGGGTGTCCCAATCCGATTCGTATGTGTCGGCCCCGGCCGAGAGCAATATTTGCGGTTTGCAGCATGAAAGTCTGCGTTGTCGGTTCAGGGGGCCGCGAACACGCATTTGCCACAACGCTCGCAACTGACGCAGAGGTAGTTGTCACCCCAGGCTCAGCGGGTATACCGGGCAGCACCGAGAAGGCAGCAACTGCAGTTGACGCCGACCTCTATGTCATCGGCCCCGAAGTTCCTTTAGTCAACGGGTTAGCAGATGAACTTCGCGCGTCTGGCCGCCATGTTTTTGGCCCGGGAACAGATGGAGCCCTCTTAGAGGCTTCGAAAGCTTGGATGAAAGACTTGGTTCATGCAGCGGGTGTCCCAACCGCTAGCTACGCCGCCTTCGATCAAACCCAAGTAGAGGAAGCAACCGAGTTTTTATCGACGCTCCATCCGCCTTATGTCGTCAAAACTGATGGGTTGGCCGCTGGTAAAGGCGTTTTAGTCACCGACAATTTGGAGGAAGCTGGAAACGACGCAAGAAATAAGTTGTCGGGAGTTTCTTTCGGAAACGCTGGCCGTCGAATAGTCGTTGAGGAAGGGCTTACAGGACCAGAACTCTCCTTGTTTGCATTATGCGATGGACAACAGGCTGTTCTAATCCCCACTTCTGCCCAAGATCATAAACGGCTGCATGACGACGACCATGGTCCCAACACTGGAGGAATGGGCTGCTACTCCCCAATGCCGGACCTCGGACTTGACGATCTTGAAGCATTAATGGACCTCGCTGTGCACCCCACGGTCGTAGAACTTAAAAAACGCGGCATCGATTACCGGGGAGTGTTATTCGCCGGATTCATGATGACAAAGGATGGACCGAAATTATTGGAGTACAACGTGCGGTTTGGTGATCCTGAAGCCCAGGTGATACTGCCGCGATTTGAAGGCAACCTGAGCGAAACTTTATTGGAAGTAGCCAAGGGGGACTTGACGAGTCAACCAACAGTTTCAGCTGATGCGATGGTGACTGTTGTGCTTGCATCAGAGGGGTACCCCGCGTCACCCAGAATAGGAGATGTCATTCACGGTTTAGATGAAGCAAGAGCAATTGAAGGTGTGACTGTATTTTGTGCCGGGGTCGACTCAAATATCCAAGGTGACCTGGTAACTAACGGTGGCCGGGTGCTCAATGTTTGTGGTCGAGCCCCCACTTTGGGTACAGCTCGGGAGATCGCATACAAAGCAGTGGATGCGATCTCATGGCCGGGTATGCAACACCGCACCGATATTGGTGCTTCGATTGAGATAGATACCAACCGAGAGGGAATCAAATGAAGGTGGCGATTTTGATGGGTTCGCCTCGCGACGAAGACAAGATGGCTGGGGCTTCGGAAATGCTTGAACGCTTTGATGTCCCGCATGAAGTCCACGTCATGTCAGCTCATCGGACCCCCGAACAGGTCGCAGAGCTTGCATCTAACGCTCGCGATAATGGGTATGGCGTAATTATTTGTGGAGCTGGGATGGCGGCACATCTCGCTGGTGCGGTATCAGCGCACACGACTTTGCCGGTGATTGGTGTGCCCTTATCAGGTGGCGTCAGTGGCGGAATGGACGCCCTACTTTCAACGGTGCAGATGCCACGAGGAATTCCTGTAGCGACCGTAGCTGTTGATGGCTCTGCCAACGCAGCAGTTTTGGCCGTAGAAATGCTGTCGTTGAATAATCCAGACTTAACCGAGCGGCTCAAAACTTTTAGAGATGAAGGTGCAAGGTGACAGCGTCCAAGCCATTGGTAGCCAATGTCTTAGCGAATCGATACGCGTCGCCTGAGATGGCAGAAATCTGGTCAGCAGAAAACAAAGTCGTCTTAGAGCGCGAACTTTGGGTAGCAGTTCTCGAAGCTCAAAAAGATTTAGGTATCGACATTGACGATGCCGTAGTCGACGCATATCGGTCAGTCATGGCTGACGTCGACCTGGAATCAATTGATCGCCGTGAACGCGTCACATTGCACGACGTCAAAGCACGAATCGAAGAATTTTCCTCACTGGCGGGATACGAACACATCCATAAAGGGCTTACTTCGCGAGACCTGACAGAAAATGTTGAGCAGTTGCAGATCAAACGATCGTTAGTTTTGACTCAACAACGACTAGTAGCCGTCATTTCACGACTCGCGGACTTAGCCATTCGATATCAAGAGACAGCGATAACAGGTCGCTCGCATAACGTGCCAGCCCAAATGACGACTTTGGGAAAACGTTTCGCGAACCTAGGTCAAGAAACTCTGCTCGCCTATGAGCGTTTAGAGGACTTACTGAGCAAATATCCGTTACGTGGTTTAAAAGGCCCGGTTGGCACACAACAAGACCTCCTTGACCTTTTTGAAGGCGATACCGGCAAGGTCGCGGAACTAGAAGAACGGGTTGCTAACCAGTTAGGGTTTGGGCAGACGCTGCAAGCTATTGGCCAGGTATACCCGCGGTCACTTGACCTAGATGTCGTTAGCGCACTCACACAAACCGCAAGTCCGTTAGGGAATATTGCCCTGCAAATCCGCCTTATGGCTGGTCTAGATCTCGCTACCGAAGGTTTTAATGAAGGGCAGGTCGGTTCGTCGGCTATGCCCCACAAGATGAATGCACGCTCCGCCGAGCGCGTCAACGGGTTTGTGTCGGTGTTACGAGGGCACCTCACGATGGCAGCGTCCATCGCTGGTGACCAGTGGAATGAAGGTGATGTCAGCTGTTCGGTAGTCCGACGCGTTGTACTCCCTGACGCCTTCTTCGCGATTGACGGCGCACTCGAAACTATTTTGACGGTGCTGGACGGCTTCGGGTCCTACAGCAATGCCATTAATCGGGAACTGGAACGGTACTTACCTTTCCTCGCTACCACCCGACTATTGATGGCATCAGTCAAAGCTGGTGCCGGCAGAGAAGAGGCCCATGAGATTATTAAGCAACATGCGATAGAAGCAGCTCTAGAAATTCGAGAAGGTGGCTCTGGCGAAAACGATCTGATCGAACGCCTCGTTAATGACCCACTCCTGCCTTTGGACCAGGACGCGGTCACCGAGGCTCTTTCTGATCGGGGGGCGTTCATCGGTCTCGCGGATTCCCAAGTTGCAGACTTCGCAGCAACTGCAGCCACAATTAATTCTGAACATCCTGGGGCAGGGTCCTACCGCCCATCCCCCATTCTCTAGTAGAGAAGAGACGTGAGCGAACTCGAATTACTCCACAGTGGCAAAGTACGAGATATGTATGTCGTCGACGACCAGCATCTCCTCATGGTGGCAAGCGATCGGATTTCAGCATTCGATGTCGTGTTCAACGAACCGATCCCTGACAAAGGGAGAGTGCTAACCGCGATGACAGTGTGGTGGTCTGAATACTTAGCTTCGGTTGCACCTACCCACCTAGTTTCGGCTGACCCAACTGACTTTCCCGAAGTTGCCAGGCGGCCCGAATGGACGGGTCGAGCGTTGCTGGTTCGAAAGGCAGAAATGTTGCCTCTCGAATGCATTGTGCGTGGATACATAACCGGATCTGCGTGGAAGGAATACCAAGAATCAGGGACCATGCACGGGGCAACTTTGCCTGCAGGGTTGCTAGAAGCCCAACAGTTACCCGAACCTGTGTTTACCCCGTCCACCAAAGCTACCGAAGGCCATGACATAAACATCAGCTACGACGAGGCGGTAACCATCGTGGGAGTGGAGCTAGCAGAAGCGGCACGGTCGGTTTCTATCGAGGCTTATCGGCAAGCCTCACAACACGCCGCGCAGCACGGCGTCATCATTGCAGACACCAAGTTCGAACTAGGGATAGTTGACGGTGAAATGGTGATAGCAGATGAGCTTCTAACACCTGATTCGTCACGGTTTTGGCCCGCAGAAAATTGGAACCCAGGTGCAACACCAGTTTCGTTGGACAAACAACCAGTCAGAGACGCAACAGAAGCAACTGGCTGGGATAAGTCACCGCCGCCCCCACCTCTTTCTCCCGAAACGGTGAAAGCAACTCGCGACCGGTACGTCACGGCTTATGAACGAATTACGGGCGAATCATTCACACAGTGGATTGGGCAAAGCTGATGCACTTCGAGGTAAGAATCGAAGTCTCGCCACGAGATGGCATAGCAAACCCTGAAGGTTCAACCATTGAACGAGCGCTGCCTGCGTTGGGCTTTGAGATGACCGGAAATGTGCGGGTGGGCAAGGTTATTCGCCTCCAAGTCGAAGCTGACTCAGTTGACGCGGCACAATCACTCGTTGAAGACATGTGTAATCGGTTCCTGACGAACCCCGTTATCGAAGACGCTTTGGTGGAAGTTCTAGAAACATGAGTCATCGCGTAGGAGTTGTTCGTTTCCCAGGCACGAACTGTGAATTCGACACCATCGACGCAATACGGACTCTTGGTGGCGACGCTGAAGTTCTCTGGCATGCGGACCCATCGTTGAAGAAGGTCGATGCGGTAGTGATACCAGGAGGTTTCGCACACGGTGATTATTTGCGATGCGGAGCAATAGCAAGATTTTCCCCAGTTATGGAGTCAGTGGCTGCATTTGCACTGAATGGCGGTCCAGTTTTAGGAATCTGCAACGGTTTTCAAGTGTTAACAGAAGCTGGGTTGCTGCCCGGAGCCCTGCAGAAAAACGTCGGCATGAAATTTCTCTGCTCAATGCAGCAAATCGAATTCGTTTCAACTGAAAATATTCTTGGTAAGGGTTCAACAGTTGGAGACTGCATAAATATTCCCATTAACCATTTCGAGGGCAACTTTGTATGCCCCCCCGAAGCTCTTGCAGAACTAGAAACTCAGGGACAAATCGTGTTCCGCTATACCGATAATCCAAATGGATCAACAAGAGATATAGCCGGTATTTGCAATAAAGACGGAAATGTTGTTGGCATGATGCCCCACCCGGAAAGAGCCACCTCAGCGCTTTTAGGCTCAACGGATGGCACCGCTCTGATTCAATCTTTTTTGACTGCGTGACTGACTGAACCACACCTCAGTTCTGCACACAGGCGAACGGTAGTTGTCAGACACTCTGTGGATTACCAATTCAGATGAGCAGCATTTGGCGATAAAACTCAGCTGGGGGCGCGTCGCAAGGCATCCATGAGAAACCAGAACCCGCGACTAGGTTTTGAGGTGTGAGTGTCGCCCCTGAAGATGCATCAGTCCATCGGGCACTTGGTCTCAGTGACGAAGAGTATGAACACATATATGAGCTTTTAGAACGACACCCAAACCATCTTGAGTTAGCGATGTACTCAGTGATGTGGTCAGAGCACTGTTCCTATAAGTCTTCAAAGATTCATCTCAAAAGACTTCCTACTGACGCGCCATGGGTCCTAGTCGGCCCAGGAGAAAACGCTGGAGTAATTGATGTAGGTGACGATATTGCTGTTGCTATTCGGATAGAAAGCCACAATCACCCCTCTGCCATTGAGCCCTATCAAGGAGCTGCAACAGGTGTGGGCGGGATTCTCAGAGACATTTTCACCATGGGAGCGAGACCAATAGCAGTCATGGATCCGCTGCGATTTGGACCGCTTGACGATCCGCGTAGTCGGTGGATCGCAGAAGGTGTGATTAGTGGAGTTTCGGGTTACGGAAATAGTGTTGGCGTCCCCACTGTCGGAGGCGAGCTGGTCTTTGACGAAACCTATAAAGGCAACCCGCTCGTCAATGTCCTTGCGATGGGCGTACTCCCAGCCGAACGACTCGTACTCGGACAAGCTAGCGGCGTAGGGAATCTCGCAATTCTATTGGGCGCCTCTACAGGTCGAGACGGGATAGGGGGCGTTAGTGTCCTTGCTTCAGCGGGGTTTGATGAGAACTCCGAAGATGCGGATAAGCGGCCGAGTGTTCAAGTCGGAGACCCGTTCGAAGAAAAACGGCTTTTAGAAGCATGCCTTGAACTCCTAGACGAAGGCTTAGTCAGCGGCATCCAAGATCTAGGAGGTGCTGGCATCACGTGTGCAACAAGTGAAACTGCCTCTCGGGGTGGAGCAGGGATGGACGTCGATGTTTCAGCCATCCATTCGCGTGAAGAGGGAATGGAACCATTTGAGTTAATGACTTCAGAATCGCAAGAAAGAATGCTTGCCATCGTTGAACCTCAACATCTTGAACGGGTCCTTGAAATTTCAGCTCAATGGGAAATCACGGCGAGCGTGATAGGTCGCGTGACCGGGAATGGACAGTTACGAATCCTCAATGGTTTCGACGGTGAAGTCCTCGCAGAGCTACCAGCATCCACTTTGCATGATGATGCCCCTGAATATGACCGGCCAATCGCGCCCCCAGATGATTTGGACCAACGACGATTAACTGACGCGTCTCAAGGCCCAGTTGATTGCGTGGAGAACTTGCTGGCACTGGTGTGCGACCCCTCATGGGTTTACCGCCAATATGACCACCAGTTATTCCTCAATACTGTGGTTGGCCCCGGGAGTGATGGCACTCTCCTGCGTCTTCGACATCCGACCAGCGGCAACGAAACCGGAAGGGGGCTAGCACTCTCCACAGATGGAAACCACCGGTGGTGTTACGTAGATCCATATCAGGGCACGAAGATGGTTGTCGCTGAAGCTGTTATGAACATCGCGTGTGTAGGTGCTTATCCTCTCGCCGTCGTCAATTGTTTGAACTTCGGGAATCCGGAACACCCAGAAGTTATGTGGCAACTATCGGAAGCTGTTGACGGGATGTCTGAAGCGTGTATCGCCTTTAACTCACCAGTAGTTGGCGGCAACGTAAGTTTGTATAACGAAACGAACACCGTCGACATAGCTCCAACTCCAGTAGTCGGTGTCATCGGCATGCACCCCACCCTGTCAGAGCCCCCACCATCTATTGGATTGCCGCCGGACTCGCCTTTGTTGTTATTAGGACAAGAAGCGGGACCAGATGCATCCATGGGAGGAAGCCGATGGGCTTGGGAAATTGGCGGTTGCAAAGACGGCTCTCTCCCTACCTTCGATCTTGCCCAAGCAGTCCGAACAGCAGCTTTGGTGGCTGAGTCAGTTCAGAAACAACGACTAGAAGCAGTACACGACGTTGGAGAAGGAGGCATTGCCGTAGCAGTCGCGGAGATGGCTATTGAGACTGGTGTCGGTGCCCGGCTAGACGGTTACGACAACCATATTTCGATGTTCAATGAATCTGGTGGCCGAGTACTCGTTGTAGTTCCAAGCGATGCTTTAGAAGAATTTCTGGAAGAAGCAGCCAACAAAAAAGTCACGGCCCAGGTAATTGGCCGAACTGGTGGTTCCTCGTTGGAGTTTGGGCCCACTGTGAAAGTGCCTCTAGATGTTCTGACAGCCGCGTCGCGCAACAAGCTCCCAGAAGCACTAGGCCAAGGGACCATCAGCGCATGACGGAAGAAATTAGTGGAGTAGAAATCAACAAACCTCGAGAAGCTTGTGGCGTTTTTGGTGTGTTGGCCCCAGGCAGCGCCGTCGCTCATCAGACTTACCTTGGTCTTTACGCCCTACAACATCGAGGACAAGAATCCGCCGGAATTGCCGTGAGTGACGGCTTTAACGTCACAGTCGTAAAAGACATGGGGCTTGTCTCCAGCGCCTTTGACGATCGAATTCTCGCAGCGCTGGAAGGTGCTATCGCGATTGGTCACACTCGCTATTCAACGACGGGTTCAAGTTCTTGGCGAGCGTCGCAACCGTTTTATCGAGATGTGGGAGACCTGGAATTTGCTTTGGCCCACAATGGCAATCTCGTTAACACAGCTGAACTTGCTGCCGAGACTGGGATGCTCGATGGGACTGTTACAAGTGACAGTGATCTAGTGGCGGAACTGGTTGCTCTTGAGCTTGCGAGCGAAGATGCTCCTGAAGGTAATGAACTTCCCTGGGCACTAAAACGTGTATTGCCGCGGCTAAAAGGTGGGTTCTCCTTTGTTGCTATGGACCGCCAACATTTGGTTGGGGCCAGAGGACCAGAAGGATTTTGGCCGTTGTGTCTGGGACGCCTGGATAATGGCTGGGTAGTTGCATCAGAAAGCCCGGCGTTGGATACCGTCGGAGCCCACTTTGTCCGTGAGATCGATCCCGGTGAGATGGTCGTTATAGATCGCGATGGATGGACCTCGGAACAGCCTTTCGACAATCCTGACCCGAAGCTATGCGTCTTCGAATTCGTATATTTTTCACGCCCAGACACTGTTTTGTATGGCCGCAACGTACATGCGGCAAGACAACGAATGGGCGAACAACTAGCCGACCAGGTCCCAGCTAATGGAGATCTAGTGATGCCTGTCCCAGAATCCGGCATTCCGGCGGCACAAGGGTTCGCTCGAGCAAGCGGTATCCCTTACCGAGACGGGTTGGTCAAAAATCGCTACATAGGTCGAACCTTTATTGCCCCCTCCCAAGAAATGAGAGCCTTGGGAGTGAAGATGAAACTCAACCCAATTCGACACAACATTGAAGGTCAACGCCTCATAGTTGTGGATGATTCAATTGTCCGTGGAACTACCACACGGGCGATAGTTGAAATGCTCCGTGCCTCAGGAGCAGCGGAGGTACACCTCAGAATTTCATCGCCGCCCTACAGATGGCCATGCTTTTACGGAATGGATACGGGTACACAAGCTGAGCTTCTTGCAGCAAATCTAACGATGGACGAAATACGCGAATACCTGGGTGTTGACTCCATCGGTTATCTAGAGCTTGACCGTCTCATCGACGCAACCGGTGCGGCAGGTGCCGGATTTTGCACAGCTTGTCTGAACGGACAGTACCCCGTAGAAATCCCAGCAGAAATTGGTAGGGAGGTCTTGGGGAAAAGGGAAGACGAACAGGGATCTGCATTTATATCGGCCTCACAAATGGAGCTCGGCCAATGAGTTCTGAGATCACCTACTCCGAGTCTGGAGTCGATATAGATAAAGCAGACGAAGCCGTGCAGCGCCTCATCCCCCATGCACGGTCAACCTTCAGACCAGAAGTGCTGAGTGACGTAGGCGGATTCGGGTCAATTGTTGCAATACCTGAGGGCTATCGCGAGCCCGTACTGGTGTCCGGAAACGATGGAGCTGGAACCAAGACACTTGTAGCGAAGAAATTGGGTAGGTACGACACAATTGGTGTTGACGTGGTTGCAATGTGCGTTGACGACATCGTTACATCTGGAGCTGAACCACTGTTTTTCTTGGATCAACTAACTGTGGGGAAAGTCGACCCCGAAGTCATCGAACAACTGGTAATTGGTTTCGCCCAAGGATGCATTGCAGCAGGGTGTGCTTTAACAGGGGGTGAAATCGCTGAACACCCAGACACGATGGATGAAGACGACTTTGATGTGTCGGGTTTCGCAGTAGGAATAGCTGAGCTTGCTGACATACCCAAGAAATCTTCGGTTGTTCAAGGAGATGTTTTAGTAGGGCTTGCATCGCCAGGCCTGCGGTGCAACGGGTACAGCTTGGCCCGCCGGGTGCTTATGGATGGCCGCGCTTTAGACCAACCTGCGTGGCCCGGCGCGGACTCTTCGCTCGGAGAGGAACTGCTTCGCCCATCTACCATTTACGCCCCCACAGTCTTAAGTGCATTCCGACAGCACGAAGTTCACGCGGCGGCACACATAACTGGCGGGGGGCTCGTTGGGAATCTGAAACGCGTGATTGGTGATGAAGTAGAGATACGACTGGACGTAGGAAGCTGGCGGAGACCAGAAATCTTTGATCAGATTGCTAACGAAGGACCTGTCTCTGAGGAAGAAATGCGGAATGTTTTCAATCTAGGTATTGGCATGGTGCTGGTGGTCCCGAGGGAAGAGGCTGATTCAGTTATTGGCCTTGCCAATAAGAATGGACACGAGGCTTGGATCGTTGGGCAGGTTGTTGTGGGAAATGGTCAAGCAGGGTGGATGGGCTGATGAGGGAACTCGACCCACTGCGAACAAAACTTAGAGAACATCTGCTAACTCACGCTGTGCGCACAGGTGATTTCGTTTTGAAATCGGGCCGGAAAAGTAACTGGTTCATTGATGGCAAACAAACCGTCTGTACCCCTGAAGGAATTCAACTCGTAGCAGACATCATCTTGAAGGAAGTTAATGGGATAGACGCAATGGGCGGCTTGACCATGGGCGCTGATCCCGTCGCATACGGTGTGTCAGCTATAGCAGCTGACCGTGGCCATGAAATTAGAAGCTTTAGTGTCCGAAAAGAATCAAAAGACCATGGGGTAGAGGGACGAATAGCCGGCGCACTGCGAAAGGGTGACCGTGTAGCAATCACCGAAGATGTTGTTACTAGGGGAGTATCGCCTCTAGAAGCAGCAGAAGCAGTCAGAGCATTCGGTGCCGAACCTGTCATGATTATTTCGGTCGTGGACCGCGGTGGCACCTGCGAAGACCTTGCGAAACAAGCTGGAATTGGCTTTTACGCGCTGTTAACTGCCCCTGATTTGGGCTTTGAATATGAGGGCCCGTAGAACAAATGCACTAGGACCGTTTGGACAAGTCGGATCCTCCCGCCACAATAGAGCGCTCGCACCCCGCACCAGGAGACCCGATGTCGCGACCAACGGCTGCTTTCTCAGCCACATTAGAAGTTGAGCTTGCTCATGAGCCAGGCACCCTTGGCCGGCTCTGCACAGCGATTGGCGACGTTGGAGGAAATATTCGTAGCCTCCGAGGCTTTACCGTAACTGCCGGATCTCTGCGCGAAGAAGTTGTGGTTGACGCCGCTAGCGAAGCGCACGTCGAAGAAATTTGTGAGGCAGTTGACGGGCTCGAAGGGATCAAGGTAATTAGTGCAGTTGACCGAACTTTTAAGATCCACGAGGGCGGCAAACTTGAGACCATAAGCCGAATCCCTTTGAGAGACGCTGATGACTTATCAATGGCGTACACACCAGGAGTCGCTCGGGTATGTATGGCCATCCATGAAGATGAGGCAGCCTCTCATGAGTTGACGATCAGAAAAAACACAGTGGCGATTGTTAGCGACGGCACCGCTGTTCTCGGGCTCGGCGATATCGGTCCAGAAGCTGCTATGCCCGTCATGGAAGGCAAAGCACTGCTATTTAAAGAGTTTGCTGACGTTGATGCGTTCCCAATCTGTCTCGATGTAGAAACACCAGAACAAATTATTGAAACAGTCATTCGGTTAGCGCCGACTTTCGGGGGAATAAATCTGGAAGACATTGCTGCCCCTGGTGCCTTCGAAGTTGAGGCAGAGTTACGCAAAGCGCTTGATATACCGGTATTCCATGATGATCAACACGGAACAGCAGTCGTCGCCCTAGCTGCTTTGGAGAACGCAGTTCGTCTTACGGGGAAAGATTTCAAAAATTTACGCTGCGTCATCTTGGGTGCCGGAGCAGCGGGCGTTGCGTGTGCAAAAATTCTGTTAGGCCGCGGAATCGGTGATGTCGTCGTCTGTGATCGACAAGGCACTATTTACCCTGGTAGAGATGATTTGAACGCTGCCAAAGAATGGATCGCTCATAACACCAACACTGAGCAAATCGCTGGCACAGTCGCTAAGGCCATGGTGGGCGCTGACGTGTTCATGGGTCTCAGCGGACCTGGGCTGGTGACCCGAGATGACGTTGCCGCAATGGCTGACAAACCCATCGTGTTTGCAATGGCCAATCCCGACCCTGAGATCCTCCCAGAAGAGATTGGCGATATTGCAGCGGTGGTCGCGACGGGCCGGAGTGATTACCCCAACCAAATCAACAACGTACTTGCGTTCCCAGGGATTTTTCGTGGCGCATTTGACTCGTCAGCCACCGACATAACCGAAGGAATGAAAATTGCTGCCGCGTCCGCCATCGCCGCAGCCGTGTCAAGTGACGACCTTTCCCCTGATCTCATTATCCCAACGGCGTTTGATCGTTCGGTAGTCCCAGCGGTTTCTGCTGCAGTCGCTCATGCAGCGATCGAAGATGGGGTGACTCGGGTCTGAGGAATCAAGCTTCGATTCAAGCGTTGCTCAAAATTACTAGAAGCCAGGGGAGTTAAGCCCCTGGCTTCGTAGCGTGGTCGGGACCGGCGTCGATCCGGTGACCTCACGCTTTTCAGGCGCGCGCTCTGCCAACTGAGCTACCCGACCGCGGTCCCGACGGGATTTGAACCCGCGACCTCCGGCTTGACAGGCCGGCGTGAACTCCAGACTTCACCACGGGACCAACCGTGCTTGCTACCTATTAACTGACAGCAAGGGATTGAATTCTGGCGTGGCAGATGTCGTATTGCAACTTGGTGGGCTTTATTCGCTGTTACTTGTTGGATTGAAACTGTTGCTTCAACTCCTCGGGTTGGACAGGACGCATCATTAACTCGAACGCATTCCACAGTGTTCGTGACACCGGGTCGAACAAGATTGGGAATAGGAGACCCGCCGGAGCCGCAAGCAAAAGCAAAAACGAGGTGGAAACATCAGTGCCAAAGATAACCAAAGCTAGAGACACCACCGTAAGAACAAGCGCCGAACTCACCACCGTGTTCACAGCAACCGCGCCCAAAGAATGACCTTCCATACGTTCAAAGTGCAAACCACACTTCGGGCAGTCTTCGACCATGGAAAACATGCCCCACGTTCTAAATAAACCACGACAACCGCATACACCGCATGCCATGGTGAGTCCCCGCCAGACAGTCCTCATAATCGTTAGATGACCTTCTTTAGCCGCTGAGCCAAATCGCCCCGCTGACCAACCTTTATCGTCTCGAGATTTCGCCAGGCTGCCAACGCCCAAAGTTCAGACGCAAGAGCCTCGACGACATCATCGCTCATCCCGCCAGCTTCAGCGTAAACCGCTGGAACATGTAGAACTCTGGCTTTGGTATCAGCTTTCACATCGACCCTCGCACACAACTGATTGGCGTGAAGAAATGGTAAGACGTAATAACCGTGGACACGTTTGGCAGCTGGAACATAGATCTCTAACCGGTATTTGAAATCAAACAGTCGTTGAGTCCGCGGCCTGAACCAGACAAGCGGGTCGAACGGACTCAAAAGCACAGATTTAGATACACCGATAGCGACCTTTGCATCAGCCGAGATGTAGCCAACTCGGTCCCAACCCTCAACCTGAACCGGAAGAAGTTCATTGTTCTCGACCAGCTCCATCACGCGCTGCCGCCCGTCAACTTTTGGCAATCGGAAATAATCAATTAGATCTTCCGCCGCCGCAACACCGAGGTGTACTCCAGCTCGGCGGATCAGTTCATGATGAGCCTCGATTTCGGAAAGGGAATCGTCCAAAGCCTGAGTCGGGAGAACCCGCGCAGATAAGTCATAGAAGCGTGTGAATTTCTCCCTCTTGCTTACCGTCACTTGTCCGGTCCAAAACAACCATTCAAGGGCGACCTTTGCTTCCGACCAAGCCCACCAAGTCCCACCCTTAGGCTTCGTTTGTAGCTGGCCTGCGTTAATGGGGCCATTCACCGCCACATAATTTGCGACCTCTTCAACGAACTCTGGATTTTCGGCAACAAACTCGCGAATCCCTCCCCAGACTTCTCCCTGCTCGGCTCGATGCATGCGCCATCTGAACAAGGGCAAATCGTTAACCGGCAAATAGCTCGCTTCGTGGCACCAATATTCAGTTAATTCGTGACGTTCATAGGCTGTGTGGTCAAGCAATTCAGAGAGCCCGTCGTGAGAACCCCCGAGACGCGCCCGGAGTACAAGAAGATGAGACCGGGCGACGGCATTTACAGCGTCAATCTGCAGAACACCTAACCTTTGGAAAGCCCATCTCAAGTGTCTGATATCTAGGCGAGAAGAAGAGAAGGGGCTTGCTGCTTGTAAACCCTGGGCTGATACAGCCATAGAACGCGCCTGCGCAGATGACAGCTCAGTATGTTTGGCAACCACCATCTCTAGATGAAGGCCTCAGTGCGAATGTCTCAGCGTTCTTCTTTAAAGATGACGTGTTGACGAATTACTGGGTCGTACTTCTTCAGTTCAATTCGCTCACGGCTGTTTGTTTTGTTTTTGCGCGTCGAATATGTGTAGCCAGTTCCGGCTGTCGATTTCAGTCTAATTACCGGCCGTTTATCGCTTTTCGCCATCAGACTTTCTCCCCACGACGTCTAAGGTCAGCTAATACTGACTCGATTCCACGTTTGTTGATGATTTTGATGCCCTTTGCGCTCACCATCAAAGTTACGTGCCGCTTCTCGTTGGGCACGTAGAACTTCTTCTTCTGAATATTTGGCTTAAACCATCGCTTGTTACGACGGTGAGAGTGAGAAACGGTGAAACCGGTTGTAGGCCTGCGACCGGTTACTTGACAGACGTTGCTCATAGGAACTCTCAGCTTGGTGAAGTGGTGTGGCGTGTCACCGTAATGACGACTTTTTAGGTTAACAGCGAGGTGAACCAATCACCATCTCTGCCATTGGCTACTCATAGTTATACGTGAGGAATAATGTCCCGCCCAATTCGTTCAAGGACCTCGAATCTAGGATCGAAGTTCGGGAGGATCATGAGTTGATCGAGGCCACGCTCTTCGAGTTGGCCCAGCCGGTCAATTACTTCTTCAGCTGTTCCAACGATGCACGTCGCGTCGATTAGGTCTGGGGTAACAAACCGTTCTTCTTCAGGGATAACCCAACAGTTATGTCCTGCATGTATTCGCTGGTGAATTCTTTCCGGGTCGTAGTCCTCCAACATTGACGTGTAATCATCCCAAATACCATCGAGGCGACTTCCCGGGGATCGTCCCAATTGTCGGTATTGATCGTAGGAATAATGAATTGAGGCCATTGCCATGGCCCCGGCCTCAGCCTTCACCCGTGGGCTTTCAAGTGTCTCTCCATCGTCAAGAACCACAATTGTCGTCAAGGACACAGTGAGATATTCATCCCTGACTAGCTCTCTTCCGGCCCCAACGGCGCCTCTTTCGATCATTTCCCACATTCTGTCCATTACTTGAGCATCGGGAGGTATAGACATAACCGCGCCATCGCCATGTTTGCCGGCTAAGGCCAACGATTTCGGGCCGAATCCAGATACATATAGCGGTATTTCGTCATCAAAATTGACAAAACCCTTGTCTGGCATGATGTGACGTATAGGTCTTACCTGTCCCCCAAAAGAGTGGTTTGCTTCTTCGCCTCTCAGTAATGGCTTCAGTGTTTCGAGGTAGTCATCAAACTCAGCGATTTTTTGAGGTTTATGCCCCATAATTCGCATAGCTGTGTTCCCGGTTCCCAGACCAAGAAAAGTCCGGCCCGGTGCTAACGCGTTGATGGTCGCGATCGATGCTGCGGTGACTGGCGCGGGACGGGTCCCAGATACCGAGACCCCAGTGCCAATGTTGATCGTTGACGTACGATCAGCAACTAAAGCCAGCGCTGCATAACAATCCGACCAAAGCATTTGACTGTCAGCCAGCCAGGCGTGTGAATAGCCCAGTTCTTCAGCTCGTACCACATAGTCAATATCGCCGACGTGTGACGCGACACAAACACCAATATCCATGACGGCACCCTAGAACAAATTCCTTATCTTTCGCCTATGGCAAATAATCCCCCTTCGCGGGAGCCGACAAAGATTCGGCCATCCCAAACTGCTGGCGTTGCCTCTATGCAGCCCCCAATTTCAATCCGCCAAATTTCAATGGGTTCGACCTTTGGTTGTTGAACGCTGTAGGCGCGGAGATATCCCCCGCAATCCCCGACGATCAGAATGTCATCAACAACTGCAGGCGAACTCCACAGGGGCCCTTCAAGATATTTGGTCCAAAAAATCTCTCCCGAATAGCGGTCTATTGACATCAATCGACCAGAGTTCGTGGTGACGTAAATCACTTCCTTATGTAGTGCTGGGGTACTCCAGATACCACCCGGTGAAGTCCGGTTTTCGTGTAGAGACCAAATCACTGGCGCTTCAGGGTTCGTTGGATCTAACTTCACCAACTGCCCAACCTCACGGGATCTTTGAGTCTCACGCTCATATTCCGCGGCGACATAAAGAAAGCCTTCTTCGTCAATAACGATGGTGGCATCAACGTCATCACCCATCCACCAGCGAAAGTTTCGTACCGGGGTATCTCCACTCCGCAATGGGGCTAGGTCCCAACCCTGGACGAGCCCGCCGGAGTTAGCGAACCAAGCCGTATCACCCGACATCGCTACAGAGTTTTCGATGGAGACGTTGTTGTCGCCCAACGCCCTGAGCAGTTCATCGTCCCAACCAGGAGTCTGGAAAATTATTTCAGGATCCACAACGACTAGACCCGAACTATCTATCGAGCGATTCAATCGGATTACATGTAGCCAACTGTTTTCTCCACCAGTAATGAGGTGGTCATCAAGGATTAGAGGTGCGGCATCCCAGTCGTCGTTCCACATCATTGGGTTGACCTGGCTGCCAGCCAAACTCCAAAGCTCAGTTAGGCGGTCAGATCGATCGAACGCCAAGATCCGTAATTGCCCATCGCGTGAACCGCTGTAGATAAGGGGAAAGCCGTCAGGGTCCACAGTGAGGGAACCTTTTACGATGTCACCCGTCACGAAAGGATCCATCACCGGTAAACCCGTAGATGCATCGAGGAGATGAATACCTCGGTCGTACGCGCCGATAGCCAGCCACGTCTGTGTTCCCACCTCCCAAACTGCAGGCTGTCCTGTCCATCCAATTCCGCACCAATTCGTCGTCCGGCCGCCCGTCGTTGACAACGAACACAAATTGCCTTTTTCGGGGAATCGCCATAACACCTCCGGCATCAATGGAACGGGACCACGTCCGTACCACGACCGTGTTGGTGAGCCACGAAAAGTTAGGAGCCCCTCGACAGTGTCACCCCAAGCACGCTGGACACCTTGTGGATCCCACCACCCTTGGTAAGGCTCAGTTGTGGTCGTGGTATTGACCAAGGAGGTTGAAGTCACGGGTGGCTCGAATGAAGTTGTAGACGTTGTCTGGTTAGTTACAACTGACGAAGTGGTGGTTGATGCGTGTGACAGAGTGGTCGACGTAATAGCCGGTGCAACAGACGGCTCAACCGCACAAGCGACTGTCAACAAAAACAGGAATACGACCATGCCCCTCCAGAAAGTCTTAATAGGACCGGAGCAAACAACAGACTCAGGTTGGAGAGATGGGTTGGTCATTATGGCGGAGAGCATATTCCGCAGTGTGAGATCGGATGTACCGCGGAATTCTCATTCAACCTTCATATTCAGGAAGTACACCAATACCTGATGAACCTGTCAGACCTGCCAACAACAACTGACGCCATCATTGGGGTGGTCGACGACGACAAGAGAATTCGCCAAGCATTAGAGCGCGCCCTCAGATCTGAGAACTACGAAGTCATCACTGCCGCAGACGGGATGCAAGCGCTTCAAATGTCGAACCAGGTAGATCTCATGGTTCTTGATTTAACGATGCCTCAACTCGGAGGAATCGAAGTGTGCCGTCGATTGCGCTCTCAAGGTTCGGAACTACCAATCCTGTTACTCACAGCTCGTCATCAAACTGAGCATCGAGTATTAGGGCTGGATTCCGGCGCTGATGATTACCTCGCTAAACCGTTCGCCCTTGATGAATTGTTAGCCAGAATAAGAGCATTACTTAGACGCAACAGATCTCTGGAGTCTCAGTCAGAAGAGGCGCCACTTTGTTTCGCAGACTTGTCACTTAATCGACAAGCGCGTCAAGCCCATCGCGCTGGCCAACTATTAGACCTCACGCGGACCGAATATGAGTTGCTCGAATTATTTCTAGAACACCCGAATCAAGTATTGACTCGCGATCAAATTTACGAAGCGGTGTGGGGATATGACTCAGCACTCGCGTCAAACAGTTTGGAAGTGTACGTCGGGTATCTTCGTCGAAAGACAGAGGCAGGCGGCAGCCAAAGATTGATACGGACGGTCCGCGGCATCGGTTACGTCCTTAGATCATCATGAGTTTTCGTGCCCGGGTAGCCGTCCTAGTTGCTTTGGTGGTCGCTATCGCCGTGGCAAGCGTGGCCGGTTCTTTTTTGTATATGGCGAGAGGGCAAGCCGTCGACAGCATTGATTCAAAATTGCGCTTAAGAGCCAATGAGGTCACACAATTGGGCGAAAAACTTGGTCGACCTCAAGAATTCGACCGACGGCTCTTCGGGAAGTACTCGCCTGATGATGTGTTGGTCCAAGTTTTTGATGTGAAAGGCCGGATTTGGGCGAGCAATGTGGAGCCGCTCCCAATCAATTCTGAAGATCTTTCCGTCGCGAAAAGACATCTCCGGGCACGAATCACAACTGCTGAGATCGCCGGGTACCGAATGCGGGTCCTCACTCTTCCCCTAAGAGCAAATGGTCGCGCTGTAATGATTGCTCGTCCGATGGATGAAGTAGATGCACAACTTGCAGCCCTGTGGCGGATCAGCATTCAAATCTTTGTTATCGGGGTGGCAGGAGCAGCTCTAATTGGGTTTGCCGTTGCAGGCCGCGTCGTACGCCCAGTTCGACGTCTCACCGAAGCAGCTACGAGAGTCGCTGATACACAAGACGTTGACCAACCAATCGATATCAACAGAGATGACGAGTTT
Source organism: Acidimicrobiales bacterium (assembly GCA_030743005.1). Classification (GTDB taxonomy): domain Bacteria; phylum Actinomycetota; class Acidimicrobiia; order Acidimicrobiales; family Poriferisodalaceae; genus MedAcidi-G3. The sequence goes on along the minus strand of JASLTG010000006.1, from coordinate 79,452 downwards.
GGGCAACTAGCTTCCAGCTTCAACGAGATGCTGAGGGCACTGAGTCTTTCCAGAGAACAGCAGCACAGACTGGTGACTGACGCTAGTCATGAACTTCGTACCCCGATTACAAGTCTTCGCACCAACTTGGAATACATGCAGCGCAGCTCCTCAATCGACGACGACGAACGACAACAGGTTTTGGATGATGTGTTGTTCGAACTGGATCAGTTAACCGGGCTAGTTACTGAACTGGTTGATCTGGCGACGGATCAACATCAAATGGATGAAGCTGAGAGGATAGAACTGGACGAACTAGTTGACGCGGTTGTCCAGCGCCACAGGCGACGAACCTCTTCGGAGATCGAATACAGCGCTAATTCCTGCCAGATCATGGCAGCACCCGCGCTGATAGAAAGAGCCGTGTCAAACATGATTGATAATGCAGTGAAGTGGAACCCCCCGGATTCCGCGATCCAAGTTCAAGTTCAAGATGGCGTAATAGTTGTCTCAGATAGTGGGCCAGGTATACCAATAGAGGAACGCGAGAACGTCTTCGAGCGTTTTTATCGGACAGAAGAAGCACGGTCCCTGCCGGGATCTGGTCTAGGTCTTTCAATCGTGCGTCACGTAGCCGAGAGTTTTGGGGGCCAAGTACGAATAATTGATCGAGATGAGCCCGGCACAACGATCGAACTTTCTTTCCCACCAGCCGGCTAAGACGAGTAACACCGGACCAAGAGGCCAGAGACAATTTGGCACCCCCAACGGGATTCGAACCCGTGCTGCCGGCGTGAAAGGCCGGTGTCCTAGGCCGCTAGACGATGGGGGCTAGCAGGCCCAGACTAGGGCGCCGAAGTCAGGAAACCACCGATCCGGGGAATGGTTGGCTAGTTGCTTGCCACTTCAACCAACTCGCCAAGTAAATGACTCAGATAATGGTAGATCGCACTCTGATGTTGTTGAGGGTCGTCATCTTCTAATAAAAGTGATTCTTCGTCCTCACTTACGTCCAAATGGGTGCCAAGCACGAGCCGTAAATCATTAATGCTCATGATCCAAGAAGTGAGGCTTTCTTGGTCGAGTTCGCGATCGTTAAGTGTGGTTTCAACCACGTCAAGATGAGAAAGCCGCCGCTCCAAAAGTTGGTCTCTCATTAATCGCTGGTATTCCACCTCGTGTTGAATGTCGTCGGCATAAGCAGCGGGATATAAACGTCGAAGCGAGGGGTCGACCTCTCCTTCGGGGGAGGTCGAAAGAACCAATTCCCGAAGTTGATCGATCAGATCAGCAAGCAACGATCGTTCATCTTCGGTGATTTTGATCTCCACAGCTCCGTTTCGTTTTCTCCGGAAGCGACGATCAAACATGGTCTTAGGAGTCTTTCTGCATGGTTGCCCACAAGCCGTACTCATGAAGTCTGAATACGTCTAGCTCTGCTTTCTCTCTCGTGCCGTTTGAGACAACTGCCCGGCCCTTGTTGTGGACATCAAGCATCAGCTGAGTGGCTTTTTCAATGCTGTAACCAAATAGTTTCTGAAGAACATGCGTGACATAGCTCATGAGGTTTATCGGATCGTTCCAGACCAAAACAACCCAAGGGACATCTTCATCTGCTGACGCAGCAGGAGTTTCGTCGTCTGTGACAACTGGAACACTTTCCACTTCAGTTTCACTTTGGCTGGTGGCGTTGGACCAAGAAAAAAGCAAATCAAACCGCCTTGATTCGGCGTTCGCTGCTAGCTAGGAGTAGCCGAATGGTTGCCATCCACAAAAGTGTGGCACCCGCTATGTGGCAACCCACAAGCAATACAGGTAATTGGGTGAAGTATTGCGTATAACCAATAGCTGCTTGACCAAGTGTCGCGATCAAAACGATGGTGACCCGTCTTTTAAACAGGTCTCCCTCTGTATGACGTGTTCTAAGAAATAGTGACAAGACCAAGACGACGAGGAGTACTACAGCGGATCCATGGATTCGCGCCACGTCAGGAAATGAGAAATCCAAGCGAGCAACGTGCTCATCCCCACCATGAGGACCACTAGCTGTGACAACCGTGCCCGTGACGATCACTACTGCTGCCCCGACGCCTACTGCGTGGGCATGGGAACGCAGAGTTCTATGTATTGACGACCTATTGGAAACCGTATTTTTTGGTCGAGCAATATCTTCGAGTACCACGGAATTCCAAACCAAAACCATCGACAGCAAAAAATGACCCATCACAACAGGAGGAGATAGATGAGTTAGGACTGTTGCGGCTCCGAGCGCGATCTGGGCCGCAACGCCAGCTACAAGTCCTAAAGACCATTTAGTAAGGCTTACCGAGGGTGGCACTCGTCGCAGAGAACCTAAGACCGCAAGCACGACGGCAATCGAAACGAGGCCCGTAACCAGCCGGTTTCCGAACTCGACCCATGCATGAAAATCTGCCTCGGGGACTAGCAAGCCTGGTTCACAATTTGGCCAATCGCTGCATCCAAGGCCACTGCCACTAAGCCGTACTGCTGCCCCTGACACCACAATTACAGCGAGCAACCACAGGGCTACTTGAGTCAACAGATGGTATTGGCGAGCATTCAAATTCACGATTCTCACAGTCTTGAACTTAGGGCTCAAATAACATTCTGAACGAATCAGCGCCTCTAGTTGGGTCAGATGGCCTTCGGGGCCGTATCGTGGCGCTCGATGGAGCACGACATAACAACCATCAGAACTAGTGGCGGAGGAGCGGTTGCGACGCTCTCTGCTTTTGTCATGCTTACTAAGCCGCGGATAATCGAGCTGTTGTTGATCACCACGGTCCCCTCAATGATCCTTGCCACTGGCGGTATGCCAGATATTTCTTTGGTGCTCTTAACGGTTGTTGGCGGAACACTTGCCGCAGGCGGTGCCAACACATTCAACATGTACATCGACCGAGATATCGATCGGCTCATGCAGCGAACTCAAGGCCGTCCATTAGTAACCGGCGCAGTGTCTCCTCGAGCAGCGCTGATCTTCGCATTTGCGTTAGAAGCCGTGGCCTTTTTCTTGTTCTTGTTATGGGTAAATTGGCTTTCGGCAGTATTGGCGCTGGGGGCCTGTCTTTTCTATGTGTTCGTCTACTCCCTTTGGTTGAAGCGAACCTCTAAACAGAACATCGTCATTGGCGGTGCTGCCGGTGCCGCCCCTGCTTTGATCGGATGGGCTGCGGTAACCGGTTCGCTTAGCCTCAGCTCGCTCATCTTGTTTGCCATCATATTTTTCTGGACCCCGCCGCACTTTTGGGCTCTAGCTATCAAATATGCGGATGATTACGAAGCAGCTTCGGTACCAATGCTCCCGGTGGTAACCAGCATCCGCAGCACGGCTCTCAGAATGGTCATATACACCGTCGTAGTCATCGGACTTTCACTTTGGTTTCACAGTGTCGCAGAAACTAGTTTTCTATACTTATCAGTTGCGGTAGTAGGCGGTTTAGTGTTCTTGTGGCGTACGATTGAGCTGCTTCGCCGACCCAGTTCGGTGCAAGCCATGAAGGTGTTTACCTACTCAATTGTCTACCTGGGGGCGTTGTTTATTGCCGTGGCTATCGATGTGTTGGCATACGGACCATCCACATGAATATCTCCAAGCAAAATAAGTGCTGAAAAGACTATGAGAGAACAAGCTTTCGAGTTACATGACTGGCAATCTGGTGAGTAAAGTGCACACTCAGCACCTGCGCGGGTTCAATCGCGCATTTGGGCACAGTCAACCTTCGGGTGGGCACCACACCCCAGTTATCGAGGCAGCAATCAGCAGGACACGATGAGCGAAAACACCACGGATTCAATTTCCCCCGGCGTGCCTGTGGAAGACCCAACACCTTTTGGCTGGTTGACGACTGCTGACCACAAACGAACTGGTCGCCTTTTCATTGTCTGCTCGTTGCTGTTCCTTGTCTTAGGAGCTGCTTTGGACTTGCTGGTCAGGTTGGACCTGACGTCAGCGACTGATTTCGTGAGTCTTGGTTCCGACAGTTTCGCTCAAGGCTTTACTTTCTCTCGCGAAGCTCTGACCCTGCTTTTCTTGATCCCTGCCTTCCTTGGTATGTCGATGTACCTAGTGCCCCTGCAGATCGGCGCATCAAATCTGGCTTTTCCAAGAGCCGCGACGGCGTCTTTTTGGGCTTGGAAAATTTCGGCCATCGTACTAATGGGTGCGTACTTGGGTAACGGCGGTCCCTACGGGGGATGGGCCAACGGAGTTGACTTACACCTCTTAGCGTTGAGTGGTCTTGTCGTCGCTCTGCTACTTGGTGCCATAAGTGTCGCAACAACAATCATGACCATGAGGTCCCCTGGCCTGTACATGGATGAAACCCCGCCGTTCACATGGTCATCTTTGGTGTCAGCGTCGATGTTGATTGTGAGCCTGCCTGTCTTGCTGGGCCAGATAGCGATTCTTTATATAGATCACCGGTATGGAAGAGTTTTCCTGCTGGGGAACTACGGCATCTGGGAACGAATCGACTGGATTCATCGAACACCTCAACTATTCATTTACGTCGTCCCGGTGCTCGGGGTTGCTGCAGAAGTAGTTCTCGCTGCCGCTCGAAGGCGGGTATTTGAACCGCTTGCTATGTATTTCACTATCGGGCTGGTCGGCCTCTTTGGGTTTGGAGCATGGACCAACTTCGCAATCACAGGAGAAGGCGCTGACATCATCGATGGCTTCGAAGGTGTAGTACTCGTAGCGTTGTACGGCGGGGCCCTTCTCGGCACCGTCGGACTCTTGGGCCTCTTAGGGCTGGCGGTAATTCAGAATCGTAAATTGCCGAAACTCAGCACTTCGCTGATAGCGGCATTTGGTGCTGGGAAACTAGTGCTGGTAGGAGCATTTGTAGGCCTGCTCGGTGCGGCAGGCGATTGGCTAGAGATAGCTGGTAGAGGAAACGATGGGAATCTACAACTCCGCATGACGACTTGGGTTACAGGTCAACAATCCGTGTTGATCTATGGTGCCGGACTACTTGGCCTCCTCGCCGCTCTTCATTGGTGGGCCCCCAAGATTTGGGGTCGCCAACTGAACGAATTACTTGGGTTACTGAACTTTCTCGTCATCGGCGCTGGAGCGCTTCTTGCTTTTATTGGTCCTACGCTCTCGGGTCTTCTCACAGAACAGCCCGACTTCGTATATGCGGACCCATCAGCGACAGCTATATACGCCGACTGGGTCGATGACACTGGTGCAGAGGGATTGAGTGCCATCGGTGTCGCAGGGGTAGCGATTCTTCTAGCGGGGGTTGCCTTGCTCCTAATCAACTTGTTCGTGTCGGTAGGTCTGAAAAAGGGTGTGCAGGCAAGCGATGATCCTTGGGGAGCTCAATCTCCTGAATGGATGTTGCCTTCGCCACCACTCATGGGTGAACCAGATGACTTACCTACGCTGACCTCTGGTACGCCGTTACTCGATTCTGTTGAGTCTGAGGAGGTGTCGGTTTGATGTCAGATACGACCCCAACTCTGGCTTCTGGGCAGCCTCAACGGCCGAGAGCCCAACTTGTAGCGACTGGGTTCGCATGTGCTGCAGTATCGATGATGATGGCAGGCGCCCTTGGCTTCTACATGGCTCGCCGCCATGCTTCAGGGCCTCACCCCGGCCACGATTGGCTTGACGGGTTAGCCGTGCCAAACCCCCAACTCGATTACGCTCTTTTAACCCTCGTCGCGTCAATGGTGACCGCCCACTGGGCTTTGTGGGCCAGCAGACGCAGAGATACAGCGCACGCGTGGACCGCCATTGCCACGACGATTGTTTTGGGGCTTGGTTTTATAAATATGGTCATGTACAGCCTCAACCGCATGGGCTTAGAAATCGGCGCTGGTGAATATCAGAACCTTGCCTTTGCGACGACGGGCCTCGCTCTCGCTGTTGTTGTTGTCGGACTCCTTTATTTGGGGCTTATGGGGCTTCGATCTCTCGGCGGCAGCGTTGGGCAGCAGGGGAGTACTGCATTCGGCGCTGCTGTTTTCTTTTGGGATTTTGCAGCACTTGTATGGGCTGTGACCTGGTACACGGTCTACGTGGTGAAGTAGGAGACTCATGCTCGGAATAGCAAGTAGATACTTCGCCGGTCGCATAACCCTTGCCACAGCGGCAGCGGTCGCTCTTGGGCTTGTTACAGGCATGGACGGCGACGGTCACATTGTGATGTTTGGAACAATAGTTCTAGGCACGGCAGCTGCCGCTTTTGCGCTGCTTGCAGGGCTGGCGCTCTCAATTGGAGACGGTGACTCAATAGATCGAGAACGAGCACGCAATCATCCTGCAACCCCCGCCTGGTGGCCCATCATGGGAGCCATAGGACTGGGTATCTTGATGGTCGGGCTCGTTGTAGACGGGTTTATTGCCATAGTGGGCATAGCAGCACTTCTGATCTCGGCATTCGAATGGACATTCAGCGCATGGGCTGAGCATCTCTCACAAGATCAAGAGGCCAATGCTGTAGAACGCAACAGAATACTGGCCCCGTTCGAAATACCCCTATACGGCGCTCTTGTAATCGCTCTACCTGTTGTCTTGATTTCCCGAATCTTGTTGACATCAAGCAAGAACGGCGCAAGTTGGTTCGCGATCATAATTTCTGTTCTCATCATCAGTTTCGCGTTCATTTTGTACGCTAAGCCAGATGTCCGACGCGCCGTCGTGGCATCAGTTCTAGTGATTGGCGGCCTAGCCCTCATTGTCGGAGGAATAGCTGCAACGGCGCGAGGTGAAAGAGAGTTTCACCACCATGATGATGACAAAGGACACGAGGAAGACAATCACGTAGAAAGTGATGAAGATAACCACTCAACCGACGAACATTCAGCCCCAACGCTTGACGCCCCGGTGGTGATCAAATGAAGGTGAAAATCAATACATCAACCGAGGGCACAACTAGAACAATGAGAAAGCAAGGTTCGCTATTCGGCAAGACAGTTCGTCTTAGCGGACTTCTCTTGGCTGCTGCTGCCCTTGCTTCATGTGCAACTGGACGAATAGACCCGACGGACCCCGTTGGTGAAAACGCCAAACAAATCGACGGCATCATGCGCCTATCCGGATATATGGCTTCGGCAGTAGGCATCTTCGTAGCGGCTGCAGTGATTATCGTCATAGTCAAGTTTCGAGCTCGACCAGATGACGACCCAAACGAACTTCCCAAACAAATACATGGCAATAAGAAAGCCGAACTGACTTGGACCTTGATCCCGGTAGTGATGCTGGTCTTTCTGGCCATAGTGACTATCCCTGCGGTCTTTGACCTGAGCGGCAAGAGCGACGGTCGAACGATAAAAGTTGAAGGACAGCAATGGTGGTGGCAATTCAGTTATGACGTCGATGAAGACGGCACTGATGACATAGTCACTGCTAACGAAATTGTTATCCCGGTCGGAGAAGAAATAAATCTCGAAATCCATTCAAACGACGTGATCCACTCGTTCTGGATACCACAATTAAATGGCAAAAAAGATGCCGTTCCAGGACGAATCCATCATTGGAGAATCAGCTCGCCAGAACCAGGAATTTTCTATGGGGAGTGTGTTGAATTTTGCGGCCTCAGTCACGCCAACATGCAAATGCGGGCTGTGGTCTTAAACAGCAATGATTATGAGGCTTGGGTACAACAACAACTACAACCATCAACCATCCCAACATCAGCAGCCGCGAAACGCGGCTACGAGCTATTTGGGCGACACTGCGTTAGCTGCCACGTAATCGACGGCGTGTACGAATCCGCGGCCGACGGAAACGCGAATCTACTTTCAGGGGTTGCACCCAACCTCACTCATCTGATGACCCGCACATCTTTCGCAGGCTCGCTATTCGAGCTGTACAACGATGACGGATCAGCCAACATAGCTGAGCTACGCGAATGGGTCCGCGACGCTCCAGATCGCAAACCCTCTCGCCCTGACAACCGTCAAGGCATGATCTCATTCGTAGAAACTCTCAATAACAGTGAACTAGACGACCTTGTTACCTATCTTTTAACCCTCGGCGGTAAACCACCGCTGATGCCTAGCTGACCCACCCCTTGCGGCTTTCAGGAGACCGAACCCCATGGCAATGACCGAGGAACGACCAGAAATCCTCGAACTCGAAACCGGCGAGACGACACCCTCGACCGGCGCGTTCGCACGGCCGACGCACGCCACTGGATGGCGAGCGTGGATCTTCACTGTGGACCATAAGAAGATCGGCATCATGTACGGCGCAGTGGCAATGTTCTGGTTTCTATGGGGCGGCATTGAAGCAATGCTGATCAGAATGCAACTGTTCACTCCCAATGGGACAGTGCTAACCGCTAACCAATACAACCAGATCTTCACTATGCACGCCGTCACGATGGTGTTCCTAGTGGTCATGCCGCTGGCAGCGGCGTTCGCTAACTACATAGTCCCTCTGCAAATCGGAGCCCGCGACGTAGCGTTCCCGCGGCTGAACGCCTTAGGCCTTTGGATCTTCATATTTGCTGGAATCTTCCTCAACCTCAGCTGGTTTCTAGGTGGAGGACCAGATGGCGGCTGGTTTGCGTACGCCCCCAATACAAGCGTTGCATACAGCCCCGGTAACGGCATGGACTTCTACTCGCTTGGTTTACAGATCGCAGGCATAGCGTCACTCATCGGCTCAATCAACTTGATCGTGACCGTGGTCAATATGCGTGCCCCCGGCATGACCATGCTGCGCATGCCCGTCTTTACCTGGATGATTCTCGTCGTCCAGTTTCTACTGCTCTTGTCACTGCCAGTCATCACGGTCGCATTAGTTCTCTTGAGCTTCGACCGCACCTTCGACGCCAACTTTTTTAATGTTGCCATGGGTGCCGATCCGTTACTTTGGCAGCACCTCTTCTGGATCTTCGGACATCCAGAGGTCTACATCCTCATCCTCCCATCATTTGGCATAGTCTCCGAAACTCTTCCAGTCTTTTCTCGTAAACCCCTATTCGGGTACTCCGTAATCGTAATTTCCGGAGCTGCCATCGGCTTCATGGGGTGGGGAGTATGGGCTCACCATATGTTCGTGTCAGGGTTGGGCCCAGTCGGGGTCGCGGCTTTCTCAGCAACGACCATGTTTATTGCAGTGCCAACAGGTGTAAAAATTCTGAATTGGATCGCGACGATGTGGGGCGGCAATTTACGGTTCACAGTCGCCATGATGTTCTCCGTTTCGTTGGTTTCGATGTTCACGATTGGTGGGCTATCGGGTGTGATGCACGCGATTGCGCCCGCAGACACGCAACAAACTGATACCTATTTCATTGTCGCCCACTTCCACTATGTGCTCTTCGGGGGGGCATTGATGGGTCTGTTTGCTGGCATGTATTACTGGTGGCCCAAAGCATTCGGTTACCAGCTCAACGAGGGACTTGGGAAATGGCACTTCTGGATCGTCCTTTTAGGCTTCAACATGGCTTTCGGACCGATGCACATTCTCGGCCTACAGGGCATGGCACGCCGACATAGCCAATACGGACCGGAAGACGGATTTGATTTCTGGAACGCTGTAGCAACGATTGGATCGTTCTTCATCTTGATTGGCATGATCGTCTTCGCGGTCAACATCGTGCGTAGCTGGCTTGGATATAAAGCAGGGAAGGTGCCACAAGCCCCTGCGGATCCATGGGATGGAAGAACTCTTGAATGGGCGATTGCGTCACCCACACCTGAACACAACTTTGACTACGTTCCGATTGTCACAGACGTCGATGATTTCTGGCATAAGAAATATCAACCGGACGAAACAGGGAAGCTGCGAAAGGTTGCTGACGGCAACGACATCGCCCAAATAGGCGACCAGCATCCCCATCTACCTTCGCCGTCGTATTGGCCCATTGTTCTGGCCGCAGGGCTGCCGTTTATAGCTCTTGGCCTTATCTACAATCTTTGGCTTTCAGGCATAGGACTTGTGTTCCTACTGGGCGGGATGTTCGGCTGGAGTCTGGAACCGGCTACCGATCCAGATGCCGGCCATGGCGATCATGGAGATGACCATGCTCCGGACCCCGACACTCCAGATGGAGATGAAAGTGAAGCTGCTGAAGTAGTTGAGGAGGCCCCCGTTGGCTGACATCGACGAAATCGACACCTCTAACTTGGCTTATGGCCGAACCGATTGGGATGACTATCACCACCTGCCGACCAACACGGGCCTAACCAATGAGAAAGTCACAATGTGGGCTTTCTTGGGTTCCGATTGTTTGTTGTTCGGAGCGCTTATATCGACTTATTTGCTCTGTAGGAACCGCTTTGGTCCAGACACCAAAGGCCCAACGGCAGCGGATCTGTTCGACATCCCGTTCACCTCTGTAAGTTCCTTTGTTCTCCTCATGAGCTCACTCACCATGGTGTTGGCTGTGACCTCAATACAACGAGCTGAGATGGAACGCTGCAAACTATGGCTTTTGACAACAGCGGCGCTTGGGTCTGTCTTTATTGCTGGCCAGGTCTACGAATTCACGAGCTTCTATCGAGAAGGTCTCGGGTACACCACCAATATTTCCTCATCGGCGTTTTACACGCTGACCGGTTTCCACGGTGTTCACGTATCACTAGGCATCATCATGCTTGTGACCATGTGGGTTCTAGTTTCTCGCGGGAATTTGGGCCCCGAACGTGCAGAAACTATTGAGATAATAGGTCTTTACTGGCACTTTGTTGACATCGTTTGGATCGTGATCTTCGCGGTCGTCTACCTGATCCCTTAGGAGTAATGGTCATATGGATACAGCCACCGCCTCCGAAGAAGAGACGCACGACGAACATCACGACCACGGTTTGAGCGACGTCGGGTACATAAAAATCGCACTGATTCTTGGTGTGCTCACGGCTGTAGAGGTGGCTACCTACTTCTTCGACTTTGGGATTGTAGAAGTCCCATCGCTTTTGATCCTCATGGTCGTCAAGTTCCAGATCGTCGTCTCGTACTTCATGCATTTGAAGTTCGATAGCAAAGTTTTCTCCTACCTGTTCCTCACGGGCCTAATTCTTGCAATGGCCGTGTTCGCCGCCATGGGAACATCAATGGTCTTCTGGCAAGATCCCACCGGGTGCGACGCCAGTTCATTCTGTTGAACAGATCTATAGCCCGTAGCCAATATCGAATTCATTTAGAGCGCTATACCCGGTACCTTCAACTGTTGTGATTGACCTTCGGCGTCTACGAGAAGAACCCGCCTATAGATCCGGAGCGGAAAAAAAAGGTGCAGAGCCTTCACTCATCGACGCGGCTCTGGAGGCAGATGAACGTCGCCGAGCAGCGATGCACGGGGCCGAAGAAGCTCGGGCTGCCCAGAATGCGGCTTCGAAAGAAATAGGTCGGGCAGAACCAAATGAGCGCGAATCAAAAATTGCCGAAGCGAGCAGACTCAAAGTCGAACTTGAAAAACTCGAGGCAGTTGAAGCTGCAGCTGTTGAAGAGGTGGAAGAACTAGCTCTCCAAATTCCTAACCCAGCACACGACTCCGTGCCCGCCGGCGGCGAAGATAATTTCATAACCGAGAAGGAGGTAGGAGAGCAGACGCCTCCGAGAGAGTATGACCATGCAGAACTCGGTGAATTACTCGGACTAGTCGATAGTGAACGAGCCGTTAAGAACAGTGGCAGCCGGTTCGCCTATCTGATGGGCCCCGCGGTGCGCCTCGAATTCGCGTTAGTTCAATTCGCTTTCGACATTGTTGAAAAACATGATTTCGTTCCGGTGGTTCCTCCGGTGTTGGTTCGCGAAGAGATGATGGTCGACGCTGGATTTTTTCCCACTGACAGACATCAGGTCTATGAAATAGCTGGCGATGACCTATTTCTTATCGGGACTTCCGAGGTAGCTCTGGCAGGCTTACACAGAGGCGAACGCCTTGACCGAGACTTACTACCTATCCGCTATGCCGGATTTTCATCATGCTTTCGACGAGAAGCCGGAACTTACGGCAAAGACACGAGAGGCATCTTTCGCGTCCACCAATTCGACAAAGTGGAAATGTTCTCATTCTGTGACCCAGATGTCAGTTGGGATGAGCTCGAAATGCTTCGATCCATACAAGAAGAGATTGTGTCTTCTCTCGAACTGCCATACCGAGTTATCAATGTTGCGTCAGGTGATCTAGGTGCTGCTGCGGCTAAGAAATATGATCTTGAGGTATGGCTGCCGTCAGAAGGTGCGTACCGCGAAGTCACGTCGTGTTCGAACTACACCGATTATTCAGCGCGACGAATGGGCAGTCGTTATAGAGACGACGAAGGAACAGGATTGCTGCACACATTAAATGGGACTGCATGTGCCATTTCTCGGACACTTGTGTTCCTTATGGAGAACGGACAGCAAAGCGATGGATCGATAACCATCCCCGACGCGCTCCGTCCCTATGTGGGTTTTGAGTCGATACCTGGACCCCAACAGTTATAAACACCAATGAACGCCAACCCACGCGGCACAAATTCCGCCAACCAGGGTGCCCACAAGGTAAATAGTTCCTTGGACTCTCGAAGTAGAGCTAAGGCCGTGGACTTCCCGTGCCACTCCGGAAACTGTCGTCATCGCCCCAATACCTGCCGTGCCAAGCACTGTTAGAAGGAAACCATCTAATTCCGATATAAGACCAAGTCCGAAAGCACCGACCAGATTAAGAATCAGTGTCCCCAATTTCCCCCACCGGGCGTTAGCTTTCCAGCGGAGTACGGCGCCAAGACCCGCGAATCCAGCAAACAAAACAACGGTCATCGTGCGTTCCCGAATGAACGGCCGAGATCGAAACTAATTCCACAGCTAACGAGAGTCGCTATCCCCCAGAGAAAGACGAAGGACCACCGTTGCTCTTCCAGGCCCACACCGAGCAACACAGCTAGTCCGGCAAAACTTGTTAGTGACCCACATAAGCCAGCTGTCAACCAAGCTCGGTCCCAATGTGATTGACGCGAACTTGACGCCCAACCGATCAGAGCGCACCCAATAATGTTCGCTACCAGCAGGCCACATGAATCACCGATCAAGGAACCAAAGGCCCAACGAGAACCCGCTCCGACAATCGCAGCGGCTACTACGGCAGCTATAGATCGTGTTGCCATGGCATAGTGCCTAGTAGAGAAGCGGAGTTCAAGCGGTGATGCCGGAATCAAACTCATTAAAACAGATTCGAGAGCTCTTGATGAGTGAAGGGCTACTGGAATCCGACGCGCCCGATGACCCCATGGATCTGCTCAATTCTTGGGTCAGCTACGCGCAAGAACTTGAGTTCCATAACGCGAATGCGATGACAATATCAACTGTCAATAAACAAATGGAACCCTCGTCGCGCAACGTCCTGATTCGAGGCCAAATTGATGGCGGCCTTGTCTTTTACACAAATTACGAAAGTGCAAAAGCTACGGACTTAAAAGACAACAACAAAGCGGCGGCCCTTATCGGCTGGTTGGAATTGGAGCGTCAAATAAGGGTCAGCGGCCATATTGAAAAGACAAGTGCAGAAGTAAGCGATAAATATTTTTCCTCGCGAGAACGTGGGTCACAAATTTCGGCGGTCATCTCGAAACAAAGCCGACCAGTTAGTGACCGAGATGAGTTAGTACGAGCGTGGAACCAATTAGACCTGGAACTAGGCGCCGAAGTTCCGCACCGTCCGAACTATTGGGGTGGATACATACTTTTCGTAAATGTGATCGAATTCTGGCAAGGGCGACCTGACCGCCTACACGACCGGCTTCGATATCAAAGAAGTGAAACCGGCTGGAGTATGAGCAGATTGGCCCCCTGAGACCTACGGCTTTTGATACCGATCCATCCAATCCCGAGCAGCAGTTGCTAATCCGTCTATCAAAGCTTCGTGGTGAGGTACGCGTCCGGGGCCTTTGAACCCAGTCCACATGGGGCTTTTGCCGCGGATACGAGGGGGTAGTTCTACTTGTACGCCACCACCGCTAGGAAGATTCACCGGATTTTTTGGGTGCTGACCGCGCAGCCCAATTGGCATCGAAGAAATATCGTGAAGTATCTCGTAATGCGGCAGTTGGGTGATTAAGCGACATGCAACAAATTCAGCTAAATCTCGATTTCGTCCGCCCAGCAGAACGGAGCGGAGCAAATCGGGCCGCCCAAACCCGTGAATCGCTACAACTACATCAACGTGGTTGATAAACAGATCTAGATTTTTTGATTCAGCAGGATTCACAAGACGGGAGGGAATGTGCCACTGGTCATTGGGTCCTTGCAACACTCCGTAATAAGAAGCCCCGGATCTTTCCGCAGCGGCGCTCGCAATGTCGTCGGTAACTTCTTCCAGCCAGCCCCCGTGGAAGGCCATGAAGCCAAATCTTGAACCCAGGTGCAGTACTTCGCTCACTCCGGGCTGAGAAAGCAGAGCTTCGAACGGTCGATTTTCGTCTAAGAGATCATGATGCCCAAGGTGCAATGCCACTACTTGGTCCCCTCAGCAGTTCTGTCTGATGAAGTTGGCTTTGATTGCAGCAACCACACCAGCAATCCAAGCGCGACGACCACACTCAGCAAAACCCCGGTCCGGACACCCCCAATATCACTGACTGCGTTACTCAGATTTGAACTCCACCCTTCGACCAACGTAACAAACCAATTAGACGGACTACCTGTCCGTTCGAGTACCCAATAAATGACTAGGTAAGCCCCCGCCACCACCATCAGGACACCGGCACCTCGGTCCACGTAACGGGCTAAGGCTCGGAGCTTTTCGAGGAAAGTAGAGCGGGCGAGAGCCAAACTAACGGTGAGAGCCAGCAGAGTTACCGACATACCGAATGCGTAAAAAATGAATGCTGTCAGACCTGACCTAAATCCAGTAACCGAAGTTGAAACAACGACAATAAAAGTTGGTAGTCCACAAGAGATAGATGCGACTGCGTAAGAGACACCGAACGCCACCAGACTCCGAAGATTTTTCCCGCTAGTTCCGGCGTCAAACCGTGGTAAAGCAATATCTATCCGTCTGCCGGTAGTTACAAAGCAGCCAAGAATGATCAGCGTTAACCCGACGCAGATAGCTACCCAAGGAACGATCTCTCGGATAGCTGTGAAACCCAAAGAAACTAGTAACCCAGCGCTACCAAAGACAATTAAGAAACCTGACGAAACAACCGTCCCGGTAACCAAGGCTCTCGTAATACTGGTCCCAATGTTTGGGCTTGAGTTCGCTTCTATCCCTAAGAAGTACGAAATATAGGCGGGCAACATGGCGAACCCGCAAGGGTTAATCGTGGCGACTATCCCTGCTGTAAAAGCGAATGCCAAATTTACGTCACTCATTACCAAACAGTTCTTCTACCCGGACGACGAGACCAGAGTAATCAAGTACTCCGCTGTGGCTTTCAAGAAGGTCACCTTCTTTTGAAATAAAAACGGTGGTGGGCATGGCGAAACCGTCGAACTCCTCAAGGAGATCATGTTCATCCAGACCGACCGAATAGGTGATACCCGTTGATTCAACGATTTCTCGTGCGGGTCGAGCGCCTTCGACTGCTAGACCCAGGATATTAAGTTGGTCGCCATGGCTCCCATGAAGTCTTTCGAAATCGGGCATTTCTTTGACGCAGGGAGTACACCAGGATGCGAAGAAGTTAACAATCAGAGGGCGCCCCGAAAATATAGAAAGAGACCTCTGGTCTCCATCAAAGGTGGAGAATTCAAGAAGGTACAGAGGTTCGTTAGTTCCACTGCGGAACTCACCAAGATTTGAATTCGCGTTGTCTGATCGACCACCTGCACCCGACAACAAGAAGATCGATGCGCCCACCAAGTACAGACACAAGAAACCAATTAGTGGTCGTCTCCAAGAAGGGGCCATGTTGCTCTCGAGCGTCGGATTGAGGGACTTCTATGGGTCACGGTACCTCTTGAACGCGTCAGAGCCCCCGGGTAGTTAACCCGGGGGCTCCTCGACCGGACCGGTTCTTGCGGCTTGCTGGTGGGCGGCCATTTCGGCAGCCCTCAGCGGTTACGCGCCGGTGGTCTGTCAGAGGAGAAGCTGGGGGCAACAACTCCTCTGTCGATTAAGCAGGAATCAGTTCGGGTGGGACCGGAACTTCGTTGATTACAAGAATCGGGCGAGGCTCTTTGGGAGGACGTCCTCGACCACGTTTCCCTACCATGATTCGTCCATTCTCGATCAATTCGCCACCCCAAATACCCCATAACTCCTTGCGGCTAAGTGCGGCATCTAGGCATTCAATGGAGACAGGACATTTGGCACACATTGCTTTTGCTCGCGCTTGATGGTTGGTGTTGTCCGAAAAGAACAAATGAGTCAAAGTTCCGTTGTTGTCGTTGCATCGACCAGCAACATTCCATTCGTCTTCGGTTTCAATGAGGAGCTCAAGCATTGGATTCTCCGTTGTTCTTTCTGTTGACTAAATAAGGACTTTTTGTTTGGGGGATAAAAGCAATAAGGCCGCCGGTGTACCGGCGGCCTTTCAGTGGATTATTTGATGTGCTTTTGCAGCTACATCTGCTCCTCCGAAGGCCGCCATGCCTGATGCTTAATTCCGGTGAAATAAGTAGCCGGACGCATCGAAGCAAAGCCGTTATTGAATTTGGTTGACACGCGTGAGTTGGACGCGACGGAATGACAAAGCGCGCGCTTCACCGTGCTTGGAGCACACGGCCAACTTGGGGATAAATAATTACGCATGATCTTCAAACAATTCTTGCCTAAGAGGATTAACTAAATAAAGGCCATCACAAATGCCAGGGCCGGGTCAAACGAATAAAATCGACCAAGCATTAATAATGCAAACCATGAGGGTAGCTTGCCTGATAGACGCTTCCACTTATGGGGAATCTTCTGGCTACGAAGACCTACCTGAAGGAATATTCCAATATGCCGCTAGAGGCGCGGGTCGCATCATTTTCGCCAATCTGTCGCAGGTGCTCAAGATGGGCAAATGTTTCCGACTCAGCCATGGGTCCCCAGGAACGTTGTTGGAAAAGTTCCTTCATGTACTTCTGAACGGAAGCCCGACCTAACTTGTCGGAGGCTTCCCGAAGTAAGTCAAGGCGTTCCTCATGATGACGTTTGATGTCTTCTACACGTTGGGAAAGGTTTGTAAATGGTTGACCGTGCGCGGGTAGACCCAATTTGACACCCTCAAAGGCTGCCACTCGGTCGAGACTGCCAAAAAAATCCTTCAAAGGATCAGCTGCCGGCCCGAAACCCGAGATGTGCGGTGTGATGGTAGGTAAGACGTGGTCTCCGCAAAGCATCAGGCCGGTCTCGGGGTCGTACAGACATAGATGGTCAGTGGTATGTCCAGGAGTATGAACGGCAACAAATTCACGTCGGGCGAGGTTGATGCGGTCCGCATCCTCAATCCGCTTCGTTGGTTTTGGAGTCGAGAACCAAGCCCCACCCCAACCTTTTCTCATCATCGCGTAACCAAGTTGGCGATGCCACGGCATCTTGTAACGCTCACCGCCCCAAGGAGTAGGCCCTCTTGGACCGGTCTCAAGCCCGGCGAAAAGGGGATCGTCGCGGAGTTGAGCGTTATCGTCAGCAGAGGAAACATTTTGGAGCGGCTCGTCATCTTCCTCATCTAAGTTCCACCACATTCGAAAATTCTTATGTGTGATGACTTCGCAGCCGTACTTCTCGTGAAAGTGTCCAGCGGCACCGAAATGGTCCGGATGGCTGTGAGTAACGACTATCGAATGGACACGCTCGGGAGGCACCTCTGCCTGTTGAAGGCCTGCCATGAGAGCTTTCCAGTTGGTAGGGCCCGGTAACCCTGGATCAACCAGCGCGGCGCCGCGCTCGTCGTCGAGTATGTAGCAGTTGACATGTCCTAGACCTGGCATAGACATTGGCAATTGGAGTCGTCGAACGTTTGGAGCTAATTCAATTATTGCGTCGTCGGGGGGACGCTGTTCCTCACGCATCGGGCGATCCATTAGAGAGATCTTATCGGCTTATCTAATTTGAATTCGATTTCTCGCCAAGGTTAAAAAGATGCTCTCGGTAATGCTGTAACTCGGCAATGCTTTCCCGGATATCGTCAAGAGCCCTATGGGAGGTTTCTTTCTTCGGCACTCCCTTTAACACCGCAGGATTCCACCGGCGAGCGAGTTCCTTGGCTGTTGAAACATCAATAGATCTGTAATGCAGAAAGTTTTCGATTTCAGGCATGTAGGCGTCTAAGAACCTTCGGTCGGTTCCAATAGAATTTCCGCACAACGGCACCGATCTAGGTTTTTCAACATGTTCCATAATGAAGTGGAGCGTTTTTTGAGAGGCCTCTCCCAAACTTGTCGATGACATACGTATCTGTTCAAGAAGTCCTGATTTTGTGTGCATGTCTCTCACAAAATCATCCATTTCTGCCAGCTCGGGTTCATCTGCATGGATAACTAAATCTGGCCCTTCAGCCACGGTCTCCAAGTGATCATCGGTGATGATGGTCGCAATTTCGACAATGACGTGACGCGCAGGCTCCAGCCCGGTCATTTCAAGGTCCATCCAAACAAGCATGCGATCATGCTAGGCGGACTACGACCCCTACATGGGGTGCCTGCAGCATCGTCGAAGTGTGCCTAAAGTCAGGGTGTGGTTGTTATCCCAGTTCAACGTCTCAATTCTGATCTTCCGTTGCCGAATTATGCGAAACCAGGTGATGCCGGCGCGGACCTTATAGCCAATGAAGAGGTGACCCTCGCTCCCGGGGGAGGACGAGCGTTAATAGGCACAGGTATCGCTGTCGCTATTCCTCCTGGCTATGCAGGTTTTGTTCAGCCACGCAGCGGGTTAGCTCTGCGTCATGGAATTACGTGTCTTAACACCCCGGGATTGATCGATAGCGGGTACCGAGATGAGCTTAAAGTCCTATTAGTTAACACCGACCCGAGTGAGCCGTATGAAGTTCATCAAGGGGATCGGATTGCTCAATTGGTAATCCAAAAAGTTGAAGAGGTTGCCTGGGAAGAGGCGGACGAACTTGATGACACTGAAAGAGGCTTAGGAGGGTTTGGCCACTCCGGACGTTAGCTCTGAGTGAGGTTGTCCCACCCCTTTGTGAAACTAGTGTCATGGAGACGCCGACATTATTCGAGGAAGAAACACCGATTGAGAACGCGATCAGTGATCTAAGCCGACTTAAAGTCCAAACGCGAATCCGCGAAATGAATGACGAACGTATAAATCGACAAAGTTTTAGAGAAACATCAGCTCGACGTCATGCTGCAATTGCCCGGCTACGCCGCCGGCGACACGAAGCTGACGAAGTTGATCATGAATATTGGTTGAGGCGTCGCAACAATATCCGTCTCGTGCAGTGAGTGACTAACGCCGTAAGGTTGAAGGCATATGACACCAGCGATCCGTATTGCGGAAGCTGCCGAAATTGCGATTGGTGTTCACCACTACGAACACGATCCAAGCAACCAGCAGTATGGACTTGAGGCTGCTGAAGCATTAGGCGTGCCAGTGGATTCCGTGTTCAAGACCCTCATCATTGACCTAGGGGGGTCACACGAAAATCACTCCGCAATAGCTGTGATCCCGGTTTCCACAACCCTCAACCTCAAGGCTGCGGCTGCGGCTTTAGGCCGCAAGAACGCAACTATGACAGAACCAGAGAAGGCAGAACGGATAACGGGGTATGTGCGAGGCGGCATTAGCCCTTTGGGAACTCGAACCACCCTTGACACGGTGATAGATGTTTCTGCTTCCAAGATTGGACGCCTGTACTGCAGTGGTGGCAGACGCGGCCTCGATATCTCTATCGGGCTACAAGATTTAGTCCAATTAACCAATGCCAGACTGGCATCCATAGCGAGACAAACGTAGGCCGCCCGGGTCTCGAACCCGGCACCTTGGGATTAAAAGTCCCCTGCTCTACCCGATGAGCTAGCGGCCCACCATCATCGTATCGGTGCTGTCGCGCAAGGTCCTCAGTCATTAGCGGTCATTTCTCGTTCACTGCCCGAGACTTAAATGAAGATGGTTTGATTAATTGATCGAGGAAACCGAAAGACAGCCAACGGAATTAAAGAACGCTTTGACCCTCATTGCCTAGCTCTACTGATTCCACCAACGGACGTTGTTGCATTCCGCTAGCTCGCAGCCTTCCTGGTATATGTCCAAAATCAAGTGGTTCAACCTTGCACTTTGGACAGAGACAGGGTGGATGCATCAGTGGGTTTGGCGGTGATTCCCATTCGTTTTCAAGTGCAGTGCACTGGATCTCATCCACAGTTAACAATTCTATGGCAGTTCAGCTTTTCTTCATAAGGAAAGGCCAGATCCTAAGTCAATCAACCCACGAGAATGCTAAGGCCACGCGAGATACGGTACGAAAGGCAAACTGGGGGAAGCTTTGGAACATATAACGGTTTATACGGCATCACATATCCACACCATGGATCCCGGCCGCCCTGACGCTTCAGCAGTAGCCGTCTCGGATGGACGAATAGTTTCAGTTGGCTCCATCGAATCTATGGAGCCTTGGTTGCGACGTTACCCCCACTCAATCGATGACCGCTACAGGGACAGAATTATGATGCCGGGTTTCATTGACCCGCACACCCACCTCAGATTGAGTGGCACCTATATGGGTCTGGAATACGTTGGCCCGATTGACTCAGCGGCCCCAGGAGGCATGAGGAAGGGCCTCCCCAGCCGAGATGCTGTTCTCAATCAACTACGGGCGTTGGCAGCAGAACAAACAGATCCCACCGCTCCGATAACAGCTTGGGGTTATGACCCAGCAAGCCAATCAGGTCACCTGGATCGAGACATGCTGGATCAAGTTAGTGATTCAATCCCAATCTGGGTGATCGCATACGCGCCGCACATTGTCTACGTCAACACCCCAATGCTGGACATGATCGGCGTCAATGACGACTCCGTTGGCCATGGAATAGGTAGATACCCTGACGGGCGCCTTAATGGGTGGTTCGTAGAGACAGAAGCCACAGCGCTTGCCACACGACCAGTGTCGAAACTCATATACGGCCCCACCGCCGGGCGAACAGCGATTGACCGGATGGGATCAGTTGCCAGAGCAGCCGGGATTACCACCACCGCAGACTTGATCTGGGGAGTCGCAGACGGATTCGAACCTGAATGGGATGACCACGCGGCAGCAATAACTGAAGGGACGTTGCCACTTCGCATGTTCATGATTCCTTTCGAGCCAAAGCTCGTTAGAGAATATGGGAGCGAAATGCTCGACTTCCTTGAAACGAAAAGAGCGGAGGGTGACGATCGACTTAACACCCACGGAATCAAATATGTAAACGACGGGTCATACCCATCGATGACGCTCGTAATGAACGAACCTGGATACCTGGACGAGGACAATGCACACAAAGGTGAAGTCCCGTGGGAAGACATGGTTGAGCGCATGCTTCCATTTTGGAAAGCGGGAGTTCAGATCCATTCGCATGCAAATGGTGACCGCACCTTGGACATGACCCTTGACACGCTGGAAGCACTGCAGCGGATACATCCAAGGTTTGATCACCGGTTCACGGTTGAGCACTACTGCATCTCGTCTCCCTCACAAGCTCGACGGCTGTCAGCGCTTGGGGGTCAAGCCTCCGTAAATATTTATTTCGTTCATTTCCGAGCGCAACTCCATAGCGACCACGGATTCGGCCCCGACCGAAGTGAAGCAACGGCACGGCTAGGTTCCTTGGAACGCGCTGGGGCTCCTTTCGCTCTGCACAGCGATTTCAATTTGGTTGTAACTCCTCTGTCTCCTCTTCTGGCGGCGTGGTGCGCCGTAAACCGGATAGGTGCCGATGGAGAAACAGTTCTTGCACCCGGAGAAAGAATTTCAGTTGACAGGGCCTTACGTGCAATCACCGTTGATGCGGCGTACATACTGAATCGAGATGACCGACTTGGGTCTATTGAGGTTGGCAAGCACGCCGACTTCACTGTTTTGGCAGATGACCCATATCAGGTGGATCCACGAAACCTCAAAGATATTGAGGTTTGCGACACAGTGCTTGCCGGTGAATCAACCAACTGAGATGTCTTCTGGCGAAGTGGACGCTGCCTGGAGCAGTGTTGTTTCGACTTTGCACGCGGCGCGGGAACGCGCTCAGAACAACGACATTTCGTCCGCTGAACTAGATGTGACACTGCTTACTGGGTTCCTGGGTAGCGGTAAAACCACGGTCCTACGCCATCTGCTTGAAAACCCGGAAGGTTTGAGAATTGCGGTTGTGGTCAATGATGTTGGTGCTGTTGAAGTTGATGCGCATTTAGTAAAGGACGCGACTCTTCAACAGATCTCATTATCTAATGGCTGTGTGTGCTGTGTGCTTGGGGATGATTTGGCGAATCAGCTTGAACATTTAGCCACTGTGGGTAGCTATGACGCGGTTGTAATTGAGGCCAGTGGTATCGCTGATCCAATTGCGATTGGCCAGATAGTGCAGGGCGTTAACAACTGTCGTTTAGATGGCATTGTTGCTGTGGCTGACGCCACTTCTCTAAATGTCCAACTGGCCGATCAACGAGTTGCCGCATTAGTTGCTCGTCAGCTTCAAGCTGCTCATCTCGTCATTCTGTCCAAAGGTGATCTTGTCGAAGACCCAGAACGACAACGTGCCCTAAAGGTCATCGCTGATGTAGCTCCGGGGGGAAGAATCGTTCCGGCTAACGATGGAGCGATTGACCTTAGCTTGGTAGTTGGCGCAGCCGTAAATGGGGTTTCTATGGCCAGCCATGAAGGCAGGGGTGGTTTGGCGGTTGTTTCTCTTGTTTTGGAACCAGCAGGCCCTTGGCATCCAATGGAACTTGGGAAATTCTTTGATCAGTCGGCCCACGGACTACTGCGAGCAAAGGGATGGTTCGAGGACTTGGAGGGGAACCTTTTCCAACTGCAGGTAGTCGGAAGACGTTGGGAAATTAAGCGCTGGTCAGGAGAGGCGCCTAAAGCATTAGTCCTGATCGGACTTAATCGTGACGATGTCACGACAACCAAAGCTCAACTGGAGCAGATCAGTCAGAGCTAAACCCTCGTCGCTGGGGAGCCCAGGTTCTCAGAATTACCCTTTAGTTCACCGGTTGAACTTCAAGCCGAATCTAAACTGACGGTGTGGATAACGACCGAGATTCTACTGTCGAGTCAAGCGCACCCTTAACAGAAGGGGAACTTGACGGGTATGAGATTGAGTTTTCGAAGGTTGAGTCAACGTTGCGGGCGTTGGCTGACGGAACAGATCCCGTGTTGGCCGCGTCGTGGGTCAACGAAACATAGATATGTAAACGGCGGGTCGTCTATTCCAAGTCATGATCTGGGGCCTGTAAGGAAAAATCAGCGACACGTCCTGGGGTTAGTTCATCTTGCAACTCGTACCACCTACCGGAAAGATGGTGTGTGATTGCTGCCTGCGGGGCATCAGTGGCTCGATCCAACGCACGAATCAACCCGGCATGACCGACTAACAAAACACGTTTGTTGTTTTGTGCCAAACCCACCAAGCCTGGCATCACTCTGCTGATTATCGAATCATCGGCTTCGTAACCCTCGGGCCAACGTTGCTCCTCAATGGCATTGGGCCAGGAGGCTTCAATTTCGGAGCGTGTTAGGCCTTGCCAAATCCCCGCGGCTCGTTCTCGGAACTCACTATGGATTATGACGCTTTTCTGACCGACGACTTGAGCGATGATTTCGGCTGTGTGATGGGCTCTCCTCAAGTCACTGGAGACAATTTTGTCGAAACTTTCGCCGATATGGAGTAGCTGTTGTGCAGCTGATGCTGCTTGTTGTTCCCCCAGCTTGGTTAACGGCGGGTCGGCTTGACCTTGCCATTTCCCTTGAGCGTTCCACTCAGATTGTCCATGTCTAAGGATGAGTAAATGCACCAGGGGTTGATCTCTCTCGTAACTACATCAAAGAACGTAGCGGCTCAGAAGGGAAGCCCCATGGCAACCAAAGATAGGATCCGGGTATGGCCAAGGTAACTCTTCGACTCTTTGCAGGTGCACGAGAAATTGCAGGCAATGGGTCCATCGCCTATGAGGCCAGTACGGTCCAAGACCTACTTGCTCAAGCACAAAGTGACCTAGGTGAAGAGTTCACCCAAATCTTGTCCATAAGCCGGGTGTGGCTTAACGGAGAACCCGTAGAGGGAGACTCGCAAATCTCTAGTGGCGATGAGGTGGCGGTACTCCCACCAGTCTCGGGCGGTTAATGCACACTTTTCTGCATAGATTCTCGGCTTTTTATAGTGCAGGTAGCGGCTTCTTGAGCTACCACTTCCTAGGACTATGTGGCCTAATAGTTTTGCTGTCCTTAGGAGCTACCGCCTTCGGAATCGCTGTGGGGCTGGCGGCTGCCTTAGTTTCATCCAACTTTTCTGCGTCTTCTATTTTGGAACGTATCCCGGCGTCGGCGTTGCTATTGCTCGTCGCTTATAGCGGCCTCTTCAACGATTTTCGGTTATCCGCCCTGATTCTGGGAGCGGCACTGGTTTTCACGCCGGTGATAGCTGCGATAGGTGAGAGGGGGTC
Organism: Acidimicrobiales bacterium; assembly: GCA_030743005.1. Taxonomy (GTDB): domain Bacteria; phylum Actinomycetota; class Acidimicrobiia; order Acidimicrobiales; family Poriferisodalaceae; genus MedAcidi-G3. Next base: position 54,979 of record JASLTG010000006.1, on the reverse strand, counting down.
AACCTCACTGTTGCTTCACACAGCGAGAATCTTGGTCGGATGGTTACCTGCAAGCATCGCCGCGTCGAGTCTCATTACCTTGGCTCTTCGTGATGCTTCGTCGGCAGGCTTACTGCTAGTACTCATTTATTTCCACGATTTAGGTTTGGAGTTATGTGGGGACGGGCGAGCACGTCGGCAATTTGCGCCCTTTGTGGCCATTGGCGGCTCGTTAATACTTCTCTGGACATCGGTCCAACTGTCGGTGTCGCCGATATCTCCGAATCAATATTGGGTGTTTGCTTGTTTGCTTAGTATCGCCATTGTGCTCGGGAGGTTAATAATGCAACTGTTTACGTCCCGGGACGGTCAACAGACCTCCCTGCTAGCTTCACATGTTGTAGCCGCGCCGTTATGGACTGCTGCAGTGGTGGCACTAAATCTCTAGAAACCCCACTCAATTCAGAATCGAGTGGAGTAGTTGCAGCCAGTGGCATACCTTGGTCATTCGTGACGGAAGTCGAATTCACTCATATGTCTGATGGACCTATACGCAGAATAGGTGTTCTGTCCATGCATACGTCTCCCCTAGACCAGCCGGGCGCTGGTGACAGCGGAGGACTAAATGTCTATGTTCGCGAACTAGCTGCCTCGATGGCCAATAAGGGAACTGAATGTGATGTGTACGTCCGTCGGACAAATCCGGATGTTCCTGAATTTGTTGAACTTGAAATGGGAGTCAACGTCATACAAATTGAGGCGGGACCCTACGGCCTCGAAAAAGGTGACCTGCCAGCAGTTCTCGATTTGTGGACACAAGGAGTTGCGGCTTACTTAGATAAACGACCCGTCGACGCGTTTCACGCCCATTATTGGCTATCAGGAGTCGCAGGGCACCACCTAAAACATGAATTTGATATTCCTTTGGCGGTCACCTTCCATACTTTGGGTCGAATTAAAAGCATTGCCGGCGACTCAGAACCAGAGGATCGAATTCGGGCAGAAGAAGCTGTTATTGGATGCGCAGACGCGGTTTTTGCTTCAGGTAGCGTCGAAGCAGACCAGCTGACGTCCCTTTATGGAATTCCCCGGGATCGAATTGAAATATTGACCCCTGGCGTCGACAGCAAGCTTTTCAGCCCTGGGCCTTTGCGTTCTGCTCGAGTAGCACTAGGGCTAGGGGATTACCCTGTACTCCTTTTCGTTGGTCGGATTCAGGCGCTCAAAGGTTTAGATGTAGCAATCGGAGCTTTAGCTTTGAGTAAAAGTCAAGATGCGCAGTTAGTTGTTGTCGGAGGTCTTTCAGGAGATGAAGGCCCGGAAACATTGAAAGACCTGCAGCAGCAGATTGAAATTCATGGACTTGAGGATCGCGTCGTATTTATTGAACCGCAGCCCCATCAAGCGTTGCCTGCTTACTATCGAGCTGCTGACATCTGTTTGGTGCCGAGTCGATCCGAGTCTTTTGGGCTTGTAGCGCTTGAAGCAGCGGCCTGCGGGACGGCGGTAGTTGCTAGCAATGTCGGTGGCCTTAGAGACAACGTTGTGAACGGCGTCACGGGGCTCTTAGTCGCAGAACGTGATCAAAAAGTATTCGCCGCTGCTATAGATGAACTGCTCGACAAGCCCGAAATGCGTTATGAGATGGGGCGTCGGGGAGCACAACGAGCGTCGCTAAACAGCTGGGATCTTGGGGCGGCTAACGCTATAGAGGTCTTTGGGCGTCTGACGTCTAGAGAACTGGTTTCTTGCGCGTGACGCGCGATGTTGCAACGCCAGACGAACTAGACGCTTTAGAACAAATAATTGATAGCTGGTTCCAGCGCCAACAAAGAGAACTTCCCATACTCCTAGACGTAGCCCGTGATGAAGATATTGAAAGACGATGGTATGCCCGTCTTGAAGGGGAAGAACGTGATGTCACTACCGTGTGGCTCACCCTTGGTCAAAGAACCTTGAAATATGAAACCTACTTTTTGCCCTACCCGGATGACAACAAAGAAGAATTATTCGAGCTTTTACTTCGACGTAATTATGACCTAGTGGGAGCTCAATTTGGGATTGGTCCTGAACAGGCAATTTTCCTCACCGGCGAACTCCCGTTCCACGCGGTGGATGAAGATGAACTAGATCGAATCCTTGGATCTATTTGGGAATATGTTGAACGATATTGGCGTACGGCGCTCAAAATGGGGTTCGCTAGTCAGTTGAAAGACAAGCCTGAAAAGAAGGCAGAATAAATAGAGCCGAGTCGCTGGCGAAGTCGACCGCTACCGTGGACCCTATGGTTGAACTGCTGATAGTTGGTGGTGGGAAAATGGGCGCGGCGTTACTTGGTGGATTACTACGTAACGGACACGACAGTGAAAATATTTCCGTCATAGAGCCCTCAGCTACCCGCGCCCAGGAACTAATCGAGACCTACGGCGTGCGGGTGTCCACTGAGATGGAACCATCGGAAGGTTCGATCATCGCTACAAAACCCGATGTCGTGGCGGCCGTCGCTCACCAAGTCGCTGAAGCTGGAACGAAACGGCTTCTATCAGTAGCTGCTGGTGTGACTTTAAGCGCCATTGATAAAGCAACGGGGGCGACCATCCCGGCGATCAGAGCAATGCCAAATACTCCAGCCTTGGTGGGCAAAGGAGCGGCGGCAATCTGTGGCAACGAGGTTGCCACTCCTGAAGACCTCATTTGGGCAGAAGAAATCTTAGGAGCTGTCGGAACTGTCGTTCGCACCGAAGAAAGGCTTCTTGACGCAGTAACGGGCCTGTCAGGTTCAGGTCCGGCATATGTGTTTTTAGTAGCGGAGGCGATGATTGATGCCGGAGTAATGACAGGCCTTAGCCGCGCAGTAGCAACAGACCTTGCCATTCAAACTCTCCTAGGCGCTTCCGCTTTACTAGCGGAAGGCAAACCGCCGGCCGAGTTGCGAGCTGACGTTACATCCCCAGGAGGTACGACCGCAGCAGGGTTGAGAGAATTGGAAAACCACGGGCTGAGAGCTGCCTTTGCAGCAGCAATTGAAGCAGCCAGTCGACGCTCTCAGGAATTAGGCCAAGACTGAGATATGGCAAAGTTCGACACAATTACTTGCGTAACAGATTTAGGTAAGGAAGATGAATCTGTCGGATTGTTGCAATCCATATTGCATGAACTGAGCCCAACCTCACGGGTCATAGATCTTTGTCATGACATAGAACCCGGCGATATCCGTGCCGGTGCCTTGATGCTTGCTCGGAGCGTCCCCTATTTGTCACCAGGGCTCGTATTGGCGTCTGTTGGGGGTCTTGCTGACCGGCCAGCGATAGCAGTTTCAGTTGGTGAAGGCCAATCCATATTGGTAGGGCCTGACAATGGGCTGTTGGGGGCTGCGGTGGCAGTCGTCGGAGGAGCCAGCCAAGCAGTGCAGCTGACGAACCAAGACCTGCACAATTCTTCACCAGGAGTGACACACCCGGCTCGCGACATCATCGCTCCAGTGGTTGGGCATGTTGCCGCTGGAGGTTCTCTTCTGGAGTTAGGCCAAGAGATAAATCCCAGCCTCTTGCTCCCATCCCTCGTCCCTGTGCCAAGGACAGAATCTGATGGCGCGATATCGGCAGAAGTAATTCGTCGCACTCGACAGGGAGCAGCTCAACTCAACATTGACCGGGAAACACTATCTGGGTTGGGTGACGTAATAATTTTGGAATTTGGTGATGACCGACGTGTAGTTCGGTTGCAACACCCAGACGATGTAAACCCGGGACAACTTGCTTTAGTCGACGATGAATACGGTTTGTTAGCAATCGCGACAGGCCAGCAGGAAGGTGTAGTCCCTAATGAGCTTATGGTTGGTGCAGAAGTGACGTTGCGAGAAGCAACGTGAGACCTGGCACCACCATGGTCTTGGCGGGTCTACTGTTACTCATCATCTTGGCAGCTACTGTGCAACTCCTTTTCGTCACCTGGTAACTCAAGACCAAAAAAATCTCTGCACAACTTTGCTCTGGAGTGGAAACAAGCTCCTGATACTGCGAGACTGCTGCACCGAAGCAAGCCTTCGCCTGAGCAAAAGGTTGTCACCTTGCACACTCGGTCCAGGACCCCATTGACCTTCAAGCGAGGGTCCAATTGATTGTCGCTACGCGCTCTAGCCCACTAGCTCGTTGGCAGGCCGAAGCTGTGTCTTCGCGCCTAAAATCTCAGGGGATTGGAGTTGAGTTCTTGTTCGTCGCGACCGAAGGTGACAAAGATCGCTCACGACAAATCGAGGACATGGCTGGTGAAGGAGTCTTTGTAAAAGAAGTCCAACTGGCGGTTCTCGATGGGCGGGCCGACATCGCCGTCCACAGCGCAAAAGATTTGAGGTCGAGACCCACGAATGGACTAAATCTCGTTGGATTTCTCGAACGAGGTGATCCTCGAGACGCTCTTATAGGTAACCACCTCGATGAGATACCTGAAGGTGGTGTGATCGCCACAGGTTCAGCGCGTCGGCGTGTACAACTCGTCAATTTGCGGCCAGACCTCAAGTTTGTTGGGTTAAGGGGCAACATAAAAACCCGAATTGAGATGGCTCAGGGGACTGACGTCGACGCGGTAGTAGTGGCCAAGGCCGCTCTCGACCGGCTCGGCATTTCAGACTTGGCAGACCAAGTTTTTGAGTCTGATCAAATGGTTCCGCAAGTAGGCCAGGGAGCGATTGCTGTCGAGTGCAGGGACGACGACAGCAAGACAATCGGATTGATTTCGCCGATTGTCGACAAATTAACCGGTACGTGTGTCATGGCTGAACGCTCGTACCTGGCTGAACTCGGTGGTGGTTGTGAACTCCCAGTCGGCGCCTATGCATACGACGACGGAGAGTTGCTGTGTTTGGAGACCGTGCTTGCTTCCCTTGACGGCAGCACAGTTCTGCGGACAAAACACCAAGGTAAGGACCCGATTACGTTAGGAGCACAGACGGCTCAAGAATTATTAGCAAGCGGCGGATACAACTTGCTCGCAAAGGGTGGAGATAACTCTTGAGCGTTGATGTACTCACAGGAAAATCAGTCGTAGTGACGAGAGCATCCCACCAAAGTAGCGATCTCATTGAAGCTCTTGATGAGGTTGGTGCAGAAGTTATACCCGCTCCTGCAATTGCGGTGGTCCCACCATTAGACGGAGGTCAGCCATTAGACGATGCGCTCCTAAGACTTGAGCGTTTTTCGTGGCTAGCATTTACTTCATCGAATGCCGTTTCTGCTCTTATGGCTCGAGCGGCCCGACGCGGTGTTTTGAAAAAGATAGAAGGATTACAAATAGCGGCGATAGGGCCATCCACGGCGGCCAAAGTTCTGTCCGAACTCAAACGAGAACCGGACCTCGTGCCGATTAACAATGATGGCGTTTCCTTAGCCGAGGTGTTTCCAATTCCAACTTCTGATGATCACGTCTTAATACCGATGGCCTCAGATGGCAGGACTGAGCTGTACGAAGGTCTGAAAAATAAGGGCTGGAAAGTCGATTGTGTCGCCGCGTATAGGACTGTATTCCCGTCACTAGAAGATGAGTTGGTCATGCGAGCTATTCGAGCTGATGCCGTGACTTTCGCCTCACCTTCTGCGGTGAATGGTCATCTAGAACAAACCGGAGGACGGACAGCAACCAAAATCATCACAATCGGGAATACAACAGCTGAAGAGTGTCGGATACACGGACTTGAGGTAGCTGGCGTCGCGGAAAGCCAAACGACAGACGGCCTAGTGCAGGCAGTTATCGGAGCTTTAGTTTGACCACTAACACCCGAGCACTGATTCTAGATTTTGACGGAACAATCATTGACACTGAGAGTCCGGCGTATGAATCCACAGCTCGAATCTGGGCAGATTACGGCATTGAGTTTCCCATGGATTGGTGGCTTCGAGGAATGGGTACTGACCGTAAATCTACGTGGGTACAAGAATTAGAAAATCGACTTGGACGGACGATAGATCAAGACTCGGTGATGGGAGAACGCCAACGGATTAAGGATCAGTTAACGGAAGAGCAACCGGTCTTACCTGGCGTAACTGAGATACTCGACGTAGCGGAACAACGAGGGATAGCAACAGCGATTGGGTCCAGCTCGCCGCACAGTTGGGTTGATCGTCACCTGAAACGAGTTGGCCTATACGAAAGATTTTCACATGTCGTTTGTCGCGATGATGTCGGCGGGGTTTCGAAACCAGCCCCTGACGTCTTCCTACGAGCGTTGGAGTTGCTTGAAGTAGACGCAGGATCTGCAGCTGTAGTTGAAGATAGCCCTAACGGACTTAAGGCAGCGCTAGCGGCTGGGCTTCGTACCGTCGTTGTGCCGAATCCGTTAGTCGAATCCTTAAATTTTTCTGGGGCGTTCGCGCGATACAAATCCTTAGATGTTCTGCCAGCTGGCCAATTACTCGACTTAGTTTTTGGCGAACCGAATTAACAGTCACACACTGGAAGTCACATACAACACGTTGACTGAGAAAGCTCGCCCACAGTGGTTAATCGCGATCAGGAACAAGCCGGGCTATTACCTTGCCGATTTCGTAAACAGATTCGGTTCCACCCGCGTCATTATTAACCAGGTTGGTTGAAATTCTCATTACTAATTCCGTTAGAACTCGGGACTGGATGCCAAGCAGAGTGAAACGCCGCATCAGGCCCGGTTTGCCAAGAGCCTTAGTGGCTAATCTCCCAAGTCGGTAATAGTGGTCATACCGAGAGACCAGCTGTTTTTCGTATTGCCGAAGTTCGAGGCCGTCGCCAGTGCTTATAGCTCGGTCGATTACAGAGGCCGCCAATCTCCCGTTGCTTAATGCTGGCTCGACTCCATCACCATTAAATGGGTTCACGCTTCCCGCAGCGTCACCTACTACAACCCAGTTGGGACCCGACCTCGGTCGGACTGAGGCACCCATCGGTAGACGGCCACCTTCTGGTGGACCCTCGATGCTGTCTATATCGACCTCCCAAGCTTCAGGTATCTGACTCAACCACTTGTCAAATAGGTCGCGAATTGATTGAGGATCGTTTCCGTGGTGGTGACTCAATAAGCCGACCCCAGTGTTGATAGTCCCATCGCCCACAGGGAATATCCAGCCGTAACCCGGGAGTTGTTCGCCAGCACTATCTCGGAGATCGAAGACTGATTCGATGATGTCATCACCATGACGAGGACTAGAGAAATACGCCCGCATGGCGACTCCCTGAGCAAAAGTTCTCGTCCGAGCGGTGCCCAAAGACCTACCAAATGGTGAAAGTGGACCGTCAGCAATGACCACAAATCGAGCACGCACTTCCATTTCTCCCTCGGGGCCGCTACCGCAGCCAGAACCGACAGCGCGACAACCCCGCAAATGCCCATGTTCGATTATTGGTTCGGTAACTTCAACGCCTGTCCAAACTTGAGCCCCGGCATCGTGTGCATGTTCTGCTAAGAGTTTGTCAAGAACCCGACGTCTGATTACCAACCCGTGACTTGGATGGTCGTGATCAGTGGGCCATCTGAGTTCAATGCTTTGCCCGTGTGCTGTCATTCGCAAGCCATGATGCTGATGAAAATCACTATTGGTGACGTCAATCCCCATTTCGGCTAAATGTCCAACCGCTTTGGGCGTTAAAGCGTCGCCGCATGTTCGTTCACGAGGCATGGCTTCTTTTTCCAAGAGGACGACCATCCGACCTGCCTCAGCTGCCCAGTGAGCTGCTGCAGTGCCCGCCGGGCCCGCCCCGATCACCAGTACCTCTGTAGAAAGACGCATGGTCATCAGCGGATTCCCCCGGCCTACTTTGACGCTGTCAGAGTATTTTCAAGCTGCTATGACGAGACGGAGCTTAATGTCCTCCGTGTCCCCCGCCTCCTCCAAGATCTTTTCCGCCGCCAAATTCTTCCCATTCCGCGTCGCGAACTGCAATTTCTTCCTCGCTTAGGAGCTCACCGCTCAAGACCTCACGAATGTATCTAGCCACGGAATAAATCTTGTATTCGGTGAGTGTCCCACCGAAACCAGGCATATTTGCACCAGTTTCGCCTGAGATATGTGTGCCCCCTGTCCTATCGGTAGCTCCATAAGGGTTTCCGACACCGATGCCTTCCGAACCGACGGTGAGCCAATAAATCATGTCAGCATCCAATTTCGGGAAGGTCAGTAAAACTTCTCCGTTATACAGAGGCCGCCCAACCCCACCGCCTTCATTCCCCGCTCCGTCGCCGCCATGACAGCTCGCGCACTGGGCTGCATAAGTTGCCGCACCTTCAGTCATGGCAGTTACAGGTTCGGGTGGGGGTTCCGTCATTTTGACATAGACAAATGCCCACAACGGTAAGAAGAACATGACCGGCAGCGCCCACATCGGAATTTTGGTCCGAGCACGAGCAGCAGATACCCAGACTGGTTCAATATCAGTGTCAGTGACCTGTTCAAGCTTCGCATCAGCCTTAGCGGCAGCAATCACATCAGCGCTACTAGGCCCTGAACTCGCTTGCCCTCCACCATCACCCGGCTCTGAAGCAGCAGCACCGCCACTGCCATCGTCTTCAAGCAGGCCGAGCGCTACACGCCTCTGTCTCGAACGCTCAAATAGATACTCGGGAACTTCGGTCACTTTGTCCTCCGCGAGATCCCAATCTGGAATCCCGCATCACGGGTTACTGTTACGGAAACAAGATACGTGCGCTCATCAAAGATAGGCGCTGACGAGGGTAGCGGACCAAGTTTGGCAGACACTTTTTGCTCAAGTTGCACCCAGAATGAAGTTCTCAAAAAAAATCCGGCTATGGGTTCGGCATTAATAGCGCGAGAGTGCCACCATGTAGGACATTCTTGAGTTGCGAATCCGTCGTTAAAGCGTGGTAGAACATCGAACGATCCGGGCGTTGCTCGGGTAGATTTGAACGTGGATCCACGCCGTGGATTTACATAGTGTGAGGTTCCTTGGAATCTCGCCAAGATTCAGTAAGCACGCACCAACAGTACGCACTAGACAGGAGGGCTCGTGGTCGCACTTGTGACATCAATCCTGATCACAGGTCTTATGGTTTATGCCGTCATCGCGTACGGACGGCGCAGGCCTACTGATCGCCCCACTTCGTGGGGCGAAGCCATGCTTGGCGCGGCGTTTGTCTTCATGATCTTCCTTATGGTTTTCGGAGTTGTGCCCGACCGCTGGGTTCGGCTTACTGACAATGAATGGGGATGGTCCGTTGAGCGGATGCTCTTCACTGAGGGCCAATTCATAGACGGCGACCCCATCACATTCCCACCTATGAGGATGGACCTTAAGAAACTTTCAGACATCGTTGTAGTTGTTGAGCACATAGTTGTCTTAGCTGGTCTTCCATTCCTCTGGCTTTGGTGGCAGAAACGGGACGAGAAAAAGCCAGTCGCAGAACCAGTATCAGATTTCGGTCGCCCACTCATGAAGGGCAATTGATATGGCTAAGACTGAAGCGAATCCACCCATGCCTCGGTTTGTAGATGACTACGTATTGCAAACCGTCGATGCTGACTATTTAGCTGCTGCTGTAAAGCCCAAACAGTTCATCAACATTGACCAATCAGAATGCATCCAATGTGAAGGGTGCGTTGATATCTGCCCGTGGAAATGCATTCACTACATAGCAGTTGAAGCAATAGACGAAGCTGTAGACGCTGATCTTCCGGGCTTAGACCCGGCCGATAACGCAATTTTCATTATTGATGACGACGTATGTACCCGCTGCGCCCTATGTGTAGATAGATGCCCAACAGGTGTCATATCGATGGGCAAAGTGGTTGACAACCCACCGACCGAGGGTGATGTCCATGACCGCACCCACACACACGGCTACGCCTACGGCATGCGACTCTGAGGAATAGACGGAATTCAAATGGCAAACTCGATCGAAAAGTCCAAGCAGTCGCTGCCTGAGAAGCTGCAACAAGGTGCCACAGCTGCAGCAGACTGGATGCAAGACAGCCAGTTTTGGACATCAATCTTTCGACCTGGGTCAATTTTCCGCAAGGGATACACAGATAGCCCACGGAACAGGTCCTATGTGGTTATGAACAGCGTTCTGTACCACCTTCACCCCGTGAAGGTAAAGCGTCACGCTGTCAAGGTCAGTTACACACTCTGTCTCGGTGGACTTAGCTTCTTCTTGTTCATATTGCTTACAGTCACCGGCATATTTCTGATGTTTTTTTACCGCCCAACTGCTGCTGCTGCTTGGAGCGACATTGAATCCCTGCACACACAGGTGAGCTTCGGACTACTCGTCCGCAATTTACATCGCTGGACAGCTCACCTAATGGTCTTATCGGTGTTCCTACACATGGCACGGGTCTTCTACCACGGGGCCTATAAAGCTCCTCGCGAGTTCAATTGGGTGATTGGCGTCATCCTGTTGAAACTCACCCTTTTACTTTCGTTCACTGGTTATCTCTTGCCCTGGGACCAATTGTCTCTATGGGCGGTGACAGTCGGTACCAACATGATGGGTTTCACACCGGTATTTGGTGATCAAGTGCGCTTCGTGCTCTTAGGGGGCAAACAAATCGGCGCTGAAACGCTTCTTCGATGGTACGTACTACACGTATTAATGCTCCCGTTCGTCCTTGTCATTTTCTTGGCAATTCACTTCTGGAGAGTCCGCAAAGACGGCGGCATCTCCGGACCGCTATAGATCGGCGGTGAAAGCAATCCCATGACTGAAATTCCTGAACACCTACTGAAAAGAAGCCAAGAGGCTAAGGCCAACGCTGACGGTGACCCGGCTCCGTCAACTGATGTCGATGCCTCTTCTGATGATGATGGTGAATCAATCCCACGTTCCTTGCTTGAACAGAGCCAACAGGGGGGCTCACCTGCTGCAGGAGGTGGTGTAGCAACTATCGCTCCGCCCGCGATGGCTGGACCAAGTGGCAACACTCACAGATTGTTGACCGTAGTCAAATCGGGCTCCATCCAAGACGTGAAAGCCACTCCGGGAGACAAAGTTCATGTTTGGCCACACCTGCTCGCGGCAGAATTTACCGCGGCCCTGTTTATCACCGCGTTCAGCCTGGTTTTCTCGCTGTTCATAAATGCGCCGCTACTCGAATTAGCCAACCACAACGCGACACCCAACCCATCCAAAGCTCCCTGGTATTTCTTAGGCCTGCAAGAGCTACTTACGATGTTCGACCCGATGATCGCGGGCGTGACCATCCCCGGTATCGTCTTGGTGCTTTTGGGTTTCGCCCCATACATCGATCGCAATCCGTCAAATGCACCCGAAGATCGCAAGTTCGCGATCTCTATTCAGACCATTCATCTCATGTTCTGGGCGGTGCTGGTCATTATCGGGTCCTTCTTTAGGGGCCAAGGTTTCAACTTCACCTATCCGTGGGACACCGGGCTCCACGGTATTTTCCACCTGTAAGGAGCAGTGCAGTGTCAAGCGGTACGGTCATCGCCATAGCTATCCCTGTGCTTGTTGCTCTAGCAGCGGTAGTGGGCTTTACATCGTTACGTAGACGTGATGCTCAGGGATTAGGTCATTTGTCGCGTGAAACTAAGAAACGTGATGCGGGGTCACTAGCCGGCGCTCCTATAAGCGATGAAGCTAAGGAACTTGAACGTTCTGTAGCTCTTGCGAGGGTTGGTGGCGAGATATCGGTTCCCGAACCAGCGCAACCCGAGGTATGGAGTCCCCCCGACCCCGAAGAGGTGGGAGTTACAAGGCGTCAATTCCTAAATCGCGCATCAATCACCCTAATGACAATGGGATTATCTGCCTTTGGGGCAGCCAACATTGCCTTTCTTTGGCCTCGGCCTACCGGAGGTTTCGGCTCCAAAGTGAAGATTGGAACCATCGCCTCAGTCAATGACGTGATCGCGTCTTCATCGCCTGCAACCAACTTTTCATACTTCTCCGAAGCACAGACATACCTTCAACCATTTCCTATGGATGACGCGACCCAACAAGCGGCAGAAGCTGTTTATTCAGGAACTGTCTTAGAGGGCATCAAAATGGGCTACGTAGCGCTGTGGCAGAAGTGCCCACACCTTGGTTGCAAAGTACCTTCCTGTGCTACTTCTCAGTGGTTCGAATGTCCGTGTCACGGGTCTCAATACAACCGTGTCGGAGAAAAGAAGGCGGGCCCTGCTCCGAGAGGTATGGATCGTTTCCCAGTAATCATTGACGGAGACAAAGTCATTATCGATACAGGCAGTCCTTCCCAAGGTCCGCCGATTGGCACCGACACGACGGGCCAAGGTCTAGAAGGACCTCACTGCGCCTAATGAAGATTTTCTTTTCGTCCCTAACTCGCCGCACTACGGCAGGAGTCAGTAACCCGTGATTTATGCCGCCACTACCGAGCGTTCGATCGCCATGGTCTTGCTGGCCGTTGTGGTCGTCGGTTGGGCAATTTATGTGTTCGTCAACATACGGCGGAGCAAGAGTGAGGTTGGGAGTGAGATTGAACTTGCTGCCAACCGTGGTTCTTTGCCAGACGACGAAGTCCTCGAAGGAAGCCGACTCGAACAAGTCCAAGCCTTTGGTGTTCTGATGCTCTTAATAATTGCGTTAGTGCTGCCCATCTATTGGCTCCGAGAAGGCGGCCGGCGTTCTGGCGCTGAACAAGGATTCGGTGAAAGGGCCGCAGCTGCAGGTGAACGACTTGCGGAAGAACTCGAGTGCGTTGTTTGTCACGGAGCCGATTTAGGTGGTGCCAACTATGCACCAGTCGTGCTTGACATTGGTAACCAATTCAGTGATGAAGACACCTATGTCGTTAAAACCACATGGCGTGCACCGGCCCTAAATACTGTCTTTGCGCGTTTCGATACTGACGCGGGGAACCTCGATGAGGTAGATGAAGTCCGACAAATTCTCAATTACGGACGAGGTGTTATGCCTGCGTGGGGGCTACCGGGTGGTGGACCCCTCACTCCACAAGAGGTCGACAACCTAGTCGCATGGTTGTGGCGAGAAAGAATGTCGGATGACGACGCGAGCCAGCAGGCATTACAAGCTAAAGAGACAGAGATGGCTGCTCATCCTGAGAAAAGTGAAGGACAAGTTCTATTCGAACTTCATTGCGCTCGCTGCCATACCCCGCGGTGGCCCGCGCGTGGACCAGCCCAACTACCTAACAATGGTGGTGAAGTTGAAGTCATCCCCGGTCCTGCTGGGTCTGGGCGTTATGGACCAGCGCTCAATGCTGTAAGCCTCGAGCGACTCTTCCCTGATATTGAAGATCAAATGTCGTTCATAACGTCTGGTGCCGCTGACAATGTTGCATATGGTGAATTTGCCAGACTCGGCAACTACGGGATGCCTGGATTCGGACGAATCCTCACCCAAGAAGAGATCCGTGCAATCTCAGAGTACGAGCGCAGTTTGGATCCAGCAGAACAATCAACGGTTCAGTTCGCAGAGCTGCATACATCAAAGGATGACCAATGACTTTGATCGCTTTAGTGGGATGGGACCCAGTTATCACCGGGTACCTAGCGGTTCTCATCAGCATTCTTGTTCTGTGCGGATCTGTTTATTTAATCCTGGCAACCAACCTTGGTCTCAGGTTGGGCTTCCTAGTTGCATGGACCGGCCTATGGGGATGGAACCTTCTCATGGGAATCATTTGGTGGTTCTTTGGAATTGGTTGGGTTGGACACGGACCAGCCTGGGAAGTCACCCACGTCAGCACGAACCCTGAAGCGGTTCCCGTCGAATTGGTCCAAGAATTAAGTAATGACGTCTCAAGTACCCCAGGCGGTGGATGGCAGGTTGTAGTTGAAGCTGACGCCCAGGCAACCGCGGATTCAGCTGTTGTGTGCAACGACCTAGATCCACGCCGCCTTGAGTCGGTCAACACGTGTCTGTTCAGTGCAGCTACCGACTATCAGGTTCATCGAGTTATGCGCGTAGGTGGAGAGCGTTACCGGCCACTCGGAATTCCAGATAATGCAGTGACCCAATACTTCATTCCTAGTAGGGGCCGTCCTCACTATGCCGCGGTTCAATTGCAGCCCTACAAACCCACTGCAGATATCGATCCCAATAAGTTGGGTGGGGATGGAAAAGTTTTGTTACCTGTAGCAGAACTTGATGAGGCAGCACCGCTATATACCGTTGTAATGGTCAGAGACCAAGGCAACCTCAGGCTGCGGCCAGCACTTGTAGCTATCTTCTCGGGGTTGCTTTTTGGTTTAGGTTGTTATCACCTTCACCGACGGGATCAAGCCGTATGGGCTGTCCGGGAAGCAGCTGGGAACTGAATTAGGGGAAAGGGCAAATTGAGATGGAGCAGTACCTCCCGGTTCTGACCCTAGGAGTACTTGGGGTTCTCTTCGTCCTCCTGAGCATTGTTGCCTCTCGTCTTCTAGCCCCGGAACGAGACACCATTGCCAAAAGATCCGCCTATGAATGTGGCATAACTGACCAAGTAGCGATACCGGAACGATTTCCGGTCAAGTTCTATTTGGTTGCCATGCTTTTCATCATGTTCGATATCGAAATTGTCTTCTTGTATCCATGGGCAGTTGCTAACGATGAATTGGGTCTATTTGGACTTATAGCCATGACGATTTTTACCGGCATTTTCTTTCTCTCTTTTGTATATGAACTGGCGAAAGGTGGACTCAATTGGGGTCCCGGTCGTCGACTGTTAACTCCGGCCACCAACCCAGAACGGACGACGACATCGACAATCCGTAAGGTCGGTCTTGAGGGTCGAATGGAACTTGAGACTGACACTGATGACTCGGAGGCTGCCTAATGCCCGATTTATCAGACGTCAAACACAAGCTGGGTCTAGGAGATGACGGACTTGCTGGTCTCGGCCACAACGTAATCACGGCGCCGATCGAAGAATTGGTCAAATGGGCCCGACGTCGAAGCCTGATGCCCGCAACCTTTGGTCTTGCATGCTGCGCTATCGAGATGATGGCCACAGGAACCGCTCACTATGACATGGCTCGCTACGGAATGGAGACATTCCGCGCCTCACCGCGACAAGCGGATCTCATGATTGTTGCTGGCCGAGTCAGTCAGAAGATGGCTCCTGTTCTGCGGCAAATTTACGACCAGATGATGGAACCCAAATGGGTCATCAGTATGGGTGTATGTGCTTCTAGTGGAGGCATGTTTAACAACTATGCGATTGTCCAAGGTGTCGACCAAGTAGTACCTGTCGATATTTATGCACCTGGGTGCCCACCCGGACCGGAAACATTGCTGCATGCCATTCTCGCCCTGCACGAAAAGATTCGTACCGGAGAACTAACTCAAAGACGTGACGAAACAGGACGAGGAGCCGAAATAGAACTGGGCCACGAAGCGGCAATGGACGCACAACCTGAACCCGTCATCATCCGCACAGGGGGCCTCTATGACTGAGCCACCCGCCTCGCTTGATGAGGAGACCGAATCAGGTGAAGAAGAAATGCCTGACGACGATGTTGAAAGGCTCCACGGAGCTGCTGTGACCGTGACCAATGGTCAGACCGTCCTACATACCGATAAAGCTGAATACCACGACCTTATTGAAGCCTTAAACGATGATGATTATGGGGTATGCGTCGACCTTTGCGGTGCAGATTATCTAGGAAATGACACCCGTTCGTTACCGGCAACCGTTCCAGCAGAACGTTTCGAACTCGTCGTTAATTTGCTCGATGTTAAGGCTTCCCGGCGAATGCGTGTCAGAGTTCAGCTCCCGGAAGTAGCTCCCACAGTTGCGACTATCACGGACATTCATCCGGGAGCAGAAGCGATGGAGCGCGAAGCAAACGACATGTTCGGGATCGAGTTTGAAGGGCATCCGGATCCAACACCGATCCTGCTGCCCGATGACTGGCAAGGACATCCACTGCGCAAAGATTTTTCGATGGGACGAATTCCGGTTCAATTCAAGGCGGTTGACGGCCGGTGACGAAACTAGACCATCTTCGAAATCGAGATGCCGTTCTCAGGATGTCTGAGGCTGAAGCAGAAGAACGGGCCTCAGTTGTCGACCCCGACGATGAACGAATGATCATCAACATGGGCCCCCAACATCCTTCAACCCATGGGGTGCTTCGCGTGACCATGGAATTACAGGGCGAGACAGTCCTACGTTCGAAACCCGTTATCGGTTATCTACACACGGGTATGGAAAAGACGGCAGAGGATCTTACGTATCTGCAAGGACCGACGAATGTCACCCGAATGGACTACGCGTCACCGCTGTTCACGGAATTGACCTTTTCACTCGCAGTCGAAGCACTGCTCGAAATTGAGATCCCGGACAGAGCGACCTGGATTCGGATGCTTATGTGCGAACTAAACCGGATGTCGTCGCACCTTCTGTTTCTGGCGACAAACGGCATGGACCTAGGTGCGGTAGGCATGATGATTTACGGGTGGCGGGAACGAGAAGAAGTACTTCGTTTCTTCGAAAAGGTGACCGGTCTTCGTATGAATCACAACTACATCAGACCCGGTGGTGTAGCAGCGGACCTTCCAGACGGGTGGCGAGAAGATGTCCAAAGTATTCTCAAAGTTCTCCCGGAACGTCTTGAGCAATTCGACGTTCTAATGACCGGACAACCAATCTGGCGTGAACGAACCCAAGGAATTGGTGTCATCACTACTGAAGAAGCGCTTGCCTTAGGAGCTACGGGCCCGATTTTACGTTCGACCGGGTACGCGTGGGATCTGCGCAGAGCTATGCCTTATCTCGCGTATGACGAGGTCGATTTTGACATTGTGGTCGGTACCTATGGCGACACATTTGATCGGTACGCGATACGACTCAACGAAATTCGTGAATCGATGCGAATTGTCGAACAATGTTTGGAATTGATACCCGAAGGACCATACAGAGCCGAAGATCGCAAAGTCACACCTCCACCTCGGGCTCGTATCGATGAGTCGATGGAAGCCCTCATCCACCATTTCAAAATCTTCACCGAGGGTTTCAAGGTGCCACCTGGCGAGGTGTACACGGCAGTTGAATCACCACGCGGGGAACTCGGGTGTTATTTGGTGTCAGACGGCGGACCAAAGCCGCAACGGATGCACATACGTGCTCCGTCTTTCGTCAACCTACAAACGTTGCCGCACATGATGCATGGAGGCTTACTCGCCGACGCAATAGCAGTTATTTCATCAATCGATCCGATCATGGGGGAGGTCGATAGATGAGATTTTTTAATGACGAAAACTCGTCCTTAGCGCAAGAAATTATCGGGCGGTATCCCAAGCCGCGGTCCGCGATGATCCCTCTACTGCATCTAGCCCAAGAACAAGAAGGCTGGGTTACAGACGAGGCGATGGCAGAAATAGCAGAACTTGTAGGCACAACCAGCGCAGAAGTGCTTGGCACCTGCTCCTTCTACGAAATGTTTAAACGCCACCCGGTTGGCAAATATGTGATCAACATTTGTACGACTATGTCGTGTGCATTGATGGGCGCAGGAGATCTCATGAAACATGCTGAGCTAAGACTCGGCGTGAAGTCAGGAAGTACCACCGTCGATGGAATGTTCACGCTTGAAGGCGCCGAGTGCCAGGCTGCATGTACCGAAGCTCCTTGCCTACAGGTTAATTACAGGCACCAATACAGAGTGACCGCCAACCAGTTTGATGAATTGGTGGAAGAACTTGCTTCGTCTGATCATGAAGTGCCAGAACACGGAGTCTTGTCTCAGATTCGGCAACACATACCCGAAAATCGATCCGTAGGTGCGGTACCCCCTGAAGATGTCGCAACTGCACCAGTTTGGTTGACCGAAAATGGGGGCAACCAGTGAGCGAAATGACTGGAACCCCAATACCTCATGCCCCTGGGTTCATCGCTAATGAAACTCCGCGAATCGTGACAGCTCGTTTTGACCATGAAGATTCACACACACTTGAAAGATACGAAGCAACAGACGGCTACCAAGCTCTAAGAAAAGCTTTACAGCGAACCCCAGAAGAAGTTCATAGCGAAGTTAGAGACGCAACATTGCTTGGCCGTGGCGGTGCCGGCTTCCCCGCAGGCGTCAAATGGGGATTTTGCCCTCCTGGAGTTTGGCCTAGATACCTAGTCGTCAACGGTGATGAATCTGAGCCGGGAACCTATAAAGACAGACTGTTAATGGAGTTAGATCCCCACCAACTAATCGAAGGGTGCCTAATTGCCTGTTACGCAGTCGGGCTCAGCCAATGCTTCCTCTATATACGAGGCGAAATGGCAGTAGCGCAAGAACGCGTTGCTAAGGCCCTAAATGATGCTTACGACGCTGGCTATATCGGGAAAAATATTTTAGGCAGCGAATTTTCCGTGGACATCGTCTTGCACTGGGGCGCAGGAGCATACGTAGTTGGTGAAGAAACAGCTCTGATTGAAAGCCTTGAAGGAAATCGGGGGATGCCGAGATTGAAACCCCCTTATTTCCCAGCCTCAATAGGCCTCTATGGGCAACCAACAATCGTCAACAATGTCGAGACCTTGTCCAATCTGCCCTGGATTGTCCAACACGGCGCGGCCGCGTTCACGGCGATTGGAACTGAAAGTTCGCCAGGCACCCGGATGGTGGCCGTCAGCGGCCATGTGAAGAGACCAGGCGTGTACGAAATCGTCAACGGCACCACCACCTTTCGCGACTTGTTGTATGGCGCTGATATGTGCGGAGGGATACGCGACGACCATGAACTAAAGGCATTTGTCCCAGGTGGAGGTTCAGCCCCATGGTTCACCCCCGCCCAACTTGACTTACCATTCGAAGCGAGCCAAGTCGGCCCTCAAGGGTCCATGTTGGGTTCCGGCGCGATCATGGTGATGGACGAGACAACCGATATCCCCGCTGCAGCTCTCACCTTGACCAAGTTCTATGCTCACGAATCATGCGGCAAGTGTGTGCCATGCCGAGAAGGTGGCACCTGGCTTGAACAGATACTACGCAGGGTTGTTGAGGGGCGAGGAACCCCCCGAGATCTTGAATTACTGATAGAGGTCGGCGAAACGATTTGCCCCGGCGACTTCCCGCACGCCGCAGTCCCCTCCGAGGGGATTGAGGCTGTTCCGTTCCCATATCGGATGACCACTATCTGTTTTGTTGGGCCGTCAGCGTTCGCCCCAATTCATTCAGCGCTCACACTTTTCCGAGAAGAATTCGAAGCAAAAGTTGCTGGCAACGAACACCCAACGATGATTGAGGTGGCCGTAGATGTCTGACCAAGACCCAAGCGAAGTAACCGTCACAGTGAACGGCACCGAGATCGAAGCACAACCAGGCGAAATGCTCATCGCAGCTGCTGACCGAGCCGGCATTCACATACCAAGATTTTGCTATCACGAACGAATGTCACCCGTTGGCATGTGCCGTATGTGCCTAGTCGACGTTGACACCGGCCGTGGTCCGATGCTTCAACCATCATGCATGGTCCCAGTAGCTGAGGGAATGGTCGTTGATACCGAATCGGACGACACCAAACGAGCCCAAGAAGGGATTCTTGAGTTTCTGCTCGTCAACCACCCGCTCGACTGTCCGGTTTGCGACAAAGGTGGGGAATGTCCACTCCAAGACCAAACGATCGCCTACGGACCAGGTGAATCCCGATTTGTCGAAGAAAAGCGGCACTACGAAAAGCCGATTCCAATTTCAGATCTAGTCCATCTTGACCGAGAACGATGCATACTCTGCGACCGTTGCACTCGATTTGCCGACGAGATAGCCGGTGACCCGCTGATCCAGTTCACGGAACGGGGAAATTCAACTCAAGTACTGACATTCCCCGACGAGCCTTTCAGTTCTTACTTTTCAGGTAATACAGTCCAAATCTGTCCAGTAGGCGCCCTTACCGCGGCCCCATATCGATTCAAAGCCCGCCCATGGGACCTGGAGGAAACTGAATCAACATGCACGACCTGTTCTATGGGGTGCCGAATTTCAGTTCAGTCATCAAGAAACGAACTCGTTCGCTACCTCGGCGTAGACGTAGAGTCGGTAAACCATGGCTGGTTGTGCGACAAGGGGCGATTCAACTTCGAGGCCATCAATAGCGACGAACGCCTCACCACCCCACTCGTTCGTGACCAAGACAATCAAAGACAATTGTTAGGCACTGACTGGGGTTCTGCACTAGCGGCCGCTGCCGCGGCTATCAGCCAGGCTGGCCCCCAAGGGATAGGCATCATTGGTGGGTCACGATTGACCAATGAAGACGCATATGCCTGGTCAAAAATTGCGCGCTCAGTAATCGGAACAGACAACATTGACGCGCAACTAGGCGATGGCCTACCCGCAGAACTGGTTTTGGGTCTCCCACAAGCAACGATTGCGGATGCATGTGAAGCAGACACCGCCCTAATAATTGGCCCGGATCTCAAAGAGGAACTGGCGATATTGCATCTGCGCCTCAGAGGCGCCGCCACCAAAGGCCGAACCAAAGTTGTCCAAATAGGACCCACGGCCACTGGTAGCGATTCATACACCCAACGCTCAATTCGTTGCCAAGCCGGAGAAGCCGCAAAGGCTCTTACAGAGTTGCTTAGTAGCGATGACCAGCTAGCACAGCAACTGCGCGACGGTTCTGTCGTAACCATTCTGGGTCGTACCTCAATGGCTGAATCCGCGGACCCAGCGATGTCGGTAGCGGCAGTGATCAGAGCGGAACTCCCACACGCCACTTTCCTCCCTGCATTGCGGAGAGGAAATGTGCGTGGGGCCCTAGACATGGGTCTTGCGCCCGGTTTTCTTCCGGGGCGGACCAGGATCGATAACCCGAGCCAACCGCTCCTTCAAAAATGGAATGAGATTCCCAAAGAGCAAGGTCTTGGGACTACCGAAATGCTTCAAGCGGCGGTTGCCGGGAAAATCGAAACCCTGGTCCTTCTGGGCGCAGACCCCCTCTGCGACTTCCCGGACCGCAATCTTGCAGCAGAAGCCATTCAAAAAGTTAAAACAGTAATAGCGATCGACAACTTCGTCACTGCCTCAGTAGCCCAAGCTGACATTGTCTTGCCGGTGACGGCCTACGGAGAACAAAGCGGCACCACAACAAATATCGAAGGTCGCGTCAGTAGAGTCACCCAAAAAATAACTCCCCCGGGGTCGACTCGCGATGACTGGATGATCGCGACAGAGCTCGCCTGGCGTCTTGGTGGCGACTTGGGGTTAACGTCAAAAGAAGAAATATGGCGTGAAATTGAACAAGTAGCACCGAGCCACGCGGGCGTAACTTTAGAAAGAGTTACCAGCGACGAAACCCACGAAGGCATTCTGGTTCAACAAAGTTCGATAGATCTAACTTTGCCCGCCTTGCAAGACACCCCAATAGCGGATGGTTACGGACTGCGGCTTATAAGCGGACGTAAGCTTTGGGATGGGGCAACAACCACGGCCCATAGTCCTTCGCTTCAGCATCTAGCAGAGCCACCGACCCTGAAAGTCCACCCCAATGACCTGCAACGGCTAGGCATCCCTAGCGGTAGTGAAGTCCGCGTGATTTCCACCCGAGCAACTGAAAATCTCACAGCTGTTGCCGACAGCAATGTTCAACGCGGAACGGCAGTGCTGCCCTTCAACCAACCTGGCGGAAGCGCCAACCGCTTTATAGATGCCACCGCGGTGATTAATGACATCAGGATCGAAACGCTATGACGGGAGATCCGCTTTATATCGATGGTGTTGATTTGACCGACATCGGCATCATGGCTGTCAAAGTGCTTGTCGCCTTCACGTTTTTGCTTGTCGCCACCATGTTCATGGTCTGGTTTGAAAGAAAATTAATCTCGGACATGCAAAATCGAATAGGCCCCAATGTCGCAGGTCCATGGGGGCTATTGCAGACTTTTGCTGACGGAGTGAAGTTTTTCTTCAAAGAAGATCTCCGCCCAGAAAATGCCGACCCCTTAGTCTTTCGTCTCGCGCCATACATATCTGCAGTCACTGCATTTCTTTCTTTCGCCGTAGTCCCTATCGGAGGCTCATTTGGTGGAGGATCATCGGGAACTGTCACTATTTTTGGGCGGGAGACGTTTCTGCAGGTAGCGGACCCACCAATCGGCATCCTCCTCTTACTGGCCATGTCATCGATAGCCGTCTACGGGGTCATGCTTGCCGGATGGGCATCCGGATCGAAATATCCACTCATCGGTTCTGTCCGCGCTTCGGCGCAAGCAATCTCCTATGAAGCAGCTCTCGGAATGGCCACGGTTGTCGTTGTAATACTTGCCGGCACCCTCTCCACTCACGGCATTGTCGCTGCCCAATCAGGTGGCTTTAGTAGGTGGTTCCTTGTTTCTTCAGGAATTGTTCCATTCATTGTGTTCTTAATTGCGGCAACAGCTGAGCTAAATCGGCCGCCGTTTGACCTGGTGGAGGCAGAACAAGAGCTAGTGGGAGGCTTTCACACCGAATATTCATCTATCCGTTTTGCTTTGTTCTTTCTTGCGGAGTTCATGAATGTCATCACCATGTCCGCAATCATGGTCACTCTCTTCTTCGGAGGGCCAGCGGGGCCGATTTTGTTTGGGATGACCTGGTTCTGGCCAACCGTGTGGTTCTTACTTAAGGTCCTCGCGTTCTTGTTCGTATTCGTGTGGTTCCGCGCCACTCTTCCCAGACTTCGCTACGACCAACTGATGCACTTGGGATGGAAACTTCTGATTCCTCTAATTTTGTTCTGGCTGATGTTCATCAGCCTTAAAGAACTACGCGCCACACACGACTGGAATTGGCTAGCAACCTACGGTGCAGCGTTCATTGCATTGGCAGTTGGTGCCAGCCTTCTGCTGGCGGGGCTACGAGCCGGGGACCGCGCCTACCAAGAAGAACTAGAGGAGGCGTAATGGGATATCTCGATGGCTTCAAAGTCACCTTCATGAAACTCTTCGAAGAAAGAGTCACAACCGAATACCCCAAAGAGAAACGTCCAAAACCCGCACGATTTCACGGCCGGCACGTATTAAATCGATACGAAGACGGTATGGAAAAATGCATCGGTTGTGAACTCTGTGCAGGAGTCTGCCCAGCTAAATGCATTTATGTCCGAGGCGCCGATAACCCTGAAACGGATCCGGTTTCTCCTGGGGAACGTTACGGGTATGTATATGAGATCAATTATTTGCGATGCATCCACTGTGATCTATGCGTTGAAGCTTGCCCGACGGAGGCCATTACCGAATCCAAGCTTTTCGAATTCAGCTTTGCCAACCGTTCAGACGCCATTTACACGAAGGACGAACTGGTGGTCGACGATGATGGTCTTCCCCAACGTCAACCCTGGGAACTTTGGCACGAAGGAGATGACCTAGCCACGTCTGGTTGGATGCGTGCGACCGCGCCAGCTGGGAATCCTGATTATCAAAATCGAGTCGGCTGGAGTGGCGAACTTGGCTACGGAACGCGAAAGCCTGAAATGGGGCAACACCACCTAGACAGTCATGAGGACCCCGGAACTCCATCTGAAGAATATGGCAAGTCAGAGGATGTTCACTGATGGTAGACACCCTCGTCTTTATCATCGCCGCAGCGATATGTCTGACCGGAGCTCTGGGAGTCATTCTTGCTCGAAACCCGGTCCATTCGGCGTTGATGTTGGTGATGACACTGTTCGGGATAGCGGTTCAATTTGTAGCCCAAGAAGCACATTTTCTGGCTGCGGTCCAAGTGATTGTCTATGCAGGGGCAATCGTGGTCTTGTTTCTGTTCGTGATCATGCTGTTGGGAGTCGATCGAGCGCAGAATCTAGAACTATCCATTCTGCCCATCCAAAGATGGGCAGCCCTTGTATTCGCAGGTGGCTCACTCCTCTTACTTGGTGCCCTAATCGTGGTTGTCAACGAACCCGTTACGGGTGCCGAAGCTGTGGGAGGAACCGCATCGGGAGATGAAAATGTACGGCTCTTAGCCCGGTCGCTGTTTTCTGACCATGTGTACGCGTTTGAACTGACCTCACTGTTATTGGTGATCGCAGTAATAGGAGCGGTCGTCCTCGCGCGTAAACCGAAAGCAACCCAGAGCGCAGCAGTCGAAGAACAGGGTGACAACTAATGGAAATCACCACCGGCTGGTACCTCGTCCTTGGCGCCTTGCTCTTTGTCATTGGCGGGACAGGCCTTCTGATCCGCCGCAATCCGCTCGTCATGCTGATGTGTGTCGAACTAATGCTGAATGGTGTCAATCTCAGCTTTGTGGCATTCGCCCGACAACTGGATGACATCGGCGGCCAAACCGTCGTCTTCTTCGTTCTAGTGGTCGCGGCCGCTGAAGTGGTTGTTGGTTTAGGCCTTCTGGTGGCGATCTTGCGCCGTCAACCCGGCGCGACAGCAGACGATCTTTCGGCGCTCAGGGGGTGATCTCGTGGTTGAACTAGTTTGGCTTGTCCCAACACTTCCTTTGCTTGGCTTCTGCTTACTGTTGGTCGCCGGTCGCGTCTTCGGCGAACCCCGAGCAGGATGGATAGCGACAGCAGCAGCGGCAACATCTTTTGTAGTGACCTTGGTCGTATTCGTCGGGTTGCTAGGCAAAGACGGTCACGCAGGTGAACGTTCATACGAATTCATTCTCTTCGACTGGCTACCAGCCGGGTCTTTGAAGGTTGAAGCCGGATTTTTAGTTGACCCCCTATCGATCACCATGGCCCTATTCGTCACTGGGGTCGGAGCGTTAATCCACTTGTACTCGATCGGCTACATGCATGGGGACCCCAAGTATTCAAAATTTTTCCTGTACCTGAATCTCTTCCTGTTCTCAATGCTCATGTTGGTATTTGGGAACAATTTGGTTGTCACTTTCCTGGGTTGGGAAGGCGTCGGCGCCTGCTCCTATTTCCTCATTTCCTTTTGGCATCAAAAAGAAAGCGCGGCCACTGCCGGCAAAAAGGCTTTCGTCACGAACCGAGTGGGTGATTGGGGATTCATGATCGCCACATTCGCTATCTGGTCAGCCCTAGGCACCGTCACCTATACAGAAATTGCTAACTCACCTGCGATGTCAGCGGCGACAGGAACAGCGGTCTCTCTCCTCTTGTTTGTCGCAGCAGCAGGAAAATCGGCACAACTACCGCTCTACGTATGGTTGCCCGACGCGATGGAAGGACCAACCCCTGTGTCGGCGATGGTGCACGCCGCGACCATGGTTACCTCAGGGGTTTATTTGCTAGTTCGAATGAACAACGTCCTGACTGAGGATGCCCTGCTTATCATCGCAGTGATAGGCGCAGCGACGGCCCTATTTGCTGCTTTGTGTGCCGTCGCCCAACACGACATCAAAAAGGTATTGGCGTACTCCACGATCAGCCAATTGGGGTACATGTTTCTAGCGATCGGTTCGGGAGCCTACGTGGCCGCAATTTTTCACGTGATAACCCACGCCTTTTTCAAAGCATTGCTGTTCCTAGGTTCAGGCTCAGTGATTCACGGAATGCACGACGAACAGGACATGCGAAAGATGGGAGCTTTACGCGCAGCTATGCCCATCACCGCCGCCACGTTTATTGTGGGATGGCTAGCAATAGCGGGTGTCCCACCATTCTCGGGCTTCTGGTCCAAAGACGAAATACTGCTAGCCGCCTGGGAACAAAAAAACATCGGGCCCCTGTTATGGGCTGTCGGTCTCATCACAGCGTTCCTCACGGCCTATTACATGAGTCGCCAAGTGATCCTTGTGTTCTTCGGTGAACAGCGATGGGAAGAAGACGTCAACCCACACGAATCAACTTGGACCATGACAACTCCTCTATGTGTGCTAGCTGGAGCAGCAATAGTTGGAGGAGCTATCAACCTGCCATTGGTAAAAGACTGGCTAATACTCGAGCACTTTCTAGAGCCCATCTTCCATCACCCACACCACTTCTCTTCAGGGACTACAACGAAAATAGTTCTCGCCATCGTTTCCGTGGCCGCTGGACTCGTCGGAATATCGATAGCGACGCTGAGCTGGTTAATGCGACGAATCCCAACCGAATCCCTAGAACCTGAGCTCCTTGAAAACGCGATGTATGTCGACGCGACCTACGCGCGAGTAGTTGGGGGTGTGGGCACCACAGGGTTCCAAAAGACAGCAGATTTCGACGCTGAAATAGTTGACGGGACAATCAATGGTGTTGGCCGACTGGTTATGAAACTCGGTCAACTCATTCAACCGACACAATCTGGCTACATGCGCAACTATGCAGTAGGAGTAGCAGTGGGGGCGCTTGCGATAGTGGTGGTCTTGGCCTGGGGGTTGCTGTTGTGATCCAACTAGTAGCTGCCCAGACCGCTTCATCTTTCCCGGTCTTAAATGCGCTCATCATCGTACCCATCGCCGGTGCGTTAGTAGTGGTGCTACTGCCTAACAGCCGACCTGAACTGATGCGGCCTGTCGGAGCCATATTTGCTTCAATCGCCGCAGCGCTTTCGTTATATGTAATGGCCCAGTTTTCAATTCATGAGGCTGGGTTTCAATTCCAATCGATTCAATCATGGATCCCCAGTCTCGGTATCAACTGGCATGTAGGTGTTGATGGAATCTCACTTTGGTTGGTCGTACTTACGGGTCTAATCACACCAATAGTGCTCATTGCAGTTGACCCTCATCACGACCCAAAGCCCTACACAGCTTGGTTGCTTTTGCTGCAAGCCGGATCTTTTGGGGCCTTTCTGGCACTTGACCTTTTCCTCTTCTTCGTGATGTTTGAAATCGTATTGGTCCCTATGTACATGCTTATCGGCGGATGGGGTTATGACGACCGCCGCTACGCAGCAACCAAATTTTTCTTGTACACCATGGCCGGCTCAGCGCTCATGCTTGTCGCGATTGTGAGTGTCGCAACGCTGAGCGCCGGTAACCAAGACATCACCTTCAACGTAGTCGAACTAGCCCAACGTCAAGCTCTCTCAACGAACACAGCACGGCTGTGTTTCCTCGCCTTCGCGCTGGCCTTTGTTATCAAGGTGCCGATCGTTCCAGTTCACACCTGGTTACCTGATGCGCACACTCAAGCACCAACAGCTGGGTCGGTAGTCCTAGCTGCGGTCATGCTCAAATTGGGAACCTATGGGCTGCTGCGTTTCGGCCTATACCTATTCCCAGAAGCATCTGTCTGGGCCGCTCCAACCCTGGCCACGTTGGGCGTCATAGGAGTTGTGTACGGCGCGATCGTTGCCACGATGCAAAAGGACCTAAAACGGCTTGTCGCATATTCCTCAGTTGCGCACATGGGCTTCATAGTTCTTGGCATCTTCGCCTTCACCACCCAAAGCCTCGAAGGAGGAGTGCTACAGATGATCAATCACGGTCTGTCGACCGGAGCGCTCTTCCTTATGGTCGGCATGCTGTATGAGAGAAGAAAAACACGAGCGATCGAAGAACTCAGTGGCATCCAGTCTGCAGCTCCGGTCTTTGCTGGCTTTTTCACTGTCGTCATGCTGTCATCCATCGGGGTACCGGGATTGAATGGATTTGTCGGTGAATTCCTGGTGCTAATTGGGTCATACGAAACGCGTCGCTGGTGGACGGTCATAGCTGCGACCGGGGTAATCCTCGCAGCCCTCTATCTCTTATGGGCTTACCAAAGAGTCTTTCATGGAGAACCAACCCCAGACGATGAGCAAACACCAGATCTCACTCTCAAAGAAGGTTTGGTGTTGGCCCCGTTTATCGCGGGAATCGTTTTTCTAGGTCTGTACCCCAAACCGTTACTAGAACGAATAGAACCAGCCGTTGACGACCTCATATCGCATCTTGAACAGCACTCTGATTATGTTCAGCCTGATCTAGGAGCTCCCGTAGTTGTAGACGAAAATCACGGAAGCGAGGACGACCACTAATGGGCGCCCTGCAAATTCTCGGATTCGTTGGACCATCAGTTAACTGGTGGGCTTTGCTACCGCAAATCATTCTCTTAGGTGCAGCACTACTCATCTTGCTTGCCAGCGCCCTTGCACCGCAGCGAACATCAACAGCTTTCACAACCATCACCACACTCTGCTCGGCGATCACCTCGTCCATCGTTGCCATAGGACTCTGGAACGACGTTAAAACTGGCGGCCCTTCGTCATCAATAGCGTCGGCCTTTGGAATTGATGGGTTCAGCATCTTTTTCACCCTGCTGATCTTGATCGGCCTTGCAGCTACAGCGCTCCTTTCACACGGCTATTTAGATCGTGAAGGGATTGATCCACCCGAGTTTCATGCACTGCTGCTGTGCTCAGCTGCCGGCGCGATCGTCATGGCATCAGCCAACGACCTGATAGTGATGTTTCTCGGTCTAGAAGCTCTATCCATAGGCATCTACGTCATGATCGCAATGCATCATCGACGGTCAGAAGCGCGAGAATCAGCGATCAAATACTTTGTTCTTGGAGCATTCAGCTCAGCGTTCTTGCTCTATGGAATAGCACTTACCTACGGAGCGACGGGGTCCACGAACCTCGTCCATATCCGCAACTATCTCGACGCAGTGGTGTTCCGGGACCAGCATTTACTTATGGCAGCTATGGCGCTCTTACTTGTCGGCCTTTCGTTCAAAGTAGCCGCAGCACCCTTCCACTTCTGGGCCCCAGATGTGTACCAAGGCGCCCCCAGCCCCGTAACTGGGTGGATGGCCTCAATAGCCAAGGCTGCTGGTTTCGCCGCCCTACTAAGAATCTTCTTCGCGGCTTTTGCCAGCCATGACGTCGATTGGGCCCCCATAGTTGGAGTGCTAGCTCTTATTACTCTGGTCGTGGGCGCTGTAATGGCCATACTGCAGACTGACGTCAAACGAATGCTTGCGTTCTCATCAGTGAGCCATGCCGGGTACGTTCTTGTAGCTGTCCACGCGGCAAGTGCTGAGGGCACTTCAGCAGCACTCTTCTACCTCTTTACCTACACCCTTATGGTGTTGGGAACCTTTGCAGTCGTTGGCGCAATGGGAACTGACGATGAACACCCTCTGAGCCGATATGCAGGTCTAGGGCACAGTCGGCCGATATTAGCCATCGGGTTCACCGTGCTCTTGCTCGCCCAAGCCGGAATTCCGACAACCTCTGGATTCATTGCGAAATTCCAAGTTATCGCGGCGGCCGTTAATAACGAGAGCTACTTCGTAGCTGGGGTAGCTATGGTGACCGCTGTCATCGGCGCCTTTATGTACCTGCGCATCGTGATGGCCATGTATGTGACAGATGAGGAAAAAGAGAGGACCTCACCGACATGGCACTGGACCACTTCAGTGGTCGTGATCGCCGCAGTCAGCTTCACTATTCTCATCGGAGTAGTGCCCCAACTTCTCATCGAATTCGCTGAAGATGCAGTCCCGATATTGATCCGAGGGTGAGGTTCTAGAAGGTGTCAAATGGCCAATACAGGCCTTGTGAAAGAGGAAACAAGAATCGTGGCCAACAATCACGTCTTTTCTCTTCAAGGCACGATAACTTTCACTACGTCCGAAGCCCGCGGAATGAGGCACCGCGCAGGGTTTTGGCAAGTCCCGAAACCCCTAACTAGTCTCAATAATCGTGTCGGAATTACTGCGGAGTTACCTGACTGTCGGCATCTTCGGTGTTGCGGCTATTGCCATGGCTGGGGCCATGCTGACCATCGCACGGATCCTCCGACCGCAGCGTCCAACTCCACAGAAGTTGATCGCGTATGAAAGTGGAGTTGACCCTGTAGGTGGGGACTGGGCTCAGAGCCAGATTCGGTACTACGTCTTCGCGGTTTTGTTTGTCCTTTTTGATGTTGAAGCAGTTTTCATTTTCCCGTGGGCGACCCGTTTAGAAATCTATGGAACCTTCGGCTTAGTTGAAATGGCGATCTTCATTTTCATTCTCGTACTCGGCTTGTTTTATGCCTGGCGTAAGGGTGTCCTGAGATGGGTTTGAGGAAGGCTGGATAGATGGGACTGATCGATAAAGGCAAAATGCCGAAACCTCTCAGTTGGCTTCTCAACTTCGGCCGCGCCCGTTCACTTTGGGTATATCAGTGGGGACTTGCCTGTTGTGCAATCGAAATGGGGGCGGCCTTTGGTTCACCCCGATATGACGTTATGCGACTAGGGGTCATCCCGTTCCCGGCGAGCCCTAGGCAGGCAGACCTAGTAGTGATTTCGGGAACAGTTACCGACAAAATGTCGCCGGTAATCCTCCGGCTGTACGAACAAATGCCGGAACCTAAATACGTCATATCAATGGGCTCATGCGCTAACTGTGGCGGCCCTTATTGGGATAGTTATTCAGTCACTAAAGGCGTAGACCAACTGATCCCAGTAGATGTGTATGTTCCAGGATGCCCCCCAAGGCCTGAGGCTCTGCTCGAAGGCATTGTCATGCTGCAAGAACGGATCCAATCTGAAGACATAACTGAGAAGTGGCAGGGTCCGCCCATAGTGGTGGAGGGGTGAGCCAGTGACCGACGAAGCTCCCGCTGAAGAAACCGCTCTCCCCGATGAGAAAAGAGAAGCCCTTCTGGCTCATTTTTCGGAAAGTCTCGGCGAAAGTCTTGTCGAGTCTCACCTTCAACCTCATGAAGACTTATGGTTGCGAGTGACGGCAGAGAGTTGGCAGGATTCGATAAGGACGGTGAAATCTGCTGGGTTTGAATACTTCGGCTTCTTATCTGCCATCGACTGGGATATAGCCCCCGAAGGACGATACGAAGACACCGAATTCGATTCAGGTCTAGAGGAAGAAGACGACGAGCCGGTCGAAATAGATAATTCGACAGGCCATGGAGGCGGAGACAGTCGCTTCCAGATTTTGGCGCAGCTCTACTCGCTTAGCCGACAAGTGGGTCTGATACTAAAAACTGATGTAGGCGAAGATATGACCGTCGAAACCATCCGCGACGTGTTCCCTGGTGCGGACTGGCATGAACGCGAGGCGCATGAAATGTTCGGGATCTCCTTCCGTGGGCACCCAACCTTGCAACCTTTATATTTGCCAACTGAATTCGAAGGCCACCCACTTAGAAAAGACTTCCCTTTGCTTGCCCGTCAGGTAAAACCATGGCCGGGAGTCGTTGATATAGAAGAGATACCAGAACATTTGGAAGCCCAGCTTGAGGCTGAAGTGATGGCGGCATTCGAAGCCAACGGAGGCGCTTCATGACTGCTACCTCTGACCGAGAACAGATGGCCTATGTAAGTTCCCAAGCAGCTGATGCTCGAGTAAATGTCGAACTCGATACAGGGGACATGACCCTAAACATAGGGCCACAACATCCAGCGACTCACGGAACCTTGCGTCTCGCTTGCCGACTGGACGGTGAACAGGTCGTGGTAGCTGAACCGATCATGGGCTACATGCACCGTGGCTATGAGAAGCTCTGTGAAGTTCGCACCTACCCACAATGCACCACCCTGATCAATCGCATCGACTGGCTAGGTAGCTTCGCCAATGAAGTACCTTTCATTCTGGCTGCAGAGCGTTTGATGGAAGTAGAAGCACCACCGAGAGCTCAGTGGATCAGAACAATCCTTTTCGAACTAAGTCGAGTAGCGAATCTGGCGCTGTTCCTCGGCGATATGGGAGTCCAAATTGGTGCCCTCACGCCAGTGTTCTTCGCATTCCGAGACCGGGAACGAGTGCTCAACCAGATTGAAGAGGTCACCGGTGGACGTTTCCACCCGAATTTTGATCGAATTGGCGGACTAAAAGATGACATCCCCAAAGGATGGGTCGAGGAGACCCGTTCGGTGATGGTAAAGATGCGGACCTTCTGCGACGAGATGGAAGACCTACTGGTCGGAAACGAAATTTTCCAAGCCCGATGTCGAGGAGTGGGTGTTATCCCTCCTGAAGTCGCACTTGGGTACGGACTCTCGGGAGCAAATCTGCGCGCGAGCGGTGTCGACTGGGATCTCCGAAGAGACGCAAACCCCGGTTTGGCTTGGGATCAAGTTGATTGGCGCGTATGGACACACCCTGATGGCGATTCCTTTGCGCGTTATTGGGTTCGGTTACAAGAAACTCGAGAAGCCACGCACATAGTGGACCAACTCTTAGACGGAATTCCAAGCGGCCCTATCATGGCCAAAGTTCCGAGAATTATTAAGGTTCCGGCTGGTGAGGCATACTTGTCAACCGAAAATCCTCTGGGAGAAATGGGCTACTACATCGTCAGCAAAGGCGATTTGGGGCCCTTCCGAGTCAAAATCCGCACTCCTAGTTTCAACAACATATCGATCGTTCCTTGGGTGATGAAGGGTGTCTACGTTCCAGACGTCATCACCATCTTGGGCTCCCTGTACTTCATCTTGGGAGATATTGACCGGTGACGACACTGCTTGCTCTTCCTTACTGGCAAGAAACCGGGATTAAGCTCGGATTGGCTCTAGTCGTAATCCCGACGACGTCCTTGATTCTCGTATATCTATTTCTGTTCAAGATGATGGCGTTTATGCAAAGCCGCCTGGGCCCCAACGACACAGGGCCGTATGGAACGCTCCAGCTAATAGCTGAAGCAATTAAATTCCTGCAAAAAGAAGACATTCACCCGGCGCAGGCCGACCGTCGGGTGTTCCGAATGGCGCCGGTGGTGGTGCTTGCTTCCACCTTTCTGCTTTACGTAGTTCTCCCCGCCGGACCGGATGCGGTCGTCGAAGATCTTGACACCGGCGTTTTCTACGCGATGGCGGTTTCATCGCTCTCAGTTCTGGGCATTTTGATGGCGGGATGGGCATCAGCTAACAAGTACGCACTTCTGGGCGGCCTACGAGCTGCTGGCCAACTGATTGCTTATGAACTTCCACTGATTCTTGCCGTCATGGGTGTTGTGATCCAAGCTGAAACACTTAATTTGCAGGGAATAGTGGAAGCGCAGGCAACTGGAGAGATCTTTGGCTTCGGTGGAATCGGCAACCCCTTCATCCTCACTCAATTTTTAGCCTTCCTCATATTTATGATCGCAGCGCAAGCGGAATTAACTCAAACACCGTTTGATATGCCGGTCGCTGAAACTGAATTGGTCGGCGGTTTCCATGTCGAATACACAGGATTCCGATTTTTGCTGTTCTTTATGGCGGAATTTGGTACAGCGTTCGCATTTTCAGCTCTCGCCTCAGTGATGTTCCTTGGAGGTTGGTGGATCCCGGGCTTCGATGTTGACGACAACATCTTGAATGTGTTGGGTCCGGGCGTGATGCTTGCCAAAATTCTTCTCGTTGCATTCTTCATATTTTGGGTTCGATTTACATACCCGAGACTTCGCGAAGATCAACTGCAGAAGTTCGCGTGGAAAGTACTGATTCCTTTGGCCTTGGCAAACATTGTTCTAACCGGAATATTTAAGGTGGTCTTCTGATGCCACAGCTACCCGGTCTTATCAAAGGTCTCGGTGTAACCGCTAAAACAGCGGGCCGCACCCTGTTCCCCAAACGCGGATGGAAGACGCTCATTCCAGCCCCGCAAATAGGTGCTGTCACGGTCCAATATCCCCATGAGAAAGAGGCCCCCCCGGAGCGTGCCAGAGGAGTTATTGCTCTGCATGAGGAGAACTGCACTGCGTGCATGCTCTGCTCTCGTTCCTGTCCTGACTGGTGTATCTACATTGAGGGACACAAAGTAAAGGCGCCGCCTCGAAGAGAGGGCGGCAAGCCTCGTACGGTCAATATGCTTGATCGGTTCGATATTGATTATGCCCTGTGCATGTACTGCGGTATATGTGTCGACGTGTGTCCGTTCGACGCACTTTTCTGGACGCCAGAATACGAATACAGCGAGCCTCGGATCGCCGATTTACTGCATGACAAAGATCGCTTGGGTGAGTGGATGGAGACCGTTCCTGACTTCCTTGACTACGAAGCAGGTTCTGAACAGAAGGTCAGAAAGGTCCCGAGGTAAGACTTAATGGTCGCTCAAAATATTTTCTTCGGGATCCTGTCAGCCATCGTCATCCTTTCTGCATTGCGCATGGTCACTACACGAAACATTGTGCATGCAGCGCTGTATCTAGTCGCAGTCCTAGCTGGTCTTGGTGCCCTGTATGTGCTTTTGACAGCAGAATTTGTGGCTACCACTCAGGTTCTTGTTTATATCGGCGCTGTGATGGTTCTTTTCTTGTTTGGGATCATGCTCACCAAAGCCCCTCTTGGAAATGCTATGGAAATGACGGGCAAGCAATGGCCAATAGCGGCAGGAGTTGCCGCTCTTCTGGGAGGGGTAATCGTTTACTCCTTGGTCAACCATTTCGGTTCTGACCGTCTTGTCACTGATGGACCGATTTATCGAACCGCAGATGTTTCAGACGAAGTGTTCTCCACATATATCGTTCCATTCGAAGCTGTGTCAGTGTTGCTGCTCGCAGCGCTCATAGGTGCGATTGTGTTAGCGAGAAAGGACTGATGTGCTACTAAACCAGTTCCTCATTCTCGGAGCAGCCCTATTCGCTGTTGGGGTATATGGAGTCCTCGCACGTCGAAACGGTGTGATGGTCCTGATGTCCATCGAATTGATGCTCAATGCAGTCAACATCAACCTGGTTGTTTTTGGTGTTCAACACGGCGTCGTTTCCGGTCAAGTATTTGCACTTTTCGTAATAGCAGTTGCTGCTGCAGAAGTTGGCGTGGGTCTTGCCATTGTCCTTCTTCTCTACCGCAACCGAACCAGCATCGATGTTGAAGACTTCGATCTGATGCGGGGATAGGGCAGAACTATGTGGATGTTAGAGAACGCCTTCCTTATTCCCCTGATACCGGCAATTTCTTTTGTCGTAATACTCTTTTTTGGGAAGCGCTATATCGGTGCTGATCGGGTTCACGTTGTCGGTATAACGGCGTTGAGCCTCGTGTGGCTTCTATCTGCTGTAGCGGCGTTTCAATGGACGCAACGGGTTGAAAATCCGACACCTGATGCTGTTGTCCAAATAGAACACCATGGCGATGACCATGGCGATGACCATGGCGATGACCATGGCGATGACCATGGCGATGACCATGGCGATGACCATGGCGCCGCAGTTGGAGATTCTGAAGGCGGCCATGGGGGAGGCCATTCAAGCCCACTGATCCGACCGGTCATATCAACGTTCTCTCAGTGGTGGTCAAATGCAGGTGTCGACTTTGCGGTCGGAACCTTCGTCGATGGCCAGACCGTGCTTCTCCTTATGGTCGTCGCGACCATCTCTCTTCTAGTTCACATCTACTCCACTGAATATGTGAAAGGGGACCGCAGGTACCTCCACTACTACGCATTTTTGAGTCTCTTCACCGCTTCAATGCTGTTCTTCGTGATGGCCCAGAACATCATCCAACTGATTGTGGGTTGGGAGTTAGTGGGTGTTTGCTCCTTCGTCTTGATCGGCCATTGGTGGGAAGAGAAGCCCAATACTGACGCTGCCCTAAAAGCATTCCTAACAAATCGAGTCGGAGATGTGGGGCTGCTGGTTGGAATGATTGTGCTGTGGGGGACTTTCCAAACCTTCGATATTGATGCCATCAACACGCTGATTTCAACAAACCCAGGTGCTCACCACCTTGCCCTGTTGGTCGCAGCGTGCTGCCTTATGGCTGCGGTCGCATCGAAATCTGGTCAATTCCCGCTCCATACTTGGCTTCCAGACGCAATGGCTGGACCGACACCCGTCTCTGCGCTAATCCATGCCGCGACGATGGTTGTCGCCGGTGTCTATATGATCGCTCGGCTATACCCAGTCTTTTATGAAGGGTTTTCGATCGGTACGAGTTCGATCAATCTGATGGCCTTTATCGGAGGCTTTACTGCGCTAATTGGTGCCGGGCTCGCGTTCGCCCAATGGGACATCAAGAAGGTTCTCGCGTACTCAACAGTCTCCCAACTCGGCTACATGGTGATGGCCTTAGGTGTTGGGGCATGGACTGCCGCGATGTTCCACCTATTTACACACGCATTCTTCAAAGCCTGTTTGTTCCTCGGAGCTGGTTCAGTAAGCCATGCGGCACATCACACCTTCGACATGCGCGAAATGGGCGGTCTAAGAAAAGACATGCCACACACCTACCGCACCTTTGTGATTTCCTCACTTGCTCTAGCGGGAATCTTTCCCTTTGCCGGGTTTTGGTCAAAGGACGAGATTTTGTTGGGATCCCTCGTAGGTCAACAAAATGGCTACCCCTTAATGCTCATTTTCGGTTGCGCTGTGGCGCTGATGACAGCGGCTTACATGACGCGCGTCATTTGGTACACCTTCCACGGCGAATTTCGTGGCCATGGCCAGCCTCATGAATCACCCAAAGTCATGACTGTTCCACTATGGATTCTTGCCGGAATGGCCGTGGTTGCCGGGGCGTTCAACCTGCCAGGACCTGTCCTAGAACCAATAGGGCTCGAAGGGCTTGCTCATCGAATTCAGACATACGCGGAACCCTCAGTTTATTTAAATGGTTTGGGGTTATCACACCCGGACCCGTCCTTAACAATGGCGTTGGTCGGGTTAGCGTTAGCCCTGTCAGGCATAGTGATCACTTACCTCTACTACTGGCGACGCCGTGGTTTACACGGCCTGACGGAACGCAATCGGTATGCCCGAACCGGGTACAAGGTTCTGGAGAACAAGTATTACCTTGATCATCTGTACAACGACGTTGTGGTCGATACGGTGAAGCGACCCATCGCAAAATGGGCCAACGACTTCAACCAGAATGTTCTAGATCGAGCGGTTAACACAGCGGGAGAGACCGCTCGAGATGTTGGTCGATGGGTGTACAAGTGGATCGATCAAGGTGCTATTGACGGATCCGTCAATGCAGCAGCCCGCGGCGCGGACTCCTCAGGAGAGGGTCTTCGCTCTATTCAGTCCGGAAAAGTTCAGAACTACGGTCAGTTGCTCTTCGGAGCTGCCGCCGTTCTGGCCATAGTCTTCGTGATCGTCGTATAGGAGCAGCACAGTGGAAGTGACAGGATTTGATACCTGGGTCTTGAGCCTGGCGGTGTTCCTGCCCTTGGTAGGCGCACTGGTCATCATGTTGATCCCTAAAGCATATGAAATGGAACTCAAGCTGGTTGCCTTGGGTTCATCTCTCATGGCGCTTGTTGTGGGAGCTTATATAGCGGTCCAGTTTGACTACGGTGCGGCCGGAGAACTCCAGTTTGTAGTCGACAAAGGCTGGATTGATGTCATTAACAGCCGATACATAGTTGGTCTTGATGGGCTCTCGCTCCCGTTGCTTTTGTTATCACTCGTCGTAGTCCCTCTTTGTCTTATCTACAGTTGGAACCACATCCCTGATCCCGGCAACCCGAAGGCCTTCTTCGTGCTGTTGCTCATCTTGTCGACAGGGATGAATGGCTCGTTCGTCGCTCAGGACATGATTCTTTTCTTCGTGTTCTTCGAAGTGGTGCTCCTCCCCATGTACTTCCTAATCGGAGTTTGGGGTGGCGAAGACCGACGATACGCCTCTCTGAAATTCTTCCTGTATACCTTGTTCGGTTCAGCCCTGATGATCATCAGCTTCTTAGCTTTGTTCTTCCTCTCCAAGGACGCTTCAGGAGAACTGCTCCAGACCTTTGACATGAGAGTTCTCACAGACGTTGCAGGGGTAGGAATCATCAAGAGCACTCAGGTCTGGATCTTCGCGGGGCTATTCATGGGCTTCGGCATAAAAGTCCCGATGTTCCCATTTCATACGTGGCTCCCCGACGCCCATACCCAGGCTCCAACCGTCGGCTCGGTGATTCTTGCTGCCGTCCTCCTGAAATTAGGTACCTACGGCTTTATCCGAATAGCCATCCCATTCTTGCCGGAAGGCGCAATCGCGTGGGCGCCGTGGATAGGACTCCTCGCCGTAATCGGGATCATCTATGGCGCCTTGGGCTGTCTCGCCCAGAAAGACATGAAGCGTCTCATTGCCTTCTCTTCAGTAGCTCATATGGGCTTTGTAATGCTTGGCATAGCGACTCTGACTGACTTCGGCATTAACGCCGCAGTGTTTGGAATGATCGCTCACGGGTTAATCACCGGCATGCTCTTCTTCGTGGCCGGCTCAATCAAAGAGCGTTACCACACGCTTGAGATCTCTCGGCTCGGTGGCCTTCTCAAAGCCGCGCCACGCATGGGTTGGATCCTCGGTTTTGCATCGATGGCCTCATTAGGTTTGCCTGGATTGGCAGGCTTCTGGGGTGAATTCCCAGCAATTTTGGCCGCATACAATCCTGGTGCTGGCATGCCTGAAGAAACGTTCCGCACGTACATGGTTATTGCAGCAATTGGGACAGTACTTGCAGCGGGCTATCTGCTCTGGCTCTACCAAAGAACGGCTTTCGGTGAGCCAACCGAAGAGTTTGCCGGCCATGAAATAGCTGACGTTAATCGCGACGAATGGATTGCCTGGACACCATTTCTAATCGGAATAGTCCTATTTGGTATCTGGCCCAACCTGATCTTCAACGTAACCGACGATGTAGTAAGTGGGATCACTGCAACCGTCGAGGCGATAGCGGCTGGCAGCTGAAGATGGAAGCCCTGCTCGCCTTCTCGCGTCCTGCGCTTGACTGGCATGCCCTCGCGCCCGAACTGACCCTCCTCGCATTCGGAACGCTGATCACAGTCGTCGACATCATCTGGGACGATCGTTCTAAACAAGCAATGCCCACCTTGGCAGGAATGGGCCTGCTCGCAACCCTGCTTCCCATCTTGACTCTCGCAGTCGACGGCACCGAACGATCAATGTTTGGAGGCGCCTATGTAGTAGATGACTTTTCGCTAGTACTGAAAGCGCTCTTCCTTATATCGGGCTACATCGTGATCCTGATGTCCGTCGACTACATACGTGACGGCGACTACTACGAAAATGAGTACTACACCCTGATGCTCACCTCATTGCTCGGCATGGTGATGATGAGCAGCTCCCGGGACCTAATTAGTGTCTTTGTAGCTCTTGAACTGCTGTCCATCCCTGCCTACATGCTTGCCGCATGGCGAAAGGGAGGAGCACGATCAAACGAAGCAGGCCTTAAGTACTACCTAATGGGAGTATTTGCCTCGGCAGTCATGCTCTATGGAATGTCGCTGGTATATGGACTCGCTGGTTCAACCACCTTCGGGGTAATAGCGCAAGAGCTTGGCTCGGGCGCAGCAAACCCAGTCGCTATTCTCGGGATCCTTTTCATCCTGATTGGCTTCGCCTTCAAAGTATCGGCCGTCCCTTTCCATACATGGGCACCAGATACCTATGAGGGAGCTCCAACGCCGGTTACAGCTTTCCTTGCCGTAGCGTCCAAAACTGCTGGAATGGTCGCGCTAATCCAACTTGTCTTCGTTGCCTTCCCCGGCCGCGACGACGTCGTCCAGCCGTTCTTCTGGTTGATTGCCGCATTAACAATGACCATCGGCAATCTCATTGCTCTTCGCCAGAACAATATTGTTCGGCTACTGGCATATTCAGGTGTCGCCCAGGGCGGATTTATGTTGGTCCCATTCGCCGTTGCCGCTGAAGCACCAGCACGCGCAGTTGAAGCCGTCGTCATCTATATGGCGATATATGCATTCATGAATCTTGGTGCCTTCACAGTTGTATTGGCGGTAGCACGGAAAACCCGTTCTGGTGAAATCGATAGCTATGGAGGACTCTTCCAATACGCGCCAGGTCTTGCTGTCGCAATGACAGTATTTCTGGCAGCGTTAGCAGGAATTCCGCCCGCTGGTGGATGGTTCGCAAAGTTTGGGCTTTTCAGAGCCCTGTTAGACGCTGGTGGAGGCTGGGCGGCAAGTCTCGGCGTCATCGTTGCCATCAACACCGTTATCGCTTTCGCCTACTACGCGCGAATCCTCGTCCAAATGTGGTTCCAACCAGTGCCCGATGGTGATGAGCGGCCAATTGTGATCACGGGAGCGCTACGAGCTGCATTGGCAGTGACGCTAGTAGCGACAATGGCATTTGGAGTCCTGCCAGGCCTCGTCGGACACTTTGGCGAAGTTTCAGTACTGTCTGCTCTGGGCGGATAGGAAGACAAGGTTGAACCACTCGAATGGTCATGCTCCATGACACGGTTCGATTTGTTTGCAGAGGACGCCCTATACGGAACCCAGGGCTTTTACACACAGCTTGGAACAGCGGGAACTGACGGCGCCGATTTCGTTACTTCCCCTGAAACAAGTCCGCTCTTCGGTGCCTGTATCGCGGCCTATCTGGATCAGGTATGGCATGACATGAAATGGCCGGACCCGTTTGTAGTGATTGAAGGTGGATCAGGAACCGGAACCCTATGCAGGGACATTTTTCTGTCCGTCCAAGATTGCAGCGACGCCCTGCGCTACGTGATGGTCGAGCGATCAGATCGACAACGAGAAATTGGGTTCAGTCGAGTAACAACGACTTGCTTCGCAGATTCAGAAGAAGTCCCACTTGCCGCATTAAAAGACCTACCAGCTGGATCCTTTACAGGAGTGGTGCTCGCAAATGAACTGCTAGATAATCTTCCACCACGGGTGGTGCGCAAAGCCACAACAGGATGGCTGGAGCTCCATATCGAAAACGGTGCCGAAGTTTGGCATCGCGCGCCTAAGCCAGCCGAAGACATGGCTTCAGCCGTGGCACCCAACGCGCCAATAGGAGCCACCCACCCCTTACATCTCAAAGCTGCAGTATGGGTAAATCGAGCTATAAAGCTTCTAGATCGCGGCAGAATCTTGACCTTTGACTATGGCGTGGAAAGGTCAGAAATGTTTAACGACCGACCCCTAGGTGAATGGTTGCGGACCTATAAAGGCCACCGCCGAGCCGGAGTGCCCTACAACGACCCAGGGACTTGTGACATTACCTGCGATGTCGCGTTTGACCAGTTGCCAGGTTCGCCCACCATCAGCCTTCAGTCAGACTGGCTTGCATCTAAAGGCATAGGCACCATGACCGAATGGGCTCGAGAGAAATGGCAAGAAGTAGCTGCCTCACCTGACTCAACCGCGGTAGCCGCTCGACAAGTGTTGGCTGAGGCTGCCGCGCTCACGGATCGAACAGGACTTGGAGCGTTCCTAGTCGCAGAATGGCAAATAGGCGATTAATGAGATCTCATCCGAACGAGAAGCAACTAGGAGCTAGGCTCGCAGGCTGTTGAGCCCAAGTTGAGGGGACCTTCCACGAAGGGGAATCGAGATGTCCGAACCAACGATCGAAGACTATTACGTAGAAGACCGGACCTTCCCACCATCAGACACTTTCCAGAGCGAAGCAATAATCACCGATAGAAGTTTGTACGAGGAAGCTGAAGCCGACAGGCTCGGCTTTTGGGCTCGGCAAGCAAGAGAACTCGTTAGCTGGTTCGAAGACTTCGACACCGTTCTTGAATGGGATCTCCCATTCGCCAAATGGTTT
Organism: Acidimicrobiales bacterium; assembly: GCA_030743005.1. Classification (GTDB taxonomy): domain Bacteria; phylum Actinomycetota; class Acidimicrobiia; order Acidimicrobiales; family Poriferisodalaceae; genus MedAcidi-G3. The sequence continues at coordinate 13,815 of JASLTG010000006.1, read as the reverse complement.
ATCGGTGGGAAGCTCAACATTTCCTATAACTGTCTCGACCGACACGTGGAAGCCGGACGAGGAGACAAGGTTGCCTTCCACTGGGAAGGCGAACCTGGAGATACCAGAACCATCAACTACAGCGAACTTCTCGAAGAAGTGTCCAAGTTCGCGAACGTGATGAAATCTTTAGGTGTCGAAAAGGGCGACCGCGTCTGTATTTACATGCCGATGATCCCTGAACTTCCAGTAGCGATGTTGGCATGCGCCAGAATTGGTGCACCCCACTCAATTGTCTTCGGTGGATTTTCAGCTGACTCATTGTCAGACCGAATCGATGACGCAAGCGCCAAACTTCTCATAACAGCAGATGGTGGCTACAGGCGCGGGGACCCGTTCCCCCTCAAAGACACAGCGGATGCTTCGGTTGAAGCAACCTCAACGATCGACAATGTTGTGGTAGTTCAACGCACAGGCCAAGACGTCGCCTGGAACGAAACGGTCGATCACTGGTACCACGAATTAATGGAGACGGCCTCATCAGATTGCCCACCCGAGCATCTTGATAGTGAGGACTTGCTTTATTTGTTGTACACCTCAGGAACCACCGCCAAACCCAAAGGGATCATGCACACCACGGGCGGCTACCTAACTCAAGTTGCATTCACCCACAAATACATTTTCGACCTACACCCCGAAACCGATGTCTACTGGTGTGCGGCAGATATTGGGTGGGTAACAGGCCACAGCTACATCGTCTATGGACCGTTAGCCAATGGGGCCACATCGGTCATGTACGAAGGGACACCTGATACTCCGAGGCCTGAATTCCGTGTCGGTGATAGAGCTGATTGGCCGAAGGACCGCCTCTGGGACATAGTTCAGCGATACGGGGTCACGCAGCTATACACAGCTCCAACCGCCATCCGAACATTCATGAAATGGGGTGCCCAAGAAGTTGAACCTCATGACCTATCTAGCTTGCGGGTGCTGGGAACCGTCGGAGAGCCGATCAACCCAGAGGCCTGGATGTGGTATCACGAACACATCGGCGGCGAACGGTGCCCCATAGTTGACACTTGGTGGCAAACCGAAACCGGCGGACACATGATCACACCCATGCCGGGCGTGACTACCACTAAACCCGGATCAGCTACTCATGCTATCCCCGGCGTGATAGTTGAAATAGTGGACGACAGTGGCAATAAGGTGGAAAAAGGTGGTGGGTACCTGACCATTACTGAACCATGGCCGTCAATGCTTCGAGGTATCTGGGGCGACCCTGAACGGTACAAAGAGACCTACTGGTCCGAATATCCTGGCCGATATTTTGCAGGTGACGGCGCAAAGATCGACGACGACGGTTACCTATGGCTTTTGGGGAGAGTCGACGACGTTATGAACGTATCTGGACACCGGATTTCCACGACAGAAGTCGAGTCGGCGCTGGTCGACCACTCATCCGTTGCTGAAGCAGCAGTTGTCGGAGCAACCGATGACACAACAGGCCAAGCCATAGTTGGATATTGCATCTTGAGAGGTGGCAACGAACCAAGTGAGGAACTAAGGGAAGAGATAAGACAGCATGTCGCGACAAAACTGGGTGCCATCGCTCGACCTAAGGCTGTCGTCCTGGTTCCCGACCTCCCCAAAACTCGTTCAGGAAAAATAATGCGACGGCTACTACGGGATGTGGCGGAAGGACGAAAGCTCGGAGATACCACCACCCTTGCCGACGCGAGTGTTGTCGACGAAATCCGTGATCGTGCCGACCAGGCACCGCAGGAGGACTGACTTCTGCTGCCAGCTTCATGAGTTCTATCCCGAAACATTGGCACCCGCGACAAGAGATAGTGCAACGAGGCGATTGCATAATTGTTGATATTGACGGTGTCTTGGCTGATGCTGGGCATCGCCAGCATTACCTAGATCCACCTTGGCGTGACTGGGATGGATTCTTCGCGGAGTGCGGTGGCGACGACGTGTTTGAGGAAAATAAAATGTTGCTCGAACTGGTGGATCCTGAGTTGACAATTGTTCTTTTGACATCGAGACCAACGTGGATTCAGAAGGCAACTCTTGACTGGTTGAATCGGAACAAAATTCGGTATGACCTTCTCATCATGAGACCGCTAGGTGATTTTCAGGCGTCACCTGGCTTTAAACGCGACGAAACCGAAAGTCTCCGTCGTCTCGGTTACGTTCCCGTGTTGGCTATCGATGACGATATGCGAAACGTTCGCATGTATAGAAGCGAGAGTATTCCCACCATTTTTTTGGACAGCGGCTATCACCCACATTAAATGCTCACCTTGTGTTGAGATTGTGGGTAACGAAGCCGATACGTTTAGAGATAATCACCAACCACGGAGGGACTCCCAATGAAAAACACCCTCAAAACCACAATGTTGCTCGCCACTATGGGCGCCCTGATCATGTTTATCGCCAGTTTCTGGGGATCAGGTGGCCTGACGATTGGCCTATTACTCGCGCTTGCAATGGTTGGTGGCAGTTACTGGATGAGCGACAAGTTAGCTATTCGCTCTGCTCGAGCTGTCGAAGTTGAAGAAGGACGGTTGCCCGAATATTGGTCGATCATGAGAGAACTTTGTCATCTTTCCGACCTACCTATGCCCCGAATCTATGTAAGTCCCGACCCGCAACCGAACGCGTTCGCAACAGGCCGAAACCCGAACCACGCAGCAGTATGTATCACCGAAGGACTTATCCAACATCTGTCATGGGATCAAATACGAGGCGTCCTAGCGCATGAGATGGCCCATATAAAGAACCGCGACATCCTTATCGGGTCAGTCGCGGCTGCCATTGCGATGGCAATTAGCTTTGTTGCCAACATCGCGCAATTCGCCATGATCTTCGGAGGCGGGGGCAGAGACCGGGACCGTAATCCCTTAGTTGATCTACTTCTGATCATCGTCGCTCCAATAGCTGCAGCCCTTATACAAATGGCGATCAGCCGAAGCCGCGAATTTCAAGCGGACCGGACAGCGGCGAGAATGATCGGTGATGGTGAACCTCTTGCTGCGGCATTAGAAAAGTTGGATGTTGCTAGTCGCTCCATTCCAAGTCTCGCCAACGCAAATCAGGCGCAAATGTACATCGCCAACCCGTTAGCAAGCCGCAAGATGGCGTTTCGAAACCTTTTCACAACCCATCCTCCCATGGAGAAAAGGATCGCCCGATTGCGTGACGGAAGCTGGCGCGACGCTGTATAAATCAGTCCCGAAAATTTTCAAACTGCAAAGGCAAGTCAAAGTCGGTTTCTTTCAATTTGGCGATGACGGTCTGTAAATGATCACGTTTCTTCGAAATGACCCGGACCTGGTCGCCTTGAGTTTGAGACTGAACACCTTTAATTCCCAAGTCCTTAATGAATTTATTTAGTTCTTTGGCTTTATCGGTACTGATGCCAGCTTCAAGTGCAACTTGTTGCCGAACAGATGCTCCCGATGCTTCTTCGACATCGCCGTAGCTGAGTGCCTTCAGGCTTACTTTCCGTCTAACTAATTTCTCTTCCAACACTTGCCGAAGAGCATTAAGACGGTCCTCGCTGCTACTCGCCAAAGAAATCTGAACATCAGAAAGAGTTATTTCCGAACCAGTGTCTTTAAAGTCGTAACGAGTTGATACCTCGCGAGCCGCCTGGTCTACAGCGTTACGAACTTCCTGCATATCTATTTGAGAAACAACGTCGAATGAACCCATGGAACGAAATATACAGAGCAATTAAGCCCTCCGACACCGCTTAAACCCACCAGGGTCTTTGGGGCATCGAAGTCAAACCGATAACGTAACCGCCGTTGGGTCGGTGCCCGAGCGGCCAAAGGGAACGGGCTGTAAACCCGTCGGTTCACACCTACGGAGGTTCGAATCCTCCCCGGCCCACCAACGAACGGCGAGCATTACAGCTCGCCGTTCGTCGCGTTCGCCCCAGACGCGCAAAGTGTTACCAACAACTGACAGCACACGTGATTGAAAGGGCACCACCCGCAGTCCTGTTCATCTAAGTAACAAGAACGGGCGGCCGATAACGATCTTGGACTAACTTCCGGGCATGGCTGATTCCTGTTACGCAGAACGTGACGGTCGAATTTTCACCGTCACAATTAACCGACCCGAACGAATGAACGCGCTGCATCCTCCTGGTAACGCTGAGATGGCAGAACTGTTTGATGAATTCCAGAACGACCCGGATTTGTGGGTAGCGATCGTGACAGGCGCCGGTGACCGCGCCTTCAGCGCCGGGAATGATCTGCGGTATCAAGCCGAAGGTGGAGACCGATCCACTATGCCCGACAGCGGATTTGGAGGGCTCACCTCTCGGTGGGATCTCGATAAACCTGTTATTGCGGCAGTCAACGGAGTCGCGATGGGCGGTGGCTTCGAAATCGCCTTAGCTTGCGACATGATCATCGCTAGTGAAAATGCTCGGATGGCATTACCAGAGCCCAAGGTTGGGTTGGCTGCTTTAGCCGCCGGAGTCCACCGTCTTCCTCGGCAGATTGGGCTCAAACGCGCTATGGGGATGATGTTGACGGGACGTCACGTCCTTGCCCAGGAGGGTTACGAGTTGGGGTTCGTAACAGCAGTAGCACCCGAGGGCGAAGCACTTAACGAAGCTCACCGCTGGGCAGAGATGATCCTCGAATGTTCACCCATGTCGATCCGAGCAACAAAACAGGCCGCGATGCAAGGATTGGATCAGGCTGGAGTGCGAGACGCCCACGAAGGTAAATACCCAGCCGTCAAAGCAATGAGCAAGAGCGAAGACTACATCGAAGGGCCAGTTGCCTTTTCTGAGAAACGTCCTCCTCAATGGAAAGGTCGTTAGAGGTCAGTCAATGGAGATCAATAAGTAATGGCTAACGCTGAAAGAACCGCCGCAGTCGCAGCAGCGATGTCAGACATTAGAGATATTGACGCTGCAGGAATTGACCGTGACTCTGTCGATTTGATTCGGCATCGGCTCATTGAACTGGCCGGACAAAAAGAACTATTCCCCTGGAGTGACTTCCCGCCCGATGACTCAAGAGACGGCAGCACCCTTTACCTACTGTCCCAGGACGAAGATCACCGATTCGCGCTCTACATGCAGTCAGTCGCCGACACAACCCAAGCTCCACCACACGACCACTTAACTTGGGCTTGCATTGTGGGTCTAGAAGGCCAGGAAACTAATCGAAGATATGAACAGTTAGCTGGACAAGGGCCACCTCAAATCGCAGACGAATTTGTGGTTGAGCGCGGGACAGGCATCGCTTTTCTACCCGATGACGTCCATTCCATACATGTGCAGGGTGGGTCACTAAATTTCCACTGTTATGGACACGATTTATTGGATCTTCCTCCGCGCAACTATTGGAGCGAACCTGACGGAGAATGGCGAACTATGAAAATTCGCTATCCAATAATTGATGCTCGCTCGTGACGACAGACAGTGTTTCGGTTAGCGAACTTGTAACAGCCATCAACGGCACTGACGAATTAGCGATCGTTGATCCCCGAGATCACGAAACCTATAGCCAAGGCCATCTTTTGTGGGCCGCAAGCCTCCGCCTTGACGACGCACTCGTAGCTGCTGAAGTTCTCCTCCCACGTCTCTCGACTCCAATAGTGATTGCCGGGGAAGAAGAAGACGAGGCTAGAGCCCTTCAATCCATCCTCAACAAAAATGGATGGACAAACGTCACAGTCTTAGAAGGCGGCATCGGATCTTGGATAGACGCAGGGCACGAACTTTATTCAGGTGTGAATGTGCCATCGAAGTTGTTTGGCGAATTAGTTGAACGCCACTATGGAACACCACACGTAAAGGCAGAACAACTCAACGAATGGATATTAGAAGGGCGCCCATTAGTAATTTTGGACTCACGAACTGAACGTGAGTTCAACCGTATGAGTATTCCCACCGGTCGCTCGTGTCCGGGCGGAGAACTTGTGCACCGAGCGTTCGATTTACTGGAACAAGACGCCACAGTTGTCGTGAACTGTGCGGGGCGAACCCGCAGCATTCTCGGAGCGGAATCACTAGTGCGAGCCGGAATCCCTAACCATGTGGTCGCATTAGAGAATGGAACCATGGGATGGGAACTTGCTGACTTGACGCTGGACCATGGTAACGACGATGTGACACCGACCCCCACCATCACAGGCCGGCAACAGGCGTCGGCGGCCACGCAAGAAGTCTCCAAACGTTTCGATGTGAGCCAAATAACCAGTTCCACCATGAACCAATGGAAATCCGATGACTCACGGACGCTGTATCAGTTTGATGTCCGGACACCCGCTGAATACAAAGAAGGACATCGTGCTGGTTTCAGAAATGCTCCAGGAGGTCAACTAATTCAAGCCACTGACGAATATGCAATTACCCGAGGATCGCGGATAGTTCTAACTGATGATGACCTCACAAGAGCCACAATGGCAGCTTCTTGGCTCATGGAAATGGGTTGGGAAACTCATGTAATTAACGACGAACTAGGCGATGAGAGTTCACTCGAACATGGAACTAGTGAACTCACATTTAGTAGCCCACAGGTCGTCCTTCCCTATGACCCAGGAGATGCTCACGTAGCACGACGGGCAATGCAGCAGTATCTCGACTGGGAAGTAGCGTTAGTTGATCAATATGACCGTGACACCCTCGCACGGTTCACGCACAAGGGTTGGGCATAAAGAATCTACAAATCAGAGTACCTCGCAATGATGTCCCCAAAACGCAGAGCATCTTCGGGCGAATCGATCAGAGTGGGCATCCCCGCCATGGCGGTCACCGGTACGACCAGCCGATCAACACCTCGAGCTTTCATTTTTGGGATGTCATCTGGATCTTCTGGCATGGGCATAGTGATTTCTAAAGAATCAGGATCCCTTCCGCATTCTTCGGCAGTCCGTCGGGCAAGGTCAATTCGCTCTTGGGGAGTGTCGCGAGCAGGGAAGTAACCGTCACCAAGTCGACCAGCTCGGCGAGCCGCGAAGTCGGTATCTCCCCCCACAATTATCGGAACTGACCCCGCTACAGGTCTGGGCAGACAATAAGTATCGACAAACTGAACAAATTCACCTTCGAACGTGGCGCAGTCGTTTGCCCATAACTCCCGCATTGCTGCGACATATTCATCCGTTCGCGGCCCGCGTCGTTCAAAAGGCGCACCGATCGCGTCGAACTCCTCTTTGAGCCAGCCAACCCCAATGCCCAGAAGCACTCTCCCACCAGACATGTAGTCCAATGTCGCCACTTGAGCAGCACACACAACAGGCGAGTGCTGGGGCAAAATCAAGATTGCTGTGCCAAATTTGATGGTGTTGGTAGCACCCGCCATATGGGCCATCCAGATCAGTGGATCGGGCAGGATGAGATCTTCGGCGCCTCCAGCGATTTTCCCGGACTCGCTATATGGATAGACCGAGTCGTATCCAGATGGAATAACGGTGTGTTCGACCGTCCATGCGGATTCAAAACCAGCTTCTTCACCGGCCTGTACGAGCTCTACAGCAAGTGCTGTATCTGCCGCGTACTTATCGGTATTGCAATATCTAAGACCAAACTTCATGATGCCCCCTTCGACGTACGCCTCTAATCTACGACTACAACCCTTGACGGTTCAGGAGTCCAATGTCTTACTTGCCGAATGTTTCAGACATCTTTGATGCTTCGCGGTGGCGCGAACTCGAAAGATTCGATTTCAAAGACATCACCTACCACCGAGCGATAGACCAAGGCACAGTTCGCATCGCCTTTGATCGCCCCGACATTCGTAACGCCTTTAGACCGAACACAGTCGATGAGCTATACACCGCTTTAGACCATGCTCGGATGAGTACTGACGTCGGAGTTGTGTTACTGACAGGCAATGGCCCATCTACCAAAGATGCGGGGTGGTCTTTCTGCTCAGGAGGAGATCAACGTATTCGAGGGAAAGACGGCTACAAATACGCCGAGGGAGAAACAAGCGAAACCATTGACCCAGCCCAAGTGGGCAGACTCCACATCCTCGAATGTCAGCGGTTAATCAGGATGATGCCCAAGATAGTGATCTGCGTAGTTCCTGGTTGGGCGGCAGGTGGCGGACATAGCCTTCACGTCACAGCTGACTTGACCCTCGCCAGTCGCGAACATGCGCGCTTCAAACAAACTGATACCGATGTAGCCAGCTTTGATGGAGGATTTGGTTCGGCCTACTTAGCGAAACAAGTTGGTCAGAAAAAAGCGCGCGAAATATTTTTCCTGGGCCGTACCTACGATGCCGAAGAACGATTTTTGATGGGTGACGTCAACGCCGTGGTGGAACACAAGGAACTAGAAAATATGGCGCTGGAATGGGCGAAAGAAATCAACTCGAAATCACCAACGGCGCAACGCATGGCAAAGTTTGCATTGAACCTCACCGATGATGGCCTGATAGGACAGCAAGTGTTCGCGGGTGAAGCTACTCGTCTGGCTTACGGAACCGATGAGGCGGTAGAGGGGCGTGACGCATTTCTTGAAAAGCGCGAACAAGATTTCAACCAGTTCCCTTGGCATTTCTAAAGAAAATATTTTTAGACGCCGCCGGTTAGTCGCTGCATGATGGTCACATCTAGCCACCGTCCGAACTTACGCCCAACTTCTTTTTCTACACCCACAAGTTCGAAACCATGTTTTTGATGAAGAGCAACTGAGGAAGGGTTTTCACCTGCTATCCGTGCGAAAGTCGAGTGGAATCCGTATTCATCAGCAAGTCGTGTCAATTCTGCGAGCAATAAATTTCCGATCCCAATGCCCTGATGGTCTTGATGAACATAGATGGAATCTTCGACGCTGGTCCCGTACGCGGGTCTATCGCGGTACTTCGAAAGACACGCCCACCCAACGACCGCATCAGCGTCATTCAGAGCAACAACACACGGTAGGGCCCCGGATCGATCACGAAGCCAGTCCCGTTGCTCTTCAAGAGATTTTGGAACTAAATCGAAGGTCGCGACACCGGAAACAACTTCGTGGTTGTAGATGTCAGCAATTTCCGCAGCATCAGAAAGTTGGGCCAAACGGACCTTCATATCTCCAAAGGTACCGTTCACGGGGTTGTGCATCATCGGTGTTGATCCGTAAGCTTTCAAGTCTGCGCGGGTTCGCCCGTTCATGGTTGCCGCGATAGCTCAGTTGGTAGAGCGCCTCCATGGTAAGGAGGAGGTCCCGGGTTCGAATCCCGGTCGTGGCTCGCTCGAGAGAGCATGGCGGGATAGCTCAGTTGGTCAGAGCGCACGGCTCATAATCGTGAGGTCCCGGGTTCGAACCCCGGTCCCGCTACAACCCGTGGCCAAACGGCCCAGGATCTAGACAATGATGTCGTACTAGATCACGGTTACAACTAACAACCATGGCCGTTTCCCACGAGGCCGCTAAATGGCGAGTAGCGTCAAGTCATGCCGACACCGCAGATTCGTGCCGACGTCGCAGCCGCCCGAGACGGCGACGACGAGGCCTTCAAGCGCCTTGTGGAGGCAACTTATAGCGACATATTCATGGTGGCTGCGCGGCTTACGCGAAACCATCATGACGCACTTGACGTGGTACAAGAAGCGTACTTCAGGGCTTACCGAGGCTTAATCGACTTTCGTAGCGAAGCGAGATTTAGCACCTGGATGCACCGGATCACGGTTAACTGTGCAAATACGTTACTGGCGCGCCGTAGTCGCTACCGTTACGACCAAATCCAGCAAGACTTTGTAGACCTAAATGGTGACTACTATCCCGAACGTCGGCTGGATGACACCGAAATCAGCGCCGAAGTGCAAAATGCGTTAGACGACCTTCCTGCAAATCTACGAGCGGTCGTCGTCTTAAGTGATGTCTTCGATCTCGCGCATGCAGAAATCGCTAAACAATTGGGAATTTCAGCCACTGCAGTCAAAGTACGTCTGCATCGAGGCCGAAAGCGGATGCGTCTCGCGGTACAAGCCAGCCGCGAAATAGATGAATCTATTATCACTGGCGGCAACTCATATGGAGCTAGCCATGCAGTGTGATCGTCACCAAAGACAGATTAGGGCGATGGCCCGCGGAGAGATAATTGGTTCTCTAAAGCTCAGAGACCATGCTCGGCATTGTCTTCGATGCCAGGCTGAAATGTCCCGCGAGCGACGCATACAGCGAGAACTCCAATCTTTACGAGATGAACTACCTATTCCAGGGGGTTTAGCGACTCGCATCCTTGAGTCGGTTGACTCCTTAGATCGACGCCCATTTATTGTTCGACGGCAAAGATCGAAAATCGCAGGTCTATGCGCTTTAGGAGTGGCGGTTGCTGTCGGATTGACCTCTAGAACTGGACGTCGCCGGACCACCCAGGCAAGTTAATGCAGCATCTCAATATAAGGTCAATGCGCGTTAAGAAAGGAAACCCTCAGGCCCGCTGCTATCGTTTTTCCTGCCTCATCGTAAGGAAGTTTCTTTCCGCTGAGGGCAGTAGCTCAATTTGGTAGAGCACCGGTCTCCAAAACCGAAGGTTGTGGGTTCAAGTCCCTCCTGCCCTGCTCTGCTGTTGCCCTCAACAGTTAACTTATTCACCTCCGAACACGGACCAAACACATGGCAATGAATCGACAAACACGAAGGCATCTGCAAAAGCAGGGCGAAATGAGTGCCGACGGCGCTCCTATCGCCAATCGTGACCGTCGCGCTGCTGCAGCTGGGGCATCCCCCGATACGGAACGCGCAGGTCCTCGCCAGTTTGTAGGTGAAGTGAAGGGCGAGCTGCGCAAAGTGGTGTGGCCCACTAAGGACGAAATCGTCAACTATTCAGTAGTCGTCTTCGTCACCATCGTTGTCCTGACTGCTTTGATCGCAGGCCTGGACTACCTAACCGGCGAAGGGGTCCTGCGCCTCTTCGATGTGAACTAATGACTGACACCGATTCTTCAAGCACAGATCCGATGGCAGCCGCCCGCCGTTTATTGGGCACTGAAACTTCCGCAGATCCTGAAACCGCGATCGAAACAGAGGGCGGTGTCGTTGAAACAGACAACACTGCGGAAGACACTGAGGTGATCAATGAGGACGAACTTCTCGAGGAGGCCGCACAAGAAGTGTCTGCCTACGACAGGCCGGGAAAGTGGTTTGTCGTCCACACACAGTCTGGTTATGAGAAGAAGGTCAAACAGAACCTAGAAGCCCGTGTTCAGAACTTTGATATGGAAGACAAGATTTATGAAGTCGTAGTTCCAATGGAAGATGTCACCGAGTTCCGTAATGGTCAGCGTGTCGTCGTCCAGAAAAAGATGTTCCCTGGCTACTTATTGATCCGGTGTCGCCGAAACGATGATGTACACCACATGATCCGAAACACTCCTGGTGTAACGGGGTTCGCCGGGCCCGCCGGAAAACCATCGCCCTTGCGTCGAAAAGAAGTAGACAACTTCTTGGCAATTAAGAAAGACGGTGAGGACCCGCAACGAAAGATCAAACCTCGGCTGCTATACGAGCTCAACGAGAGTGTCCGAATTAAAGAAGGCCCATTCGCTGATTTCCAGGGTGAGATAGTCGAGATAAATGAAGAGCAACTGAAGGTCAAAGTGCTGGTCAACATCTTTGGTCGCGAAACACCCGTGGAACTAGATTTCGCCCAAGTTGCAAAAATTTGATCCCAAGCTGGTTGTCATCTTGCGGTCAACCCGAAACAATGACATGTCTCGCTCTTGCTAAAGCCTGAGCCTCACCAACACGGAGAACGCTAATGGCGAAAAAGAAAGTCGCCGCAATGGTCAAGATTCAGATCCCAGCTGGACAAGCTAGCCCCGCGCCTCCAGTGGGCACGGCACTTGGTCCTCACGGCGTTCAAATTATGGACTTTTGTAAGGCCTATAACGCTCAGACCGAAGATCAGCGGGGGTCTATTGTCCCCGTCGAGATCACTATCTTTGAAGACCGGTCGTTCACGTTCATCACAAAAACGCCGCCAACGTCTGTTCTAATTCGACAAGCCGCTCGACTTGACAAAGCTGCCCATGAACCGGGACGAGAAGACGCAGTCGGATCGATTTCTCAATCACAACTAGAGGAAATAGCCAACATTAAGATGCCCGATTTGAACGCTAACGATATTGAAGCAGCGAAACTTCAAGTCGCAGGTACCGCACGTTCGATGGGTATAGAAGTTCAAGGTTCTTAGTTATAAACGCCTATTGGGGGGACCTCGCCCAATAACTGCGTACGAAGAGGTAGCTGGAAGGCGACACCAATGAGTGGGAAAAAATATTCCGACGCAACCGAACGTTTTGATCGGCAAAAGTTCCATGAACCTGCCGAAGCTGTCGGACTGGTCAAAGACTTGGCCTCAGCGAACTTTGATGAGGCAGTAGATATTGCTGTTGGATTGGGCGTAGACCCACGCAAAGCAGACCAGATGGTCAGAGGGACGGTTGCATTGCCTTCAGGAACTGGTGGCGATGTGCGAGTAGCAGTCTTCGCCCAGGGGGACTTAGCTGCCGAAGCTACTGAGGCAGGAGCTGATCTAGTTGGAGCGGAGGATCTAGCCGAACGCATCGAAGGCGGATTCACTGAGTTTGACCTCGCTATAGCGACACCCGACATGATGCCGTTAGTAGGCAAGCTAGGGCGCGTCCTTGGGCCGCGTGGTCTGATGCCTAACCCGAAGTCAGGCACGGTGACGACTGAGATCGCCAAAGCAGTGGGCGAATTCAAAGGCGGAAGAGTCGAATATCGAACCGATAAATATGGCAATGTGCAGCTTGCGATTGGCAAAACTAGCTTCGAGGCGACTGACCTCGTAGCTAATTTCAAAGCTGTTATGGATGAAATTGAACGAGCTCGCCCAGCGTCGACTAAGGGCCGTTACATCAAGAAGGTAACTGTCTCATCAACTATGGGACCAGGTGTCAAAGTCGATCCAAGCAGACTTGGTACTGAATAAATTCAAATGATCGGCATCTGCCAGTTTGCAATTGTGAATCCCACCTCTAGCCTGATCTGACAACCAAATTCTGCTCGCCGTAGACCTCTGGTGGCCCTTGGCCCGAAATCGTGATGGGAGACCGTCATGAGCCTGAATAGGCGGACTCTGAATCCCCTTGTTGACTTTTCGACAATGCTTCGGTGTTCGCTCTGCGAGCACCGACGACCCAAGGGGGGTGAGACATGAGCCAAGAACAGCGAGCAGAAAAATCCGCTGTAATCGACGATGTACGCGAACGGTTTGATGAAGCTGAGGCGGTTTTATTTACTGAGTATCGAGGTCTTGATGTAAGCCAGATGGCCGATTTACGCAGTGCGTTGCGCGAGGCGGAGACCGTCTACAAGATCTACAAAAACACCTTGGTACGTCGTGCTCTTGATGAAGGCACCCCCGAAGGCCTAGTCGACATGCTTGTTGGTCCTACAGCATTGGCATTCGTAGAAAAAGACCCTGGTGCTGCAGCTAAAGCCTTGAAAGAATTTTCTGCTTCTAATGAAGCTTTGATCATCAAGGGTGGCCTCTTAAACGGCGACCTTCTTGACGAGGCCCAGGTCCGAGAGCTTGCTGACCTCCCATCTCGCGACGAGCTTCTGTCTTCAATTGCTGGTGGGCTTGCGGCTCCACTCCAACAAATCGCGTCGATGATGAACAATCTCCTTTCAGAGATGGCCAACTTGCTTCAGGCTTTGGCAGATAAGGGAGACGCTTCCGCTGAGGAACCTGCTGCCGAAGAACCTGTAGCTGAGGAACCTGCTGCCGAAGAACCTGTAGCTGAGGAACCTGCTGCCGAAGAACCTGTAGCTGAGGAACCTGTAGCTGAGGAACCTGCTGCCGAAGAACCTGTAGCTGAGGAACCTGCTGC
>JASLTG010000069.1 GCA_030743005.1 Acidimicrobiales bacterium | reverse complement strand
CCTTGCCGCCCTGCTCCTGCCGGCCTTGGCCAAGGCCAAGGAACAGGCAAACAGCGCCGGCTGCAAATCTAACCTCCGGCAGATCACGCTGGGCACGATCTACTACTGCGACGACCACGACGGCCGAATGCTGCAGGTGCTTGGCCCGTCCAAGCCGTACTGGTTTCACGCCATCGCTCCGTACCTCGGCGACAAGCGTTACGTCAAGGACCCGCAAGCCGCCTACAACGGCTCGATGAAAACGATAATTTGCCCGGCAGTCAAAACCCGGTCGAAGGGAACCAAGGCCGGCCTGCCGCGCGGCGACAACAACACGAGCTGGGCGTACTGGTGGGGCAACTTCGGCAAGTCGTACGCCGAGGGGAGCTACACCATCAACTCGTTTATGCAGGATCCAAACGGCAGCTACTACGCACCAAAGACCAGTGATGAAAAAAAGAAATACTGGCAGCAGTTCTCCAACGCCACCTCCGAGGTTCCCATTTACGGCGATGGCAACTGGGTGGACTCGTGGCCCCGCCCCGACAACGCGCCACCTCCGGACTATTCCGGCTCGCACTCCGACAACGGCATGCGCCGTTTCTTCGTCAATCGCCATCACTTCGCCATCAACGCAGGCTTCGCCGATGGTCATGTGGCCAAAGTCACGCTGCGCGGCTTGTGGGATCAAATCTGGTACCGGGGCTACGCCCTCAACCGCGAACCCAACATGCCCCGGCGCTAAATCACCCCGTGTTCCCGCTTGCACTTCGCCGCAATTCTGTTTCGGTTCCCCGCGCCGAATGAAACCGACAGC
>JASLTG010000068.1 GCA_030743005.1 Acidimicrobiales bacterium | reverse complement strand
TATGCAGGACGTAAACCTTTCACCTCATCTAAGGCAGGATGCAAATCAGGATCATGCCTTGGAGGTAAAGGACAGGCGATAACTTCATTAGTGTCATCGGGAATTGAGACGTCGTATTCTTTAATAATAGGTTCTTCAGCTTTAAGTAATTGGAAAGCAGATTCGAGAACCCTGTGTTGAAACTCAGGATTCTGAGGCTCACCAAGAGGTCGTCCTAAAGGAAAGTCGCAACAAAGCGCACGCGGAGGTGCAGTTGACTCCACTTGTTCCTTGATAGACCCGAAAACAATTGTCGCCATACCAGCGGCTTCAAAAATGTGTGCGAGCGTACTCACGGTACGTGTACACAAAGGTCAAACAGGGGTTAGGAGCACCACATCGACACCCTGGTCTTTTAGAAACTGCGCTCCCGAAGGGCCGCTATCAAGCTGGATAGAAGAAAGATCGAACTGATTTCCAGCATATGAAAGATGCTGTTCAGCAACTTTTCCGATTACATTTTGGTCAGCTAGCTCTTGCAGACGGTCAATTGGGAAAACAGTATTTATATCCAACGCGAAACCGGTTGGATCGAAGTTGGGACTCCAATGGCGCAATACATAGTCATGCTTTGAAGACTCCAAAACCCGATACCCAATATCGAGCATTGTAAATTCTTCGTCGTCTGGGTGATGAAGTGCCGCAGATGTAACGATCGCTACCGTTGCCTCATTGAGCGACACAGGATTAGTGAAAGAAGTCTCTTCAAAATCCACACCAGGAATTTGTGCAGTCATTGCTTTAATATCTGAATCTGCCATAACGGAACTATACCGCTTAGAGTTTGCTATTTTTAAAATATGATCTACGAGCACACACAAAATGTGTCA
>JASLTG010000066.1:703-951 GCA_030743005.1 Acidimicrobiales bacterium | reverse complement strand
CGCTCCTCAGTGTCAGTAATGATCCAGAAAGCTGCCTTCGCAATTGGTATTCTTTCTAATATCTACGAATTTCACCTCTACACTAGAAATTCTGCTTTCCTCTATCATACTCTAGCTAAAAAGTTTTGATGGCAGTTCCAGAGTTAAGCTCTGGGATTTCACCACCAACTTTTTTAACCACCTACGAACTCTTTAAGCCCAGTAATTCCGAACTACGCTAGGTCCCTTCGTATTACCGCGGCTGCTGG
>JASLTG010000066.1:0-693 GCA_030743005.1 Acidimicrobiales bacterium | reverse complement strand
CGAAGTTAGCCGGACCTTCTTATTCGGGTACAGTCATTTTCTTCCCCGACGAAAGAGCTTTACAACCCAAAGGCCTTCTTCACTCACGCGGCATCGCTGCATCAGAGTTTCCTCCATTGTGCAAGATTCCCTACTGCTGCCTCCCGTAGGAGTTTGGGCCGTGTCTCAGTCCCAATGTGGCTGATCATCCTCTCAAATCAGCTATTGATCAAAGTCTTGGTAGGCCATTACCCCACCAACAAACTAATCAAGTGCGGGCTCATCCATTGGCGCATAAAGCTTTCTCCGTAAAGACTTATGAGGTATTAGCACAAGTTTCCTCGTGTTATTCCTCACCAAAGGGAAGATACCCACATGTTACTCACCCGTCTGCCACTAAGTATTGCTACTTCGTTCGACTTGCATGTATAAGGCGTGCCGCCAGCGTACGTTCTGAGCCATGATCAAACTCTCAAGTTTAAAAACGGCGCACACTAGCTTCTATATAAATTCTAAGAATAAAATTTATATAATGTTGAAGTGTGTACGACAAATTTTGGTAACCTTAACCGTCCACACTTCTCTTCTTAAAATTTTAACAAATAAAATAGCTAATTAGGCCTATAAAGCCTAATAAATAACATTTTTTCTTATGTTGAGTGCACCGCTTATATTAGAAAAAATTAATAAATCAAGTTATTAGATATGATAAAA
>JASLTG010000065.1 GCA_030743005.1 Acidimicrobiales bacterium | reverse complement strand
GAATACCTGCCGGTTCGTCACGACCCTGCAGCACCGACGCTGACCAACGAGGTCACAACCATCGCAGCGTTCGACCCGGATGTATTCATCTCGATGACCGCAGGTAACCCATGCTTGCTGGCGATTCAAGAAGTAGAGGCCTCAGGCCTGTACGAGCGCTTGTCAGCTGCATTCACACCTTCGGTGTGTAAGGGAATTGCTGCCTACATGGCACCAGCCGGAATGGCAGCGGACGGCTACTGGATTGTTGGTGGTGGCGGTAAAGACACCACTGACAGCGTAAAGATGAAAGAGCCATTCATTGCCTTCGCACGAGATCTCATCTCGGATGCAGGTGAAGATGCAGGCATTTCACTTACCGGTGAAGGTGTCTTCCGTGGATATGCATTCACGGAAGCATTCCGTATCGCTGACGGTCTGCCAGGTGGCATAAGCCGTACCAACCTGATGCTTGCACTGCGTAACTTCAAGATCTATCACCCAGGTCTCCTGGACGGTCTTGTAACCGAACTGAACGGTAACAAGGACGCCTACTTCGTAGAAGGCTCCGAGTACAGCAAGTTCGACGCAACAAACCAGACGTGGGTCATGGTTGGCGACATTGTTGACGCCAACGGTGGAACACCGCCTTGTGCGTGGGACAAAGCAAATGGTGGCTGCCGCTAATAGCTAGCAATCACTGCAAGTGCCTTCGAGGCACTCGCAAATAAACGCATAAGGACCGTCGGGCTAAGGCCCGGCGGTCCTTTGTTTTTGTAATGCAACATGCAAATAGAGCGATGGATTTGCATTGAAGAATCAAGGACGCAAATTCGCGACTACGGTGACGACATCGGTTACTTAATAATCGATCGTTTAGGAGCCAACGTCACGTTGACTCCTCAAAGAATCAAGGGGGGGCCCAAATGGGACTCAAACGCAAATTATTGCGTCTGTTAGCCGTTCTGTTCGCTTTCGCTATGGTCGCTGCCGCGTGCGGTGGGAGCGATAGCGATGATGACAGCTCGTCGAGT
>JASLTG010000064.1 GCA_030743005.1 Acidimicrobiales bacterium | reverse complement strand
GGAGACGATGTGCGAGGAGATATTCGGTCCCGTTCTGACGGTCTTCGTGTACGAAGACCACGACTTTGAGGGGGCCCTCGAGATGTGTGACGCAGGCTCCCCATACGCCCTCACGGGCTCCATCTTCGCGAACAAGGAGGAGGACGTCCAGAGGGCGTTCGAGGCACTGCGCTTCGCAGCCGGGAACTTCTACATCAACGACAAGCCCACTGGTGCTGTAGTCGCCCAGCAGCCATTCGGTGGTGCTAGGGCCAGCGGCACAAATGACAAGGCAGGTGGGCCACTCAACCTGCTGAGGTGGGTCAGCCCACGCTCCGTTAAGCGAACCCTGGAAATCCCACAGGACTGGGGATATCCGTTCATGCAGCCGGAGTGACTCGGCAAGGTTGAACTATTTCTTGCTGCCCCTCCTCGACACTGGGGAGCAATTTGCTGAGAGGTCGCCACGGCGACGACCCACGAACCTGATCTGGGTAATTCCAGCGGAGGAAGAGAAATGGAAACGAAAACCGCATACCTACTGACTACAAGCGTACTGGTCACCTTCGGCTACATCGGATACCAATCCGCCACCAGGGGGATCGACGATGACGCATACCTATCATCGCGAGGAACCCAGGGATGGCGCGGAATAGGATTGAGCCTATTCGCCTCAGGTATGGGTGCTTGGGTGCTTCTGGCACCGTCGGAGGTGGCTTACTACGGCGGTTTCTGGGACGTGACCGGATATGCCGCCTCATCCATGACCCCCTTCCTCCTTCTAGCCTACGTCGGACCAATGATTCGAGACCGCCTCCCAGAGGGCATCACCCTGGCCGATTACGCGAGGCACAGATTGGGCAGGATAATGCAGGTGTACGTGGGAGTCATCTCGATACTCTACATGTTCACGTTCCTCTTCGCTGAGTTCACTGCGATAGGGAAGGTGATGGAGCACCTCTCGGGAATGGATCCTCTACACCCCATGATAATGGTGGGGGCGGTCACCGCCGCATATACGGCATACGGCGGAC
>JASLTG010000063.1 GCA_030743005.1 Acidimicrobiales bacterium | reverse complement strand
ACTCGACGAGCTGTCATCATCGCTATCGCTCCCACCGCACGCGGCAGCAACCATAGCGAAGGCGAACAGAACGGCTAGCAGACGCAATAATTTGCGTTTGAGTCCCATTTGGGCCCCCCCCTTTGAATCGTTGCGGAGCCAACGTAGCGTTGGCTCCTAAACAATCGTTTGTTAAGTTTTCGTTGTGGTCACCGTAGTCGCGAATTCGCACCCCTGATTCCTTGAAACAAGTCCACCTCTTTCTTCTCTACTTTTCGGTACGAAAAACAAAGGACCGCCGGGCCTTGGCCCGGCGGTCCTTATGCGTTTATTTGCGAGTGCCTCGAAGGCACTTGCAGTGGTAGCTAGCTATTAGCGGCAGCCACCATTTGCTTTGTCCCAGCGACAGTTCGGTGTTCCACCGTTGGCGTCAACTACGTCGCCAACCATGACCCACGTCTGATCTGTTGCGTTGAACTGGCTGTACTCGGAACCTTCAACAAAGTAGGCGTCCGCGTTGCCCTTCAGTTCGGTTACAAGACCGTCCAGGAGACCTGGGTGGTAGATCTTGAAGTTACGAAGCGCAAGCATCAGGTTGGTACGGCTCATGCCACCTGGCAGAGCATCGGCGATGCGGAATGCTTCACCGAATGCGTATCCACGGAAGATGCCTTCACCGGTAAGTGAAATGCCTGGGTCTTCGCCTGCATCTGAGATGAGGTCACGTGCGAAGGCAATGAAAGGCTCTTTCATCTTTACGCTGTCAGTGGTGTCTTTAGCGCCACCGCCAACAATCCAGTAGCCATCAGCTGCCATTCCGGCTGGCGCCATGTATGCAGCGATTCCCTTACATACCGAAGGCGTGAATGCGGCTGACAGACGGTCGTAAAGGCCGGAGGCTTCTACTTCCTGGATCGCCAGCAAGCATGGGTTACCTGCGGTCATCGAGATGAATACGTCTGGGTCGAACGCTGCGATGGTGGTGACCTCGTTGGTCAGCGTCGGTGCTGCTGGGTCGTGACGAACCGGCAGGTATTC
>JASLTG010000062.1 GCA_030743005.1 Acidimicrobiales bacterium | reverse complement strand
ACCAAATTACCGAATCTGATAATTCACTTGTTCAATCAAGCGTCTACAGAAACCTCAACGTTCTAGAACAAGCCGGAGCTGTAACTCGCATAACTACAAACGACGAGTTCGCTCGCTATGAATTAGCCGAACATATTACTGAGCATCACCATCACATAATCTGCACAAACTGTGGTGACATCGCAGACTTTTCGCTGCCATCATCCGTTGAAGACAGCCTGGACCTTTCCCTTCGCAAAGCAGCAAACAAAGTCAGCTTCAACATCGATAATCACCGCCTCGATGCCCTCGGCACCTGTGCGTCTTGCCAATAACCGCTGCCACCACTAACGCTAGAAAGTCTCAGAATCGCGAGCGTTACAGCGTGTGATCCTCAACGTCACCGTGATTTCGCAGGTTCAGCGAGCCCGGGACCAGATGCCATGGGGGGCCGACGGAAAGTACGCCATTGTGCGCTCCTCCAACAACTCCATGCCCAGCCGGACGGCTACGGCCTGAGACTGGACATTTTCAGGAAGAATGCACGAGTAAATCCGGTCCAGGTCCAGTTCCTCGAATGCGTATCGGATGGCCTCGGCACCGGCCTCCGTGGCGTAGCCCCGCCCCCAGTAGTCGGGGTGCAGCACCCAGCCAACCTCCACGCCCGGCCAGTCTGCACGCTCGGGACGGTGTAGGCCTGCCCGGCCCAGGAAGACTCCCGTGGACCGATCCTCTAACGCCCAATGTCCAGTTCCCCGCAGCACCCACTGACCCAAGAACCAAGCCATCTGTTGCCAGGCGTCATCCCGGTCCAGACCGTCGGGGAGGTGCAACGAGCGTCGCACCTCCGGGGTGTTCAGCACAGCAAAGTAATCATCCACGTCATCGTCTCGGAAGGGACGTAGAAACAAGCGGTCTGTCTGGAGCGTCGGGCAGGCTTCCATTCGTTCAGTTCGCTCCCACACCAACGGACTTCACGACGTACTCCCCTGCTTCGCGCTTCGCCTCGACCGCATGTAACCATTCTGACCCGGTTCAAAGCATGTCGGGTGTCAAGGGATCGGAGTAGGGGGCATGTAACCGCTGAACCAGCCCTTCCGTGATCACGTCGGGCAGCCTCAACTTAGAAAAGTAGAGTGGGGGGATGGCAGGAAATCATTGGAAGAGGGCAAGTCTCGAACTTCGGGCGGCCGGGTTTGAACCCGA
>JASLTG010000061.1 GCA_030743005.1 Acidimicrobiales bacterium | reverse complement strand
ACAGAAGACACAGCCACCCAAACAACAACGACCGACCACACCCACACAGAAGACACAGCCACCCAAACAACAACGACCGACCACACCCACACAGAAGACACAGCCACCCAAACAACAACGACCGACCACACCCACACAGAAGACACAGCCACCCAAACAACAACGACCGACCACACCCACACAGAAGACACAGCCACCCAAACAACAACGACTGACCACACCCACACAGACTTTCAAGTTCGTGGTTACCTAAATGACTATTCGATTTCTGATGCTGTATTTGGCACCCAGACAACGGTGACGGTGTCAGGTGATACGCGAACAATCGTTACGAATGCTTTACCCAATCATGAGACTGGAGTATTCCCAAACTCGGGCAACCCAAATACCATTTCAGCGCAATCAGCGCAATATGAGTACACAACGACTCCTGCGTACAGAGGCACGGCAACTGAGGTGCATGTGCCGGGTGTCGCAGTAAACGGTGTCAAATTCGAACCTGGCACTGCTGAAACCGTTACCTGCGCGACGGGTGAGACATACCGAGTTGAAGGGTTACAAGACAGCTTCAACCTTGGTATGGACTTCAATAACGCACACGTGCAACCGACCGGTGCCTACCACTATCACGGGTTATCTCAATCGCTTGCTGAGATACACGCTCATTCGGGTGAAGATCTGGTTCATGTCGGCTTCGCAGCGGACGGCTATTTGATGTACATATCAATAGCTGATGCCTACACGTCTAGCTATCAGCTTTCATCTCCTTCGAGAACTGGCAGTAATTGCAAGGTCAGCCTCGGCGGTGGACAGGGCCCAAATGTTGTCGTAGGGGGCACATCTCCAGATGGCGCATATACCTCTGACTGGGAATACGTTCCCGGGTCTGGCGATCTGGACGAATGCAACGGAACGTTGATCGATGGTCGGTACGTGTACGTCATTACCAACGAGTTCCCGTACATCAGCCGTTGTTTGAATGGTGAATTCACTGAAACTCGACCGCTAGGACCGAACTCTGGGCAACCACCAGGTGGCCAACCTGGACCCACGTTAGGCGGCCCGAATCTGGCTGTGGCTGCGGCGCAACTCGGTATAACCGAAGGACAGCTTCGCGAGGCGTTAGGGCCTCCTCCCCCAAATATTGAGGCTGCGGCTACTTCACTTGGAGTAAGCGCTGGCGCCTTACGAGCTGCTTTAGACAACAGCCGATAAAACACTCAGCTCGGGGACAGGAATCGCAAAAACCAGTTACCGAATAATGTCACTCGTTTGTTGCGGCGGGTCCGATTCGTCGCCACCAGCTACTACCGAACCACCTGCTGTTGTAGGCGAATCCCCCCATTTGTTTGTCTCGGTGGAACTTGGTTGAACAAACCAGTACAGAAGCACCAAATTTGCCAAAGGAACCAATCCGATCAGTAGCCATTTCCCGCTTCGCCCGATGTCATGAAGTCGCCGCACCCCTAAGGCGATAGACACCCAGATATAGCCAATGAAATAAATGATCTCGGGTCCGATTTGGTCAGTGTCGAGATCCAAAATTGCCGCAAATATGCCACCAAGAACAAAGAACACAATTGGGTGGATAAGTGTCGGCCACCAATAGGCAGAGCGCGACGAGCGTCCCCGAAAATCTCCGAAACGCCGCCAGGA
>JASLTG010000060.1 GCA_030743005.1 Acidimicrobiales bacterium | reverse complement strand
ATGTTCACCACCGAAGACTTGACTTAGCTAGTGGCCAACAGCCATGTGGGCGTTACGTCGTCGCTGAAGTAACAACTCTTGCTGAGTGCGGCGGCGCGGAACTAGTTGGTATCGAACCTCGAGCTAATTGGGGGCTGTGGGAATACCCGGCCCAGGGCTGCGACTAGGCGTTTTTGATCAGCAACCCACCATCTACAGGGAGTACCGCTCCGGTCATGTACTGACTTGCCGGTAAGCAAAAATTGAGCGTCCCGTGTGCCACTTCTTCAGGTTGCGCGTAACGCCCCAGAGCAGTGCGGCGTTTCGCAAAAATAATTTTGTCTTCAGCTGGAATGTCAGCAACCATCGGCGTGTCGATGGGTCCGGGGCAGATGCAGTTCACCGTGATGGCCTCTCTCCCTAACTCAACTGCTAGAGACTTCGTTAAGCCAATAACTCCATGTTTCGCTGCCGTGTACGGGGACCCGAACTTTGTGGCGCCCCAACCTTCAGTCGAAGCGATATTGACGATACGCGCAGCGTCACTTTTCCTGAGATATGGCAGAGCAGCACGAATAGTTCGGGTATGCGCTGTCAACAACACCTCTAATGAAATGGCCCACTCATCTTCATAATTTTCGGCATCAATGGGAGCGAAACGAGAGATACCAGCGTTGTTGATCAAATAGTCGATCCCACCGAACTTGCTTGCGACTTCATCGGTGACTTGTTGGACCCGGTCGGCGTTAGCGACGTCCATCGTCCACCCAGCTGCGGACCCGCCGGCACCAGAAATTTCGGCTACGACTGCGTCCACATCTGCTTGACCTAGATCTGTTACCGCTACGTGAGCACCTTCGTCAGCGAACAGGTGCGCGGTTGAGCGTCCTTGACCTCCTCCTGCTCCGGTCACTAACACCACTCGACCCTCGACCGATCTGTTCAATTCGGTTAAACGTCCCATAAACACCCCTTAGCCAATCGATGAGGTGAACATAGCCCGTGAAGAAGTGATCTTGCGCTCTCAAATAGTTACTTAACAGACGGGATCATTGCGTTTCAAGGTGACGTTCGAGTACGTCAGCGTATTTAGTGAGAGCAGCTTCACGTTTTTTGGGTAGATGTGCACTGGGGAATAAATCGTCACACGGCACGTAGTCATCAAGCACTCGGCGAGCCACCTGTACTTTGTGAACTTCAGTTGGTCCGTCAGCTAAACCCATATGGAATGACTCCATCACCTCTTTAGTGAATGGCATTTCCCACGAAACTCCGAGCGAGCCGTGAATTTGTAAGGCACGAGTCGCAATATTGCGGTACACCCCCGGCATCGCCGCTTTCACTCCAGATATGTCCTTCCGCACCTTTTTGTAGTCCTGATATTTGTCGATTCGCCAAGCAGTCCGTAATACGAAGAGTCGGAACATTTCCATCTCCAACCACGAATCGGCGATCATCTCTTGCACCATCTGCTTCTTCGACAGCAACTCCCCTTGAGTGGTACGACTGATAGCTCGTTCACACATCATGTCGAAAATTCGTTGCACCCTGCCGCTGGTCCGCATTGCGTGATGGATGCGTCCACCGCCCAGACGAGTTTGAGCAACTATGAATCCACCACCTCTCGGCCCTAAAAGATTTTCTTTGGGGACCGTGACGTTGTCGTAACGGACATAGGCATGGGAACCGTGGTCCTCGGTTTCTGATTCGTACCCCAACCCGACATTGCGAATAATTTCCACTCCCGGCGTATTAGTTGGGACTAAGAACATGGACTGTTGCTGGTATGGCGGGTTATCGGGATCTGTGACAACCATCACAATCAGAAACGTTGAGTAACGCGCGTTTGAAGAAAACCATTTCTCGCCGCTAATCACCCACTCGTCCCCATCCTGTATTGCCGTGGTTTGGAATACCTTGGGGTCAGCGCCACCTTGCGGTTCGGTCATCGAATAACACGACACGATTTCATTGCGGAGCAGTGGTTCAAGGAATTGCTCTTTTTGTTCAGGTGTTCCGAAATGGGCAAGAATTTCGCTGTTCCCAGTGTCTGGCGCTTGAGTGCCGAACACTGTTGATGCACAACGAGCGCGACCCAAAATTTCGTTCATCAACGCGAGTTTCACTTGGCCGTATCCGGGGCCTCCAAGGTCAGGGCCAAGATGACATGCCCAAAGTTCACGCTCTTGTACCTGCT
>JASLTG010000005.1 GCA_030743005.1 Acidimicrobiales bacterium | reverse complement strand
TCAAACCAACGATCTAGGTCGTCTTTCACCTCATTATCTTTTCTGGTGTATGCCCCGACCATCAAATTGTCCATGGTGGATAACTCGGGGAAGGTACCTCGACCTTGAGGTACGTGCGCCACTCCCTTGCGAACAATTTCGGCTGTTCCCGTTCGAGTGATGTCTTCATCTCCCAGGGTTACCGTGCCGGTAGTGGTGCACATGTTGCAGATCGCTCGAAGAGTGGTGGTCTTTCCTGCACCGTTCGCTCCGAGTATCACCGATACGCCTTTAGCGGCTACTTCAAAGTCCAATCCTCGAAGGACTTCAACAGCGCCGTAGGAGGCATGCAGGTTTTCGGCCTTTAAGCCAACTTCGTCAAAAACGTCATCAACCATTATGAGCTCCCTAGGTAGGCCTCGATGACCTCCGGGTCGTTACGAACGACATCCGGGTCACCGTCGGCTATTTTCCGACCGAAGTTAAGTACAACGAGCTTTTCGCTTATGCCTAGAACCATTCGCATGTGGTGCTCAACCAACAACACAGTCAGGTTGTGGCGATCACGTAGATCTTTGATGTCCTGGGCTAACGAGTCCACCTCGGCATGGGTGAGGCCAGAAGCTGGCTCATCAAGCATGATCAGCCTTGGGTTCGCTATAAGCGCTCGGGCGAGTTCGATTCGCTTCAAGGTACCGAACGGCAATCCGGCTGCGGGACTGTAAGCAACGTCTTGAAGCCCTAACTCTTCCAACGCAGCCCATGCACGATTTCGAAGGTCTTCTTCTTCTCTCCTCATTGATGGAAGGCGAAGAGCAGAGCTCATGACGTTCGCTTTGGTGTTGGTGTGGTCACCCACCATCACGTTTTCGATCACGGTCATGCCTGGCCACAACGCCAAGTTCTGGAATGTTCGGTAGACGCCCACACGACTAATTTCGTGAGCAGACATCGCTAACAGATCGTCACCATCAAAGGTTACTGATCCGGTTGTCGGGTCGTAGATCCGACTCACCACGTTAAACAACGTGGTCTTTCCTGCACCGTTCGGTCCTATTAGCCCGAGAATTTGTCCTTCGTCCATGTCGAACGACAAATCATCGAGCGCAACAATTCCGCCGAATCGGACAGTTATGTCTGAGACTTCGAGC
Organism: Acidimicrobiales bacterium; assembly: GCA_030743005.1. Classification (GTDB taxonomy): domain Bacteria; phylum Actinomycetota; class Acidimicrobiia; order Acidimicrobiales; family Poriferisodalaceae; genus MedAcidi-G3. The sequence goes on along the minus strand of JASLTG010000005.1, from coordinate 124,461 downwards.
AACGCCACGCGTTGCACCCCCTCTCTCCTTGAACGCATAGGCGCACTGCCCAGCGAATGCGCAAATTACCAGCCTGAACCGGTGGCGCAAGTTTCCTTTGCCTACTTCTACTATTTCAGTTCTGCTTTCTTAGCCCAAATAGAGACTAAAAGCGCTGATCACGCTTATCTATTTTAAGGATTTTTAAGCAATAAAAACGACAACCGATGAGTTTTTTGTTCGGGGAGGAGGACTCGAACCCCCAACGACTGGACCAGAACCAGATGTGTTGCCAATTACACCATCCCCGATCGGATGGGCTCAGTAGAGCAGAACGGTCAGGGTAGCGCGCTCATTTGGGCCAACAAACAACGCTCACATGCGAGCACCCAGTGCCTGCTCTACGTCGCACCAAGTTTGGTATGAGCTGCAGCAATTCGCTCTAGGACTGTTTCACGTCCCAACGCATGCATCGATTCGAACAAGGGTGGGCCGACCAGTCGACCGGTCACTGCCACCCGGATCGGTGCTTGAGCTTTACCCAGCTTCATGTCATGTGATTCGCCTATGGCACGCAAGCTTTCATGCAAGACATCCACATCCCACTCCAGGGTCGCAAACGCCATTTTCGCGGATTCGAGAATTAATGGCGCTTCAGCTGTCGTCATAACCTTCTCCCAAGCACTTTGATCAATTTCAGGTGTTTCGAGAAAAAAGAAATCTAACTGCGGTGGCCCTTCGGACAACACGCGAGTGCGTTCCTGCACCAGAGGAGCCACTTGCGACAACCGGTCATGATCAACAGAGGAACCCCAGATCTCGTTCTTCAGCCAAGGAGTTAAAGCCTCAGAGAATTCTTCTTGTGTCATCGCACGGATGTAGTCGCCATTAATCGATTCCAACTTCTTGACATCAAACATTGCGGGAGATGGATTGACGTCTGCCAACTGAAACAATGCAGCTATTTCTTCGATTGGGCGCACTTCAATATCATCAGGTGGGCCCCAGCCAAGTAAGGCCAAGTAATTAACCATTGCGGCTGCTAGAACACCTCGTTCTCGATAACTCTCGAGAGCAACGTCGTCTCGTCGTTTTGAAAGCTTCTTTCGTTGTTCGTTCACAATTAACGGCAAGTGCGCGAACTCGGGCATGTCCTGGGCTCCAAGAGCTTGTCGCAGCATTATCACCTTGGGGGTCACATTGACAAGATCCTCTCCCCTCACGACATGGGTTATCCCTAAATCGAAGTCATCAACCGCATTTGCGGTGAAGAAGGTGGCCGTACCGTCCGCCCTTCTCACGACGAAGTCTTCAATGTGTTGGTTTTCGAAAATGACGGTTCCTCGAACAGTGTCATTCCACGATGTGGTGCCTTCAGATGGGACACGAAAACGGACCGCCCCGTCATCGACATAGGCCAGCCCGTCCGATATCCATCCTTCAACGGCATCGTTGTACAAATCTGTTCGTTCGCTCTGCCTAACCGGTTCGCCGTCAAAGCCAATTTGGAGCCATTCCAGAGATCGGTAGATATTGTCAATTAGCTCTGGCCGGGTGAGCTCGGCATTGGTGTCTTCGATCCGAAGGATCAGCTGGCCTCCTGACCCTTGCGCTACAAGCCAATTAAATAGTGCTGTGCGCGCTGAGCCGAGATGAAGGGATCCCGTCGGGGCTGGGGCGAAACGAAGACGAGTGGTACTCACATGCTTGAGGGTACGAGAGTATTTGGCTCGTTCAGACTTCCCTGCCGAAGATCTCTAACAGTTGAGTTTGATCATCTGCGCCGGGAGAAGAGGATCTTGACGGGTCGAAGAGTTCTGGCATCTGCGCCATTTGGTCTCGTCGCTCCCGGGCCCAAACAAGTGCAGCCGACACCACCTCATCATCAATCCGGTCATCTACACCTAGTCCGACAGCCAAATCCCACGCATGAACTGCCAGATCACAGGTCCGAATTCGAAGGAATTCGATAGTTGGTATCGCTTGCTCTCCTAGTTCAACCTGTCCTTCTATGTCAGCATCCGCGAATGCTGCAACGACATTTCGCCACGAAACTTCCCACGCCATTTCGGGATCTTCAACCGCTACTTCGGCAGTAATGGACATGACGTCTTCAAATGGGGCGCCTTCAAGGATGCGAGATGCGCGCATATTTTCGACGACACAATGAGCTACTAGGTCGTACACATCCCATTCGTCACATGGGGTTGATGCTTCCCAATACTCGGGGAGAATTTGCCGGATTCGGTAATCCACTTCGGCTGTGGCAATTTGATGAATCCGAAGCCACGCTGCGTCGGGGATCTGCTCACTCAGCACTGTCCGGTGCCACAGGAGGGGTCAGAAGGGTCGACCCAGAGACCTGAGGGGCGTCCATGTTGGGCCAGGAGACGCAGTACCGGTGGCGTCGATATATCGAAGTCGAGTGACTCGAGTGATGGCCACACAGTGACATCAGGCTCAATCACAGATATCCGGTCGACAAGAAGGTCATCTAATCCTGTCCCAGCCCTGATGGCCTGCTGGAGGTCGTAGCCGAGCACGGTGAGTTCCACTATTCGCTGCCACAGCAACTGCCGACGTTTGGGGCTGAAGCCCGATTGGTGATCCAATGCTGAGGCGACAGTTAAGACTGTCCGGATCGATTCGACAACAACTTTGGTGGGTTCGGTTCCAAGGTCAACCGATTCTGGAACGACTTGCCCTGTTAATTCGGCAGCAGTCGATAGGTTTCCGTTGGCTACCTGACAGAGCAAGTCACCTACTGTCAGGTCGTTCATGGGAGCAGCTAACGGCATAGGGAGGTGTTCCCAGGCTGGCAATCGCATGCGGGCAGCAAAATCTGTACATGCACGTCTATGAAGACGAAGTAATTCACGATCAGGTGTTGGGTCGTTCATGACAACTCCAATAGTGACGTCCAGTCGGTCGAATACTGCTCTTCCAAGTCGCTGGGTGACATCTTTAAGGTTCTAGTCGGAACAGCGGCAACTAGATGGCGCACCTCTGAGTAGTGATGCGACCCTGATAGCCCTTCAAAAAGCCGGGACCGCTGTCTGAGTAGTTCCGTATCTGCAGAGGCATCAAGAAAACCCCAGATTCGGTATGCCATCTCCAGGTCATGAACTATCGGCGCCCGGCCGAATATGGATGCCCTCTTGAGAGCTATCTGAACGCATCCACGTTCAACATCATCTAGGTGTTCATGTTCGGTGATGTGAAGCTGTTCTCTGAAACTCCGACAAAGACGCAACGCGTAACCTTGGTCGGGGCCTTGGTGGCCCAACGAACCGCCACTTGGCTGCACTGAGTCAAGATCTCCGGGGCGACGATTCACCCAGCTTGACGGGACAACATTGGGCGACCGATAGGTGCTCGCTTCTTCCCTCGGCGGCAAGGGTACGTGTCGGGGAGCTGCCATAGAAGATCAGTTTAGAGAACTGTCGCCCTGTGCGCGGTGCCGGTAAAGCGCATAGACCAATGCGTCGCGAAGAGCGAGCCACGAAGCTTCAATAATGTTCTCGGATACTCCAATAGTGGTCCATGTCGACTCTGAGTCGGCGCTGTCTACTAATACCCGGGTCACGGCGCCAGTTCCGCGATTGGTGTCGAGGACGCGTACTTTGTAATCGGTGAGGTGAACTTCAGATAGTTCAGGATATATATCAATCACTGCGTTCCGGAAGGCGTTGTCGAGAGCATTGACTGGCCCGTCGCCTTCTCCCACGGTGATCATACGTTCTCCGTCCACAACTATTCGTAGGGTCGCTTCGGTGTCAAATTGTCGATCTTGTCCTCGTTCCACCAACACGCGGAATGATTCAACATCGAAATAGTTGAACTCTTCCCCAGCAGCCCGCCGCATCATCAGTTCTAGTGAGGCGTCCGCTACTTCGAAGTGGTAACCCTCATGTTCTAGCCGTTTCATTTCTTCTACGACTTCGACCATTTGTTTGTCTTCAATTTCTATACCTAACTGTTCAGCCTTTAGTTCGACTGATGCGCGGCCTGACAGGTCACCCAACAAGAACCTCGTGCTGTTTCCAACAGCAGACGGATCTACGTGTTCATAGCTATCGGGTCGCCGAGCAATTGCACTGGTGTGTAGACCGGCCTTATGAGCGAATGCTGATGTGCCGACATACGGCTGCTGATGTTGTGGGGGCATGTTCATTAGCTCAGCCACATGGTGCGACACCGACGTCAGTCTCTCAATGCGCTCTTCAGGCAGAGTCTCGATCCCCATCTTCAACGTAAGATTCGGCACCAGTACCGTGTTGTCACAGTTACCGGTTCGCTCTCCGTACCCATTGATTGTTCCTTGCACATGCGTGGCGCCAGCAACTACGCCCGCCACCGCATTGGCAACTGCGCAGCCTGTGTCGTTTTGGGTGTGCATTCCAATTTGGACACCATCGAAGTGTCGTACGACGTCAGCTACGATTTTCTCGACTTCGTGAGGTAATGATCCACCGTTGGTGTCACAGAGAACCAGGCAGTCAGCTCCCTGAACCGCTGCCGCTTCGAGAACCTGAAGAGAGAACTCCGGGTTGCGTTTGTATCCATCGAAGAAATGTTCTGCATCGAAGAACACGCGAAGGCCTTCAGCCTTCAAGAATTCGACAGAGTCGCCAACCATTGCGACACCTTCGTCTAAAGGCTGCCGCAACGCCTCCGTAACGTGATAATCCCATGATTTTCCGACTATGCAAACGGTAGAAGTTCCAGCTTCGACCAGAGAAGACAAGGTTTGGTCTTCGTCTACTCGGCCTTTAGGCCGACGGGTTGATCCAAATGCCACGAGTTGGGAGTTGTTGAGTTCGAGTTCAGTCGCGGCGCGTTGGAAGAATTCTTCGTCTTTAGGGTTGGAACCTGGCCACCCACCCTCAATCCAATGAACCCCGAGATGGTCGAGTTGTCGAGCCACTTTTAGTTTGTCGTCAGAAGAGACCGAGATGCCTTCGAACTGAACCCCGTCGCGCAAGGTTGTGTCGAAAATCTCGACCTTCTCCGGCCAGGAGACATCACGAACTCCTTGACGATCAAGTGAAGGTTGGTTGTTTTCTTCGGTCATTGAGCCCCCTGAGAAATGTTCCCAAGAATTGCTGTAGCAATTTCTTCGGTTGGTCCGCTGCTTGGGATTCCGTCGCAGGCCGCCCGGACTCGTTCAGCAGTCTCGACGTCACCCAAAAATTCGAGCATCATCGCACCCGACAGCACTGCTGCTGTTGGGTTAGCCAGTCCTTGTCCTGCAATATCTGGAGCAGAGCCGTGCACGGGTTCGAAAAGTGATGGAGCGCTGCGATCTGGGTTGAGATTCGCTGATGATGCAAGCCCAATTCCACCAGCAACCGCACCGCCGAGGTCGGTGAGGATGTCTCCAAACAAATTGTCGGTCACAACAACTTCGTAGCGAGTCGGATCTTCGACGAAGTAGATGCAGGCAGCATCAACATGGTTGTAGGCGGTTTCGACATCGGGATACTCCACAGCTACTTCTTCGAATGTCCGTTCCCACAGATCTCCCGAAAATGTCAAGACATTGGTCTTGTGCACCAACGTGAGGTGCTTTCGCTCTCGGCTTTGAGCCAACTCAAATCCATAACGAATACAACGCTCTGCACCTTTTCGAGTGTTCACCGAGCCTTGGGTAGCGATTTCATGAGCTGTGCCTTTACGAAGGAAACCACCTTCACCCGCGTAGGTTCCTTCTGTGTTTTCTCTGATGACCACGAATTCGTGACCATCTGGAAGAACGAAAGGCCTCAGATTGATGTATAGGTCAAGTTCAAATCGTGCTTTCAGTAGTAGCCCTCGCTCTATCACTCCAGGGGGAACTTCGGGAGTGCCAACGGCACCCAGCAGAATCGCGTCGTAAGCACGCAGCTCTTCAAGCGTTTCGTCGGGGAGAACAACCCCATCTTCGAGGTAACGGAAGCCACCTAAACGAAAGTCAGTCGTGTCTAGGTCCGCTCCCGCTGCTCTCATAACATCAAGCGCTACCGAGATCACTTCGGGTCCGATGCCGTCTCCACCTATAACTGCGATCTTATGAGGCACTTACTTTCTCCTAGTTCGGTTTATGGACAAAGGTTGATGGGCCAGGTCTAAGAAGCCCTAGTAAATACAAAGACCGCCCCCGAGGGACGGTCAATAAGCGCACACGTTAAACGCGTGCGCTACGAAATAATGATGGCGGTCAGGTATGCCCTCACAACCTCTATTGTCGGCAACTTAGAGCGTCACGTCAAACTGATTATTGAACTGCGGGCAGAAACCTAGGGTGCAGTTCACACCTCAAGCCGAATTCGATACGCTTTAGGGGTGGCTGAATTGCAACACCTTTCTCCTGAAGCTCATGCTCGTCTCGCCAATGAGTTCAAAGATCTCACTACCCGCGGTCGGATTGACATTGCCGACAAGATCGAAGAGGCCCGATTGCTTGGAGATCTATCAGAAAACGGCGATTACCACGCTGCGAAAGAGGAGCAAGGGAAAATGGAGGGGCGGATTCTTCATCTTGCTTCAGTCCTTGAGAACTGTGAAATTGTCGAGCAAACATCAAGTGATTCGGTCAACCCGGGTGTCGTGGTGGAAATCCGTTTCGAGGGCGAGAAGACAACAGAAAAATTTCTTTTCGGTTCTATAGAGGAACGCGTTGAGGGTGTGGAAGTTATTTCCCCCGGCTCTCCTATAGGTCAAGCTCTTGAAGGTGGTGTCGTCGGCCAAGTAGTTCAGTACGAAGCGGGTGCAGGGTCTTTGTCCGTCGAGATCATCGCTATCGAGGCATAAAGATTTTCGATGAGCGGTGACGCAGCAATTGCTCCCAGAGAAGCATCACAGCAAGACGATCAACAAAACCGTTTGGTTCTACCGCGAGGACGTCACTATGAACTGCCGGGACGCGGACGTACTTTCGCTCGAGTAGTTGAAGCCCCACCCGGCGCTCCAACAATTCTGTTGCTTCATGGCTGGACGGCAACGGCTGACCTCAATTGGTACAGCAGCTATTCAGCGTTAGACGGTAAGTACGGTTTGGTCGCTCTGGATCATCGTGGCCACGGTCGCGGTATCCGTTCCCGGAGACCTTTTCGTTTAACCGATTGCGCTGATGACGCTGTCGCCCTTCTCGACGAACTCGGAATAGATCGTGTCATAGCTGTCGGATATTCAATGGGCGGGCCAATAGCTCAACTCATCTGGAGACGACATCCGAAGCGAGTGTTTGGTCTTGTGATGTGCGCAACGGCCGCTTCTTTCAGCACTACAAAACAGGATCATGTTCGATTCGCTGTGATCGGCACTTTGGCTCAAGCAGCGAAGGTAATCCCTAGGGCATTACGCCAACTGATTGGTAGTCAGCTTCTCACAGGAAAGTCAGGTAAAGACCTCCGCCAATGGGCCATCGGCGAGTTACGTCGCCATGATCCTCTGAAGCTCATCCAGGCTGGTCACCGCATCGGATTATTCGACAGTCGACGCTGGCTTCGGACGATCGATATTCCTGTGTCGGCGGTCATAACCACAAGCGACGAGGTTGTGTCGGTATCGCGACAACGCGAGATGCTTGAAGTGATTCCGGGGGCAACTAGCCATGAAGTAGAGGGCAGTCACACGGCCTGCGTTGGTAAGCCTCAAGCCTTTCGAGAGGCCCTTTTATCAGCAATCACAGATGTCTTGACAAAGTCCAACTGGACCGAGGCAGGCACTGACTGACACAGTGATGTAATGCCCTCGTGGCGCAGTAGCACGAAACCAAAGGATCTAGATGTCCGGTAAGACCCTTAGCGACAAGGTATGGGAACGTCACGTAGTACGGAGCGGCGACGGTCTGCCCGATCTGTTGTACATAGACCTTCACCTCATTCATGAGGTGACTTCCCCTCAGGCTTTCGATGGTTTAAGACTGAACGGCAGAAGTGTCCGTCGACCCGATTTGACGGTAGCCACTGAGGATCACAATGTCCCTACAGAAGATATTCATCTGCCGATAGCAGATGAGATCAGCAGAAAACAGGTTGAGGTACTAAGAGATAACTGTGAGGAATTTGGTATCCAGCTGTACCCAATGGGTCATCCCGGTCAGGGCATAGTCCACGTCATCGGACCGGAAAAAGGGCTCACTTTGCCGGGGATGACTGTGGTGTGTGGAGATAGCCACACTTCAACTCACGGCGCATTCGGAGCTTTAGCGTTTGGGATTGGTACGTCGGAGGTAGAGCATGTACTTGCTAGCCAGACTCTCCCCCAAAGTCGACCTAGCACGATGACAGTTAACGTCGAAGGTGACGTTCCTGCAGGGGTGACAGCGAAAGACATCGTCTTAGCCATTATCGGGCGAATAGGGACCGGTGGCGGGATCGGTCACATCATTGAATATCGCGGCTCAGCAATCCGGGCCTTATCAATGGAAGGTCGAATGACAGTATGCAATATGTCAATCGAAGCAGGCGCCAAGGCCGGCCTAATAGCTCCTGACGACGTGACTTTCTCTTACTTGGAGGGTCGACCACATGCTCCTCAAGGAAAAGACTGGGATGACGCTGTGACTGAATGGAATAATTTAGTAACAGATAGCGATGCTGTCTTCGACAAGTCAGTCGACATCGACGCAACTCAACTGGAACCCCACGTCACCTGGGGTACGAACCCTGCCCACGTCATACCTATCAGCGCACCGATCCCGGGACCAGAGGCTTATTCAGATCCGGTGGAGGCCGGGACCGCTGAACGGGCCCTGGAATATATGGGTTTGACGGCTGGAGCCAAACTGAGCGACGTCTCAGTAGATACCGTCTTTATCGGGTCCTGCACCAACTCTAGGATCGAGGATCTTCGTTTAGCTGCTGAAGTCGCCGAGGGAAGACAAGTAAAGCAGGGAGTTCGGACACTAGTAGTTCCAGGTTCTTTCGAAGTTAAAGCTCAAGCTGAAGCGGAAGGACTTGACCAAGTGTTCAAAGATGCTGGCTTTGACTGGCGCGAACCAGGGTGCTCAATGTGTTTGGCTATGAATCCCGACAAGTTGGAGCCAGGTGAACGTTCAGCGTCAACCTCAAACCGAAATTTCGAAGGTAGACAGGGGCGTGGCGGACGAACACACCTCGTTTCACCCGCAGTAGCTGCAGCAAGCGCTATTGCCGGCACCTTCGCAACCCCAGACGATCTGGACTGAAAGAGGAATAGCGATGCAAGCAGTTCGAGTACATGAAGGACAGGCAGTCCCTCTTGATCGAAGTGACGTTGACACGGACCAGATCATCCCAAGCGACTGGCTGAAACGAGTTGAGCGCACCGGGTTTGGAAAGGGATTGTTCTCCGAGTGGCGAGACGATCGAGATTTCATCCTGAACGATGAAAATTACGCTGGTGCATCAATCTTGGTAGCAGGGTCCAACTTTGGAACTGGATCGTCACGCGAACATGCGGTCTGGGCGCTTATGGATTACGGATTCATGGCCGTGATCTCTCCCCGGTTCGGCGACATTTTTAGAAACAATGCGACAAAGAACGGCCTGATTCCGTGCCAAATCAGCGAGGACGGGGCTTCTAAGCTGAGAGAAGCACTCCATCAAGACCCGGACCTATCAGTCACTGTTGATGTCGAACGACTAAAGGTGCTGGTTCCGGCGATCGGACTAGAGGAAGACTTCCCGATGGATGACGCTACAAGGGAACGTTTCCTTGAAGGACTCGACGACATCGGGATCACTCTCCGAAGCGAAGATTCGATCGACGGTTACGAAACTGAAAGATCGGGTTGGCTTCCAAGTACCCGCTAGCGATTATCTCGAGCGACCACTATTCGAGCTCCACTACCGAAGCTGACTGGATCCCCTTCTCAGACCTCAAGGTTTCGAGGGTCTGTTCAGCTATCGAATGATCCGATGCCAACGCCATCAAGGCATGATCTCCCGCTCCATCACGCCCCAAACCCATAAACGAAATATTGACATCCGCCTCACCCAAGATCGTCCCTACCGTTCCGATCATTCCAGGACGATCATCATTTCTAATCACCAATATGTGGTTCGCCAATGGCACTTCAACTGAATGATCGTCAATCATCACGATACGTGGCTCATTTGCTGAACGGACAAGGGTCCCCGCAACCGCATGAGACCCTCCACGGACCTCAATAAGGTTGCGGAATTCTCCCGCATCGCGGGCACTTGAATCGGTCACGACGACCCCTAGTTCATCGGCCCGTTGGAACGCGTTGACGAAAGTGACCGGACCGTCGCAAGATTTACCGAGAATCCCGCGGAGTGTCGAAAGAACCAGGATCTTGGTGTCATAGCCACCGATCTCACCCGCTACCTTCACCTCGATTTCATCTGGGAGATCACCGACCAACCCGCTAAAGAACGCTCCCAGCCGTTCGGCGATCCCTAAATAGGGTCGTAACGCGTCAGATGCCTCTTCAGCGGCAATATTGACAGCGAACGGAACAAAGTCTCCATCAAGAGCTAAGGCCACCTGCTCAGCGATGGTGAAACCAGCGCGATTTTGCGCTTCGTCAGTGCTCGCTCCTAGATGAGGAGTAACGACTACATCGGCTCTGCCAAACAACGGTGAGCTCAACTTGGGTTCAGTATCAAACACATCCAGGGCTGCTCCGGCGAGATGGCCCTTGTCCAATGCATCGGCCAGGTCGCCTTCAACGACCACACCCCCGCGAGCTGCATTCACCAAGAAAGCGCCTTGTTTGAATTTGGCAAATCTTGAGGCGTCAAACAAACCGACTGTGTCTTCAGTCTTTGGTAGATGCACAGTCACAAAGTCTGACCGCCCCAATAGTTCGTCAAGTTCCACCATTTCAACGTTGACCTCGCGCGCCGATTCAGAACTAACGAATGGATCGAATGCAAGAATCTGCACGTCGAAACCACTGAGGCGTTGGGCTACTAACCGACCTACTCGCCCAAGGCCAACTATTCCAACGGTCTTATGGAGTAATTCGACGCCTGTCCAAAGACTTCGCTCCCACCGTCCCTCAACTAACGCCCCGTGAGCCTGAGCAACATTGCGAGCAAGAGCTAACAGCAAACCGACCGAATGTTCAGCCGCCGATACCACATTTGACTCCGGCGCATTACAAACCAAAATTCCAAGAGAAGTAGCGACTGCTGTATCCACGTTGTCCAAGCCGACCCCAGCTCGGCCAACAACCTGCAACTGTTTCGCTGCACCAAGAAGTTCGGAATCAACCTCGGTTGCTGAACGCACAATTAAGGCATCAATCTCAGCGATCTTGGACCGAAGATCTATCGGGGACAGGCCTAGTTGCACTTGAACGTCGTGGCCTCGGGCTCGGAGAAGCTCCAGCCCCGTCTCTGCAAGTTTTTCCGTGACCAATACCTTCGCCATGTCAGTTAGTAACCAACTCGCCTATCCGACTTATTCCCTCTACTAAGTCGTCTATTCCCAAAGCAAATGAGAATCGAGCGTATCCGGGTGCTCCAAAAGCCTCGCCGGGCACAAACGCGACCTTCGCCTCTTCCAAAATGATGGTCGCCAGGTCCATAGTCGTTTTGGCTTCACGCCCCGCTACGTCACGACCCAATAATCCGATCAACGAAGGAAACGCATAGAACGCTCCTTCCGGTTCAAGGCAATCCACTCCTTCGATCTCATTCAGCATCCTGTGAATAGTGACTCTGCGCTCGTCAAACGCCGCGCGCATAGTGGCCACATCCTCGAGACCTCCGCTAAGTGCCGCTGTCGCCGCAACCTGGGCGATGTTGCAGACATTGGAGGTTGCATGGCTCTGCATATTTGAGGCCGCCTTGATGATGTCAGGCGGGCCGGCCATCCAACCAACTCGCCATCCCGTCATCGCATAAGTCTTGGCTACTCCGTTCAAGACGACGCATCGATCCAAGATCTCTGGCACAACCACTGGCATCGAATGATGTTCTACTTCTCCGTATACAAGGTGCTCATATATTTCATCAGTAATCACCCATATACCGTTATCGGCAGCCCATCGTCCGATCGCTTCGATCTCCTCTCTCGGATACACAGCACCCGTCGGGTTTGATGGCGACACGAAGATGAGTGCCTTGGTTTTTGTGCTTCTCGCCGCCTCGAGTTGTTCAACGCTCACCCGAAAACCCTGATCCGCGCCAGCGAGCACCTCTATTGGGACCCCTCCAAACATGCGAATCGACTCCGGGTAGGTCGTCCAATACGGGGCCGGCAGAATTACTTCATCTCCTGGGTCGATAAGACTCATCATCGTGTTAAAGACCGCTTGCTTTCCTCCGTTGGTAACCAAAAATTGAGTCGGGTCAAGCTCCAAACCAGAATCACGAACCGTCTTTTCAGACAAGGCTTCCTTTAATTCAGGAAGCCCGCCTGCGGGTGAGTAACGGTGATACTTAGTGTCCTCACAAGCGGCGACGGCAGCCTCAACGATGTGAGGTGGCGTAGCAAAATCAGGTTCTCCAGCTCCGAACCCGATGACGTTTTGTCCCTCTGCTTTTAGTGCTTTTGCCTTCGAGTCAACAGCGAGGGTGGCGGATTCGGCGATCTGTCCGACAGCGGACGAAACTCGGCTATTCACGGATAGGCTCCTAAAGGCTTGGGGCCTAACTCAAATGGCCCACCGACATACTGGCAGGCGATGAGCGCGACCGAAACTTCAATTTCTCTTCCCGCCGAATTACTTCCTAAAGATGGGCGTTTCGGATCGGGTCCGTCGAAGGTTCGACAGGACGCCATCAACGCCCTTGTGGATCTCGCTCCTAATTATCTTGGCACTAGCCACCGGCAAAACACCGTCAAAGATCATGTGTCACGACTTCGAACTGGTCTTTCTAGTTTGTTTCACCTGCCAGGAGATTGGGAAGTTATTTTAGGTAACGGTGGGACGACACTGTTCTGGGACGCTGCCTCTTTCGGGCTAATCGAATCGTCAAGTCAGCACTTAGCTTTTGGAGAATTTTCTTCAAAGTTCGCAACAGTTGTACAAAAAGCGCCTCACCTTGGGGAACCAGAAATAATTAGCAGCGAGCCGGGTACCTGCCCTTCAACCGTGCCATCCAATGTGGATACTTACGCCCTTACCCACAATGAAACTTCTACAGGTGTAATGGCACCCTTGAGTCGTCCGAACAACGATGGGTTAGTACTCGTTGATGCTACGTCTGCGGCTGGAGCTATCTCTTGGGATCCAGACGAAGTTGATTGTTACTATTTCGCGCCGCAAAAGGCGCTCGCTTCGGACGGCGGTCTATGGCTCGCCGCTTGTTCCCCTGCGGCCCTTGAACGGATCGAGCAACTGTCTTCTGGTGATCGTTGGGCTCCGGCTGGGCTCGATCTAGGCATCGCCCTATCAAACTCCCGCCAAGAACAGACCTACAACACTCCAAGCCTCGCAACGATCTTCTTGGCGGCAGAAACGGTCGAATGGATCAATAACTCCGGCGGACTCACATGGGCCGAACAACGATGCTTACAAAGCAGCGGGATCATCTACCAATGGGCGACCGACCGTTCGTTTGCTCAACCATTTGTTGTAAATGCCGACCAGCGATCTCCTGTCGTCTGCACAGTCGACTTCGAAGGGGTCGATGCGGACATGATCAGCGCTGTCCTTCGAGCCAATGGCGTAATCGACACTGAGTCGTACCGAAAACTCGGCCGAAATCAATTGCGGCTAGCTACCTTCCCTTCGGTAGACCCTGAGGATGTCGAAGCCTTGTGCGCTTGCATCGACTACATCGTGGATGCTTTGGATTAGTTAACCCGAACGCGACCTGATCTCATCAACATCCTCGGCTCGTTCACATGCCTAGAAATTATTTCTAAGCCCCTGAGTCAGTTCAGATACGACTGGTCAGGGTAAATAGAGAGCAGCCTTGCTGCCGACCTTTGTCTGGCCAGCACACTTCGCCAGCATTCAGACGGATCACACATCAACTCGTCTGGCGTCGAGTCGAAAGTCCACCAGGCCCCTTCTTCTATCTCAAGACGCAATTGGCCCGGACTCCAGCCTGCATATCCAAAGTAGAAGCGGATTGCGTCTACATCTACTTCAGTCAAATCCATATCTACTTCAAGATCTAACATCGAGATTTGCTCGGTTATCTCGCTGGATCCACTCAAAGCACCAGATGTGGGCACCAAGGCGACCAAAGCATCTGGCTGAACTGGTCCGCCCACGAAAACTGTTGAGGAGGACACCTCTGAATTCAACCAAGTCGGAAGCAGGGTTTCGAGTGAACGCGTCGAAGGGCGATTGAGGACCACGCCTAAGGACCCCTCCTGGCCGTGTTCAATCATCAATATGACTGATCGACGAAAGTTCGGATCCTCCAACTGCGGTGTTGCGACAAGAAGAGAGCCCCGATGGGGAACGACTATGGGTGTAACTAGCGGCTCTGTCACGTCACTAGAGCTTTCGCCGTCCAACAAACAGCATTGAGACTACTGAACTCCAGTTTGCTTATTTGACGTCGCCACCTGAGGCTTCAGTCACATCCTGTTTTCCAGCCGTTATCCAAGGCATCATTGCCCTCAGCTCAGCTCCTACTGCTTCAATCGGATGTTCTTTACCCTCCTCAACAAGGCGCTTGTAGTTGGGAAGGCCGTTTCTATTCTCTTCAATCCACTCGTTTGCGAAAGTGCCATCTTGAATTTCTGCAAGGATGCGTTTCATTTCTGCACGAGTTTCATCGGTAATAATTCGGGGGCCACGAGTTAAGTCACCATATTCAGCCGTAGTCGATATCGAATACCGCATACCCGCTATCCCGGCTTCATAGATGAAGTCCACTATGAGTTTCACTTCGTGCAACGTTTCGAAGTACGCGGACTCAGGCTGATACCCAGCCTCAACGAGAGTGTCGTATCCGGCGCGAATCAGTTCCGTCAAACCACCGCAGAGCACAACTTGTTCACCGAACAAATCTGTCTCCGTTTCTTCTGCGAAAGTGGTAGTCAAAACGCCCCCTCGAGTGCCACCGATTCCCTTGGCGTAAGCAAGGGCATCATTTAATGCATTACCTGTCGCGTCTTGATGAATAGCGACAAGGGCCGGAACTCCTCCACCTTCGGCGTAGGTTCGACGAACGTTGTGGCCAGGACCCTTAGGAGCAATCATCCAGACGTCAACGTCATCAGGAGGCTGAATTTGGTCGAAGTGAATATTGAATCCGTGAGAGAACGCTATGGCATTTCCAGCCGACAAATTTGGTGCGATGTGTTCCGAATAAATGGATGCTTGCTCCGTGTCAGGAAGGGCCATCATCATCACGTCGGCTCTCTGAGCTGCCTCAGCGATAGTGAGCACAGGGAGTCCTTCAGCCTCAGCTTTCGCGGTCGAAGATGACCCGGCGCGAAGACCCACCACGACATTAACCCCACTGTCGCGAAGGTTTAAAGCATGGGCATGTCCTTGTGAGCCGTAACCCATAATTGCGACAGTTCGATCAGCAAGGTGACTCAAATCTGCATCGTTTTCGTAATAAATAGTGGCTGGCATCAATGTGCTCCTAATTAGCAAAAGCCGCTGTTCGGCTAGAGATCCGTTCGTTTCTTAAAGTAATTCTCAGCCACCAAGGTGGCCTAGTGCAATCCGGCCCGTTCGTTGAAGCTCGATAATTCCGAATTTACGCAACGCAGTCTCGCAAAGATCAAGCTCAGTTGGGTGGGCGTGAACACTGATTATTAGTTCTTCTTCATTTGAATCCACAACTGAGGCCCCGAACTGGTCAATTACTTGTCGCATAGCGTCAGCATCACTAGCCGTGACCCGAGCGAGCATCAATTCTCGTTCGATCGAGGACCCGGGTTGCAACTCCGTGATATCCAATACATTCACTAACTTGTCGAGCTGCTTGGCTATTTGCGTTGCATCAATATTGTGAACATCTACGACGATGCTAATTCGACTTCGTGATGGGTCATCGGTCGGTGCGACGGCGAGGGAGAAAATATTGAAACCTCGTCGACTAAATAACCCTGCTATTCGAGACAAGACTCCGAACCTGTTCTCAACCAGAACCGACAAAATGTGAAGGTTCTGCTCACCATTGGTTGCGGTTGAGCCTGTCATGAAGGCGCCGTGCCCTTTGCCTTGGCATCGGCGTCACCCTCTGGTCCTAAAATAATGTCGTCGTTTGATCCTCCGGCAGGAACCATCGGATAAACCTTTTCGAACGCATCCACCCGAAAGTCGATAACAACGGGTCGGTCATTGATTGCATTTGCTTTCTCGATCGCAGATAGCACTTCGTCGGCGGACTCAACTCGGATACCGGCACATCCCATGGCTTCCGCCCAACCGACATAGTCGGGATGGTCCGGACTTAGATAAACCTCGCTGTAGCGTTCGTCATAAAATAGCTCCTGCCATTGTCTAACCATGCCCAAGTAAGCGTTATTCAAGATCGCAATCTTGACGGGAATATTCTCAGCTGCAGCGGTAATTAGCTCCTGCGCAGTCATTTGGAAACAACCGTCACCATCAATAGCCCACACCATTCTATTTGGTTGGCCTGCCTTCGCCCCAATAGCGGCCGGCACAGCAAACCCCATAGTCCCAAGACCTCCAGAATTAACCCACGTATATGGGTGGTCAAATTTCCAAAATTGACTTGCCCACATCTGGTGCTGGCCGACGCCTGCCACCACGATGGTGTCATCTGGCGTGTTGTCTCGTAGTTGTTCAAGCACAAACTGAGGTTTCAGCGGAAAACCACTATCAGCTTGTTCGTACTGCAGTGGATGTTGTTCTTGCCAACCGCTGATAGTTGATTTCCATTCCGAGCGGTCCACCTTAGAACCACCCGAAATTTCATGTTCTGCGATTAACGCCTCTAGGGCCTGGCGCGCGTCTCCCTGTATCGCCACATCGGGAAGTCGAACTTTGCCATGCTCCGCAGGGTCAATGTCAACATGAATAATCTTGGCATCAGGAGCAAAAAATTCGGTGTTCCCGGTAACCCTGTCATCGAAACGCGCTCCAAGGTTGATTAGCAAGTCGGACCGTTGAAAAGCCATGACCGCTGTGTAATTCCCATGCATTCCTGGCATCCCGAGACCAAGCGGATCTCGATCTGGGAACACTCCGCGTGCCATCAAAGTCGTAGCCACATGAATACCGGTTAAGTCAACGAATCGTTTCAAGGCATCCGCAGCATGAGCCTTGAGCAGCCCTCCTCCTGCATATATAACCGGCTTCTCGGCGGCGCGAATGAGTTCTATCGCTTCACTAATTTTGTCTGCGTCTACATCGGTAATCGGCGAATATCCAGGCAAATCAATTTCGTCCGGCCAATACCATTCCATGGTTTCGTTACTGACGTCTTTGGGCACGTCTATAAGCACTGGGCCTGGTCGACCCGTAGTGGCTATATGAAAGGCTTCCTTAACTATTCTCGGTATATCTGCAGGATCGGTAACCAAATAGTTGTGCTTGGTGACCGCCATTGTGATCCCGGTTGTGTCGCATTCTTGAAAAGCATCCGATCCAATTGAAGCAAGAGCCACTTGGCCTGTTATAGCCACCATCGGTATCGAGTCCATGTAGGCATCACAGAGGGGGGTCACGATATTGGTGGCAGCAGGGCCACTAGTGACTATTGCTACGCCTGGCTTGCCAGTAACGTGCGCATACCCTTGAGCCATATGGCCAGCACCTTGCTCATGTCGGACAAGAACGTGGCGAATCTTCGAATCGAGAATCGGGTCGTATACGGGCAGAATCGCTCCACCGGGGAGACCGAACATGACCTCAACGTCACACATCTCAAGGCTCTTGACGAGAGCTTGAGCGCCGGTCAGTTCCATGGATCTTCTCCTTAATGACAAATTTAAATTATTGGTAGTGGTGGGATTTTGGTCTGCCCGTAAGCGGAAATGGTCCCCTAGGGGACCATTAACAAGCGGGATCGAATGACCCGCTTACGCGGGTACTACGAGAAAGTGAGTAACGCAGGACTGGTCCGTGTGTAATCGCACAAAGCCATTTTGGCGGCGCGAAATGCCAGTCGCAACTTCAGAAGGCATAACTCTCTCCGGTTTGATGAACTCACAGCTAGATTCAAGAGCCAATGACACGGCTGTCGGGCACCACTCGCTTCATGTTTTTTGGCTTTGTAACGATCGCTGCAATCGCGATATTGCAAACCTCCGCCCCAAATTCTGAGGGTTCTATTGACCGGCGAGACGAAATTTGGTGGCGGTCGACAACCGAAACCTCAACCCCTTCACAAGATTCCAGAGAATTTAAGCTCTCCAACGAACCTTGCCCCGACAACATCCCATTGCTCGAACCAAAACAAGTCGAATCTATCGATCTCGAGTTGTCTCTTTTTCTTGACCTCCCCGGGGCTATCGCGTTGGTGTTCCTTGACGCTAAAAGTGGCTTCGTGGCTGACAGGAACGGGCTCGTTTACGCGTTTGATTCAGGGGGCGTATTGGCTGAGCCTGTCATCAACATGACTTCCGACACCAGTAATGAGCTGGATCAGGGACTATTGGGGATGGCGATTTCTCCCGACATGGGCTGGTTGTACCTCAATCGAACTGACTTGAGCGGTTCGAGCGTAGTAACAGCTCATTCTTTGCAGTCGGGTATGTCAAATCCGGGAGAGGGGGTGGAGATCATCATCGTCGATCAGCCATCAGCGATGCACAACGGTGGCGATCTAGCGTTTGATTCTGAGGGCCGTTTGCTCGTGTCTTTCGGTGATGGAGGGGGCTTGGGCGACCCATATGGTCATGGTCAGAATCTTTCGACACCTTTGGGAGCTGTCCTGCGTCTCGATGTAAACCCGAATCAGTGGCCACCTCACAAACCAGCGACTGGAAATCCAGATCATGGTCCCGGTTCTGATCCTCGTATTTGGGTCAGCGGCGTTCGGAACCCTTTTCGTTTCTCATTCGACGAAACCACAGGTGACCTCTGGCTCACAGATTTAGGCCAACAATGTGTTGAAGAGCTAAACGTTTTGACCTCCGCCGACGCGGGCGCCAATTTAGGTTGGAATCTGGTGGAAGGTTCGAGACCGTTCCTCGGGCGGGACGACTCGTATCTACGCAGACCAGACTTCGAATACCGCCACGGGCGGGGCCGTTGCGCGATTATCGGTGGAGTTGTTGTCCATGGTGGACCGCACCCAATCCTTGAGGGTCGCTACCTGTTCACCGATATGTGCGGGGCCCAGTTGATGGCTTTGAGATTGGATGAGGACCCATCGGTGCTGGCACTCCCCCTGCACGCATCTCACCCGGTAGCTTTTGTCGCTGGTCCTGCTCAAGATCTTTACCTCATCGACCTTGCCAGCGGTGTATGGCAGATAGGCCTCAAAGAGTGAGTCAGATTGTTTCGTCGAACTTCACATGACCGCGCGATTTTAGTTGTAGCGCTACCTGCCTTTGGTGCGTTGATTGCTGAGCCCATTTATGTGTTGACCGACACAGCAATAGTCGGCCATATCAGCACCGAGGCCCTCGCTGGTCTCGCAGTCGCAGCCGCAATTTTGTTGACCGTCTTTTCCATGCTCATCTTTTTGGCATACGGCACCACTGGAATAGTTGGTCGCCTTCTCGGCTCAGGTCAACGTCGAGAAGCTGCTGTTCAGGGTGTTCAAGCGGTGTGGCTCGCCATTTTCTCAGGCGCTGTGGTCACGGTCGGCATCGCGTTCTTTTCAGGGGCTTTGGTGGACCTGTTCGAACCGAGTGCTCTCGTACGCAAAGATGCGTTGACCTATCTAAGAATTAGCTTGGTTGGACTGGTCGGACAGCTCATAGTGATGAGTGGAACCGGCTACCTGCGAGGCCTGCAGGATACGCGCACTCCCCTCATGGTGGCCCTCGCTGGGGCGTTAATAAATCTAGGGTTGGAACTCGTTTTGGTGTTCATCTTCGATTTAGGTATCGCTGGGTCGGCCTGGTCAACCGTGTTTGCTCAATGGTTATGTGCTTTGGCTTATCTGGTTGTCATTTCTAGGGCATCACAAAAACTCAAGACATCCGTTCGGCCTGATTTTCGACGTCTCTTCCGCTACGCCCGCGTCGGATTCCATCTGTTCGTGCGTACTAGTGCTCTGCGCGCGTCATTTCTCTTGGCTGCCGCTGTAGCGGCACGGAAGGGCACCACGCAATTAGCGGCACATCAGATAAGTATCGAAGTTTGGAGTCTGCTGGCTTTGGGTTTGGATTCGATAGCCATTGCTGGCCAAGCCTTGATTGCAAAGTTTTTGGGGGCCGGTCAGGTCGAAACGGCTAAGGCCGCTAGTCGTCGGATGATCGGCTTGAGCGTGCAAGTCGGATGCGTGGGCGGAGCGTTGCTCTTGGTTGCACGTTCCCCAATTGCGAAGTTATTTACTAACGACCCAGGCGTGGTTGAGTTAACTGGGTTTCTTTTTGTTTTCGTGGCTCTAAGTCAGCCTCTGAATGCTCTGGTATTCGGGATTGATGGGATCCTGATCGGCGCAGGGGATCTTCGGTTCTTGGCATGGGCGATGGTCGGTACTTTCACTGCGTTCGCTGGGTTGGTGTTTTCTACTGCGAGTTTGGGGATGGGTTGGCTTTGGGTGTGTCTTGTCGCCTTAATGGTTTTCAGGGGTGGAGCTGTATGGTGCAGATTCAAACAAGAGGGCTGGATTCGCGTTGGTGCCGACTAGCACTCCCCTAACCACTAGGCCAGATTTAGTTCTACAAACTTGTACTTCGAACAGAGATAGAGGTTCCTATGCCATCGATCGAGGTGATCGAGGACATCGGTAGTCGTCACCAGGCACGCCTGAAGGCAGCTGATCTTTGGTCTTGTCGCGCCCTGCTTGAGGCTGGCGCCACAAAGCGAGGGCGGCGAATAGTGGCAGAAACCGTCGGTGTCTCTGAAAGCCGTGTCCTTGAGTGGGTTCACAAGGCAGATCTGATGCGAATAAACGGTATCTCTACGCGGTACGCCCAGCTGCTAGAGGCTGCCGGAGTTGATTCAATCCGTAAACTTCGAAAACGTCGACCCGCGCAACTACACCAATCACTAGTCACCGAAGATGCAAAGCGTCGCAAACGGCTAGTTGGTCGTCTGCCTTCGAAAAAAGCGGTCAGCGCCTGGGTTAGGCAGGCAAAGAAACTTCCCCAAGTAGTCAAATAGATTCGTTGGAGAAGTTCAGCCTCTGCGTTGTCGAAGAATTGATGAGACCGCTTTACCGTCAGCTTGCCCGTTTGACGCTTTCATAACAGCCCCTACGAATACACCTTGGACCTTTTCTTCTCCGTCACAAAACTTTTCCCACGCGTCTGGGTTCTCCGCTATGGCGGCATCAACCATCTCTTCAAGTTCCGTCGAATCCATTGATTCGAATCCATGTTTCTGAGCTATGGAGGCGGGGTCAAGTCCACTCTCGACCATCTCGGCAAGAATCTGTTTGCTCTGGGTAGCGGTTAAGGCACCGGCCTGCTCCATCTCAATCAACTCGGCGAAATGAGCGGGATCGAGCTTGTGTGCTCCATCAATAGCTAGATTCTGAACTGCATGGATGATGGCTCGGCCAGCATTAGCACCAAGGTCTACGGCGTCCGAAACTAAGTGCGCCAGTCCCCTACTCACAACGGTGGCAGCGGTTTCCATATCAACATCACCAAGAGCGACGAGCTTTTCTCTCTGCTGTGCTGGGAGTTCCGGCATAGCTTCTGCGATTTCCTTAATCCATTGTGTGTCAGGGTTGAGCAGCACAAGATCCGGTTCCGGAAAATACCGATAATCGTTAGCTTCTTCTTTCGATCGCAAGGTGTGTGTTCTTCCCTCTTCTGACCAGTGTCGGGTTTCCTGTTTAGGTTCTTCGCCAGCCTCATAGAGGTTGATGTGACGCTCAGCCTCGTAGGTGACGGCACGCTGTAACGACCGCAACGAATTGAGGTTTTTTATTTCACAACGGGTGCGGAGCTCCTGTGAACCAACCGGACGCACACTTACGTTCGCGTCAACGCGCATTGATCCTTCTTCAAGGCGCGCTTCTGAAGCTTCCGTAGTTATCAGTATTGCTCGGAGTTCTTCTACATAGGCTCTGGCATCTTCGGCGGATCGAATGTCTGGCCTAGAAACGACCTCCAATAAAGGGACACCGGCGCGGTTGTAGTCGATTAGGGCCTCTTGAGCTCCATGTATTCGACCGTCTTCTCCACCAAGGTGTGTGGTCTTTCCTGCATCTTCCTCAAGATGAGCGCGTTCGATGCCCACACGCGTCCCATTCGGCAAATCCAGCATGCCATCAACGCAGATAGGACGGTCGTACTGACTTACTTGATAATCCTTAGGCATGTCCGGGTAGAAATAGTTTTTTCTATGAAACACCGACGGTTGAATTTCACAGCCCAAAGCCAATCCGATTGTCATGGCTAGTTCCACTGCCCGCCGATTTAAAACGGGTAAGGACCCTGGTAAACCGAGGCAGACCGGAGTGATATTTGTATTTGGGTCGTCGCCGAATCTATTGGGCGCATGTGAAAATAATTTTGTTTCGGTTGCCAACTCGACGTGGACTTCTAGACCAACTACAACTTCCCAATCAGTCATGTGGCACCTCGCTCCGGAGCCTGCGACTCGATAAATGACGCCGCTTGAAACATTCGGGCTTCACCTAACTGAGGTGCCATTATCTGCACCCCGACTGGCATGCCGCCCTCACCTGTTCCGAACGGGACGGAAATCGCGGGGTCACCAACCAAATTGCTAGGCACCGTACAGGTGTCGCATCGGTACATGTTCATCGGGTCGGACCGCTCACCAAATTTGAACGCTACTGACGGGGAAGTCGGTGATAAAAGCAGATCATGGTTCGCGTAGACCGCGTCAAAGTCTCTCCTAGTAAGAGTCCTGACCTTCTGAGCTTTTCCGTAGTAGGCGTCATAGTAGCCAGCGCTCAAAGCAAAAGTCCCCAACATAACTCTGGCGATGACTTCGTCACCGAACCCATGTCTTCTAGTAGCTGAATTCATGGCTGCTACCTCGCTGCCTTCGGCTCTCAGGCCATATCGGACACCGTCGTACCGAGCCAGGTTGCTAGAGGCTTCTGCTGGTGCGATCAGATAATACGCTGTGAGCCCGTATTCAACTGCTGGCACAGACACCAAGTCAACGGTGGCTCCACCAGCTCTCAAAGCATCAGCGGTTTGGTGAACTTGGGCAACGACGTCTTCGTCGATCCCTTCCAAGAGTTCAGAGACCAACCCGAAACGAAGACCTTCAACTCCGTTGCCGAGTCCATCGGTAAGTTCGGGCACTGGTGAAGGGATTGAGGTGCTATCCAGAGGGTCGTGACCTCCGATTATTTCCAACGCTAATGCCGCGTCTGCGACATCGTTGGCAAAGGGACCAATCTGGTCAAATGAAGAAGCAAACGCCACTAGCCCATATCGGCTGACAAGCCCGTAGGTCGGCTTTACACCTACCACTCCACAGAGCGCAGCTGGCTGGCGAATCGATCCCCCGGTATCCGAACCCAATGCGAGGGGAGCAAAGCCTGCTGCTACAGCAGCTGCAGATCCGCCGCTTGATCCTCCGGGTACTCGAGTTAGATCGTGAGGGTTGCGTGTAGGACCGAAGGCAGAGTGTTCGGTTGAACTACCCATCGCAAACTCGTCAAGATTAGTTTTGCCAACAATGACAGCCCCCGCTGATCGAAGCCGTTCCACAACAGTGGCATCGTATGGTGGCTCCCATCCCTCAAGGATCCGTGAAGAACACGTGGTCGCAAGATTTCTGGTGCAGAGGTTGTCCTTTAGGGCCACCGGTACACCGGCAAGCGGGCCAGGGTCGCGTCCAGAAGCAACGGTTTCATCAATCTTTCCAGCAGCCTCAATAGCCATTTCGCGGTCAACTAAATTGAACGCATGAATATCTGGCTCTTTGGCATCGATTGTTTGTAGGTAGTCCTCCAAAACGTCTAACGCGCTCTTACGAGATTCCCGAATATCCGATGCCAACTCTCTAGCGAAACTCAAGATGACTCTCCCAAAATGGGGGGAACCCGAAATTGGCCGTCCGCTACATCTGGAGCTTGCGTCAATACTTCTTGGGGTTCGATAGTGGGGCCTGTCACATCATCTCTCAAAACATTCGATAGTGGGTACGGGTGTGACATTGCTTCAACGGATTCAAGATCAAGCCCCTCTAATTGACTGACATGGTCAAGTATTTTTTTTAGATGTTCAGTGAAGTGAACTAATTCCTCCGGTTCGAGGTCAATGCGCGCTAGCGAAGCTATGTGGGCGACAAGATCTTGTGAAAGTGGTTGATTCATAGTGCTTAATCTCCAAGACAGTTCACATGTAAGGGTCGTTTGCGCTCAGGGGCTCTTGCCACCATTCCGCTGACGAGGGTTCCCAATCCTCAGCGGCAAGAGGATAGATGCAATCTACGGGACATGGTTCCAAACACTTGTCACAGCCCGAACACAACTCCGGCAAGATAATCACATCAATACCATGGTTAAAGATCGCTCCGAAATTTGGTGGGCACGCGCGAACACATGCATCACAGTTGATGCATTCAGACATATCTATGTACATGGGAGGGTTCGGCCATTTGGCGTTACGTTCACGCTTTTCGATTCGCTCTAGTCGCGCTGGACTGTTCCCCGATGCCATCTAGAGAATTCTACGGGGCTACTTTCGTTCCAAATTGGCAACTAGGCACAACTCTTAGTTATTAATCAGACAGGACCCACAACAGGACAGCAGAGTCAGGCGTCAACATAGTTCCAGCAGGGGGTTCTGTTGCTTGAACCAGTTCTCCTTCACCCGCAATATCTCCCAGCTTGAGCCCCACCTCAACTAGACGTTGTTCGGCTTCCGCAACGGTAAGACCTCGCATATCAGGCACCTCTCGCCTGTCGGGACCAGCCGAAAGCGTCAATGAGACCGTAGATCCTCGCTCCACCAACAGGCCTGGTGTCAAGTTCTGTCGTAAAACCAGTCCTTCGGGCACGGACTCACTGACCTCGTAACTCAATGTCCGCGCACTACTTAATTGAAGTGCATTTAGTGCTTCCTCAGCACTTTCCTGATCGAGACCTATTAGTTGTGGAACGGTTCGAGGGACAGGACCTCCCGAAACAACCAGGACCGCCCTAGTTCCCGGTTCTCTCAGCGATCCGCCCAACTCTGTCTCACCATCAATCATGAGCTTTATCACTTCACCGGCTGCAATTGTCTCGTCGTAGAGCGGCTGCACAAGATCAACTTCAAATCCTTTAGTTGCAAGCCGAGCCGAAGCAGCCTCAGTCGACAAACCTAGAACTAGTGGGGTCATGCGTAGACGTGGTCCGCTCGCCACTTCGACGATAAGCATCGCCCCTTCTGCTAGCCGGCTCCCAGCTTCGGGTCGTTGCGTTATCACGATTCCGTTAGGCAATTCGTCAGTCCGCACTTGGTCTTCGTCAAGGATCCACGCAACTGAGTCAGCGATGGCTCGAACCTCGCCGATAGTGCGACCCGTGTACTGATCAACCAAGTGAGTGGAAACACCTTGTGGACGGACACTGCTGACGGCCCATGCAGTTGCGGCAGAAAGTAGCGTTAGAAGGCCAAGTGCGGCTGCTCCTACTTTCCACACGGGCCGCCAGCGAACTTGATTGAAGTCTGTAGGTGCCGTTGGCACTCTCTGCTGACTCTGATTCCCAGATGCAAGCGGATCCACCAGGGACGTAGGGATCGCAATCGGAGCTGGTTTCACGAAGCTCGCGGCCGCGTCAGTAAGCCCCTCCATTAGACACTTCGCATCACAACGCACGTCTGGGTTGGGGTCGAGAGCCGATTTAAGAATGTCTTTTGCTTCACCGAAATCCGGCCAATTAGAAATTTTCGATCTGACAGCTGCATCGGTAGCCTCGGTCGTGGCTGGAAGTTCCTCAGCTGCAACCCAAAGAGTCATTGCAAGCGAATAAACATCAGATTCCGCACTACTAAGACCCCTACTAGTTTCAGGCGCCAGAAACTCTCGTGACCGGTCGTCGACACCAGTTCCCACGATTTCAAGACGTCCGGCTTCAGCGGCCCCCAGCGCATTACCCAAATAAACGGCCGAAAGTTTCGAAGATGTATCCAAACCTAGGATCACGTTGCCCGGTGAAATATCTCCATGACAAATCTCGTTACTGTGAAGGGCTTCAAGGCCTGAGGCAAGTTCGACTCCTAGTTTGACCACTTGGGCCGTGTTAAGTCGGTGCCCGGCTGCCAAGAAAGATCTCAGAGTAACGCCAGGGCAATGTTCAACAACGACGTAAGCGCTCTCTTGAAATCGACCCCAGTCACGGACCTGTTCCACACAGGAATGCGACACTGATGCCGCCTTTGTTGTGTCCGCTACAAGATGCCTCGCAAATTCAAGATCTTCAGAAATCGAAGCGCCAAAAATCTTGATGGATACCTGATCGCCAGTCTCTAGATCATGCCCAAGATAATTGGCTGAAGCCTGGGCATGACTCTGGTAGGCGATGAGTCGGTAACGGTCATCAAGAACTCGACCCGTTAATTCGTCTGACTCGTCAAGAGGCACAACCCGACAGTATCGCTAGTAGCGGCCAGTCTCATGGCGTCGAATTTCAACCGCTTCGATATTCGGCCATGATAGGGAGGTGGAGAAGCCTCGAAAAGGCGATGAGTCAATGGACCATAACGCTGTCAACTGGAGCCTTAGAAAGGGTGTCGCCTCATCCTTGACGATATTGGTAATTCTCTCCTTGGGATTGGTGATTTGGATCGCCTCTTCAACTCGAGGGGCGACCCAGCCCACTACTTTGCCTAGTGGGCTGCTAGCGGTGATCCCACAAGAAGGTGACCAAGCTCCGAAACAAACCTTGGTCGGTGTTTCCTTAAGTCCAGGTTGGGAGCCAACCCTCATAATTGATGGGGTCACTATCCCCAGTAAGCAACTAGATGCCGGTACTCAGCAATTAGGCGAATTCTTCTTTAGCCCTGGCAGTGACATGGTGATCTCTCAGTTACGCAGGGGCCTCATTTGTGCCAGGGTTATCGCCATCCCGATCATTGATGTCGAGGCAGACAACATTGATCATCAGTGGTGCTGGACCTCTTTCTAATTCAACCCTTTACGGCAGTTGTCCTGTTTGAAGTAAATGGCGAAGTTCTGTCTCCCCCACTATCGGTATGCCTAACTCAGACGCTTTATCCATTTTCGACTGACCAGCTTCGTTACCCGCAACCAACACATATGTGCTCTTAGAAACGCTGCCAGGGGATTTGCCACCTCTAGCAATAATCGACCTTTTTGCTTCGTCCCGACTCAGGAACCAACCATCCAAAGACCCTGTTACTACGATCGAGCGGCCAACAAGCACCTGTGGTGCGTCCGCCTCACCGTCAGTGATATCTAGGCGCACTCCATTTAGTTGAAACTTCTCAACTATTAACTTGTTGTGATCATCTGCAAAAAAACCTTTAACGCTTAGAGCTATGACAGGACCAATCCCATCTATAGCTTCGATGTCACCAGTTTCTGCCTCCGCAATGTTGTCTAGATTGCCGAATCTGTGGGCAATGAGTTCTGCTGCACTTGGGCCTAAATGCTCGATGCCTAGCCCTATCAGGACGTTGGCCAAGGGTCGCTCTCGGGCTGCGTCGATGGCGGACAACAAGTTATTGACCAAAGTCTCGTTTGATGAGTCGCTCACCAAAAGCTCCATGAGTTGCGGTTTGGTTAAAGCAAACAAATCACCAACGTCACCAGCCATGCCTTGTTCCACGAGTCCGCGAACTGTCCGTTCACCTAAACCCTCGATATCCATGGCATTTCTGCTCGCAAAATGACTGATCCCGGTCTCTACACGGGCGGGACACGACCGATTGAGGCAATAGGTGTTCGCATCACCTTCCGAACGCTCTAGGGCTAGCTCAC
This sequence comes from Acidimicrobiales bacterium, assembly GCA_030743005.1. Lineage (GTDB taxonomy): Bacteria > Actinomycetota > Acidimicrobiia > Acidimicrobiales > Poriferisodalaceae > MedAcidi-G3. Next base: position 96,608 of record JASLTG010000005.1, on the reverse strand, counting down.
AGCTCGGACACACCTTTGGGAAGGCCCAGGGTTCCGAGTCAGCGGAACGGTCAGCCAAGATCGGGCCCACAACTTCTGGAATAACGTCACCCGCTTTGCGAACCACAACCATGTCGCCAGGGCGAACATTCTTGGCCGCCACTTGATCTTCATTATGTAATGTCGCCATTCCGACCATAGAACCTCCAACAAATACAGGTTCAAGAACAGCAAACGGGGTAGCCCGACCAGTCCGCCCTATCGAAACGTTGATGTCGACGAGGCGCGTAGTCTTTTCTTCCGGAGGAAACTTGAAAGCGATCGCCCAACGCGGAGCCCGACTTGTGGATCCCAACATTTGTCGCTGGGCTAGATCAGCAAGCTTGACCACCACGCCATCGATCTCGTAATCAGGTTCATGGCGCTTCGACATCCACAATTCACAGAATTCTTGGACTTCGGAAAACTTGGAGAATTCGGTGACTTCGGGGTTGACCGGAAGTCCCAAACTCTGCAGTAACTCAAAAGTCTCTGCGGATGAAGCCATCCGCGACCCACCAAGGACTTCGCCAACCTGATAACTCCAAAAAGCCAGCTTCCTCGACGCTGTAACTGTCGGGTCTTTCTGTCGAAGACTTCCTGCCGCCGTGTTTCTCGGATTAGCAAATGCTGGTTCGCCTTTTGCAAGTTGTTCTTCGTTTAGGGAGTCGAAACGAGAAATAGGTAGATAGACCTCACCCCGGACCTCAAGCACCTCCGGAGCGTTCTTAATCCGATGAGGAATATCTTCGATCGTTAGGACATTGTGCGTGACATCTTCTCCAACTCGGCCATTGCCTCGAGTTGCTGCTTGAACTAATTCTCCATTCTCGTATCGAATGGAGACGGCAAGTCCGTCAAACTTAAGTTCGCATACCAACTGACATGAATCTGCGCCTTCTAAACCTTTCAAGACTCGTTCGTACCATGATTGAAGCTCTTCCATATCCATCGCGTTGTCGAGCGACATCATGGGAACTTTGTGTTCAACAGGAGCAAAAATCTCACTGGGAGTCGAACCAACCGATTGAGTCGGTGATTCTGGTGTCACTAGGTCGGGGTGACGGGCTTCGATTTCAGCGAGCTCACGTAATAACTGGTCATAGACGGCATCGGGAACCGTTGGCTCGTCACGGCCATGGTAAGCCTCGTTATGAGCGGCGATCTGATCGCGCAACTGAGTCACGCGATCGTGGTCTGAATCAAATTCATTCATGACAGGACCGACTCTAGCTAGCCGGAAGGCCAGGTTTTGTCGTTCTAATACTTCAGTAGTTAGGAAGAAGGCCCTCAGATGAGCCACGATTGGGGTGTGAAGGTCCTAAATCCTCTTACAATTTTTCTCGGCCTTTGGGCAGTAACGCCATTTTCGCTAGGGGCTGCTATTGATTCAGCACTAACCGAAGACGTAATCCAGCGACAGATATGGGCGTCGATCGCTTTCTGGATTGTGTGGGGGTTTGTCTTGGGATGTTCCATTCTTAGAAGGCCTTGGGGCTTAACGATGATGCGTGTTCTCGCGCCAGCAATGCTTCTCGCCCTATTTGCTGCACATTTATATTCCCGCATTTCGACCGATATTTTCGTCGTGGCCGTCGTTCACACCGCCGTCGTGAGCTTGCTGGCGCTCCTACCCGAAACCGGCAACGTCATGGTCGACGGTATTAGCTATGGTGACGAAAAACGGTTCCTCCTCCGTATTCCAAGCGCCATTCTCATTGGACCAATAGCGCTGGTCTGGGGGATCGTGATTTTGGGCGCATTTGCAGGCCCCATCCTTGTCACCTCAGGTAATTGGCGCCTTGGAGTGCCTCTGCTAGCGATCGGGTGGCCGATCGCAGCATTCGGCTGCAGGTCAATACACCAACTTGCGCGAAGGTGGATCGTTTTCGTACCAAACGGTTTCGTCATCCATGATTATTTGGCTACCAGAGAACCTTTTCTTATCCGCCGTCAAGACATTGTTTCTTTAGGTCCTGCTCCAGCCGACGTCGACGTCAGAGGCGAAGGTGTCGTTGACGTAAGCCAACTTGCGTTAGGTCCCGTACTTCAGGTCACTCTTCACGGGGAAGTAGAGGTGGTGCCAAGGTCACGAGGCGTGAGCGAAGTGAAATTGGCGAGAATAGTTTTATTTTCACCAACCCGCCCTGGGGCAGTGCTACACGAAGGTCGCCTGCGCAGACTGGTGCGTTGACGTCTAGATTGCGGTCGCTCCACCGACAACGAGGTCGTCGCTATAAAACACCACGGCCTGGCCTGGCGCCACCTTCCGGCGAGCGTCAACCCAATGCACGTTGCCATCAGAAGTCAAAGAAGCAGAAGCTTGGTTTCCATGAGCGCTGATCTGAACTTGTACTGGCCCTATGTAAGGTTTGTCTGCCCACACATGATCTGCCAGCGGCACATCCTCTGAAAGTAAATCCTGGGCGCTGCCAGCGACGACTCGGCGAGATGGAACATCAACTTGCACCGCGTAGGTCCGATCCGCGTTTCCACCAAGGTTAAGTCCTCTTCGTTGGCCGATGGTTACCAACTCAACTGCGTCAATAGTGCCGAGATCATTACCGTCTACGTCGACGACATCTGCGGTGTGTAGGTCAAGCCGGTCAGACAGAAACCTGGCACGGCCCTCAGACGCCGTGATAAAGCAAACGTCTTGGCTATCGGGTTTCGCCGCAGATCGAAGGCCTTGACGCCGCGCTAACTCACGCACTTCGCTTTTTGTCATTTCTCCAACTGGGAACTGAAGCATGGACAGGTCTTGGGCTGTCAGCATGTATAGAACGTAGGACTGGTCTTTGCTCTCATCGACCCCGCGCGCAAGTCGCAAGCCTCTGTCGGTTTCGATAATTCTGGCGTGATGACCGGTAGCAACCGAATCAAATCCCAATTTCTTGGCACGACTAACTAGAGCATCAAACTTTATGTGTCGATTGCATTCGATGCATGGGTTGGGAGTCAAACCCGCTGCATGAGCATCTACATAGGGACCAACCACATGTCGATCAAATTCTTCGCCGTAGTTGAAAACAAAGTGATCAATATCTAATTGCTGCGCGACACGACGAGCGTCATCGACATCGGAAACCGAACAGCACCCTTGATCTTGAGGACCTCCCCAAAGCTTGAGAGTAACCCCGGTTACATCATGGCCCTGTTCCTTCATGAGGGCAGCTGAAACAGCACTGTCGACACCTCCTGACATCGCGACCAACACGCGACTCATGATGCACCCCGGAGCTGCTCTACACAGCGAGGTACCACCTCGACAGCGTGCTCAACTTCCCAATCTTCGGTGCACCAGCCAAGCGAAAGCCGCAATGACCCTGCAGCAAGAGTCCTGTCCATTCCCATCGCGGCTAATACGTGAGAAGGGTCCATGGCTCCAGAAGCGCAGGAGGCAGCAGCTGACGCCATCACCCCGTGTCGTTCGAGTAAGACCAGCAAAGCTTCGCTTTCAATATCTTCAAAAACTATCTGCAGAAGCCCTGCGGCCCTTTCAGACCGGGGAACCGTTTCATAACAACCGGGTATCGCTGCAGCTAGACCGCTAGCAAGCCGTTCGCTGAGGCCACCCAGGCGATCGATCTCACTCTCCCGTGAATTTTCTAGGCACTGTAAAGCAGCTCCTATCGCCACTATGCCAGCCGTGTTATGGGTTCCACTTCTCCGTTCTGCTTCTTGTCCCCCGCCAAGTATCTGCGGAACGAGGGCAACCTGGTTTCGAACCGCCAGCACGCCAATCCCTTTGGGAGCACCGAATTTGTGTCCACTAAGCGACATCATGTCCGCCCTACGCGCAGCATCGACAATGTCGAGCCAATTGACAGCTTGAACAGCGTCCGTGTGCAACAACGCCTGAGGGGCGCGACGATCTCTTACTTCAGCAACTGCCTCAAGATCAATAATTCTGCCCGACTCATTGTTAACCAACATCACCGAAACAACCGAAACATCCTCATCAAGCAGGGTCTCAAGATGTTCGAGATCGATGTCACCTTCCGAAGTGACTCTAATCAGCCGCCCATTATGCGATTCCACTGGATAGAGCACTGCGTGATGTTCGGTTTCAGGACAGACAGCGACCCCATCTGGGTTGCACACCCCATGAATCGCAAGATTGTCCGATTCAGTACCACCGCTAGTGAAGACAATCTCATGTGGCCCAAACCCTAAAAGCGTTGCACAAATTTCTCGAGCGTCATCAATAGCTGCTCTGGAGGATCGAGCCATTCGATGAGCACCCGATGGGTTACCAAAGTACTCAGTTAAATGCGGCATCATTGCATCAAGAACAACTGGCCTGATCGGAGTCGAAGCAGCACAATCGAGGTACACCGGGCGATCTAACTTGGCTGTCTCCATCACTCCAAGGCTACGCCCCAAATAAAGTGAGCGACATGGAGCTGTCGAATTCAGTCAACTACCTGTGTTCAACTTACGGAGACGCCTTTGCCGATGTCTACGACGATTGGTACCAGCAGGTAACAGATGTTGAGGGGACTGCAGCGCTCATAAGCAACCTTTCTGAAGGTCTCGATGTCTTAGAGCTAGGTGTCGGTACTGGTCGCTTAGCGCTACCAATAGCCGCCGCCGGAGTACCCATCACCGGTGTGGATTCATCTTCAGAAATGCTCAAACGTCTAACAGCTAGAGATACTTCGGGGCTCGTCACCACCCATTTGGCCGATATGGCCAGCTGGCTTCCGACTGGGCCATTCAAGGTAATTTTTTGCGCCTACAACACGTTTTTTAATCTCGTCAATCCGGACGACCAAGAAAAATGTCTTCAGCTCGTCAGCGATCGCTTAACACCAGACGGCTTATTCGTTTTAGAAGCCTTTGTCCCATCTAATTATCCTCTTCTGCCGACCAGAGCTGTTGAGTCCCGCCACATGACAAAAGCAACTGTGCTCAATATCACAATCCGAGAAAAGATCTCCGGGGTTGTGCGAGGCCAAAGCGTCCAGGTAGGTGAAGCTGGGCCCATCCTTAGACCTTGGCGAATACTTATCAAGACGCCCGATGAACTGGACCAGGTAGCCGCTCGACATGGCTTAGATTTGGTGGAGCGGTGGCAAGATTGGCATCGAAGCCCGTTCACGAGCAGTAGCGATCATCATGTGTCGGTCTACGCTTCAGGTAGTTCTTAATTATGTTCCGAAATTTGGGGGCAAAGGTCGATGGAAATCCAAGTCTCGATAGATCTCCCCGCGGCCCCTGAAGAGGTATGGGGCTATTTACGAGACGTCACGAAGCATTCTGAGTGGATGATGGATGCGCTCAGTGTGGAGTTGACATCGGAGGTCTCCGAAGGTCGCGGAGTTACATTTGTTTGTCTAACAGGTGTCGGTCCTTTTCGGCTTCGCGACCATATGGAAGTGGTTGAGTGGGAGCCCGAAAAACTCATGGCTGTTAAACATTCGGGCCTCGTGGCCGGAGTCGGCCGGTTCACTCTTTCTCCTATTTCGGCGGGAACACGCTTTAGTTGGGATGAGTCCATTGATTTGCCATGGCATTTCGCAGGCAGGACGGGAGAAAGAGTTGCCAAACCAATTCTGACTGCAATCTGGCGACGAAACTTGAGGAGTCTCCGAACAAGAATTCTCCAACGACAAGAGGCGGGAACAGGGGTGGAACCGGGAGGACTCATCAACGTGGGTTCTGAGTGGGAGCTGCGCCACTACGGACCGGATCATGTGGTTCGCACAAGTACCCGAGAGTTGGACTTGTCACGAGAAGCTGAAGCTTTGGAGCTAATGGCATCTACAGGGTTTCCTGCCCCCCGCCTGGTTGAACGCTTATCTGGGTCTTCGCTCGTGATGGAGCGCATCGAGGGTCCAACAATGTTGGAAGACCTCACATCAAGGCCATGGACCTTGAATAGACATGCAAAAAACCTTGCCCGTTTACACAAAGCACTCGGAAAGATCGCCGCTCCGTCAGATTGGGAGCGCGTTAGTGAAGGTGATTCCATCGTCCACTTGGACCTCCATCCAGGCACCATCAAGCTGAGTAACGGTAGACCCATAGTGTTGAACTGGAGTAGGTCATCTCGCGGATCCTCATCATTTGATGCCGCTGTGACATACGTGATTCTCCGAACAGCTGAATCGGATAACGGACGGCTAGCTCGATTACTCATTAGCAGCCTCAGGAAAAGATTCGCCAAGGTTTTTGTGAACGAATTCGGTGCTGCGGAGGTCTTCGCTCAAGTACGCGAAGCAGCCGAACTTCGCCTTTTGGACCTCGATCTGTCTCCAACTGAAAGAGAGGCCGTGTTCGCTTTAGCGCGAGGCGAGCTCGATTAGTTCAACCATCAGACAAATCAATAAGGCGAGCTGCCGCTGCGTACGGGTCAATTTCGCCGCGCGCCAATTTCTCTTTTAGGTCCGCTGTCTCCGGACCCTCCATTGCGGTAATTACTCGTTGTTCGAGGCTTCGATTCACGATTTCAGTCAGTTCAGCCTGAACGCGAAGCTTGCGTCGTGCCTCAAGCTCACCACTTTCTTCAAGGTAGGACCGATGTTCTCCGACCGTTTGCCATAGTTCATCAGCACCAAGTTGGTCGGTGGCCACAGTCATCACGATCGGGGGTTCCCAGTCTCCGAGAGATGAAAGTTCAAGCATCTGCTGAATATCTCGTCGAGTGTCGTCCGCGCCTTTACGATCGGATTTATTGACCACAAAGATGTCCGCTACTTCCATCAATCCAGCTTTATTAGCTTGAACTGCATCTCCCCAACCCGGGTTAACAACCACGATTGTCGTATCTGCGGCTCCTGCTATTTCGACCTCTACTTGCCCAACTCCGACTGTTTCAACGAGTATCCAGGGCCAATTCAGTGCGTCAAGAACTCGGATGGCTTGGGGTGTAGCGAGACTCAGCCCTCCCAGATGACCTCGGGTCGCCATGGATCGGATATAAATTCCGTCGTCCGTCACATGGTCTTGCATGCGAACTCGATCACCCAAGATCGCTCCACCGGTGAATGGAGATGAGGGGTCGACTGCCAGAATCGCTAGTCGTTGCTGTTCTGAGCGAACAACTGAAGCCAGTTCGGCAGCGAGACTGGACTTTCCGGAGCCTGGTGCACCCGTCATTCCGACCGTGTACGCGGCTCCGACTTGAGAGTATGTGTGAGCTCCCAACACACGAGCTTCGTCGCCTCCGCGTTCCACGAGGGACATAAGTCTGGCAAGCGCTAGACGCTTCCCTTCACGTGCTGCCTCAAACAAGGCGATGGGATCTGTGCTCGGCCGGTTCATCTAAGACAGTCGGTTAGTAGATCATCAATCAAGTTCGCGTCACTTGGGCGCCGACGGACGAGAGCTTACCTGCCAAATCTTCATATCCCCGGTCTACGTGATGTGCGTTCGAAATAGCCGTTTCTCCATCCGCTGCCAATCCCGCTACCACCAAAGCGGCTCCAGCCCGTATGTCGTGGGCTCTTACGGGAGCACCTGACAGCCGTTCAACACCACGTACTACCGCGTGACGACCTTCAGCTCGTATTTCGGCACCCATCCGAACCAACTCGTCTATGTATCGGAACCGTCCGGCAAAGATGTTCTCTGTGACCATTCCCACCCCATCTGAAACAGTGAGCGCAGCAACCAGAAACGGCTTGTAGTCAGTAGCTAACCCCGGGTAAGGGAGCGTAGATACGTCGACAGCTTTAAGACGGTCAGTGACCGTAGCCAGCAGGCCTGAATCGTCTTCTTCCAGGATCATACCCATCTCTTCTAGCTTGCGAAGAAGCATCTCCATGTGATCCGGGCGGGCCCCTTGTAGTCGAATCTGTCCCCCACAGACAGCCAAAGCGGAGAGGTATGTTGCTGCTTCTATTCGGTCAGGAATCACCGAGTAGGTAACAGGACTCAGCGTCTCAACACCTTTGACGCTAAGACGAGAAGTTCCTACTCCTTCGATTTGAGCTCCCATTTGTGACAGAAAATTGGCGAGGTCGGTAATTTCTGGTTCCCTCGCTGCATTTTCGATGACCGTCACACCTTCAGCTAGAACCGACGCCATCAACAAATTTTCGGTAGCTCCTACCGACGGAAACTCCAAGAACACCTCGGATCCAATCAATCGGTCAGCCTGGCCACTTATATCCCCGTGTTCATAGGAAAAAGTGGCACCCAATTGTTCCAGACCCTGTAGGTGCATATCGATCGGACGAGAGCCGAAGTCGTCTCCCCCCGGCATCGCTACTCTGGCCCGACCAATTCTCGCGAGTAGCGGACCCAAAACAACTATGGAAGCCCTCATGCGTTCTACCAAGCTATAGGGCGCCACTGGATCGATCTCACTGGGGACATCGATATCGATGCGCTGACCCGTCCTTTCAATATTCACTCCCATGGCTTCAAGCAACTCGGCCATGATCGCAACATCTGTTATGTCGGGAACATTAGTTAGTGAAGTTGAGCCTTCGGCCAACAGTGATGCTGCCATCAGTTTTAGGGCACTATTCTTCGCTCCGCCAATACGAAGGTCCCCATCTAAAGGTCCACTGCCCCGCACAAGGAATTTATCCATCCCTCCAGTATGTTCATCCGAGAGGCGAAGGAGACATCACTCCCGTGACTCATTTGGAAATAACACATCAATTAGACGATGACGGGCTTAGACGCGTTCGTCGCCCAAGAACCGACTTAGTTCAAGAAAAAGATCTAGGGAGCAACCGATTTTCACTGATTGATGGTCCATTCAAGGCTTACAAGAGGACCCTCACCGTTACTTCAGAACCGAACAAACACGTAGTCATTGAACGATTTGACTATGAGCTCTCGATTCCATGGTTTGGCTTTCTTTTCCATTGGCCAGTTCGTCACGCTCTTCGTAACCGTCGCGATGACGGCTCCGCTCCCTTTTGGGCTCCTCCTGATCATTTGGGACAGAGAGCGACAACAATTTTCTCCACTTTGTGTGCCATTGCGTTACTTTCAGGCTTTCTCTCCAACGCTCCGGCCGAGACACACACATACGCGGCAGATGAATTTAGGGTGAACCAGCTAAGTCAAGGATTGCTCGGAGCTCTCATTCGCGTCGGCACCTTGTTGGCTATCGGGTTTGCCGTACTTGCTGACCGGCATGGACGACGACGTATCCTTGCTTGGGCGATGGCTTTTGGAATCGCATTCTCATGCGCTGCCGCTCTCGCTCCCTCCATAGAAATCTTCGCTGTTTGTCTCGTAGTAGTGAGGACCTCTAATGCAACACTCGGCGCAATAATCGTCGTTTTCGCTCTGGAAGAACTACCAGCGGGTAGTCGCGCTTGGGGTCTCTCCGTGCTGGGTCTTTCGGCGGCTTTAGGAGCTGGTTTTGTTGTGTGGGCCCAACCCGTAGCCGATGTCGCTGAGTGGTCCTGGCGCCTTATTTTCTTGATCCCGGTGTTGATGATCCCACTGATCGTTGGCACCGTTCGTCGACTTCCCGAAAGTCGAAGATTCATTAATCATGTAACCGGCCTTAAGTTAAGTAACTACTGGAGACCTTTAGCGTTACTGGGGGGAACGTATTTCTTGCTGGGCCTCTTTCTTTCACCCATTGATTGGTTCAGAAACGAATATTTGCGTGACGAGCATGGCTTCAGTGCCTTGGACGTCAGTCTGTTCGTGGTGACAACCGCCACTCCAGGAGGCATCGGTCTTTACATAGCAGGACGGGTAGCCGATTTGCGCGGTAGAAGAATCGTCGTTGGGGTGGCGACAGTACTCGGGCTTGGCTTTACAACTATCTTCTTCAACTCTTCTGGAGTTCTACTCTGGCCCCTTGCTTTGGCTGCTATCACCCTGGCCAGTGGCCTATTGCCGGCAATAGGTGTATATCGAGCTGAAATGTTCCCTACTGCAGTGCGAGCTCGAGCCGCGACGATCGTGGGAGCAATCGGCGTTGTTGGCGGGTCCATCGGGATTGTGGCCGCAGGCTGGATGCGGTTGCGCTGGGGTTCTTTTGGGCCCGCTATGACAGTTCTTTGGGTAGGTCCACTCATCGCCGCAGTGATCGTTTGGAAACGATTTTATGAAGGCACCAGGCAAGAATTAGAGACCCTGAATCCGGAGGATATTGAGCCTTTGGGTTGTTGAAGTACTGCGCTCTATTTTGACGACGCGACCCAGTCGTTTACGACTTGAATGATTGTCGCGACATGGGCCCGACTTTTTGGGTCATGTCGTCCACCGTCCAGGAATTTGCTGGTCACTTTCCCTTTTATCTGCGTCAGGTGTTGACCAAACTCTTCCGGAGAGCCGAACGGATCATTGTCTCCGGACACAAATAGGCATGGCACTTTGATGTCATCGAAATGTTCAACACGTAACTTGTCGGGCTTGTCGGGCGGGTGAAGCGGATAACTCAGTAGAAGTAGTCCGGCGGCAGGCATTCCTTCAGCCACCGCCATTGAACACACCCGACCTCCCATCGAACGGCCCCCATACACCAGTCGATCTGGTCGACACCCCAATTGGTCTGCGATCGCCTGTTGTTCCTCGATAAGTTCGGCAACCAATTTCGGAGCTCTGGGAGGTACACGTTTTCCGTCGCGGCGATACAAGAATTCGCGTCTGATAACAGGTAACGGCGATAGTGAGTCTTCCAATGCCGCTAGGGTCGCATGCTCCTTCGAGCCACCAGCGCCCGGGAACAAAACCATTCCTTCAATCATCGGCATGCAGACTCCTTATGTGGGCAGAATAGATGTCAATTCTGAAGAGAAGGGACATGTGGATGACAACTACTCAGTTCGCAAATGGGGCCGTGCTCACATCTGTCATCGAAGGGGTAGGTGTGGTGACCTTAAATCGCCCTGAGGCTCGAAATGCTTTGAGTAGCGACGTTCTTAAAGCGCTACCTCAGGCCCTGGGTTTCTTGGACCACGATCCTGATGTAGACGTTTTAGTGCTCACTGGGGCTGATCCAGCGTTTTGTGCTGGGCTGGACCTCAAAGAATTAGGTGGGTCCGGAGGGAACATAGACCCAGATGCCTCTTTGGAAGCCAGTGGGCCTTTCCCCAGCCGCTCAAAACCATTGATCGGGGCCGTCAACGGAGTGGCCGTGACTGGTGGACTAGAACTGGCGCTTGCTTGCGATTTTCTTATTGCGTCGGATCGGGCGGCTTTCGCAGATACGCACGCCCGGGTGGGTGTGATGCCTGGGTGGGGACTTAGCGTGCTTCTTCCTCAAGCAATCGGTGTCCGGCGGGCTCGAGAAATGAGTTTGACTGGTAACTACATAGATGCCGCCACTGCTGCTGAATGGGGGCTAGTTAATAGAGTCGTTACACATGACAGTCTCCTTGAAACGGTCCACTCACTAGCGTCTGACATTCGTTCCAACGACCAAGAAGGTGTCCGGCAGATGGTCAGAACTTATGAACGGACCGCAAGTACCACCATCGCTGAAGGGTGGGAGATAGAAGCTTCAATGGGAAGGGACTGGCTTAAGCAGACCAACTTCCAACCTGAGAAGGTGGCTCAGCGAGTCGCTGATATACAAAGTCGAGGGCGATCTCAAAACAGTTCCTAGATCAGGCACTGCGGGCCTCAATCATTCGGACAATCTGTCCCGCTATTTCTAGACTTGCTGTGGCTGCTGGACTGGGCGCATTAAGGACATGCAGGCTGTTGCTGGCCTGAGTAATGGCGAAATCATCCAGTAATTCTCCTTCTGCGTCCATTGCCTGGGCGCGCACCCCGGCTGGGCTGGTTTCCAAATCTTCAACAACGATGTCCGGCACCAATCGCTGCAAGGCACGCACAAAGGCGGTCTTACTCACCGATCGCCATATCTCTCCAGCTCCCGTGCGCCAATATTTACGGGCCAACTTCCACAACCCTTGATTCCCTAGGTGCTCGCGGATTTGCCTAGGTTCGATATCTCGCCATCTATAGCCCTCGCGAGCCATCGCTAGCACAGCATTCGGACCGGCATGTACCGAGCCGTCGATCATTCGAGTCAGATGCACCCCTAAGAAGGGGAAGCTTGGATCCGGCACTGGGTAAATCAATCCTCGGACCAAATCACGACGATGTGGCACCAACTCAAAGTACTCACCCCGAAAAGGCACTATTCGATTTCCCTCTGATGCACCAACCATTTCTGCGACCTGGTCACATCGAAGACCAGCGCAGTTAACGACTAGTCCCGCGACCATCTCTCCTTTCGAGGTTGATACGCGGGCGCCTTCGTGGGATTCTTCCATCGCCAAAACTTGGGTCTGGTAGCTGATAACCCCACCTTGATCTTCTATTTCGGCTGCTAACACTTCGCACACTGCCGCATAAGACACAATGCCTGTAGATGGAACATGTAGTGCTTCAATACCCGCGCAGTGAGGTTCAATTTCATTCAGGCGGGAGGCGTCGATCAGTTCAGCGTCAAGTCCATTAAGGTCTGCCCGTTCCTGCAGGGCTCGGAGACGGTCTATTTCATCGTTCCGCGTAGCAACGATGACTTTCCCGCAGATCTCGTGATCGATGCCACGTTCCTCACAAAATTTAACCATGGAGCTTCGCCCGGCTACTGCAAGTTCAGCCTTCATTGACCCAGGTGCATAGTAAATACCGGAATGGAGGACCCCAGAATTTCGGCCAGTTTGGTGCCACGCTAAGTCCGACTCCCTCTCTAGTACCAGCACTGATGCTCTGGGGTGCTGGGCTAGATATTGGCGGGCCGTTGCGAGACCGATGATGCCAGCTCCAACAACTACGAGATCAACATGTTTAGGCGTCAAGGGATTATGCGCTCCTCTGATTCAGAAGAATATTGCGTGCCGCTGTGAGCGCTTCGATCCGTCGTCCGGCGTCCTCAGCAACACCACCGTGGTCGGGATGAGCGGTACGCAGTAGACGGCGAAACGTGCGCCGGACTTGCCGCGAGTCTGGTAACTCGTCGATGGACCGCCCAGAGAATCCGAGGACGTCGAGTGCCCACGTAACTGAGTCGGTGCCTAGGCCGCTACCCCAATGGTCTAAGGGAGACCTTCCGGACACAAAACGAAGTAGGTCATCATGGTCATGACCTTGCCATCGTCGAGCCGACCGCAAAAGTGTCAACAAGCTTCTGCGCATTTGTCTCGGTTGTTGGCGGATTCGATACAGGGCCGCCAGAACATGTGGCTCAGGGCGGTCACTGGGAGCCAACTCAAGCGAAATTCGACCGTCTGGAGCGCCGACGAGTCGATGGGTCGAACGAGTGAGCCCTATGCGGTCCTCTTGCAGACGATGACGGAGCCGTGGTTGTGGGATTCGGGCACCGATTTCAATGAGGTTTAGCAGATCGGTCAGATCACTATTTTCATCATCCCCGAATTGTTGTGCGTGAGCACCAACCACTGCTGCCAGCAACAATCCACCAGCTCCGAGGGCAGGGTCAAACTTCAACTGATCTTCACCCAAGGCCACGCGACGCGTAGGAACCGCGGGCCGTGAATGCCAGACGTTGAGCTCTGCCAGAATCACCTCATGGACGCTACTCGCGGAACTCGGTAGTGACTCATACTTATCGCCTTCGAGGGGCTAGGGTCAGTCTCTATGGCTGAGTCACTTTCTGAGCTTCCTGATCGAAATCTGGCCCTTGAGTTGGTACGTACCACTGAAGCAGCTGCTTTAGCAGCGGCTAGGTGGATGGGCAGAGGTGACAAAGATGGGGCTGACGGCGCTGCGGTAGACGCTATGCGCATCATCCTCGGCTCAGTACCCATGGACGGCTTTGTGGTGATCGGGGAAGGGGAGAAAGATGAAGCACCCATGCTCTACAACGGAGAAGCAATTGGAGATGGGACCGGGGCTAAAACCGACATAGCAGTTGACCCCATTGATGGGACGACGTTGACTTCACTGGGCCGGGGCAACGCTATTTCCGTGATAGCGGTTGCACCCAGGGGAACAATGTTTGACCCCGGGCCATGCGTCTATATGGAGAAAATTGCCGTCGGCCCACAGTCCAAAGGCTTAATTTCTATCGATAAAAGTCCGACCGAAAATCTGGATGCGATTGCCAAGGCCACCGGGCGCGGGGTTCGTGACCTAACCGCCGTAATACTCGACCGCGACAGGCATGCAGAGTTGATCAATGAAGTCCGCGAGAGTGGCGCCCGTATTCGCCTAATTCCCGATGGCGACGTAGCCGGTGCTATAGCTACCGCTACCAGCGACGGTGCCGATGTTCTCTTTGGAATAGGCGGAACCCCCGAAGGTGTGATTTCTGCGGCAGCGCTTAAGTGTCTAGGCGGCGAAATGCAAGGAAAGCTATGGCCTCGAAATGGAAGTGAACGACAAGCCGCTGTAGACGCTGGATACAACCTTGAACAAGTTCTGCATACTGATGATCTAGTCAGGTCTGATGATGTTTTCTTTGCTGCTACTGGTATTACGGATGGAGAGCTACTTAGAGGCGTCAGGTTCACTGCAGAGGGCGCTATTTCCGATTCTCTGGTCATGCGTTCCAAAAGCGGCACAGTTCGTAGGATCGAAGCCACTCACAACATAGACAAATTGAGCGAATTTTCATCGGTGGACTTCACCTAACGACATCAACGTTATGTAGCGGAACGCGCCATTATCATCTTCGCCTCTATGCTCACTCGTATGTCAACAACCAATGACTTAGAGGAAGGGACAGCTCAGCAGCTGGACTTCGACAAAATCGGTTCAATCGGCCGAAGCGGACATCAGGTAGTCCCCGTAGTTCTGCAAGAAGCTGACTCCGGCGATGTCTTATTCGTTGGCTACGCAAACGAAACTGCATTGCGAATGACTCTTGAACTTGAAAGCGCCGTGCTTTATTCAACTTCTAGAGAGGAAATCTGGCACAAAGGAGCCACTTCGGGTGACACATTGTCGTTGGTGGATGTGCGAGTCAATTGTGAGCAGAATTCACTCTTGTACCGAGTTCGAAGGGAAGGACAGGGAGTGTGTCACACTCGCGGTCAGGACGGCTCCACAAGATCCGGCTGTTACTACCGCGTCGTGGCCAACGAAAACGAACTGTTTTTTGTTCAGTAGCTAATAAATAACAACGTGACGTTGCTCGGAGAAGATACCTAAGCTCAGCCGGCTTCTGACACCTGGATTCGAGTCTCGGCCCATTTCTTAGTAGCTGCAGCCTCAACGTCATCAGCGTCCGCAGCAAGGGCCTGCTCAGCGGATTGGAGGTCTGATTGGGCCTCTGCCACATCGATGTCCTGCGCTGCTAGGGCGCCGTCGCTAAGAATCGTCACAGCGTTGCCACTCACCTCGACGAATCCGCCATTGATAGCCAACGAGACCACGCCGTCGTCCGCCCAAAGTTGTGTTTGGCCGATATCAAGCGCTCCAATAAACGGCGCATGGTTGTCGAGAAAGGCGATGTCTCCGTCAACGGTTCGGGTCACCACTTGAGAGCATTCTCCTGAGAAAAGCACCGCTTCGGGTGAGACAAGTTCAACTTGCATCTATCAGCCTCACTTACCAATCAGGACTGTTCTAGTTCGCGGGCTTTAGCCATCGCTGATTCTGCGTTGCCAACATTCAAGAAAGCCTGTTCCGGAAGGTGATCGAGATCGCCGTTGCACAACATTTCGAACGATTCAATGGTTTCCTCAATCGGCACGAAAATTCCTGGCATGCCTGTAAACACTTCAGCGACGAAGAACGGTTGAGATAGGAATCGTTGAATCTTGCGAGCTCTATCAACTGTGATCCTGTCGTCTTCGGATAGTTCATCGAGACCAAGGATGGCGATGATGTCTTGAAGTTCTTTGTACCGTTGCAAGATCTCTTGAACCCGACGAGCCACAGCGTAGTGCCTGTCCCCTACGACCTCTGGGGTAAGAATCGTTGAGGTAGACGCCAACGGGTCCACGGCTGGATAAATACCCAGCGATGCAATTTGGCGACTCAGTTCAGTCGTGGCATCCAGGTGGGTGAAGGTAGTGAACGGCGCGGGGTCGGTGTAGTCGTCAGCTGGGACATAAACAGCTTGAAGCGACGTAATCGAGTGCCCTGATGTAGATGTAATTCTTTCCTGCAATTCACCCATCTCGTCGGCGAGGTTGGGCTGATATCCCACAGCTGAAGGCATACGACCGAGCAGTGTCGATACTTCTGATCCTGCTTGAACAAAACGGAAAATGTTGTCCACGAAAAGGAGAACTTCTTGGCCCTGAACATCTCGGAAATACTCAGCCATTGTCAATGCCGAAAGAGCTACACGTAGTCGCACTCCAGGGGGCTCGTCCATTTGCCCGAAGACCAAGGCGGTCTTTTCAAGCACTCCCGACTCTTCCATTTCAAGGTAAAGGTCAGTTCCTTCGCGGGTACGTTCGCCTACACCAGCAAAAACGGATACGCCTCCGTGCTGTGATGCAACTCGGTTAATCATTTCGGTAATGAGAACTGTTTTCCCTACACCAGCTCCCCCGAATAGTCCGATTTTCCCACCTTCCAAATATGGCTCCAAAAGGTCAATGACCTTAATACCGGATTCGAAAAGCTGTGCTTTGGGTTCCAGAGTGTCGAAGTCGGGTGCATCTCGATGGATCTCCCACCGTTCGGGCACTTCCCCGATGTCATCGGTGTCAAGTGGTTCGCCCAACACGTTAAAGATGTGGCCCAACACGTTGTCGCCAACCGGTACTGCAATTCCTCTGCCTGTGTTTCGCACTACAGCGCCACGCGTCAATCCGTCGGTGGCCTTCATGCAGATGACGCGGACTTTGCCATCACCGATTTGTTGAGCGACTTCGCCACCGATAGTCACCTGTTCACCTTCCAACTCTGCGTCCATCTCAACGAAGGTGTTGATTTCTGGTAGCGAACCGCGCGGGAATTCGACGTCTACTACTGGTCCGGCAATAGCGAGTACCTTTCCGTCTTTTGTTTCGGTGTTGTCTTCGGTCATGGTCATATTTAATGCTCCTGAAGTTTCAGGCGTCGTTTCGGTCAGATGCAAGGGCCGCGTACGAACCCTCAAGTGATTGGGCGATGACATCCTCAAGGCCATCATTGTCGTCTTGGCTCATTGCTTCGGAACCACTGACGATTTCCATAATCTCAGTTGTTATCGAGTCTTGGCGTGCCCGGTTCATTATTCGGGTGAGGTTAGTTTTTAGGTCTTCGGCGTTGTCGGTAGCGGCTTTCATCGCTCGTTGCCGGGCGGCGTGTTCTGATGCGGAAGATTCCAGCAGCGCCGCATAAAGCCTTGCTTCGGCATAACGCGGAAGGAGGCGTCCTAAGATCTCAGCTGGTTCCGGTTCAAATTCGTAGCCACCACCATCCGTGTCTTCGGCGGCGTCAGCACCGATCTCTGATGGCTCTAACGGCATGAACTGTTCAACTGCTACTTCTTGGCTTCCCATCGATAAGAAGCGCGTGTACGCCAACTGAACCTGTTGAACCTCGCCGTTCTCAAACAACTCCGCAACTGTTTCCGCCATCGCCTTAGCGTCGCTGTAGTTGGGTTGGTCAGAGAAGCCTTCGTAGGCTGCGTGAACTTCGTATCCACGGAAAGCGAAATAGCCGGCGGCTTTCTTGCCCGAAAGTACTAACGCGTAGTCACGTCCCTGCGACTTATCTGCAGCGATGGCCCGCTCCACAGCCCTCAGGACGTTGTTGTTGTAACCACCGCACAGGCCACGATCGGCGGCAATCACCACATAAGCAACTCGACTGACTTGTTCAGGTTGCGTGAGAAGAGGGTGGTCAACACCAGCACCACCACCTGCCAGGTTGGTTATTACAGCCGTGACTTTCTCCGAGTATGGCTTAGCGGCCTTAACTCGTCCTTGAGCCTTGACAATGCGTGATGCTGCGATCAACTCCATAGCGCGCGTGATCTTCTTGGTTGCGTCAATCGAACTAATTCGACGCCTAAGAATGCGCTCCTGACCGCCTGCCATTTTCTATTAGACCTCTGAATCGCTGTCGCCGACTTCGACGGTTACTTGGAAGGTCGCTTTGAACGATTCCACAGCGGCCTTTACTTGGTCCTCAGGCAACGCACCAGATGTCCGGATTTCATCTAGAAGTCCCGCATGTCGGGTCCTCATGTTCTCAATAAGTTCAGCTTCGAAACGCTGAACATCTTCCACTGGTAGATCGTCAAGATGGCCGTTGGTTCCTGTGTAAATAGAGACCACCTGTTCTTCGACCGGCATTGGGCTATTTAGTCCCTGCTTAAGAAGTTCCACGAGTCGATATCCGCGGCCCAACTGCGCTGCAGATGCCGCGTCTAGCTCAGACCCAAAAGTGGCAAAGGCTTCAAGGTCGCGGAATTGAGCTAAGTCAATCTTCAGGGTCCCGGCCACGCTCTTCATCGCCTTGGTCTGTGCATCGCCTCCGACTCGTGACACTGACACCCCTACGTCTACGGCTGGGCGGACACCTGATTTAAAAAGGTCATCTTGAAGATATATCTGGCCATCGGTAATCGAAATGACATTGGTTGGGATGTATGCCGAGACATCGCCCGCTTTGGTTTCAATCACCGGCAGGGCGGTCAAAGAACCAGCTCCTTGTTCATCCGATAATTTCGCAGCGCGTTCCAACAAACGACTATGCAGATAGAAAACGTCGCCCGGATACGCCTCGCGGCCCGGTGGGCGCCGAAGCAACAATGACATCTGTCTATAGGCTTCGGCTTGTTTGGAGAGGTCGTCATAGACGATTAGAGCGTGCTCGCCATTTTCCATCCAGTGTTGACCCATCGCACACCCTGCGTAGGGGGCTAGGTATTTGAAGGGAGCGGCGTCAGCAGCGGGCGCACACACCACGACGGTGTAATCCATGGCGCCACGTTCTTCCAAAGTGCTAACAACTTGGGCGACCGTTGATCCTTTTTGTCCGACGGCGACATATATACATTTAACGCCCAGTCCTGCTTGATTCAGGATCGTGTCAATAGCGACTGAAGTCTTCCCTGTCTTTCGGTCGCCAATGATGAGTTCTCGCTGACCACGACCCACAGGAGTCATGGCGTCGATCGCCTTGATGCCAGTCTGCAATGGTTCATGCACTGGTTGTCGGCCCATGATGCCCGGTGCCTGGATTTCCATGCGGCGCGGCTCGGATCCCACTAGTGGACCTTTACCATCAATCGGCTCGCCGAGGGCGTTAACCACCCTTCCCAGCACTCCATCACCAACCGGCACCGAGAGGATTCTGCCTGTGGATTTAACGTTTTGGCCTTCTTCAATGTTCTCGACGTTGCCAAGAACTACCGCACCGATTGAATCCTCGTCGAGGTTTAGAGCAAGCCCAACGTCGCCGCTCTCAAACTCCAAGATCTCGTTAACGGAGGCATTCGGTAGACCAGATACTCTGGCAATGCCGTCTCCCACTTCCAAGATGCGACCTACGGTTCCAGACTCTACCGATGGGTCAAAACCTTCCAGGTTCTTTTGGATAGCTGCAGTTATCTCTGCGGCATCGAAGCTCAGGTCAGTCACGACAAACGCTCCTTCATTTTCTCTAGACGGGTACGTACGGATCCATCGAAGACGGTGTCGCCCACTTGGGCAACTACTCCTCCGAGGATGTCGGGATCGACAACTACAACGATGTCGATATTCATTCCAGTTGCATTAGAAAGCGCTGATCGGAGACGCTCACGTTGATCATCGTTGAGCCCTACAGCTGATCGAACTTCAGCTACGGCTTGACCTCTTGTCTCTGCTGCTTGGCGAACTAGTTCATCAGAAATTGGGCCTATGTGATTTCCTCGACCCGCACCGACGAGCATGCTGACAAGGTTGAGGGTCACTGGCGATGCATTAGATCCGAGTAGATCTTCCAGCACTCCGATTCGGCGCGACGCAGGTATGGACCTGTCACTGAGAGTCGAACGGAGTTCGTCCGATGATTCAACAGTTCGGCCTAGTTGATATAGCTCATCCGCGACGCGGTCGAGTTCACCTTCGGCGGCAGCCAATTTCGCTAGGCCGGCGGCGTACTCTTCCACTTTCTCGGTCATCGCTTTCCTCGTTCTATTCGTAACGGGTTACCGCGGCTGAGTGCCAAGGTCCCAGGAAACTCTTCAGGAAATTCTGGAGAGTTTTTTTCATATCAGTGTCAGTTGCCAACTGATTCGATGTAATCATCAACCAGTCGCGCATATGCAGCCTCGTCCAAGCTGGACCGGACTACCTGTTCGGCAGCTCCGACCGCAAGAGATGTGACTTGAGTTCGAACGTCTGCAAGTGCTCGCGCCTTGGCAGCTTCGATATCAGCTTCTGCTTGGGCTCTCCGCTCTGCTATCTCAGGCTCAATGGCGGCAATACGATCTTGTCGAACTTGCTCGGCCTCAGACCGAGCAGCTTCAAGGATTCGTCCTGCCTCAGCTTGTGCCTCTGAGAGCTTTGCGTCATATTCAGCACGCAAACCCTCGGCTTCGCTTCGAGCAGTGTCAGCTGCATCAAGATCACCTTGGATCTTTTCGGACCTTGCTTCCATGGCCTTCTTTAATGCCGGGTAGGCATATTTGGCCATGACGACAAAGAGAATGAGAAACGAGAGTGTTCCCCAAATGACTTCGTCGATAGCAGGAATAATCGGATTAGGTGCTTCCGCTACAGCCTCTTCAGCTGCTGCAGCGGCTAGCGCTCCAAGGGTGCTCATATTTTCCCCTTACGCGAAGTTGAGAAGGATGAACACCACGAAACCGATGAGGGCAAGAGCCTCGGTAAACGCGATGCCGAGGAACATGGTCGTGCGGACCATACCTGCGGATTCGGGCTGTCGGGCCATGGCGGTAATCGCATTGCCAACTACCAGACCGATGCCTACGCCTGGGCCAATGGCTGCGAGGCCATAACCCAGACCAGCACCGACGGCCTTAAGACCATCGACGGCGGTGTCAGCTTGTGCGAGCAAATCAATCACTCGTCTCTCCTGTGTTTTATTGGAATCTAATGCTCGGGATGAAGTGCGCCGCCGATGTACACGGCGGTCAAAATCGTGAAGATGAAGGCCTGCAAGAAAGCAACAAGTATTTCGAAGCCCGTGAGGCCGATCAACACAACGAATGGAGCCCACACAATCGCTGCTAGTGGACCAGGGGTCCATAGAGCGGTAGTGAGGACTGCGAATGTAACCAGTAACAAGTGACCAGCAAGCATGTTTGCGAACAGCCTGACAGCCAATGAAAATGGTCGTACCAAGAATGTCGAGACGAACTCGATCACCGCCACGAGAGGCAAGAGTGCCCCCGGTACGCCGGGCGGAATAATTGTGTTCTTGAAATAGCCAAAAAGTCCTTGGCTTTTAATGCCTACGGCATTGAACACAAACCACACAATGATCGCCAAAACAGCGGGAGCTGCCATGCGCGAATTTGCGGGGAACTGAATGAACGGGATCACCTCGGTGATGTTTGAGAAGAAAATGAAGAAAAACAGTGACATCAAAAACGGCATGAACCGCATTCCATCTGGACCGATGGTTTGCATCACGATGTTCTCGCGCACAAAGTCAACTGAGGACTCGGCGACGGTTTGGACGCCCTTTGGAACTAGAGCGCTTCGTCTTATTGCCACAACGAACAATGTCACCGGAGCAATCATCGCCCAGAGATAGATCAGACCTACTTTGTTAAGTTCCATGACTGAACCGTCAAAAAGAATTCCAGGCCATTCCAATAATTCAGCGATGGGCGGGAAGTGCAGCCCGGCAACCTGATTCACTTGGTCTCCTTGTGGTTCGTTTGCGTTATGTGGGCGGGTCCTAGTCCCGGGTAGGCAAGTGACAGAGAAACATAGCGCGTCTCCCAGACCAGCAGGCCAAGATGGGAAACGATAATCGTAATACCTAGTGGAACAGGTGCAAAAACGCTGATTTTACTCGCGGCTACAACTGCCAAAGTTAAGACACCGAGACGGACGATGAATCCGCCTAATGCTGCAAACATCAAAGCAGCCGTCGAGATCCGCCCAGCCCATGTTAAAAACGCGGCGGCGGCTATGAAATTGGCAAAGATTAAGCCAAGTCCATAAGCCGATGAGGCGACCCCGTCGATACCCCAAATCAACCATGAAAAGAGCAGCCATACCGGTGCGACTTTCATGCCCCGAACGATCATGTCAGCGACAATTCCTTTTTCGGGCTCCTGATTTTGTTCTACATCACTAGAGGCCAAACGTCGTTGCTCAGTGCTTTCGTTCATTCGACTGCACGCTCCTCGAGGGTCACGCCAGTCGGTAAATGATCATCGACTTCTTCCATATGGTCCAAGCCACGGCTGTTTGTCGGACGGCTTGAAGCCATTTCTTCTTCAATACCTGTCATCCGGCCGGTATACCGGTACCACTCTGCGGCTATCTTCACTAAGAATGCCACTGTGCCAAAGGCTGCTGCCATCCAGGGGCCAGTGTTGAGCCAACGATCTAGCATCCAGCCGCCGCCAGCAAAAATCAGTGGGGTCACGACGATCTCAACCGAACGCGAGAAGGCGTCATCGTTTCCGAATTGCTGTTTGTTTTTGGAGAACGCTGGTGCTCGCATGCGACGGGCAGTCTCCGGACTAGTAGCGAATTATGGGATGCTTCGGGAAGCGGCCACACCCTAATTGGGGTATTTCACCGGTTGCAAGCGACTCCGCTGTCAATCGAATACCACCGCGTTCTTTTCGCTACGCACTCCGAATTTCTGGTTCTCTTTCTTCTCCCAATCGAGTTCTCGGTCGAAGCAAAAAGAAAAGCAAAATAGCAACACCAGCCAAGGCGAAGGGAAGGACGGCGTCACCACTACCAGTCAACGTCGGCACCAATGCGACGCCTGAAAGTAGAGCTGTCCATGCCCACAAGAGCATGACAGTCCGTCTATGCCCATGTCCCATCCTCAACAAGCGATGATGCAGATGGTCTTTATCTGCCGTTGCTATCCCCTCTCTCCGGTAGGCCCGTCTTGCTACCGCTAGGGCAACGTCAACCAAGGGAACGCCCAGGATTAAGAAAGGAATCGCTATGGGCGCAAAAAAGAAATAGACCTGCCCACTGAACTGGTCAACGACTCTGCCACCTACGGTCATGGTCGCGGATGCCATAAGGAGGCCGAGTAAAAGCGCACCTCCGTCGCCCATAAAGATTCGTGCTGGGTGAAAATTGTGAGGCAAAAAGCCGAGACATATCCCTAGCGTTACCAGCGCTAATAGCGGCCCCAGATTGGCGTCACTGATGAGTCCAGCATTCTGCAATTCCCCGCTGTACAGATAAAAGGCACCCGCAGCGATGGCGACGGTACCGGCGGCTAGTCCATCTAGACCGTCGATTAGGTTGACCGAATTGGCCACAACTACAACTAGCAAGACAGTTATCAAAGTGGCCCAATCCGCTGACAGGACGACAAGCTGCCCGAAAGGCACTCTGAAATAGAACAGTGTGACGCCCAGTACAGCGAGAAGGCTTCCAGATAGCACCTGCCCGGCCACCTTTGCTGGGGCTGAAAGCTCTCGCAGATCGTCAACTGCTCCGATAGCAAACATAACGGTGGCGGCAACAACTACTGCTAACGCTTCGGATGAGCCGGCGAAAACCTGGGTGAAGCCTGGCAAACGGCTAGCCAAGACCAGGGCAGCCAAGAAACCCACGAACATCGCTGCTCCACCACCGGTGATAGTTGGACGTTGATGGACACGTCGATCATCGGGCTCAACAACCGCTCCTAATTTGGGGGCCACTCTTGTTACAACGAACGTGAAGAGGTATGTGACGATCGCTGCTGCGCCTAGTACGACGGCGTGTTGGAGTGTCCTACTCACGGGACTTCCCTACTCATCAATTACAACAGGCGCACGTTACGACTCTTGTATCTAACCAACCAGCCTAGTTATGAGTGCCGGAGCTTTGATGGAGGGTGCCACGAGCTGGTGATTGTCGTTGTGCTCACTCCGGGTAGGGCGGGAATTGAGCGCATAAATCGGCTACTTCCTCGGCAATAGCCTTGACGGCGTCGGTGTCGTGGCGTTGTCGGAGTATTCGCGCCGTGAAATCAGCAATCTTGGCCATTTCTTCGACACCCATTCCCTGCGTAGTTACGGATGCGACTCCCATGCGCACACCACTAGTCACGAATGGAGAACGAGGGTCATCAGGAATCGTGTTCCGGTTGAGAGTTACCCCACCTAGGTCAAGTACTTCTTGCGCTTCTTTACCTGTCAACTCTTCATCAAAGGTTCTCAGGTCGACTAGGAGTAGATGGTTATCCGTACCTCCTGAAACCAACCTGAATCCCTGATTCGCGAGAGCATCGGCTAGCGCGCTGGCATTCTGAACGATTCGCTCGGCGTAGCCTGCGAAACCCGGGTCTAACGCTTCTCGAAAACCAATCGCCTTGGCAGCGACCACGTGGTCTAGTGGGCCACCTTGGTTCCCAGGAAATACGGCACTATCGATCTTTTTCGCGAGAGCCTCCGTCGAGAGGATGCAACCGCCTCTGGGTCCGCGCAAAGTCTTGTGGGTTGTAAAGGTAACTACATCAGCATGAGGGACGGGATTCGGGTGTTGGCCGCCAGCTATCAAGCCAGCTATGTGAGCTGCATCAAACATGAAGTAGGCGCCTACTTCATCGCATACTTTGCGGAAAGGTTCGGGGTCAATGCGTCGCGGATACGCTGTTGCGCCGGCAACAATTAGCTTCGGTCTCTCAGCAATCGCTATAGAGCGCATTTCCTCGTAATCAATGCGTTCGTCTCCGCCAGTCAAACCGTATGAAACAAAGTTATAGAAACGGCCACTCGCATTGACAGGTGACCCGTGAGTTAGGTGACCGCCATGATCTAGGCTCAGCCCCATAACAGTGTCTCCTACGTCGAGGAGAGCCATATAGACAGCCGCATTAGCTTGTGAGCCCGAATGAGGCTGCACATTTGCGTGCTCCGCACCAAAAAGCTTCTTCACACGATCGATAGCGAGTTGCTCCACTACGTCTACCTTCGCATTACCGCCGTAGTAACGACGTCGCGGATAGCCCTCACTGTATTTATTGGTGAACACGCTGCCGGTAGCGTTCATGACCGCAGGGGAAGCGAAGTTTTCTGAAGCGATGAGCTGCAGACTTGTCGCCTGACGTTCTTTCTCCTCGGAGATAAGTTCTTCGACTTCGGTATCGGGTCCTACGGTCCAAACGTTGTTGGGGTTCGTCATGGGTAGGGGCCTTTCGCGATCGTCGCGGCAGATGGTGACACAGCTTGCCTTGAATTTGAGTTTTTATGCGCTCTTTCTAGGCCGACACTCAACTTGGAGTCTAAATAGCGTCCAGCTTCTCCACGCGTTGTTGATGTCGTCCACCTTG
This sequence comes from Acidimicrobiales bacterium, assembly GCA_030743005.1. Lineage (GTDB taxonomy): Bacteria > Actinomycetota > Acidimicrobiia > Acidimicrobiales > Poriferisodalaceae > MedAcidi-G3. The sequence goes on along the minus strand of JASLTG010000005.1, from coordinate 71,321 downwards.
GAAGGAAGCACCTAAGTATGCATCCACTATGTCCAGAGCTGTTTGTTCACCCACCATGCGCGCTCCAATGCCAATCACGTTGGCGTCATTGTGTTCCCGACTTAAGCGAGCAGTTGTCATGTCATGGACTGTGGCGGCACGAATACCGGGCACCTTGCCCGCAGCCATGACGATTCCGATTCCGCTACCGCACACCACGACGCCGCATTCCGCATCACGATTAGCGACTGACACCCCGACAGCTGCTCCATAATCGGGATAGTCGACTCGCGTTTCGTCGTAAGTCCCGCAATCAACTATTTCGTGACCTTCTTTTGCTAGGTATTGAGCGATTATCTGTTTAAGCGCGAATCCTGCATGGTCAGCTCCAAGAGCGATAACAGACACACAGCCCTCTCTCTACGGCGGCCCAGCTATCTTCCCACGCGGAGCTTCAATGATCGCGACTAATTCAACTTCGAAATTTGCGCTGGAACTATTTTTTTTGATGCAAGTCAACAGCGCCCTGGCGAAGCACGGCGAGTGCGTTACCTGTTGTGTCAACAACCGTCGACGCCAATCCTCCTTGGGAAGTTCCCGGAATGACATAGGCAACTTCAATGGCAAGGGTTGCAGCTGCATCTTGCGCACGCAGTTGAGTTTCAACGGCATGCAAATTCGCGCTTGATCCGGTGACGGGTCCAACATCATCGATGAGTAAGCGGAGCCATCCGGGTGCCGGGCATCTAATACCTAGTGTGTTCCCTCCAGTCACCGGGTCAACTCCGTCCCGGCGCGGCGCGACGATAGTCAGGGCGCCGGGCCAGTGATCCTCGATGAGCTTTTTCACTTCGTAATCGAGGTGGACGAGTCCGTCAGCCTGCTCAATTCCACTTACTAACACCGGAACAGGCTGGTCTAGTGGACGGTCCTTGGCTCTATAAGAGTCCTCAACCGCTGTTGTGTCGCTGTACTTGGCTAAAAGCCCTGGGAGTGTGTCTGTCGGGGCGACGACTAAAGAACCCGCTTCTAGCGCAGTGGTAGCTCCTCTGAGGTGCGATTCGTCAACATCGTCCATAGGTCGGCGCGCTGTCACAAACCTTTCGTTTCCTGAGAAGTCACAGTTAATAGCGACTTCGTTATAACCCCGAGCAATAACAAGGTCTCGTAATCGGACCGTTTGCTCTGACCCGCACTCAAGAATGAGCCACCCACCGGGACGTAACCACCGTCTGCTTTCTCGCGCTAGTAGATCTAAGTAGGTGAAGCCGTCCTCGCCTCCTAACAGAGCGGTGGCCGGCTCCCAGTTCGCAATCACTGGAGGGAGTGGGTAGTTCGTAGACACGTATGGCGGGTTCGATATCAGCAGGTCGAGTTGTCCGATAAGCCTCTCGGGTAAAGCTTTGAACCAGTCACCGTTATGCAGTTGAACTCTTGCTGCTGCGCCTCCGAGGCCAGCAAGATTGGAGCTAGCTAATGCGAGGGCTTCTGCAGATGTATCAGTGGCATGAACCAGTGCGTTGGGGACCTCGTGGGCTATTGATAGGGCAATCGCGCCACTACCGGTTCCTAAGTCGACGACAACCGGATTCTCGGCAATGTTTTTGTCGTTCGAGTTCAGCAGGTCAACCGCCCATCCGACAACGACTTCCGTCTCAGGTCGAGGGATTAAGGCTCTTGGGTCGACAGCCAAGTCCAAGTACCGGAAATCCCAGCTGCCGATGACATATTGCAATGGCTCACCGTTGGCGCGCCTTGCGGTTAATGCATCGGTTCGGGCAACTGCTCGGTGCGTAATTAACTGGTCGCCCTCAGCAGGAAACTGACCTATATCGATGCCCGTGGTTTCTTCAAGGATTCGACGAGCGCTTAACTCGGAATCGTCGATAGAGGCAGCTTGAAGTGCTTCCAGAACTTCGTTATGTAGTTCGGTGAGCGTCAGAACGTTGTCTGAATTGTCGTCAAGCCTCGCCATTTCCGGCCTCAAGCTGTTGTTCGCGTTCATGAAGCATCAGTGGTTTCACCACTTCATCGAGGTCGCCGGCCAAAACGCGTTCCAACTTGTACAAAGTCAAGCCGATCCGATGGTCGGTTACTCGACTCTCCTTAAAGTTGTAGGTGCGGATCTTTTCCGCGCGTCCACCGCTCTTAGCTTGGTCACGTTTCTGGGCTGCCTGACTAGATGCCTGCTCGTCTTGCCGGAGCTTTAACAGGCGCGCTCGCAGCACGCGCAATGCTTTGGCCTTGTTTTGCAGTTGACTCTTTTCATCTTGCATCGAAACCACAAGACCTGTCGGCAAGTGAGTTACCCGGACTGCTGAGTCAGTTGTGTTAACGGACTGACCGCCTGGACCTGATGATCGGTAGGTGTCGATCTCTAGGTCGTTGGGGTCAATATCCACTTCTACTTCATCCGCTTCTGGCAGCACAGTTACTGCAGCAGAAGATGTATGAACTCGACCTTGCGACTCTGTGACTGGTACGCGTTGGACGCGGTGCGGTCCACCTTCGTGTTTTAGATGACTCCAAACGCCGTCACCTTTTATCAAGAACGCAATGTCGGTATATCCACCCATATCGCTGAAGTGGCTACCCAGAACTTCTATTCCCCAACCCTTGGTATTTATGTATGAGCGATACATTTCGAAAAGGTCTCGAGCCCAAAGGTTTGCTTCCTCGCCTCCTTCAGCTCCTCGTATCTCAACAATCACATTTCGGTCATCGTTTGGATCACGAGGGAGCAACATGAAGCGAAATTTCTCTTCAAGGGCTTCAGCCTCTGATAGCGCAACTGTTTCCATTTCGCGGGCTTCGACTAATTCTTCACCGCTGCTAGATTCAGCGATCTCTCTCGCAGCGGTGGCATCTTCAAGTGCTGTTCGCCACGAAGATCCAACTTCGATCATTTCAGTCAACTGGGAATGACGCCGACTTACCTCGATGAACCGACCTCGGTCACTAGTTACTTGAGGATCTCCGAGTTGAGACTCGACGTGAGCCAACTCTTCTTCTAGTCCCAGTAAACGATCAAGCACACTCTCAGGGTACCGATGGAGGGCTTGCCCATTCGCGCCAACCGTCGTCGATCCCAAGAATCTCGGCTGGGTCAAGTAGTCGATCAACTAGTTCTCGGAGAATTTGGTGAGCATCGCGGTGGGGGACGACGATCTTTAGTTGTGCCTCAGGGTTATGCAACAGACGTGCATCGGCGGCAAAGGGCACCAGATCCAGGTCAATCCCAACTCCGCAAACAACAATCGTTTCTCCTCCGTCATCTGACGTGCCTCGCGCAACCGCTGGGACAGCTTCTTTTAAGTTCGTTCTCTTAACGGGAGGTGCTGCCGCGCTAAGTCGTGTCAGCCCAACCCTTTCAGGGTGAGAAATGAGATGGGCTCTCAGCCACCTTTCGGCACCTAGGCGATTCAAAGGATGGGGCTCAGCACCCGGAAGTCGATGCGACCGGACAACGTTTGCGACTTGCTCAATGGCTTGTGGTGTGGGGAGGTCTCCGTGGAGAAGACCAAATGCTTCTCGATCGTGGGCACCCACACCAACCTCAATACGCTCTCCATTTTCGTCTGAAACGATTCGAGCGACTTCCAGACCAGCAATTTCTCCGACAATCACACCATGCTCAAAGACGACTTCAAGACTGGACTCTCGTAGGGTCGCAACAAGCTCAGGTACATCTGGGATAGTCGCCGCAGCCAAAGGTTTGGCTGGTATCGCTCTTGTTGCTTGATCTTCCTTAATCTCCCACACCGTGATGGGTCCAGAAAACAGTGCGGCACGACGCGCCAGCATGCCACTTGCCTCAGTGGCGAATAAATGCATTTTGTCAGTTGATGACCGAGCTGAAGAGGCGAGGGCTCCTCCTAAGGCACGGTTGCTGCGTTCCTCGGCAAGCACCGCGACACTGCCGTCGCTTAGCTTTGCTGAAGCTCCGTCATCTGTTCCAGCTACCTCTTCCACCGACAACTCCAAGTGGGCGCTCACAATTGAGCGGAGTTTCATCGCGTGTAGTTGGCGGCGGCGTTCGGGGTCTAGCGCCACGAGTCGGCTTATTCTTCGGTGTCGTCAGAGTTCTGGTCTGAGCCACGGCGACGTCCGTAGCGCCGCTCGAATCGTTCTACGCGTCCTGCTGTGTCGACTATTTTCATCTGCCCAGTGAAAAAGGGGTGACTTGCGCTCGACAGTTCAACAGTGACAAGAGGGTATTCGTTTCCATCTTCCCACACGACAGTGTCATCTGTTTCAACCGTTGATTGGGTAACGAAAGAAAACTCAGCACCTGCGTCACGGAAAACGACGGGTCGATAGTTGGGGTGGATATCACTCTTCATGATGGAACCATTCTGGCGGTTACTTTGGCGAATCGCACATTGAAAGACACAATTCCGCGTCAATCTGCCGTTACGAGGTCGCGCCGTCTCTAGATGTTGATAACTGGGTGAGTATTTGCTGGTTGGAGTTGGTCACATCAATTTGTTTCAAGACCCAGTCGATCGCAGAGCCAGGTTCGCTATCTTCGATCGCAACTAAAGCATCTGCGAGTGCTTGACCTGCCAACGCTCGTTCGTCGCCTCTAAGTCGGTGAAGTTCACGCGTGCAGGAGGCAACCACATCGATGGCGGGGTATACCCTGCGATCAGCAGCTCTTCGGTCAAGACGGACTACAGAATTAGCTGTTCCCTGAAGTGATTCAAGAATCATCTCGTCCAAGTGCCAGCCGGTTTCGACCGCCGTCGTAGCGATAACTGTCAAGGATCCACCTTCGTCTAATGCGCGAGCGGCGCCGAAGAAACGTTTCGGCGGGTATAGAGCACCTGCGGCTACACCCTCTACTAGGACTTTGCCGTTACCAGGCGCGGCCATGTTGTATGCCCTAGCCAAACGGCTTAGGCCATCGACAAGGATCACTACGTCGAGGCCCACTTCGACCATTCGTTTAGCACGTTCTAGAGTCAGTTCTGCTACCTGAATATGTTCTTCGGCAGGTCTGTCGAAAGTTGACGCCAATACCTCTCCTTCAACCGCGTCAGCGATCTCAGTCACTTCTTCAGGTCGTTCGTCTATGAGTAAGACGATCAAATGAAGGTCTGGATGGTTCGTTTCCAATGCGACGGCTACCTCGCGAATGGTGGAGGTCTTCCCACATTCAGGAGGGGAAACCACCAGACCTCGCTGGCCTTTCCCGATAGGAGCTACAAGATCAATAACTCTGGCCGTACGATTTTCTGTCCCAGCCAGTTCTAGGTTCAAAGCGTCTTTTGGGTGCACAGCTTTCAGATCTTCAAAGAGCGGTCGTTCCCGTGTCTCTCCCGGTTCGGATCCGTTAATTTCATCAATCTGCACCAGTGCAGGGTTTTTTTCATTTCTGGCGGCAGGACGACTAGCGCCTTTAACAACGTCTCCCTTGCGTAATCCGTGGGTTCGAACTTGTTTTGCAGCCACATACACGTCATCGTTGGAAGGCAATGGTCCTCTAGTCCGAAGAAATCCGTAGCCTTCATCTCGGAGGTCGAGGATCCCCTCACATTCAACGGGTTCCCCTTGCCAGTTGTCTTCTTTGTCTCGATCACGTCCACGCCGACGACGGCGACGATTACCTGGTTCACCTATCCCCGAGTCGTCGGTATCACGATCCTGTTTAGAGCTTTCTTCTTCAGTTTCTTGATCTCCGGTGGCGGACTCTGATGCATCCGAAGCGTCAGACGACTCAGTTTCAACTGCGTCAGAGTCACCCGCTTCTGTAGTGCGCCGGACTCGGCGGACAGTTCCGTCATCGTTGGTGCCTTCTTGAACGGCCGAGGGGCCCTTCAAAATGTCATCGATGATTGTTGCTTTGCGTGCTCGAGGGGCGATTTCAATCCCCAGGGCTTCGGCCATGGCTACTAAATCGTCCCTGGACTTCGCCTCAAGAAGCGCTCGGTCTGGCTGATCTGACATTTAATCCTCTTAGTCTCGGAGCAGCTTGAGTGCACCGGGATGTGGTTTCGGGCCGTTCATCGGGGTCAAGCCGGCAGTCGCCGACCAGCTACGGTTGCCTGATTCACAAACGACGTGAGCAACAGAACGGTGGGGTCAGGCTACTCAGCAAGCAGGGCCACTCACAACGTTGGGGCCATTCTCATTGGTTTGACGCAGTTGAAACAAAGTCCATAACGGCCGAAACTTCATTAGGTAGGTCTATGCATCGTTCGCTTCGATTTTTTAGGCCAGCGATTTCGTCAGGCTGAGGTGGCACCACACCGGTTGCTGATTCCACGACAGTGTTGAATTTGGCCGGATGGGCGGTTGCCATCACTACTGCGGGGCCGTTCAGCGATTTCATTCGCCGGATCACATTGACTCCAACAGCAGTGTGAGGGTCTAAGAATTCTCTTTGAGTCTCGTAGAGGTCAGAGATTTCTTGTTCTACTTCTGTTTCGGAAGCTTGACCCGCGTCAAACCGATCTCGCAGATGTTTCGCTACCGATTCGGGTAATTTCATTGAGCCGGTGGAACGAAAGTCGCCCATTGCAGCAGCCACCCATGAACCATCTTTACCGCTTAAATCGAAAAGTAACCGTTCGAAATTACTGGATACTTGGATATCCATAGCAGGACTAGTTGAGGGTTCGACATCTTGAATCTCCATCACTCCTGAAAGGTGAGTTCGAGTAAGGATGTCGTTGTGATTGCTTGCGATTATTAGTCTGTCGATTGGTAAGCCCATCTGGGAAGCGATGTAGCCCGCGAGTATGTTGCCGAAGTTGCCAGTAGGTACGCAGAAAGAAATTTGTTCGCTCGGACCCGCTATTCGAGTCGCGGTAGTGAAGTAATAAACAGTTTGAGCGGCAACACGCGCCCAATTGATGCTGTTAACTGCAGCCAAGTTATGACGCTCCCGAAATTGAAGATCCGAGAACATCGCTTTGACTAAGTCCTGGCAGTCATCAAACGTTCCATCAATGGCAACGTTGTGAATATTGGGACTTGTGACCGTGGTCATTTGTCGCCGTTGCACCTCTGAGACCCGGCCACGGGGATGGAGCATTATTAACTCAATTCCAGTCCGGTCTTTGCAGGCTTCGATTGCTGCACTACCGGTATCTCCAGAGGTAGCTCCAACAATCGTTACTCCTGAATCGCGGCGGGTAAGTTCGTGTTCAAATAGACGTCCTAGTAGTTGAAGAGCCACATCCTTGAACGAGAAGGTAGGCCCCCAGTAAAGCTCTGCTAGGTACCGATCGTTCCCAATCTCGGTAGGTAGTTGTTTCACCGGTACGACGTCTGGGTGACGAAATGTCGAGTATGACTGCTCGACCATGTTCCCCAGTTCGTCGCTACTAATTGAGGGTGAAACGAACGGGGTGAGCACCTTTGTCGCGACTTCGGCATATGACATTTCAGAGAACGCACTGAGATCTGACGGTTTCAGCTTTGGAAACTCGGTGGGAACATAAAGTCCGCCGTCAATCGCCAGCCCCGCAAGTAGGACCTCGCTGAATTCGAGAACCGGGGCTTCACCACGCGTGCTCTGATATTTCACTCTCGTACAATCTCCTGCGTGATCAGTCGGCTATAACTCGAATTAGGGCCCCTATATCGCGCACTTCTTTCAAGTTTCTCAACTCGCGTAACGTTGATTGCACGTCTGCTTCACGGGCCTCATGGGTAATGAAGACAAGATGGGCCGTTTCCCCATGGCCTTGTTGTTCCATAGACCGGATTGAAACACCGTGTTCACCAAAAATGCTCGCTACTGCTGCCAGTACACCGGGTTGATCTTCAACGTCGAGTTGCATATAGAACGCGCTACTGGTTTCATCGATCGGTCGAATGGGAAACTCAGACAGCAGTCCGATATCACTCGATACTCCCTGTTGCAGATTTCTGGCAGCCGAAATGACGTCGCCAAGCATCGCTGAGGCCGTGGGCCCACCACCTGCTCCGCGACCATAAAGCATGAGATCGTCGACCTCGGAGCCCTCTAGGAACACCGCGTTAAAGCTTTCTCGCACTGCCGCGAGAGGGTGATTCCGAGACACCATCGTTGGATGAACTCTTACCGCTACTTGGTTGCCATCGGATTCCGCGACTGCCAATAACTTAATGACATGACCCATATGTGAGGCGGCGGCTATGTCGTCCTTAGAGATTTTGCTTATCCCTTCCTGATAGACATCGCCCGCGACGACCTTTGCCCCGAAGGCGATGGTTGCCAAAATCGCTGCCTTTGCGGCAGCATCACTGCCTTCCACGTCTGCCGTTGGGTCTGCTTCGGCGAATCCAAGACTCTGAGCTTCAGCAAGGACGTCGGCGTACTCAGCTCCTTCTTCGGTCATTTTCGTAAGAATGAAATTGGTCGTACCGTTGACGATTCCCATGACTCTGTTTATTCGTTCTCCAGCAAGTGACTCTCGGAGAACTCGTATCAAAGGCACCCCTCCAGCCACTGCTGCCTCAAAGAAGAGGTCGACTCCACCTGTTGCCGCTGCTTCAAAGAGTTCTTGCCCCACGTTGGCGACTAATTCTTTGTTCGCGGTAATGACTGGTTTTCCCGATTTCAACGAGTCGATCACTAATTGTCGAGCTGGTTCGATTCCACCAATGGTCTCAACAACGATGTCAACGTTTGGGGAGTTGACGAGCGCTTGGGTGTCTCGAGTGAATAGTTCTTCAGGAAGTGTTACGACGCGATCAGCCGAAAGGTTTCGAACGGCGATACTTGTCACCTCGAGTCGGATTCCGGTGCGCGCTGCTATGCGATCTGCGTCCGCGGAGATAATTCTGGCTAACGCACCGCCGACCGTGCCACAACCTAAGAGCCCTATGCGAATGGTTGAATCTGATTCCGACTTCATAGCTCCAACGGTACCGGTCAAAGCACCTATTCTCCGTGTCGATTTATCACTCAACGGCCTGAAACAAACCGCGACCGTTCAATCAATCGACATCAAGGGTCAAAAGATCTTCAACGGACTCCCCGCGAATGACCAGCCTCGCTTCACCTTGGGAGACAAATAGAACTGGTGGTCGCGGCATCCTGTTATAGGTACTGGCCATCGCGTATCCATAGGCGCCGGTGACCGGAGTAGCTACGAGGTCTCCGACACTGAGGTTTTCGGGCAGCGACGCTTCGCGAACAATCACGTCGCTCGATTCACAATGCTTGCCGACAATTCGAGCTATTGAGTTCCTATCTTCGGTAACTCTGTTCGGTGCGAAAGCGGTATAACCACTGCCGTAAAGCATCGGTCGCGGATTATCTCCAAAACCTCCATCTACAGCCATATAGGTTCGTATTCCTGGTAGTTCTTTAACTGTTCCTATTGAGTACACCGTGATAGCTGCCTGGGCTGCGATGGACCTCCCGGGTTCAGCAGAAACTCGTGCCTGAACCCCCAGACTGTCACACGCTTGCCGAAGCATCTCTCCCCATTCAGTTATCGACGGCGCTGACTCCGATTCCAGATATGCGACACCGAGGCCTCCCCCAACAGAAAGTTCAGGTAAGCCAAGCGGTTCAGAAAACGCCACAACTACTTCGAGTGCCCGCGCGAAACTGTCGACCCTAAATACCTGACTTCCAATGTGTTGGTGGATACCAACCAAGTCGACACCCGAGTTAGAAGCACACTCCTCAACGGCCTCTGTAGCAGCACCGGAATCGAGCCCAAATCCAAACTTAGAGTCATTTTGACCAGTGGAAACGTACTCGTGTGTATGGGCTTCGACCCCTGGAGTGACCCGAAGCAATACCGACGACACCAAGCCGTCCTTTTGGTGGAGTTGTTGGAGGCGACGAAGCTCATCGAATGAGTCCACTACTACTCGCCCGACACCATAAGAACGTGCGAGAGAAAGTTCATCCAGGGATTTGTTGTTCCCGTGTAAAACAATGCTCTCCCCAGGGATTTCCGCTGCTATTGCAGTCCGAAGTTCTCCTTCACTGGCTACATCTAGGTGAAGGCCTTCCTCAGCAACAAGTCGGGCCATAGCCACACACAGGAAAGCTTTGCCCGCGTATGCGGTTCCCTCCCCTAGTGCAGTGAGGGCTTCTCGGCACCTCGAGCGGAGATGGTCCTCGTCGTAGATGAACAGCGGCGTTCCATACTCAGTTACTAAGTCGTCAACCGATATCCCTCCAAGTTGCAGTTCCCCTCTGGGGCCAACTTCTGCTGAATCAGGCAAAAGCGACAAGGGAATTGGGCCGTTGGGTAATTCTGATTGGTTCATTGGGCCCTTCTCACATTTGTTCCGGAGCTGCAAGACCCAGAAGGTCGAGACCAATAGCGAAGCCAACGCGGGCCGATTCAACCAACCAAAGTCTGGCTTGTTGGAGGCTGCTTTCGACATCAGATCTCAGAACTGGGCAATCGTGGTAAAACCCATGAAACGCTGCTGCTAATTCACGGAGCCATGTCGCGACGCGGTGAGGTGCTCGATCGCGTGCTGCTATTTCAAGGATCTCAGGCAGCATCGATAAGCAACGAAGGAGTTCTAATTCTCGTTCCTGTGTCAGAAGCTCAACATCTATAGAGGTCAATGGCGCGCGTTCTATTCCGCGACTTGTCGCTTCTCGGCCAACCGCCGCTATGCGCGCGTGTGCGTACTGAACGTAATAAACAGGGTTTTCGTTCCCTTGTTTTGAGAGCACATCAATGTCGATGGTTTGTCGCGAATCAACAGATTGAAGCAGATAAGCAAACCGAGCTACGTCGGGGCCGACCGCTTCGATTAGTTCACTGACTTCTACCATCGTTCCGGTGCGTTTCGAGAGCTTGATCTCTTGGCCCTCTTTAATCAAGGTCACATTCTGGCCGATGATCGCTTCGTAGGACTCTTGAGGGTGCCCCAACATTTGTAGGGCAGCCGACATCCGGGGCACATAGCCGTGGTGGTCTGCTCCCAGGACATCAATGACAAGATCCCCGCGTTCGAATTTCTCGTGATGGTAAGAGATATCGGGAACGAAATAGGTGGGTTCACCGTCACTTTTGACTAAGACTCGGTCCTTTTCGTCGCCGAAGGCGGAGGTGCGCAGCCATGTCGCCCCATCTCTCTCATCGACCCATCCGGCGGCTCTGAGCTCTGCCACGGTCGCCTCCATAGCTCCTGATTCGACCAAGGCGTTTTCGCTTGCCCAGTTGTCAAATTCAACGTTCATTGAAGCTAGTGACTTCTGCACATCGGTCAGGGCTCTTTTTCGACCCCACTCGACTGGGTCCACGTTGGTCGGCATCTCAGACGCCCACTCTGCTACGTATTCGCCGGCATAACCATCTTCGGGAAGGGCGGTACCGTCTCGACGTGCTATCAGGGAAGCTCCAAAGAGCTCAGTCTGAAGTCCGCGATCATTCACGTAATACTCAGTGAAAGTTTGATAGCCACAACGACGAAAAATGCGGGCCAGACTGTCCCCGTAGGCTCCCCAGCGACCTCCTCCAGCATGAAGAGGGCCTGTCGGGTTAGCGGACACGAACTCAAGATTGATTGATTGACCACTTCCTATTTCTAAACGCGCGTAACTCTCTTCACCTTCAGTCAGAACTTGAATTAGAACATCGTGTAACCATCGCGGCGAAAGGTAGAAATTAATGAATCCAGGGCCGGCAACTTCCATTCTCTCGATTAAGTCAACTGACCCTGATTCAATAGCTTTGACTAACTCTTCAGCTAATTCTCTAGGATTTCGCCCTACTTTCTTAGCTGTCACCAAGGCAACATTTGACGACCAATCACCGTGTTCGCGCAGTGCCGGACGTTCCATCTGAATCTCGCTCACAGCAATTTCGACTTCCGACTCCCTTAAAGAGTCCGCCAAGGCTGCTGCCAAGACTTCGGTGATCACTAGCTTGCTCCCTGTAGGTCAGCATGGGTATCTCGCTGCTAGGACAGCAACAAGACAAACTTGACTGTACCGCTGACACCCTCCTGACTCGAAGCGACTTAAGATTGCTCTTCAAATACGCGCCAGTGTGGAGGGCTCTTCTGAAAGCGATACATTCGCTACCCCGCCCTCGTAGCTCAGGGGATAGAGCATTGGCTTCCGGAGCCATGAGCGCAGGTTCGAATCCTGCCGAGGGCGCAAGGAATATTTCTCTGAGAGCTTCCGTTCCCGCCACCGACATCAAGTTCGATAAATCCTCGCTATCGCTTCACCGCGAGGCCGAGGTTTAGGCAACTGGCTTCAGATGCCTGCTTTGTCCGTCCCTAGCAGCGCAACTTAAGCTTTCCAGCCCGTAACTTCGGTACGTTCGATGACGATCGCTGGACCCTTTGGTCGTTTTTCTCCGTATTGCGGATAGCGCTCACTTAACAGGTCCAGAGCGAGTTCATAATCATTACCGCTCTGGTGCACCTTGGCTCGGCCCCGCACACGAACCCACCAGAGTTGTTTCCAGTCCTGATCGTCGTAATGGTCCACGAGAAGTGTCACTTCGGGAAATTGTCGGATGTTATCCAGGCGTTTCAACTCAGTTGTTGATTTCTTCTTGTGGTCGATAGCTGTGACCACGACATGATCGTTGAACGCAAAAGTAATCGGCACGAGGTCGACCCGCCCATCGGTGCGGATCGTGGCAAGCGTCGCTACGCGGGCATCGCCGAGCAGCTCTAATAATTCAGATTCGTTCATTAGTCCTCGGGGTGGCAGACCTAGTCGATGCACTGCAAAGGGGGCAGCGCGAGGAGTCACAATAGTCCGCGGTTCTGTTCCACCCCAAAAGCCCAGCCTGGATGAATCTTTATGGGTTTATCAGCATCGAGCAGCGTATTCTCTTAGGTATGGCTCTGGCAGAAACCAGCACTGAAAATCCAAAACGTGAACGGTGGTCCTTCCAGTGGAAAGAGCTTCACGAAGAAGTGATTACCTCGGGCCTTTGCACCGGGTGTGCAGGTTGTGTCATTAGTTGTCCGCATGACGTAATTGGTTACGACCATGTTCAGGGAGGCTTCAAGCCATTCCATATTGAAGAAGAGCTCGGTGAGGACAACTGCGGTCACGGCGAAAAGGGCTGCACTAGTTGCACACGAGCCTGTCCACGTTTTCGGACCTGGGAGCATGAAGCCGATGAGTTTCTATTCGATAAGACGCGAACTCCTGAAGAGCCGTCGGGGATCTATAAAGACATCATTTTGACCCGAGCATCTGATGACTTCATTCACGAAGTTGGACAAGATGGAGGACTCGTCTCGGCAATTCTTATTTGGGCCCTGGAGAATGGGTATATAGACGCCGCTCTGACTTCATATGTAGGTGAGGGTGAAGGTTCTCAGTGGACAGCTTCTCCCGGCGTCGCCTTCAACCGAGACGACGTTGTTCGAGGTGCTGGCAGCCGCTACACCTACTCCGCCAACACACTTGCTTACAATGAAGCAATCGAAGCCGGTGCCAAGAAGATTGCCCTCGTGGGTATGAGTTGTCAAAGTTCAATTATCCCCGTCGCGAAGTCACGAAAAATCGGCAAAGTCGGTAACAGGTTCGCTCTCAATATCGGTCTGTTGTGCTCTAAGTCATTTGACGAGGCGATATTCGAAGAATTGTTTGAACAGAAATACGGTCTCGACCGTCGCACAATAAAGAAGACAAATATTAAGGGCGTTTTCCAAATCTGGACCCATGACGGCGGTTACTACGAAATCAATCTCAAGGAATGCCATGCATGGACTCGGGAAGGGTGCAACCACTGCCCTGATTTCGCTGCCGAACACGCAGACATTTCGACCGGCGGCATTGGAAAATACAGTGACTGGACCCTGACCATCGTCAGAACCCCGATAGGTCGAGAAATAATTATGAAGATGCTCGAGGGGGGCTACTTGATCGGACGACCAGGCGATGATGACCCCGGGGCAATCGAACTTATGCATAAGTTGAGCCAAAAGTCTCGTAGCCGATGGCCAGACTTCGCATGGGAACAACCGGCTCTTTTACCTACACGAAAATAATTCGCCTCTTCTAATCACAAACATGTGTTGATGAAGTCAACCATGTTCGGTCTCAAATCAGTAGCAGCTAAGAACTCTGGGAGTCGGTCTTGGGGTATAACGTCTGCCGCCCGAGACGCTGCGCAACGGCAAAGATCTACAAGACGATTCGAGCCCTGGGTGCAAGCGGCGACGTAAATCTCCTTGGTTGCCGCCGACCAAACGGGAGGTCGCTCCTCTCCTCGACATTGAACTAAAAGGCCAGCAAGTTCAGGGGGGAATTCGTTGAACGCGCTGATCCGATCTTCAAGGCCAGCTATATCACTGGCGTCTACGTCGTGAACCAGTAATTCCGAAGCGCAATGACAGGGACCAACCAGGCCTGAGTCTGAAATGCACGCATCGAGAAAAGCGATGGTTGTGCTTATATCGAGCAAATACCCGCCGCTGATACTGGTTGTATCGGAGGCCAGAGTTCCTGGATTGTCGAATGAAGCATCCGAGTTGTTGGGATAGCGGGCTTGACCTACCTCTGAAGAACAAGCGCTCGTTAGCGCTACTACAACAACAAATCGGAGGAAATGCTGGCTCGCTCTACCAAAAACGGTCACACCTGAAGGTTAGAGCGGCTCTAGGCCTGCTAACTCGCGGGCTCTAATGAAAACTTGGTCAAGCATCTCTTCTGTTAAACGACCAGTGAACGTGTTTTGTTGACTTGGGTGGAACGAACAAATGATGTGCCGAGTCGCCTCGCGTCCCTGTTCTTCAAGCGGTACAACCACACCATGACCGAATCGAGGCCGGGGCCGCACCCCAAAAATTGAGGATGCGACTTGGTAACCAAACTGGCCTAACGCAACAAAGACCGTGGCCTCTGTGAGCAACTTCAACTCCCTTTCAATAAATGGTCGACAGGTATCTCGCTCAACTGGGGTTGGCTTATTAGCGGGGGGAGCGCATCGAACCGCTGCAGTGACATAGGCGTCGAACAGTTCAAGACCGTCGTCTACATGCCGTGCCAGGGACTGGTTTGCAAACCCGGTCCTGTGCAACGAGGCAAAGAGGAAATCTCCTGACCGATCGCCCGTAAATACGCGCCCAGTTCGGTTCGCTCCATGGGCAGCGGGAGCAAGACCAATAATCATTACCTTCGCTAACGGGTCTCCAAATCCTGGAACCCCTCGACCCCAGTAATCGTCGTCAACGAATGCCGCACGCTTTTCAACAGAAATCTTCTCTCGCCATTGCACAAGACGCTCACACTGACGACAATCAGCTATCGCCTCAGCCAGTGAAGAAAGTGAGTCCATAACGCCGAGTGTTGCAGACTCTGAGGTGTCTTTAACGACTACGGTCACTTCGTGGCCTCATCTCAACGACCTACCCTCGTCCTTCTCGTGCGACACGGACAAACTCCCACGACTGGAGTTGAGTTGTACGGCAGAAAACCAGGAGTTCGCCTATCCGACACAGGGTTAGCTCAAGCTAAGAACGTCGCTCAACGGATTGCAAGTATGGGTAGCCAACGTTTTGAGGCTATTTACGCGAGCCCGTTGGAACGGACAAAGCAGACAGCTGAAGCCATTTCCTCAGAGCTGGGTCTAGCGGTGAAGCGCGACCGGGGCTTAATCGAACTTGACGTCGGTGATTGGACTGGCCGCAAGTTAAGTCAATTGAGGAAGCTTAAAGCTTGGTCTTCGGTTCAAAAATACCCTTCGGGATTTAGGTTCCCAAACGGAGAATCTTTCCCAGAAATGCAGACCAGAATCGCTGGAGCGATTGACCGTTTAGTAAAGCGACACCCGGGGAAAGCTGTCGTCGCAGTCAGCCACGCAGATCCCATTCGTGCTCTAGTTGCACACGCTATGGGAACACATCTTGATCTATTCCAACGAACAGTGGTATCCCCCTGTTCAGTCACAGCAATTCTGTATACGACACACGGACCAGTCGTTCTTTCAGTAAATAACACTGGTGAACTCAGCGATCTTTCGCCTGCTTAGACGAACTCGATATTTTTTTGAACGGGAACAATGACTGACAACTACGAAATAAGAAACCCAGAAAACTTCGTTGCGGGAACGATCGGAGGGCCCGGGGAACGCATTTTTTATCTAC
The DNA here is from genome assembly GCA_030743005.1 of Acidimicrobiales bacterium. Taxonomy (GTDB): domain Bacteria; phylum Actinomycetota; class Acidimicrobiia; order Acidimicrobiales; family Poriferisodalaceae; genus MedAcidi-G3. Next base: position 55,307 of record JASLTG010000005.1, on the reverse strand, counting down.
AAGCTCAGGGAGAAGGGTCGGTCCTCACGTTAAAGCTCGAAAAGGGGCAAGTTCAGTCTCTCGCTAGCCATCTTCTAGAACTCATTGAAGCTGAAGATAGAGACGTGGTCGCGGTTCGAGTGGCTGACATGATTGAACCTCCACATGCCGTGTGGACGGTTGGTGCGTTAGCTATAGGACTTAGTGACGAATCTGGGGAAATAGTGGTGGTAGCTCAGGAACTGCCTGACCAGGATCAAAATGATCCTTCTGAAGCTCATATCCACATCAGTTTTGAGCAAGCAAAAGCCTTTGTGGATCATGCACTGTTCCTTGTCGAATATGGCCGCGACTTCGGTCGACAGAATGGCCACAAACGCATCGGTGAGTGAAGACAGCGCCGATGTCGGCAAGCACCCCTCAACAAACTTCATAGATCTAGATGTTGCACGCAATATTTTGCGACACGGCCAAATAGAACTAGTTGCCCAAATGCCGTACAGCTCCAATGCCACATTTCTTGTACGAGTAGAGGACAACGAAATAGCTGTACATGGCATCTACAAACCGATTAAAGGTGAAAGACCCTTGTGGGATTTTCCTCGAGGCCTTCACCGACGCGAAATTGCGGCTTACGAGCTAAGCGAAGAACTGGGTTGGGGCGTAGTACCTCCTACTCTTGAACGGGTCGGTCCTCACGGAACCGGCTCAGTTCAGTTGTTCATTGATGCCGACTTCAGTCAACATCACTTCACTCTGGTCAAGGATGTGCGGCACCATCCGACCCTTCGAAAGCTGTGCGTACTTGATTTACTAGCCAACAACACAGACAGAAAAGCAGGGCACTGTCTGCTCTCGAAATGGGGAACTATTTACGGAATTGACCATGGCCTATGTTTTTCAAGTGACTTTAAGTTGCGAACAGTCATCTGGGAATTCGCGAACCAGCCCATCGAAGAAGAAATGATGAGTGGCGTAAGTCGGCTAGCTGAAGGTGTCGGTTCCTCAATCTCGTCATGGCTTGACGAAGATGAGATTGATGCACTAGTTGAACGGGCTCGATGGCTAAGAGCGTCACCCTTCTTCCCTGAAGATGATGGATACCGCTGGCCCTGGCCGCTCATTTAACATCTCAGCAGCGCTACCTATCTGTCTCGGCTATGAAGAGAATTTTACTGAGATTTCAACGCCTCAATAAGGGCGGGGATCACTTTGTGGACATCACCAACAATACCCAGATCGGCAACACCGAAAATCGGTGCCTCAGGATCCTTGTTAATAGCAATGATGTGCTTTGAGCCCTTCATACCAACGAGATGTTGGGTAGCCCCTGAAATTCCACAAGCCACATAGACATTTGGCTTGACTACCTTGCCTGTCTGCCCAACCTGTTTGGAGTATGGCACCCATCCAGCATCGACAATTGCTCGCGATGCACCTGACGCTGCCCCAAGCAAGCCTGCAAGTTCGTCGACCATTTCATATGCCTCAGGTTGACCAAGGCCACGCCCACCAGACACAACCACTTCGGCATCATCTAGTTGAGGGCCTGAACGTTCTTCGGCATGGCGCCCAGTTACAGCAGCTGAACCGGCTACACCAGGGTCAACTGCATCGACTGTTACAACCTCTGCCTCACCGCCGCCAGTGGCTTCCGCTTCGAAGGACTTAGGACGGAAGAGAGCCAGTGCTGGACCTTCATTTCTGAACGCCGTGAAAACGTTTTGTGTGCCTCCGAAGACTGGTTCTTCAACTACCAGAGTTCCATCTTCTACCGAGGCACCGACATTATTTGTGACGACTGGTTGATCTATCCGAACTGCAAGACGAGCGGCGGTGTCACGACCGTCAGGTGTTTGACCAAAGAAAATCGCATCGGCGGATCCGGTCTCCATGTGGGTCTGCAAAGCTGCCGCTGCATGTACTCCCATGAGTTTTCCCTCAAGGGATCCCGTTGTATATACCTTCGAAGCTCCGTGAGCCCCTAGTTCCCCCGCCATAGCAGCTCCGTCGCCCGCAACAAATACTTCTACATTTGTCGCCAGACCACGTGCCGCTGCAAGCAATTCAAGTGTTAGCCCACTGGGGTTTCCTTCATCGCCTTCTCCGAACACAAGGATGGTTTCAACAGACATTCGCAACCTCCTCAAACAATCTTGAGTTCGCCTAGGAACTCAACAATCTTTTCGTGGGCGTCACCTTCATCTTCGATGACTTCGCCCGCTTGCCGTTCTTCTGCATCGGTAACTCGTACCGTTTCTTGGCGCGCTCCACTTTGCCCGACCGCAGCCGCGTCGATCCCGAGGGCCGCCAAATCCAACTCTTCGACGGGCTTCTTTTTTGCCGCCATGATTCCTTTGAAAGATGGGTATCGGGGTTCGACAACTCCGGCGGTAACAGACACCAACGCCGGTGTTTGACATTCAACATCGTCGTATCCAGCTTCAGTCTGACGTTGGACTTTTACCGTGTTCCCGTCGATTTCGATTTGTTTGGCAAAAGTAATCGAGGGCATCTCAAGTACACCAGCGATCATTTCAGGCACAGTGCCTGTGTAACCGTCAGATGACTCAACTCCGGCCAAGACCAGGTCGGGGGACATTCTCGATATCGCGGCACCAAGCACCCGCGCGGTACCAAGAGCATCGCTACCGGCTAGGGCGTCGTCGCTTATCAGGATCGCATCTTCAGCGCCCATAGCGAGCGCTGTTCTCAACCCACTGACTTCTCCGTTAGGAGCCATCGACACCAACGACACCTCGCCGCCGCCAGCCGCTTCTGCAAGCTGGAGGGCCATTTCAACCCCGTAAGAGTCAGACTCATCAAGGATCAACTTGTCATCCCGTTTGAGGTAATTGGTAGAGGGATCCAACTCGCCCGGCAATGCAGGGTCTGGGATCTGTTTGACGCAGACTACGACCTTCATGCGTGGATTCTGCCCCGCGGTTTCTTCAGATCCAAATCAAAAATAGAAAAATTTGGGTTATCACTCGACAAGATTTCCAATCATTCATTAACTCAACACACAATTCGACTGTTCGGTGAAAAATCAGCGACACTAGATAGGTGCGGATATTGCTTCTCGTCAACGGATCGGCATCATCCGTGACGGCCAGAACCAGAGTGCTGATTCAAGCAGCGCTCGCTGAACATCATGATGTTGAATTGGCAATGACCAGTCGCCGAGGTCATGCCTCTCGGTTGGCGCGCGGTGCGGCTGCAACGGGTACCGATCTTGTAGCAGTCTTAGGTGGGGATGGAACCCTCAACGAGGCTGCAAATGGTTTGGCCGGAACCGAATGTGCGTTGGCAGCTCTGCCGGGAGGTTCCACCAATGTTTTCGCCAGAACTATCGGCTTAGCCGACGACCCCTTAGAGGCAACGAAACAGATCATCACTGCCATAACTATTAACTCGATCGAACCCATAGGTCTCGGAGAAGTCGCTGGTAGGCATTTTCTCTTTCACTGCGGCAATGGTTTTGATGCGGCTGTCGTGCAGCAGGTTGAACGTCGATCTGCGCTAAAGCGTTATGCAGGGCATCCATTATTCCTATGGGCCGGAGTCGATACTTGGCTCCGTCACTACGACCACTCAGCACCAAGGATGAAGGTGCGACACTCACTCGGTGGAGTTGATGACAGCTATTTCACGATCGTCCTGAACACTGACCCATACACCTATTTAGGAAGCCGCCCATTGTCTTTGGCACCGTCGGCCACCCTCAACAGCGGCCTGAGCGTCGTCGCTCTCCGAAACATGTCATTAGAGACGATGGTCAAATTGCTCAAAGATCTTTTTCAGGGGAAACCTCTTGAAAATAGTGATGACCTTCACGTCGCCGATGACATAGACGATCTCTCCGTGACCGGGTACAAACCATTCCCGTATCAGTTAGACGGTGACTATCTGGGGCGTGTCGAGGAACTCAACTTCAAGTGGTGTCCTCATGCACTTCGTTTAGTGAAACCGGTCGAATCGTGAACGTTGGCTAGCTTCCGAACTCAAGTATTCGCAGCACCTCATCAGGAACGTCGGTTATCAAACCGTCGACGCCAAGGTCCACTAGCTCAGATACCCGAACTGGATCATTGACTGTCCACGCGTTCAACCCAATAGCCGCCTTCGTTGTCGCCTCCCTCAGGGCTTCATCAACCAAAGTCTCGTGGGGATGCAGCGCATCATGTCCATGTTCGACGGCGTGAAGCAACACAGGTAACCATGGTTGCTTCCAAAACAGTAACCCCGTTAAAAACTCTGGGGCTTCGTGTCGAACGCGATCTAAAACACCATGATCGAAAGACGAAATTATCCAGCGATCTGGTGGTTCTGATCGTGATCGCAAGATATCGATTAGAACTTCAGCCGTAGCGAGGGCTACCAGCGGTTGATCTTCGATGCTCTTAATTTCAATGTTGACTCTCAAACCCCTGCACACGTCCAAGGCGCTCGAAAGAGTGGGAACATAATCTGGTAGTTCACTAGCCGTTAATCTTCCTATCAAAAGTCCGTTGATATCCGGGTCATGGTGAACCATGAGCTCACCATCGCGACTCTTCCATACATCAAGCTCAACTCCATCGACTCCCATGTCAGCAGCCGATGCAAAGGCCTGAACGGTGTTTTCTGTTTCCTGTCGAGATGCCCCTCGATGCGCGTAGACGGCTGGACGGAACAGCATTTCTCAATCCTGATCGTGCTGTTTATCAAATGGGACACAACCGATAAAAAGAATCTCTTGCTCGGACATGTGACCGACCGTAACCTGTCGTATCGCTGTTAGCACGCCAACTCAGTCGAAGAGGTCTTTGGGTTTATCGACTCGGCGTTCAAGCAGTTTCTCGCCGCTGATTTTTGTAGAGTCAGCAGTGGTTTAAAAACTCGCGAACCCCCTTTCGTGAGTAGCACCTGGAGGAAATGACGACGTGAGCGCTCGAGGGTCCATGCTCCTAGAGAGTGGAGTATGGAGAAACACTGCCAGTTGCCGTGAAGCCGATCCCACCATTTTTTTCCCAATCGGTTCGACAGGTCGAGCACTAAATCAAATAGCGGCTGCCAAGGCAGTGTGTGGGGATTGCTCGGTGAAAGACCTCTGCCTTGAATTCGCGTTGAACACTAATCAAGACTCAGGAGTGTGGGGTGGAGCTTCTGAAGAAGAACGTCGACAGCTTCGTCGTGAACGCAATAGGGCGATGCGCCAGTTTGGTTGACCTTCTAGACCAGTGCAGATAGCGATTTTGGTCCTTTACTGAGTTAATTACTTGGTAACGGGACTTCTATCAGAGCTTCTGAACCCGTTGAGTCCTTCCTTCGTCGAACCTCTATAGCCCCACCGAGTTCGCTAGTTGCTAGTGCCCTAATAATCGAGATTCCCAGCCCGTCCTGGGTTTCGCTATCAAAGTCATCGGGCACTCCTACCCCATTGTCTCGTACCGCCATCCTGACCAGTTCTTCAGTCCGGTCAAGGAAGATTTCCACAAGCCCCACCTTGTCTTCGATGGGAGGCATGGAAGTAGGGAAGGCATGGTCGACGGTGTTTTGCAGCAATTCGTTCAGCACAACTGCGAGCGGCGTAACTATGTCTGATGGGACTAACCCTGCGTCCCCAATTACTTCGAAACGGATCGGACGGTCAGGCGAAGTGAAGTTGTCTTGAGCAGTCCGAGCCAACATATTGGCAACATCCGCCAAGCTGACATCATCCGATGTTTCATTTGCGAGTGTCTCATGCACAAGCGCGATGGCTCGAATTCGACGTACCGATTCGTCAATTGCCATTTTCGCCTCATTAGATTCAAGGCGTCGCCCCTGAAGCCGCAATAGCGATGAAATGGTCTGCAGGTTGTTCTTCACACGATGGTGAATCTCACGAATTGTCGCATCCTTGGAAACGAGTAACCGGTCTCTCAGACGTAGTTCGGTTATGTCTCTCAGTAATACGACTGCCCCACGAGAGAGGCCCTGTTCAACGAGGGGCACGCCCAATAGTTGGACCGCCGTATCGTTTCGTTCGATTTCGGCTACAACAGCTCGCAAGGGGCCAGAATCATGGCTGATCACTGGATGTTTGATACCCAAATCTTCAAGTCGCCGCCCAGCAACGTTCCCAAGCACCCCTACTCGATGCAAAGTGCTAAGTGCGTTGGGTGACGCATACTGGATCCTTGCCTCAGGATCTACGACGAGCAACCCATCACCTACCCGCGGGATCTCATCCATATCCACATCGTTGTCAGCGAATGGGAAGGCGCCGGCCGCAATCATCTTTGCCAACCGATGAAACGCCTCTAAATATGTGCGTTCAAGCTCTCCCGGGTCACGACGTTCTGCGAAATTAGGAATCAGCTCTCGGCTTAGAACACCAATCACCCTTCGGTCGTAGGTGATAGGGATACACGTCACGCTCGCAAGCCGATTCGTTGGCTTGATCGGCACTTCCCCGTCTACGACCTGTTGCAATTCATAGGCGCGCGCCACCAAGGGTCTCTCGACATCTGTGACTCGGAGCCCTACATGATCATCCCTATACAAAGTTTGGCCGGTAGTTGGGCGAATCTGAGATGCGATAGCAAACTCACCACCACCGCTTTCGGTTGGAACAAATAACAACAAATCGGAAAACGACAGATCTGCGAGCATCCCCCACCACGCAATAAGTCGTTGTAGATGTCGTAATTGATCTTTTGACAGGCCGGTATCTAAGCGAGTCAGCTCGGCAAGAGTTGCCATACCAATCGAAATTACATCCGTGACCGATGGTCTAGCAACGAGTCATGCGCCAAATAGTCCATTGAAGTGAATATCGACACTGTCAGTCGGTAGCGAACCCGATACGTCTGTCTCCGGGTATTCCGAATTCAACATATGCGAGTTGTCCTACTGACAGGCCTACATTGCGGCCGTCGCGATCAGTCACCCAGAGCATGCTGTCTCCTGCGGCGGATGCCGATTCCAAGTCAGACTTAAGCTGATCAGCTTCGTCATCGTTCACTTCAAAGGTCAACTCTCGTGCCACGTTCATCATGCCGACTCTGATTTCCACGGAACAACCTTTTCCTATAGTTCTGCGACGTTGACCTTTTATCAACTACTGCTGCAGCTAGCTCAACAGCGTATGCCGCGGTTCGATCTCTGCCACAGAAGACCTCACATTCAAGAGGAGCAAGATAACTGAGAGCAGCCAACTTTCGTCCGCGCCCAATCTGGTCGTAACGCGTAATAGTGATCTTTACTTGCTTGTTCGGCATAGGGAGATCGCAAAAGATCCAAGAGCTCTTCAACCAGAGATGGGTCACCGTGCTCGGCCCGCTCAATAGCAAGTTGAGCCATATAGTTTCGAAGCACATATTTTGGGTTGGTCGCATTCATGGAGATGCGTCGCTGTTCATCATTGACGCCCAGTTCCCGTTGCCGGGCAGCCCACTTGTCAGCAAAATCACTAACAACGGCTTTCTGCTTTTCACTTATGCCGTCGCGTCCGTATATCGCGTTCATTAGTGGTTCAGCTCTCACTGACTTTTCGAGCGCTTCATCGCAATCGACGTTGCTGAGCTCCCGCCAAAAAATGGTCATATCAGTTTCAGCAGCCTGCAGAACTTCAAGCACATCTTTCGCCATAGTGCTGTCCCTTGGGCTATCTAAAGTCGGTAAACCCAACTTTTTTACCATCATTTCCGACCACCCATTTTCGAATCTATGGGCGTAGTGGCCTAGCGCCTCTTGAAGAGGTTCGACCTTTTCAACCAATGGAAATAGAGCGTTTGCTAATTGGACAAGGTTCCATTGAGCTATCGCAGGTTGGTTTCCGAAACGGTAACGACGGTTTTGTGCATCAGTCGTATTTGGCGTCCAGTTGGGATCGTAATTGTCCAACCATCCATAGGGTCCGTAGTCGATTGTCAGACCCAAAATGGACATATTGTCAGTGTTCATAACCCCGTGGACAAACCCGACACGTAACCATTCAACAATCATGTCGGCTGTGCGTTCCCCAACTTGTCTCAGGAGAGCCACATACCGGTCTGGGTCGTCATTTTCGATTTCGGGAAATTCAGTTGCCACTGTGAAATCAGCCAGTTGTTTCAAGGTTTCGTGGTCGCCTCGGGAGGCGAAGATCTCAAAATTTCCGAACCGCACAAACGAGGGAGCGACCCGGCAAACAATTGCTCCAGGCTCCGGTCGCGGATTGCCGTTATACAACATGTCTCGGACAACTTCTTCACCTGTGGTGACCAACGACAAGGCTCTGGTAGTTGGGACACCTAGGTGATGCATCGCTTCACTGCACAGAAACTCCCGTAAGGATGAACGCAAAACCGCTAATCCATCCGCGGATCGCGAGTACGGAGTTGGACCGGCACCCTTCAGTTGAAGCATCTGATGCCGGCCATTGACATCGAGAACCTCTCCTAACGCTATGGCTCGGCCATCTCCGAGTTGGCCGGCCCAGTTACCAAACTGATGGCCGCCATAACACGCGGCATGTGTGTCCATTCCCGCAAGTAAGTGGTTACCCGCCAGCACCTCAACAAAGTCTTGTTGCCTAACTGCGTGTGGTGCTATTCCAAGCAACTCCGATGTCTCCACACTCAGCGCTACCAATTGCGGATCTTTCACAACCGCTGGTTGGACCCTGCTGTAACAAGCGCCTACGACTTGCCGAGTGCCACTTCCTTCAGCAACATCAGATGGGAGTGACCCTGTAAAACGATTATCGAACCGCAGTTCCTTAAGTGCTGACACATCACCATTTTGGCTCAAACGAGCTTCAAGCCCTCGTTATACCTGCGCGTCGGCAAATATTCTTCGGTTAAGAGACGAGCCATCTCCTCAAACACGGTCGCCGCTTCACTCTCAGGGTCACTGACCACAATGGGGCGGCCAACGTCGCCACCTTCTCTGAGTTCGGTTACCAGCGGCACTTGTCCAAGCAGGGGAACGTCTAGTTCGTTGGCAAGGGCTTCACCGCCGCCACTACCGAAAATGTCATAACGCTTTTCGTCTTCACCTGTGAACCAACTCATATTTTCAACAACGGCACGCACTTGGAGGTTGACTTTCTCAGCCATATAGGCAGCTCGCTGAGCCACTTTTTGGGCCGCGGGTTGTGGTGTCGTCACCACAATTAGTTCAGCTTTAGGTAAAAACTGAGCAATAGACAGTGAAATATCACCGGTACCGGGCGGCAGATCTATCAGCAGGTAGTCAGGATTGTCCCAATGCACGTCAGTTAAGAACTGCTCCAAAGCCTTGTGCAACATCGGTCCTCGCCAAATGACAGGCTGGTCTTCGCGGGCAAAAAATCCCATCGATATGCAGCGAACTCCGTTAGCTTCAACCGGAATTACCATCTGATCGATCACAGTTGGGGGGCGTTCCACCCCCAGCATTCGCGGAATAGAGAAACCCCACACATCTGCGTCGATGACCGCTGTCCGAAGGCCACGCTGTGCAAGAGCGATGGCTAAATTAGCGGTGACGCTTGACTTGCCTACACCACCTTTCCCGCTTGCTATCAACAAGACACGGGTGGGATTACCCGGTTCAGCGAACGGCACAGCCCTCCCTTCGGCGTGACCATGTGCCTCTTGGGTCCCTACCGTTGAAGAAGGGTCCCCAATCAGTTGATCGCGGACTGCGGCTTGTTCTGCTTCATCCATAACCACAAATTCGACCGAGACCGATTCAATCTGCTTTTGGTCAGCCACGGCCTCTTCAACAAGGTGCACCAGTTCGCTGCGCGCCGGCCATTCTTCAGCAGGCAGCGCTAGAAGAACATGGGCGCTGCCTCCCGCCAGAGACGCACCTCGAAGCATCCCCATGGTGTGCAGATCCCGACGAAGTTCAGGGTCAACTACCGCTCCAACTATTTCTGCGAGCTCAGTATCGGAAATAGTCATTATCGGAGGCCTATTCCTATTGAACGACGATTACGAGCTTACGGCCGAAGCCTAGATAGAATCTAGTGGTGTGGATAGCCAGTCACTCACGCCTGAATTTTTCTCCGCCGCTGTCGAATCAATAACGGCATCCTTCGGCGACCCTACACGCCGAGAAATTTACTGGCATATCAGAGACTCAGAATCAGGTTTAACCGCTTCCGAAGTCGCCAAAACCGTGGGACTTCACAACAACGTGGCGCGACATCACCTGGATAAATTGGCAGCGGCAGGCCACGTAGTAGTGGACATTCACCGAGCATCAAAGGCTGGTCGTCCATCTAAGCGGTATCGCTCTGCTAAGTCTGAGATCGCATTCGAGTTCCCAGCTCGCCACGATGATCTACTGGGAACATTGCTGGGCAGGGCACTTGCACTTCTTCCCACCGATGAAGCAGAAAAACTCGCCGAAGAAGTAGGGCATGAGTATGGCCTCCATTTAGCACTGGAAATGGCCCCCGGAGAGGCTCACCGTTCTTTGCAATCTGCGGTGGCGACAGTTGCTGAAACGCTTACCTCACATGGTTTCGCAGCTCGTAGCGAGGGTTCCGCAGGTCAGCTCCGGATCGTGTCAGAACATTGCCCATTTGGGCAAGCAGCCATAGACCACCCGGTGCTCTGCGCCATAGACCGAGGACTAGTGAGGGGAATGTTGGCTGGCTTACACGGAGAGACAGCTCCTCAGTTGGCTGGCTCTCTAGCCATGGGCCACTCGGCTTGCACAACCTTGGTTTAGGCCTTTCTTGAACTTCACTCAGCGGTTGGCTGTAACTCTGAACTCATTTCTTCAATGATTCTGGTCAGTTCTGCCCGCATCGCATCGGGTGGGTCACGGTCAAGAGCCATCTCGTACATCTCGATAGCCAGAATGAAATCATTTTCTAGCTCTCTCGCCACGAACCCCCGAAAAACGTACGGGTCGAATCCGACAGGCTGCAAAGAGATGGCCTCATCAAGGCTTCGGATTCCTTCTATTTGAACATCTGGTTCGTCTATGCGAACAAGAATCCATCCCCGCAAAGTCAACGCATCAATATTTTTTGGCTCACTTTCCAACACTTGATCAAGTTGTCGGATAGCTGCCAGCGGATTAGTCATTCGTTCATGTATCTGCGCCGATAACACCAACGCCTCTGTCATTTCTGGAGCGTCGCGCAAGACCTCTTCAATGACTCCCCTAGCTCCTTCTAGATCGTTAGCAAAGAAGAGACTTTGAGCGCTGGCTAACCGGTTTCGAGGTGAGCGATCTATCTCTCCCGAAAGGGGTTCACCCGGGGCACGTAATCCTGAGGACTGAGCTACGGCATAGCCTGCCGCGATCCCGACAACAGCTATCACTCCTATCCACCACAGGTAACGTCTCGAATTCTGTGACGGTGAGGGGGTTTCAAATCCTGCAAGACTGCGGGTGAGGGTGGCAAGGCGGTGGGTGTAATCATTTCGCAGCGTTTCATATTCATTGTCGTCTAAATCGCCGTTCGAGTGTTCTTTTTCTAAATCATCTAACGACCTCAAAAGAAACTCTTGTTCTTCGGTTAACTTCGCGCCTCCTGACGAGGATTGTGTGCACTCCTTCAAGTTGGCTCCCGAAGCGAGGACACTATTGTGACGTCGTCGTCGGATAGTTCAGATCCTCTACCCACTCGCCACTTCCTGAAAGCGAAAACTAAGAAGCCTGTCGAAGCGACAGCTACGAAAACAGGAACTATCCATATCAGTGAACCGATCCCTGTTCGCGGAGGATTGGCATTTACGTCTTTTCCGTATTGGCGGGCCATCCAAGCCCGAATTTCTGCGTCAGAGCGCCCCTCGGACACAAGTTCATCGACTTGGGCCCGTATCGCCGCAGCAACTGGTGCATTCGATTCGAGAACATTTTGGCCATCACACACCGGACATAACATCGTTGCTTTTATCTCGTAGGCGCGTTCAGCTTCGGTAGCTGGAGGGTCATCCGCCACCGACGCAGCGACTAAGGCCAGCGACGACACGAGTGCGATGCAAAACCAAGAGATCCAGTGTCGTTGCTTCATCGGTCAGCGGCCTTAGCTTCGAGATCATTCACAACTCGGTCCACTTCATCGGCTGTTATCTGCCCCTGCCACTTTGCGACGACGATACCGCCGGGACTAACCAAGAAGGATTCCGGAGGGCGTAAAACACCAAAGGCGACCGCCCAAGCGGCATCACCGTCCATTAATACGGGCCAATCTCCTCCATGATCTGCAAAGAAAGCTCGCGCATCTTCTTCGGTGTCACCAAACGGGACACTGACTACAACTCCGTCTTTTTTGTGACGTCGGCTCCACTCTGCTAGTTGAGGGTGTTCTCTTTCGCAGGGCACGCACCAAGAAGCGAAGAAATTTATTAGGACCCAGCTGTCGGAGAAATCATCCACATCGAAAGTTGCTTCGTTGAGACCTACCCCTGCCACCGCTGGCACAAGTTGTCCGATCAGTGGACTTCTCGAAGCAGTCCCTGTGCCGCCTTCTCTGGTGGCGAGCATGACAACAAACCCGAAAAGGATGAGTCCCATGGCTGCACTTATGAAGCGCACCGTCCGAACATTTCGAGTCGTCACACGCCGACCTCTTCCGAGTCGGCTCGAACATGTCGCCTCCCTGGCACTATCGCCAAAAGGGAGCCTCCCGCTATCACTAGACCCCCAACCCACATCCATGCCACAAGTGGTTCCACGAGGACCCGTATCACCACCATGTCACTGTCTTCTTCGGGTATGGCGACCAGACTCAAATAAACGTCGTCAATGAAACTCGTGGCGACAGATGGAGTAGCAATTGGTCTTCCAAAGGTGGGGTATTGGGTGATCGCTGGTGAATAAATGCCTCTCCCTTCAACGTGGATTTGTGCTCGAACAACTCGGTTGAGTCCATCCATTTCGTCAACTATGTCGACAAATATTATTTGGTGACCAGCGACGGAGCCTCGGTCCCCTGGGCGCATTTGAAACTCGCCCTCTTCACTGAAAGAAGTACTTGCTATAAATCCAAAAGCGAGCAAGCTAACTCCGATGTGGGCGACCATTCCTCCGCCGGATCGCCCTGTAATGCCTCTCCATCCATTTCGAACAACAGCAAAGACAAGGTGCCGTGCCGAGGAGCCAATCACGAAACCACCTAGTCCTATGCCCATGACGGGACCTAAACCTTCGGCGCCAAACAGCAGCGCCAAAACCATCGTTGCCGCTCCGATGGCAGCAGGCACTAGAGCTCGGGTTCCCAGAACGGCTCCTGCCGTGGACCGCCAAGTAAGTGTTGGGGCTATCCCCATCACCAATAGCAACGCAACGCCAATGGGGAGAAGCATTCGATCGAAATAAGGTCGCCCAACCGCTAACTGATCGCCGTTGATAGCTTCAACGATCAGGGGAAACACGGTTCCTAATAAGACAACGAACGCAAACAGCGTGAACAAAAGGTTGTTAGCAAGGAACGCTCCCTCACGCGACAGTGGCGAATCTATCGAACCCGGAGAACGAAGTTGGTCTCCTCGCCACCCGACGAGTGCTACCGAAACCACCAAAATCAGAGCGAAGAAAGAAAGCAGCAGCGGCCCCAAGCTCGACGCGCTGAATTCGTGGACGGAGTCGATCACCCCAGAACGGGTCAAGAAAGTCCCGAAGATCGTTAACGCGAAGGTCGCTAATAGGAGGGATAGATTCCACACCCGTAACATGCCTCTACGCTCTTGGACAATCACAGAGTGGATGAACGCCGTTCCGGTCAACCACGGGAGAAACGAAGCGTTCTCTACAGGGTCCCAGGCCCAATACCCACCCCACCCCAATACTTCATATGACCACCACGCTCCGAGCAGTATCCCGACTGTCAAACTCACCCAAGCAATAAGTGTCCAGATGCGAGTCAGCACCAACCAACCTTCACCAAGCCGACCGGTCACAAGAGCTGCTACCGCAAACCCGAACGGCACTGTGAAACCGACGTAGCCCAGATACAGCATCACTGGATGGATAGCCATGAGCGGGTGGTTTCTCAGCAGCGGATTCAAACCATCACCATCAATAGGAGCTATGGACAACGTGCCGAATGGGTCCGCTGGGCCGACCAAAAGCCCCAAGAAAAAAACGCAAACCACAAGCATTGTGAGCAACGCCCACGCAACAAGGCGATCTTCGATTCGTCGTCGGAAACTTATAGAAACGGCGGTCACATACACAGAGAGCACAAACACCCACAACAACAACGAACCTTCGAGGGCGCCCCACAAGGTCGCAATTTTGTAGAGCACTGGTGTCGCTCGGGTCGAATTTGCCGCCACATACTGCATTGAGAAATCGTCTCGTAGCAGCCCTATTTCCATCGCAGTCACGGCTAACACGCAGCCACCTGCCATGACAAAGACCCATGTGATTGCGCGTCGATGGTGTTCTTCGCGTTTGGACGCTAGGGATGACACCAATGTCATCACTCCACCTATTGCTCCAACGAAGCCAACAGCAACTCCAAAAGTGCCAAGAAGCGCTATCACGACGTAGCTGCCGGTACCTCGAACAAGCATTGATCGAGAAAACCTTCTGGAGGTTCACCCGTTAACCGCTGCTCATTGGCTGAGGCGTACTCGTTGGTGTGTTTCACAAGCATGCGATCACTAGCGAAGTAATGGGTATCGCTTCCGACTACATTTCGGACTTCCCCAATCAGCCAACTTCCTTCCAGCACGACTGGGATCCAGGGCGAGTTGAACAGTTCCGGAGGGTCAGATGAATGCCGTATAGACACGACCGCACAATCATGAACAATTTCGAAAGTAGTTACTCCAGATTCACTTTTCACGGTTGAGGGAATGACTCGCCCCTGTATTCGAAAGCGACGGTCCCCTAACTCGGCGCGCTGTTCCACCGCTTCATCGGCGTTTCGAAAAAATAAGGTGGCGTTTCGGAGCCCCTGCGCTGTGATGAAGGCCATAGCAGCAACCAGAATTAGGGCAACTACTAAAACTGTCCGGCGGCGTCGACGGTGCATCTTCTGACGCAATTCGTCGGGGGCTTCAACCTCATGTCGCGGGGTTAAGTCCATTATTAAAGATCCGTTGTCGCGTCAGCGTCTTTTCCAGGATCGGCCTGCTCCATCTCACCAATGCCGAGCTCCTGACCAATAATCTTGCCGCGCGAAACAACCCACATCGAATAGGTGGCAACAATAATGAAGGTGATTCCCCAGCCAGTTACAACCGTAGTGACTTCACTCATAATCGTTCCCCATCATCAGTTGCTCCCATCATCGTTCTTGAGACGAGAAGAGATCAGTGCTGCAAGGGCCTCTTCATCACGTAATTCTTCCAGCCGTATTACTCGGTAGCGGTGAATCATCAGCCATGTCGCCACAATGGTCACCGCCAATGTGGAGTACAACAACGTCCAATACATTTCACCAGTTATTTCGGGTCTACGCCCAACGCTAAGACTCGCCTTTTGGTGCAGAGTCCGCCACCAGTCAACGGAGTAATGAACAATCGGCACATTGATAAATGAGATAAGCGCCATGACAGCCGCCCGTTGGCTCCGAACCATCGGATCAGCTGGCAAGCGTCTCAGTGCTAGATACCCCAGATATGTGACAAACAGCAAAATCGTGGTCGTAAGTCGCGCATCCCACTGCCAATAAGTTCCCCAGGTAACTTTCCCCCAAAGCATTCCTGTAATGAGCGTAATTCCCGTGAAAACAACTCCAACTTCCGCTGCAGAACCCGCCAATCGGTCGTAATGCCGGCCTTGGTCTTCTCTGCGTTTCCTTGCACGCAAAAACAGAATGCTGGAAACCGAAGTCAGAACAAATGCTCCATACGCAATCCATATAGAAGGCACATGTAAATACAGCATGCGCACTGCTTCTCCCTGGATTACGTCGGCGGGAGAAATGAAAAGCCCTAGGACAGCCATCAACGCTGTTGCTGCTATAGCCAAGACCCCAAGCACGCGGGTTGCTGGCGTCGCAGTCATCTTTGCGTTGCTACGTGTTGTTGACGTCATCAACCCTCCTCCAACAAGAATCCAAAAGCTCCAAGGCCGATAGCAGTATGTATCGCGGCAATTACAAACATAAGGCTGGCCCAGGTCCAACCAGCATCAGCGCGCACTCCAAGTGCTGTTTCAAAAGCTCGTGACCCTGCTAGCAGGATCGGTGCCAAAACAGGAACCAAGAGCAGCGGAAGAAGGGTAGCTCGGACCCGCAAGCCCGCAGACATCACTCCCCAAAGAACTCCGCACACAGAAAAAGCTACCGTCCCTGCTACAGCAGCTACGAAGAGCAGCACCCAGTCGGTAACTCGAACGTTATACAAAAGAGCGATCCCTGACCCGAGCACTAATTCCAAGAGTCCGATCTGCACAAATAGCGCCAACGACTTTCCAAGAAACAAAGATGGCGCTCCGATCGCAGACATTCGAAATGCGTCCATATTTCCGTCATCAGTTTCTACATCAAATGATCTTTGGATAAGCAGAGTTCCACCGTAAAGAACTGCGACCCAATAAAGGCCGCCGGCCCCTAACTCCAACAATGACGAATTCGCATCAAGCGCGAAAGCTAAGACAACCAAGATCAGCAAGGCCAACGGGGCTACTTGCCCAAGAGCGACCTTGGCTCGCCATTCAACGCGTAGATCTTTTCGAACTACCAACAGAGTTTCAGCTAGCACCGGAGTCCTCCAGTACGCGGCCTCCACCCATGGTGATAACTCGCGAAGCTATTCCGTTAGTTGGAGGGCTTTCATGGCTAGCAAAAATTATCGTCGCTCCTAATTGGGACGCCTCTGCCAGGATGACGTCAAGGTTTTCCCGGCTTTCGCTGTCTAAGGAGGCGTGCGGTTCATCTAATAGCCAAAGCCGCGGGCGCCCAACGACCAGCGAAGCGATAGCAACCTTTCGTCTCTGGCCAGCAGATAGTGAACCAATAGGCACACTCCACAGCTGTTTGGGAACACCAACTCTTAGCAGAGCGGCATCTGTGTCGCTTTCCGCAGCTCCAACAGCAGCTGCTCGGAATTCAACATGTTCTCGCACCCATAAGTCTCGATACAGATTATTTTCGTGACCGAGGAGTCCTATGTAACGTCGCGGCGCCCTTCGATCAACTCTCATGTCGAACCCCAGCACATGGGCATCGCCCGAACTCACTGAGATAAGACCAGCACACGACCGCAAAAAACTAGTTTTGCCTGCCCCATTTTCTCCTCGAAGAAGAATTACCTCACCTTGAGCGACACGAAGGTCTAGACCGGTTAACACCGGGAACGAGCCTGCTACGGCAACGACCTTTTCGAACTCAACGACTGCAGACATTCCTCACGATGTTACGACGCGACCGTCCAGAGACCACCCGGAGTTCAGCAGTAACGAAACCTCAACGGGGTATGAGCGCGTCAGGAGGGCTCTATAACCGCTACTACATCACCTTCGCTAATTCGGTCTTCTTCGCTAACTCGCATTTCTTTCAAGGTTCCAGCGACAGTGGCTACTACGGGAATCTCCATCTTCATGGATTCAAGAATCACCAATTCGTCGCCCTCGGCGACTGTCGCCCCTTCTTCGGCTACCACTTTCCAGACCGTGGCAGTCAATTCTGCTCGGACCTCCATAGAGCTTCTCCTTCTGTCGCAACCCGGTTCAGCGTCGGTCAACCTAGCCCTCTTCTCAGTCCAATGCTCGATCAACAATTAGCAAGATTCGAAATCGGCTCAGAGGAACTTGTTAAGCCCACTACCATCGTGACCGATGTATCTGATTCCTTTGGCTTTGATAGTCGGCGGCGCAGCTGGCCTTTTTATTCGAGGATCAACCGATTATTTCCTAGCGACCCGGGTTGTATTTTGGCCGATTCCTGCAGTTGGCATCGCCCTCCAAGCTTTAGTCGGTTCCGGTCTTGAGGTGCCTTACCCTTCACTGTTAACCGGCATCTCTCTGGTCTTGATCGCTGTTACCTGCGCTATGAACCTTCACCTCACGGGCGCTTCGGTGATCTTGGTCGGCGCAACCCTAAACCTGATTCCGTTGGTTCTAAACGGATATGTTCCCGTAACCGTTGACGCTGTGGTGAACGCCGGTATCACTGATCTCGGCTCAATTGACCTTGTTCGACTGGGGGCGGCCCGAGCATTTGAGACAGGTGAGGAAACTCTCTTGTTCTTGGGTGCTGTTGTGCCTGTTCGATGGCTCAACGAAGTGTTTTCCTTCGGCGATTTAATCATCGCTTGCGGACTTGCGAACCTTGGCTTTCGAATCTTCTTTCCTCTTAGAGAAACCGCTAGTTACTACGACGAAGCAGTCGAATATGACCAGTACCGTGATCCCACACAACCAGATCCGTTTGAAGGTTACGAACCAGATCAGTCAACATGGCCGGCATCACCTCCAGATGATTTCACTTCGGTCAACAAACCGATTGAACCACCCAAACCTCAGCCTGGTTTCACCACACTTGAGGGCTCAGCCTCTATCGCCCCCAACGAAGAGGACACGTGACAGCAAGTCAGTCTGAAGACCCAGTTCTTCGGTCTCGAGAACGAGTACGAATGGCCGCGAATCTAGGGAAACGGTTGGGGTACAGCTGTTTTGGGGGGGCGCTAGTTCTCTTTGTAGTCAACTACTACCTAGGGGGTTCATCCCTCTCAATCTCACTTACGGTCGCGCTCCTCATTGTTGGCTCAGTGATTCTGGCACCAGCCATAATTTTTGGGTACGCCGCGAACGCCGCAGACCGCGAAGATCAAGGTCTCCCACATGGTCACTAGTGGTGGCGTGATTGGCAGTTTGTAGTCGAAATCTGCCAGTATTCATATCCTTCAGGGCTAACCCCTCTAGCCCCTGAGAATCTTAATCATGTCCACACGCCTCCCTGCCTCAGAACGAAGAGCGCAACTACTCGATGTCGCCATGACTGTCTTCGCTGCCAACGGCTACCACGACACATCGATGAACGGCGTCGCCAAAGCTGCCGGTGTTACGAAGCCAGTTCTGTACCAGCACTTCACTTCAAAAAGAGATCTATACCTCGAGCTAATAGAAGATGTTGCAGACCGGCTCGCAAACGAAGTTGTACACGCCGCTAAAGCAGCTAACAGTAACTACCAAAGCACGGTCGACGCCTTATGCGCTTACTTTTCGTTCGTTGAACAAAATCAACGTGAGTTTCAGTTGCTATTTGGTCCAACTGCTCCAAGAGATGACGACACAGCCAACGGCAGTCAAATGGTCGAAAGCAGAATGTCGGCAACAATCGCCAATCTGCTGAGCGAATGGTTAGATAGCGCGACAGTTGAAACTTACGCTAGGGCTATCGTCACCATGTCTGAAGGTGTATGTCGACATTGGCTCACTCAACTTGACCGTCCATCGGCAGAAGATCTGGCGGAGCAGCTAGCGGCGCTCATCCTCACCGGGATTCGCGGTCTTGTTGAAAGCGCTAGCGGTAATCAATAACAAAAATTTGATCCTCGAACGCTCCCGCCTGTCATGATCAACTAATGGAACACGGCGCTTTAAACGGGATCAGAATAATTGACCTCACGACAGTCTTAATGGGTCCAATGGCTACCCGAATGTTGGGAGATCACGGCGCCGACGTCATCCGGGTGGAACCCACGACCGGCGATTCAACCAGGAACGGGCTCCCGAGCAGAAGCGCCGGCATGTCAGGTTTTAGTTTGAACCTTCAGCGAAATAAACGGTCACTCAGCATTGACCTGAAGAACGACAGCGGTCGCGAGGTATTTCTGGATTTGGTGAAAACCGCAGACGTCCTTGTCACAAACATGCGAGCCGAAGCATTGACGCGTCTTGGCCTAGACACAGATTCGGTGACCTCGGCAAACCCATCACTCATCTATTGCAGAGCTAACGGGTTCGGCGCCGAGGGTCCCTACGGAGACAAGGCCGCATACGACGACGCAATACAAGCAGCTTCGGGACTGGCTGGACTATTTACTGCAACCACCGGTCGCCCCACATATGTCCCAGCGGTTATCGCTGACAAGGTGACTGGTCTACACGTCGTCCAAGCCGTGATGGCAGCCCTAATTCATCGCTATCGAACAGGTTCTGGGCAAAGCATCGAAGTACCAATGTTTGAAACAATGGTCAGCTTCAACTTGGTCGAACACCTTCGGGGTGCGGCTTTTGAGCCACCCGAGGGACCATTCGGCTATGAACGACTCTTGTCACCGGCTCGCAAACCATATGAAACAGCTGACGGTTTCGTGTGCCTATTGCCGTACACCGATAAAAACTTTGAAGACTTTTTTGGTTTCATTGAGCAACCAGAACTTTCATCCGACGAGAGGTTTGCTACCCACAATGACCGAGTCACAAATACATCAGAACTTTATGAGTTGATCGGAGAAGCAGCCCGACTCAAAACAACAGACCAATGGTTGGAATTTTGTGATGGGGTGTCTATTCCTGCCGCCGCAGTACTCGATTTGGCAAAGTTCGATGAAGACCCACATTTGTCAGAGGTGGGGTTAGTGGAAATAAAAAACCATCCCACCGAAGGTGACTACAGGTACGTCAACGATCCCGTTATATATTCTGAAACCTCTACCGGGCTCCATCGTCATGCGCCACGGTTAGGGGAACACAGCATTGAGTTACTCGAGGAACTTGGCTACGACGAAGCAAAGATTTCGAAGATGGTAAGCGAAGGAATTGTCACAGCTAGTTCGTAGCTGCCTGGTTTAACCAGCAGTTGGATCCACGAGAATTTTTACTGCATCAATCCTTCGTTCAGCTAGATCATCGATTGTCGTCCCTAATGAATCTAGGTCGATGACGTCACCACGTAGTGGTGCGACCGAAAGACGTCCATCAAAGATCATGTTCGCTGTAGCTTTCATTTCTTCCAGCGTGAACACCATTGAAGTATTAAGCGTCACCTCTTTACTGATCCACCG
Organism: Acidimicrobiales bacterium; assembly: GCA_030743005.1. Taxonomy (GTDB): domain Bacteria; phylum Actinomycetota; class Acidimicrobiia; order Acidimicrobiales; family Poriferisodalaceae; genus MedAcidi-G3. Next base: position 34,464 of record JASLTG010000005.1, on the reverse strand, counting down.
GATCGGGCTGATCTGAGCTTGTTGGCCCGTCACGCCTACCAAGCACACGGAACCTCCACGCCGAACCATATCGACTGACTGTTGCATAGTCTGAGGAATCCCAGCGCAGTCAAAAGCGATATCGGCTTGCAAGCCTTGGGTCAAATCGTCCAACACTCCTCGCAGTTCGTCTCCCGGCGCGACCGCAATATCGCTTCCGGTAGCCAAAGCGAGTTTTCTTCGAGTCTCATCTGGTTCTACCGCTATCACCACTCCCGCACCAGCTGCTTTAGCCACCTGTGCAGTTAGCAGCCCTATTGGACCGCAACCAACGACACATACAACGTCACCGACTTGCAGTTGACTTCTCCGAACGGCATGAAAGGCAACTGAAGCGGGCTCAATCAATGCCGCATCGTCTGTATCTATACCTTCGGGGATGGCTATAACTCTCTCCGCTTTCAAACCAAGAAACGGTGCGAACCCTCCAGAAGTTGGACCAGTTGGACCGGCGTAATCGGACCATGCCGTTCGACAGTACTGACTCAAATCGTTCCGACATTCCAAACACCGTCCACATCCGGGAGCTATTGCTCCGGTGACACGGTCCCCTTCTTTAACATTGACCACGCCTTGACCGGACGCTGCGATAACACCAACCCATTCGTGCCCGCACACACTTGGCGAGTATTTCCAACCTTCGACATAAGCGTGAACATCGCTCCCACAAATGCCGCATCGTTGTATCGCGACGACGACTTCGTCAGCCTCTGGCGCAGGATCTTCTCTTTCTACAAGTTCAAATTGACCTTTCCCTGTTACTAATCCTGCGCGCATCTTGTCCCCCGGTCTGCACTACAACATCAACTGAATCCGTTCGACAAAGAGTTTCGCACGATTACCTCTCGTCATCCCAATGCAACAGCTCGTACATCCCTGGTGGTTCTTATTTCGACAAACAAGTCCACAAAAATGTCTGAGGACCGCCAATTTGACGGTCCTCAACACTAAGACGCTCTAAGGCGTCCTATGTAATAGCAATGGCTAGCTAGCGGCCACCGATACCTTTACCGAGCGCCGATATCGCAGCATCCCGAATTGGAATGAATGCCATAATGGCGATTGCGGTAGCAACATCAGCTCCGAACCTACCCATTTGTAGGATTTCTGTGCTTGCTCCATAGCCGAACACGCCGCCGCCATCATTGACGTTGCTGATCACTACGAAGAGATAAGCCCAGATGAGGTTGAGGTTCGATCCAACTACTGGAATCGACTTCAACATTGAGTTCACGTTCACGGTGTCGAGAACGCTGTCTATGACTGCCATAACACCTTGAAGCAACATGCCCATGATGATGATGGTCAAAATCGTTGACATCATATTCGCCAGGACCCCCTTATGGTCTACAAAACTGGCCTGCTCCAATGACCATAGGGTCGTTGGACACGGGAACCATATTAGGGGACTCAGAGGGGTCAGTCGCGCATATTTGCAACTTCCCCATTTTTTGCTTTCTTTTAGCCAGAATTACTGATACAACCCCGCTCGAAAGCCTAATTCAACGGGCTTAGATCGATTTATTCGATTCGCATACCCGAAATAGCTCGACTGATCACCAATTGCTGAATTTGTTCAGTGCCTTCGAAAATGTCGTAAATCTTGGCATCTCGATGCCAGCGCTCGACGGGATATTCACGCACGTATCCGTAGCCACCCAATATTTGAATGGCTCGTTCTGTTGACCACACAGCTACACGCCCGGCCTTAAGTTTCGCCATCGACCCTTCAGCGTTCTTGTATTTACGTTGTTTCCCAAGCCACGCACCGCGCCATACAAGAGCTCGTGCTGCTTCTATCTCCATTGCCATGTCGGCCAATGTGAAAGCAATGGACTGATTCTGAATAATCGGTCGACCGAACTGATGCCGTTCTTTCGCGTATTCAAGCGAATACTCATATGCCGCGCGGGCTATACCAACCGCCTGGGCTCCCACTGCGGGACGTGTAGATTCGAAGGTTTGCATGGCGGCTTGAGCATTACCGGACTTGCCTTCACGCACTCGAGCTAGACGCTCGTCAAGTTTGTCTTTACCGCCAAGCACACAACTTCCTGGAATTCTGCAGTCAGAGAGAACTACCTCAGCTGTATGACTGGCACGTATGCCGTGCTTTAAGAACTTTTGCCCTTGAGATATCCCTGGACTGTTCGGTGGGATCACAAAACTCGCATGCCCTCGGCTACCAAGCTCGGGATCAACCACAGCGACGACGACATGAACATCGGCAATACCGCCATTGGTTATCCATGTTTTGGTGCCATTCAGCACCCATTCATCGGTTGCTTCCTCATATACGGCTCGGGTACGCATCGCCGCCACATCGGAACCTGCATCGGGCTCCGAAGACGCAAAAGCTCCCAACATGAGTTGGTCACTTGTTCCGTAACACTGCGGAACCCACTCCATTACCTGTTCAGGTGTCCCTGATGCCGCTATGCCTGCTGCAGCAAGCCCGCTACCCATGATCGAAAGTCCGATGCCAGCGTCACCCCAAAAAAGCTCTTCGAGCGCGACTGGCATCGTTAATCCAGTCGGGTCATTCATCATGGCTTCGGCCATGAACTCCCAGCTGTACAAACCAATTTCGGCCGCTTCTTGAATAACGGGCCACGGGGTTTCTTCGCGTTCATCCCACTCAGATGCCACGGGTCGAACGACATCGTTAGCAAAATCGTGGACCCACTTCTGAATTTGAAGTTGGTCTTCGTTCAATTCTGGGTTGAAATCCATGCCTGAAAGTTACTAACGGGTAACCGTCGCGGCAATCTCTGAACAGTTTTAGTTCGAAGAACTACCGGTGTTAGCTGACCGCTGACTCTAATTCGCTACTCGTGTCATGGATCACCAGTCGATCGTCACCGCTGCGTCGAGCACGGAAGGCTTTTCGGCCTGCCGCTTCAATTAACTCATCGGGGCTACCAACCCGATTCGGGCTGTATGCAACTCCAACCCGGGGATCTACTACCACTGACACTCCCGAAACAGACACCGGGCTTTCCAAACGTTTAAGAACTCGTTCACCAACAACAGTTGCATCCATCAGCTCATGCAGACCTTCAAGAAGAACAACAAAGGCATCTGCGTCGCTAGTTAACACTTGGTCCTCTAGTCGCACAGCACCACTAATTCTCTTCGCAACGACTTCGCGTAAGTCCTCTGGTGAAACTCGAGAAGGCAACTGGTCAGCCACTGCTATATCGACGTACACCACGGCAAAGGCATCTCCCGGGGAACGTCGCCGCTCTTTCCGGTCATCTGTGGCATCACCACGGTTCAAAACCATTGAAAACACCGAACTCAGTTGTCTGTAGTTAGCGGTTGCAACTCCAACTACGAGCAACACTGCGACCTGTTGAGCAGTTGTCCACAATTCGAATTGGACGTCCTGGTAACGGCTGGCCGCCCATATTTCTCCACCGATGTAAACCGCGAACAGTGCGGCGAAGCAGCCAGCCATCTGTTTCGCTTCAAGCCTGAGAACAGTTTGTGTGACCGGAAACAGCAACAAAACCCAAAGGCTGCTCGCTGGATTGAGGCCAACGAGCCAAATAGCAACAAATACGACTAGCGCATCGAGAACAAGTTCGATGGTGCGCCGTTGCAGGGCCACTTTTTCTGATACCCGAGGGTCTCTCGTTGGGTCAACAAAATTTACGAACATCAGTAACCCTGCCAACACAACACCGAGGGGCATCGGTGGAAGGCTTGCACCCGGAATAGCGTCAGCAGCTTCAGCTGCCAGCATCAACACCATGACCACGGCGGCGAAACTTCGAACGCGTCGCGCCACTGCTGCATTTCGACGAAGTGACATGTTGACTGGTTGCGGCTCTAGGTCTGATTGTTTATCCGACGAGTCGTCGCCAACATCTTCTAATTCGGGCAAGGAGGTCAAAGTGGTGATGTGAAGCCAGAGTACGGATAACTAGCCAATCAGCGTGGTATTTCCCGTCGCTTTCTTTTGACTTCTCTCTCACGTCACCGTCAGATCAATTCGATAGATATGACCCATAAGTCTTGGGTGACAAGGATGCTCCAGATACCGTTCACGTCATGGCGAAGGTTCCTGACAAACCAACTATTGAAGGTCTTGAGTCCAAATGGAACGAAGTATGGGAAAAGGAAGGTATTTACCGATTCGATAGGAGCAAGAACCGCGAACAAATTTTCAGCATCGACACACCACCACCAACGGTGAGTGGTTCATTGCACGTTGGTCACGTATTCAGTTACACCCACACCGACACCATCGCTCGGTACCAACGAATGACCGGAGCAGAAGTGTTCTACCCAATGGGATGGGACGACAACGGTCTACCTACCGAACGCCGGGTCCAGAATTACTTTGGAGTCCGTTGCGATCCGACGCTCCCCTACCAACCTGACTTTGAACCGCCAGAAGACGCCGGAGATGAAAAAGCCATCAAAAAACGTGGTGAGGTTAACGTTTCAAGGCGGAACTTTATCGACCTCTGTCATATTTTGACCGTTGAAGATGAACAAGCGTTCGAAGACCTGTGGCGTCAACTAGGACTGAGTGTTGATTGGTCAATGACTTACGCCACAATCGACGAGCGTTGCCAACGTGTCGCCCAAAAAGCATTCCTGAGAAACCTCGAACGGGGCGAGGCATACCAAACCGAAGCTCCTTCATTATGGGATGTGACATTTAGAACTGCAGTCGCCCAAGCTGAATTAGAAGACCGCGAACAGCCAAGCGCCTACCACCAAATCAAGTTCCATAGTTCCTCAGATCTTGGGGAAGTCATTATCGACACCACCAGACCTGAACTGTTACCTGCCTGTGTTGCGTTGGTAACTCATCCTGATGATGACCGTTACCAGCACTTACTCGGCACAGCAGTAACAACACCCATTTTCGGTGTCGAGGTACCAATTCTCAGCCATGAATTAGCTGACCCCGAAAAGGGGACAGGGATCGCGATGGTCTGCACGTTCGGAGACACAACAGATGTCACTTGGTGGAGAGAACTTGCACTACCGGTGCGCGCCATAATTGACCGATCTGGTCGGATCGTGGCTGACGCGCCTGAAGCCATCACATCTCAAAAGGGATTAGAAGCCTTTGCTCTGATGGCGGGGAAAACTATTTTCTCGGCCAAAAAAGAGATAGTTGAACTCCTTCAAGACGCCGGAGAAATGGTTGGTGAACCGCGACCCATTAACCACGCGGTGAAATTTTTTGAGAAAGGCGATCGTCCATTAGAGATCGTCACTAGCCGTCAGTGGTACATCAGAAATGGTGGAAGAGACGCAGATCTCAACCAAGCGCTCGTTGCCCGTGGCGATGAAATGAGATGGCATCCGCCATACATGCAGAGCCGCTACCGCAATTGGATCGAAGGACTAAACGGGGATTGGCTCATCAGCCGTCAGCGCTTCTTCGGCGTCCCGATTCCTCTCTGGTACAAGGTTGATGAACAAGGCGACATCTTGTGGGATGAGCGAATAATCCCTGATGAAACAGAACTTCCTATTGATCCTTCATCGCACGTTCCTTCAGGCTTTGATGAAACCCAGAGAAACGAGCCTGGAGGCTTCGCAGGCGAAGTCGACATAATGGACACGTGGGCAACTTCGTCGTTGACACCTCAAATCGTCTGTGGCTGGGGGGAAGACGAAGACTTGTTTTCTCGTACCTACCCCATGGACATGCGTCCCCAAGCTCATGACATCATCAGAACTTGGCTTTTCTCAACAGCAGTTCGTTCTCACTTAGAAGAGGACGCTGCTCCTTGGCGTAACTGCGCTCTTTCTGGCTGGATCTTGGATCCGGATCGGAAAAAGATGTCTAAATCCAAAGGGAATGTCGTCACACCCAAAGGACTTTTAGATCAATATGGGTCTGATGCAGTCAGATATTGGGCAGCCAACGGTCGGCCCGGCACTGACACCGCCTTTGACGAAGGGCAGATGAAAATCGGTCGTCGTCTAGCCATCAAGATTTTGAATGCATCTAAGTTCACTTTGACTCTCGCCGGTGACTCTGAAGCTGACCTCAGCTTGGTCTCTAACCCCCTAGACCAAGCTCTCTTATCCAAATTGGCCGACCTCATCGAAACAGCAACAGCAGCATTCGATGACTTCGATTACGCCCGAGCTCTTGAGAGGACAGAGCAGTTCTTCTGGGACTTCACCGACGACTATGTCGAGTTAGTTAAGGCCCGGGCGTATGGCAGTCAAGGCTCTCAGGAAGCCGAATCAGCTCACACTGCCCTAAAAATTACGCTTGACGCACTCTTGCGCCTCTTTGCTCCGTTCCTTCCTTTTGTTACCGCTGAGGTCTGGGAATGGTCACATCAAGATTCAATTCATTGCGCACCGTGGCCAACGAAGGCGAACCTAACCGAAGGCCTACCCAAAGAAATCGACATCAGAATTCTTGACGCAGCCTCAGAAACCTTGTCTGAAGTTCGAAGAGCCAAAACCGAAGCAAAACGAAGTCTCAAAGTAAAGGCTGAGAAAGTTGTTGTGTCCGCGACCAGCGAACGCATCAACTTCGTGAACCTGGTGCATAACGACCTGGTGGAGGCCGGCAACATCGAAACACTTGAGCTAGTAGAACAAGAGGGAACTGCACCGCAGGTTGAGGTAACTCTTGAAGAAGAGGAATAGTTCATTTCGTCTAGGCCAAAACACATGATTTATCTATCTCCAGATCAATGATTCGATTTTCTTTCGCTGCTGCACTTGTGATCACTCTGCTCTGGTGCGTACCGCCACACGCATCAGCTGCTGATTGGCTAGAACCAGGTGTCTATCCGCTTGCCGATTCTCAAAAAAGCGGTGAAATTCATACTTTCGGAAACGCCAAAAACCTCGGTGATCTATCAGTACAGGGGTTGCCAGATCTGGCTGCCATGGCTTCATCTCCGAGTGGCGCCGGGTACTGGATCTCGACGACCGCCGGCAAGGTTTTTGCGTTCGGTGATGCTGTCTATCGGGGCGATTTACGGTCAATTGCTTTGGATGCTCCGGTGGTAGATCTAGCAGTCACACCAGACGGAGGCGGCTATTGGCTCGTAACCGCACGCGGGGTCGTATATGCGTTCGGGACAGCTCTTTGGAGAGGATCCGTTGCTCACCTCGACCTGCAGGCACCAATCGTTGATCTCGAACCCCTTGCATCCGGTAATGGTTACTGGCTAACCGCAGCAGATGGCGGTGTCTTCGCATTCGGTGACGCACAATTCTTAGGAGGACTAGCTGACCGTTCGCTATATAGGCCGATTATTGACCTGTTATCCACCTCCGATGGGGCTGGTTACTTGCTGGTCGGCGCCGACGGCGCTGTCTACCCGCGAGGAACCGCCCGTTTTCACGGATCTCTCGCCAACAATGAAGTGTCAAGCAGCGTGATTGTGGCAGCGGCTCAAACTGCAAACCGAGATGGCTACTGGCTCGTTAGCCAGAGAGGGAAAGTGTTCACGTTCGGAACAGCACCCCACTTCGGACAAATGGTTGCTCATGAGTTAGCTCCCATCGGCGCCTTCGCCGCTAATGAAAGTGGCGGCTACTTGATGGTGACTTCAGAACCCCCCGGAGTTCCTCAAGATTCGGGATCGGGACGCCGAGTGATCTTCTCAAATCAGCGTCACCGAGTTTGGCTCGTCGAACGTGACGGAGCTATTACCGGAAACTTCTTTGTTAGTGGCCGCGCAGACAAACCTAAACCCGGTGGCTACCAAGTGTTTTCTAAGTCCCGACACACCATCGCCGGCCACGATGACATTCGGATGGAATACATGGTGCGATTTACCTGGGGAGTAGAACAAGCGATCGGTTTTCATAACATCCCAATTGACGGTTTTGGTGAAGCCATGCAATCAGAAGCGCAACTGGGCACCTACCAATCTGAGGGGTGCGTACGTTTACGCGACGACCAGGCCGCAGTCTTGTTTGCCTGGGCCGGGGTCGGCACTCAAGTGGTTGTCGTCGGCTAAGCCGACCGGCGCCTATTCCGAGTCGTCAGTCCCTCCACCTCGCATCCCAGTCTGGAATCCAGGTCCTTCCTTCTTGACGGGATCTTTCTGGTCAGCCTCACTCTTCAACCACACCGTTCGTTGAGGGAACGGGATTTCAATACCCGCTTCATCGAAGGCTTCCTTGATTCGTTTCCGCAACACCCGTCCAGTGCTCCACTGTTCTGAGGGTTCAGTCCTCACCGACAGGCGAATAGTTACAGCATCCGCACCAAAATTTTGGACACCCGAAATCACAGGTTCTTCAACGATTGTTGCTTCCTCAAGCTGATCTTCCCAGAGCCCATCCGCGACCGTTTTGATCGTCTCCATTGCCAAGTCAAGATCGGTGTCATAGGCGACGTCGATATCCAGAATCGCTCGAGCCCATACTTGTGACATATTTCCGACGCGACGAATTTGACCATTAGGGATATGCCACAAAGTGCCCCGCACATCACGAATTCGGGTGGTTCTCAGGCCCACTGACTCGACTGTGCCTGTTGCATCACCTGCATCGATTACATCACCCACTCCGTACTGGTCTTCTATGAGCATAAAAATGCCACTAAGTAGATCACCAACGAGCGCTTGAGAACCGAAGCCGATTGCGACACCGACGATGCCTGCGCCAGCAATCAACGGGCCTAGATTGATATCGAATTCACCGAGCAACATCATGATGGTGACTACGCCAATCACCGCTGAAGCAATGCTCTTGAACAGCACGCCGAGAGTCTTCGCACGTTGCCGCGCTCTTTCCGTTCGTTCGCGCAGCGAAGCAAGTTTCTCGGTAAGTAGGTCTCGACGCAGGGTCCCTGTCGCTGCCTCGGCAGCTTCGACTGCATCATGTTCCTCTGAGGATCGTTCAGCCATAAGGCGGTCGATGAGTCCATCGATCGCTCGGTGTACGACTCGCCTGATTATTAACGCGAGTAGGGCAATGACGGCCACTTTGACCGGGCGGTCAACTAGCCATGTCGCTACGCCTGCTATATCTGAGTTATCGGTCCATTCGAAAACTTTCCGACATAGCCAAGCTGGGTCTGTTCCACATGCTTCGTTCAACGTTGCGGCCATCGAGGAAAAAGTATTAATCACATACACCAGCTTAGGTTCACCTATATGTAACACCTGTGCACTCACTAGGCTCAAAGTTGTGACAGATTCAGACGAAGCAGCTCTCTATGAGGTAGTTGGAGGGGTAGCGACCATCACCCTGAACCGCCCAGAGAACAAGAATGCTCTCAGTGTTGAGATGGTTAACTCGATCGGAGATCACCTGGAGGCCGCCCAGAGCGACCCTGAGGTCAGGGTCATTCTTTTCACCAACAATGGCAATACCTTCTGCGCAGGCGCTGATCTAAAGGCGAACCAGCCTGGAGTAACTCAACCGGCTGCTCGTCACAGTTTTGTTCAAATTCTTGATGACATCATCGAGTCGCCAAAGCCAGTGCTAGGTCAAATTGCGGGACACTGCACCGGAGGCGGGGTTGGCTTGGCGGCAGCTCTTGATATTTCGATCGCCGCGGACGACATAGTTATCGGCTTTACCGAGGTTCGAATCGGGGTAGCTCCGGCGGTTATATCTGTGGTTTGTCTTCCGAAACTTCGTCGAGCGGACGCCAGTGAACTCTTCCTGAACGGCGAACGAATCCCGGCTTCATATGCAGCTGAGGTTGGTCTCATTAACCGCGCTGTTCCAAGGGATCTCCTAGACGATGAAATGAACGACACTCTCGGCAAAGTTGTCCGCGGGGGACCAAATGCTCTTGCAGCATCGAAACAACTAATTTCTAAGGTTCCTCAAATGAACAGAAGTGACGCGTGGGCGTGGACCGCTGAGTTAAGTCAGTCACTTTTCCAAAGTCCTGAAGCTGGTGAGGGAATTAGTGCTTTTAGAGAACGTCGTGATGCTGATTGGGTTCCGTCAAGTCAGCAGTAGAAACTGCCGTAGTAACTTATTCGACAACCTGGACCTGCCCGACTCGTGGTAATGCGATCCAAACGCGGCCGGGTGGCACAGCAATCGGTAGTCCATCACGGTCAAAGTATTGCGTCACCGCTTCGGCTTGCGTTCGCTTCCAAGTACCTTCTATGAGACTCCCATCGAACAACACTAGAGATCTTCCTTCGCCGAGCAACACGGCCTCAGGTGATCGTCCATCAGCCCTGCTTCGTGTGTAGGAAACCACCTGAACAATGACTACTTCCGGAGCTACAGCTACACCTTCAGTGTCGAGGTGAGTCGTTCCGTTTTGGGTTCGCACCCACCCCTGTTGTTGATCCCACCGATAGTTCACAAAAGTCGATCCGTAGTCGAGATTAACGCCGGTAACAGGCGTTGCAGAAGCAGGTACTCCGTCGCCTGTGTTTTGACGGACAAACATCATTGGTGGGGGTCCACCATCCCCGCGACTAGTTCCAACAACTCGTAATGAATTTGTGTCACTGAATAGATTGTGTGGTGACGGCCTCTCCTCCATGCGCTCATAAACATCCATAGCGGCGTTGGAACTTACGTCGACATAGTCGACGTCTTGCAGCAACTCGAGCACAGCTTCATTGCCACCTGAGTTAGCAAACAAAGGCCTGTTCAAGTTACGTAATAGATCAAAATCGCTCGTCCTAACCGAACGTATCGGTCCGACTTGCTCTGTTTGCTGTGAGTGAAAGAGAGCGGCAAAACGAGTGAGACCACCTTCGACTATTTCTTCAAAAACAACATCTGCAGAGTTGATGCCTGATTGGGGTCGAGCTCGGTCATGGTTATCGATTTTCACAATCAGCACTGGCCAATTTCCGACTTGCTCATCTTGAATTCCGGTCAGGGGCCAACTGTCGGATTCCTCTATTTCCTGTGTGGTTGTCGGCACGACATCTTGATCATCGTCACCATCTAAGACCTCGCCTTCAACGGCTTCAGATCCCTCTGCGGAAGCGTCTTCTATGAGTGTTGTCGATGATGGTGATAACCGAGCACTAGGGGGAGTTCCCGCGCAACTCGCAAAGACTCCAGCCACGAGCAAAAGGAAAAGGAGTCGCCGTCCATGTCTGAGCATCGAGCCGAGACTAGTCACCTATCGAGAGTTCCGAATGCCGTGTACCGTTCTATCGGTGAGCGGAGCTGTGCATATTCGACGAGACGGACATATTGGCTTCATCATTCTCGACCATCCAGAACGCCACAACGCAATTAGCACCGATATGTGGCAAGGGTTGCTCGATTCCGCGAATGAGTTCGCCGCTGACGAAAAAATCAGAGCGGTCTTATTGCGCGGTGAAGGCGACAGAGCTTTTGCAGCGGGCGCTGACATCAGCGAATTCAACGACAAACGAACTGATAGTTCCACAAACCAAGAGTACGACGACGTTTCGGATCAGGCCTACACGGCGTTAACCACAATGCCCAAGCCATTAATTGCAATGATCCACGGCTACTGCATTGGTGGCGGGCTTGCTGTGGCTCTTACCGCCGATTTGAGGATTGTCTCCGACGACGCCAAATTCGCCATCCCCGCTGCCCGCCTAGGGCTTGGTTACCGTTCCGCTGGACTTGGCCGACTCGTTCAGCTAGTCGGACCTTCGTCAACCAAGAGAATTATGTTTCTCGCAGATCGGTTCGGCGCCCAGGAGGCTCTATCTATGGGGTTGGTGAATCGAGTGGTCCCGAAATTAGAGCTCGAAGCAGCGACTACCGAGTGGTTAAACGTTGTTTGCGAAAACGCGCCGCTGACTATCCAGGCAGCAAAGGCCGCCACAGATGAGTGGACGAAGCCAGAGTCAATCAGAAATTTCGATGAGATTAACCAGTTAGTCGACGCTTGCTTCGACAGCACCGACTACCGAGAGGGTGTTGAGGCATTCATGGCAAAGCGGACTCCTCAATTCAGAGGGCGTTAGCTTGACCGAGAATCTCGACGTCGACGTTGAGATCTTTGATACTCCTCAATCTCGTCATTCAATTCATGCACCTCACGGCATAAAGCGAGGTAGGAAAGCAACCGATCTGCATTTAGTTCTTTGTTGTTACATGCAGCCGTCACTGCACACTCGGGTTCTTCCCTATGACTGCAGTCAGTGAACTTGCAGTTCTGTGCAACTTCGGCAATTTCGCTGAACACATCGTCTAGCCCAGCATCGTCCCAAATCTGGACCTCTCTTAATCCCGGTGTGTCTATCACCACACCATGTTCAGCCACGAGCAACTCTCGGCGGACTGTTGTGTGACGTCCGGATCCTTCTCTGTCAACTGATCCCGTGACAAGCATCGGGTCACCTACTAGTTGATTAACCAGCGTCGATTTTCCTACACCGGATGCCCCAGTCACCGCGAGGGTTGCGCCACCATCCAACAGCTTGACTACCTCATTCAACTCTTCGCGTTTGTGTGCGTTAGTCACCAAAATCGGGCACCGAACACCTCGTTCTACGAGTTGTTCTCGAATCTCTTCAGCACCTCCTAGATCACTCTTGTTGACAATGACAACAGGTGATACGCCCCCTCCTTCAGCAGTCACTAAGTACCGCTCAATCAGGTGTTCGTCGAGGTCCTGGTCCGTGGAGACAACTACGCCGAGGACATCGATGTTGGCTCCAACAACTTGGGGTACTGGAGCAGCGCCTGACGCTCGTCGAAGCACACGTGAGCGTCTCGGTAAGACTTCGGTAATGCCAACCCGTCGATTATCGATCGGGTCCATCGTATGGATCACCCAATCTCCAACTGCTGGATAGTCAGTTGGGTCGTGAGCTTGTTCTCGCGAAGAGGTATCCAAAATCGCCGCATATGAGCCAGAAGGACCTAACAACTCATAAGCACCTCGATGCTCTACGACGACCCTGCTGATTCCCTGATCTTCTCCTAGGTCGGGGTGCGTTATTCCTTGTCTCGTCCAACCCAGCAAATCGAGTGGCGTGCCAGCGTTACTCACCGGACAACCAGACATCCGACCAGCGGCCCACCCCTGCTACTTGACCATAAACCTCAGTACCGTTCGGTAATTGCCAATAGCCCAATCCTTTGGTCCCCGGATGTCCTATAACCGCCGACTGCGCGTGGGATAGGTAGATCATGGGCATTTGCTCTGTTAACGCCAACATGACCTGTTCAACCGCAGCTTGGCGCACAGTCTCAACCGAACTCGAATACAGCAGTTCAACAAAGGTAGTTAAGGGCTCATTGTGAAGGTTGCTGACGTTTAGGGGTGAGGTCCGAATGGGTCCGAACAATGGACCAAACATCATCGCCGGGTCAGATTCACCGCCTACCCGCCAACATGTCGCCATAAAATCGCCGCTAAACCCAGGTCGATCTGTTACTGACCCTAAGACTCTTTGGATCAAACCGCTCCGAGTAACAGTTTCGGTTTCAACTTCGACAAATCCTGTCGCTTCCCACTGGCGTGCCAGCTCTCGAACCATGGATGAAAGATGAATATCGTCGGTGCATTGAAGATCGATCGAGATCTGTGAACCCGGTGCACGTTTATCGGACCGGTCTTCGTCGTTGACGTAAGCCGCTAATAACTGTTTCGCAGCGGCGACGTCAGAATCTGGCCATCTGTCAGCCACTAACCCTGACCACCAGCGGCTTTGTGGAGCAAACCACTGGGTAGCCGCTTCACCAGCACCAGCACCTAGCGAGGCCTTGATCAGTACATTTTGGTTCGTCGACATCTGAAGCGCCTGTCTGACGCGAACATCGTCGACCGGTGACTGCAGCGTGTTAAACAACACCACGCCAACATTGTCTTCATTTCGAGATATCACCGTTAATTCAAGATCTCGCGCCCGAGAGATAGCCAACGTTGAGCGAGACTGCGCAAAATCTGCATCCCTGCGTTGGACTGACTCGATTCGTTCTTGTTCGTCCACTACTTCACGAAAAATCAGTTCATCTAAGTAAGGCAACGATTTTCCGTCGAAACCTGTTCTCCAGTATTCGCGATTAGCTAGCAGCTTGACCGTCTGACCGATTTCCCATGGCTCCATGATGAAGGGCCCAGTCCCCACGGGACTGCGTAAAAATGCGGACGGGTCAGCTCTTGCTGCTTCGATCGAAAAAACCCTGCCTATGGGCCCAGCTAAGACAACATCCAGAGCAGGATTCGGTTCAGCTAGGTCGAACATCAAACGATGGTCATCAATCACAGTAACTGCATTAATTCGGGCATCACGTAGTAACCCTCGAGTCACTTCACCCTTCTTCAGGAACTCTTCGTACCCCTCTTTTATTACCTGAGCCGTGACCGGTTGGTCATCGCTAAATCTGAGACCTTTACGCAAAGTAACGGTCCAATTAAGCATCGTCGGATTGGGTTCAACCTGTTCCGCCAACCAGGGAGCGGCTGAGCCATCTGGGAGAACTACGGTGATGGTTTCCAACACTTGGTCAAGGACGTTGCGACATGACCATGCACATACGTGATCCCAGGGAGTCCAACCAGTAATCGGTGTAGGGTCCGCAGCTAATAGAACTGTCGCTGAACCGCCGACACGGATATCTGTTCCCGAAACCTCGTCCTCGCGAACCTGGCCTACTTTGTCTTCGGTCGATTCCGTCGATCTATTTTCGCTTGTAGACGAAGTGGCTTGTTCAACGAGCGATGGGTCTGATTCCCGCACCACTGAAGGTCCATCTGGTGCGCAAGCCACATTGAATAACACGACCATCATGAACGGCCATCCGATGCAATTACGCCGGGTCAATATTTTTCTCGCCATTCATCTGGCCAAACTTCGGCCCCGAAGTGCCATTCGTCAGTTCTGTATGTAGTTCCAGTGGCGGTTGCGACTAAACGCTCGTTGACTTTCAGTTCGACCCTATGGTGCCCAAAACGTCGGGTCCGACTGATCTCAGTTACGGTTGCGATGACTAGGTCACCTGGGCCAACGCCGCGATGGTAAGAAATATCGATCTGCGTTGCTACAGCCTGACGGCCATAGCCATTTGAGGCGAAAGACATTGCAATGTCTCCGAGGCTGAAAAGGATCCCACCATGACCACCACCTAAGAAGTTGGTGTGGCTGACCTGAACCGTTGCCTGAACCGTTGCGACGCCCGGAGACCATGTAAGGAGTTCGGCACCTAATTGATCCATTAGCGGATCAGCCCTAAACAACTCTTCAAGACGGGCCCGTCCGTTCGCAGGTAACTCTGGTGCTTCATTAGACACAGAGTTCACGGTACCCGCAGAAAGGTCCCTGCCAACAGGCACCTCTTAATCGTCAGGGTCTCTGGCAATAATTACTCACGGAAACTTGCCTCCGGAATCATCCGAGTTCTTAGCGCCCAACGATAGGGACCACCACCAAATGGTCATCGATGTTGAGAACCTTTACGTGAGCTCCGTACAAGTCAGATAGGCGGTCTGGGTCAAGAACTTCCGAGGGCGTGCCGTCGGCTGCTATCTGGCCTTCCGACATCAAAATCATTCGGTCGCAGTATTGGCTGGCCAGGGTCAGGTCGTGCATCGTCATCACTACTGTGACCTGATGTTCTTCTCGTAGTCGCCTAATTCTGTCTAGCGCCTGTTGCTGATGTCCTAGGTCAAGAGCAGTAGTGGGTTCGTCAAGAAAGATTATTGGCGTAGCTTGCGCTATAGCTCGCGCCAAGTGACATCTTTGCAATTCACCACCGCTCAACGATTCAAGTGTCCTTTGCCCTAGGGTCGCTAGATCAAATTGTTCGAGAACTTGTTGGACGAGTCGAAAGTCGTCGGGGCCTTCCATCCCAAGGAATGAAAGATGAGGTGTTCGGCCCAGTAGTACGTAGCTGTCAACTTTCATTCCAGGTGGAATTTCTGGGTGTTGGGGCACGTATGCAAGCAGTCGCGCTCTTTCTCGAGGACTCAATTCTTTGAGGTCTCTGTCACCTATCAAAATGTTTCCAGAAGCCGTTCTCAGCCCAGCCATAACTGACAACAAGGTGGTTTTACCGGCACCATTCGGGCCAACTACTGATACCCATTCTCCCGCTTCGATTGACACTGAAACATTGTCGAGAATTAATTTCTGTCCAACGCGAACATCGACTCCTCTGGCCACACACAGGTTCATCCGAGGGTCCTCTTGTTTGACCTCAACACAATGACGAAGAAAGGCGCTCCACAAAAAGCGGTAATCACTCCGAGTGGAATCTCCGCAGGCGATGCGAGGCTGCGACCCAGAAGGTCAACCAAGACAAGGAAGGCGGCGCCGAAAAGAATCGACAACGGCAGAACGATCCGATTACTTGCTCCCGCCAGCAATCGAACTGTGTGCGGAACAATTAATCCAACAAAGGCAATCAATCCGCTAACAGCAACGGCAGCAGCGGTACCTAACGATGCTGCGCAAATCACAACCAGCCGAACCAGTTGAGGACGTATACCTACTGAAGATGCTTCGACATCTCCTAATCGCATCACATCAAGAGTTCTGCGGTACATGAGAATCAGGAGAGTCGAAACCAACGCATACGGTGCAAGCAACGACACTTCGTCCCAGGACGCAGTGTTAAGTCTCCCCAAAATCCAACTGTAGACCTGACGTATCGTGTCAACATTCTGCTGTTGGATGAAGGTTTGAATCGCAGTCAGAAAACTTGCCACAGCCACACCCGCAAGCAGCAGAGCAGCCGGAGATCGTTGGGTTCCTGAGCTGTACCCCAACAAGTATGTGAGCGCCACGGCTATTAGAGCACCCAAAAAGGCTAGTAACGGAACTACATCAAAGGTTCCTATTCCATCACCTGAGCCAGTAACAATCGCCACAGTCGCGCCGAGGCCCGCTCCTGCAGCAGCTCCGAGCAAGTACGGGTCGGCAAGCGGGTTTCTGAACACTGCCTGGTAGCTAGCCCCACTTACCGCCAAAGTCGCCCCAACGAGTGCCCCCAGCACCACACGCGGCATTCTTACTTCCCAAATGATGTTTTTCTGGATCTGCGACAGCCCGCTATCAATCGAGATGAACGGCATCCGATCCAGCAACTCCATTATTGCGGCCGTCTTATCTATCCCGGCTGGGCCAATTAACAACCCAGCACCTGCCGCGACAAGGATCGCAACAAATCCAACAAACAGCGCCGGAGCGCGAAGCTTTTCCGACAACACCGAGGGACCCCCAGAGTCAGGGGACCTCGTAGGTGGGGATTTAGTTTTCATTTACATTCGCAATGGCTAGTGCGACGATTTCTAAGAAATTGACCAGGCGTGGTCCCCAGCGACTACTTATGTCGCTATTGATTTCGAAAATATTTTTGTTCCTGATAGCCCGTAGTTCTGACCAGCCCGGTCGTGCACTGATTGTTTCAATCGATTGGCCACAACACTGAGCATCGGCAAAAAAGATCATGTCAGGGTCCGCCTGAAGAACAAACTCCTCTCCCAATTGTGGGTATCCCCAGGAGGTCCCATCCTCATCCGCAGGATCAGCGATATTGGTCAAACCCGCTAGTGAATAAATTTTCCCGATAAAAGTTGCACTTGTCACCGAGTACAAGGTGTCATCTAATTCGTGGTAATAGCTGATCGGAGTTTCGGGGCGCTCGATGCTTGAGAGAATTTCTGCTATCCGTTCTTTCATGTCATCGACAGCAGATGTAGCGCGGTCAGTTTGACCAGTTATTTCGCCAATTTCGAGCATTTGGGCCCATACATCTTCAAGTTCGATCGCTGCACTGGCGACATACACATCGATCCCAAGCAGCTCTAGTTCTTGCTGTATGCCGTTGTCACTGAGGATTACTAAATCCGGTTCGAATGTTGCTATTGCTTCGACATTTGGATTCCACCCCGAAAGGCCATCGACAACAGGCGCTTCTGGAGGCCAGTAGCTGTATTCGTCAACCGCTAGGACTTGAGGCCCTGCACCAATAGCGAAAAGCATCTCGGTTGCGGTCGGTGACAGAGACACAATGGCTGCCGGGTAGCCGCTCGATGGCTCAACTACTTCAGCTTCACCTGGTTCTATCGTTTCGACAGTTTTTGATGGCGTCTCAGTTGCGGGAACAGTCGAAACTGTGGGCTCATATGTAATTGAATTCGGGTTCAGGTCCGATGTGTTGTTGTCGCCACAAGCACTCAACAAAAACAGTCCGCAGGCTAGGAGCGCCAGTTTTTTCATCAAGTTTCTCCTGTCGTCCGAGAGCGGAGCGGCAGGAGACCTGCCACACAACGCTTCTTCCTCGAGAATCGTCGTGCGAGGCATTGATTCAGGCGGCCGGACTCGTTCCCCGAGGAGACATCACCGTTGCGGGACAGTGCCGGATTTTTACCGGACTTCGCTGCATCGCTGCACCGTACGTAGGCCATGATATCTGTGCTGTTACAACCAAACTCGGCTAACCCAACCGATTCTCCAATTTTGAGGAGGGATACTGGATTATGGCTTTACGCGGCAGCTCAGTAAAAAGACGTGAGGACGCGCCACTCCTTAGAGGTGACGGCACATTCGTCGCGGATCTTGAGTTCGACAACCCGGCATATGTGCATTACCTGACTTCAACAATCGCACACGCAAAAATACGTTCAATAAATAGTTCAGCGGCGATTCGAATGCCAGGTGTCCTTGACATAATCACAAACTCTGATCTCGACATCGGCCCTTATCCATCTGCGAATCCACTTTTTGATGAAGCTATGGTGCGACCACTGTTAGCTGACCAGCGGGTTAGGTTCGTCGGAGAGCCGGTCGCCGCGATTGTTGCAGAATCTGCGGCAATGGCTGCTGACGCAGCAGAGCTGATTGAAGTTGATTACGAATCACTTGATGTCGTGGTTGATGTCGAAACAGCACTGGATTCTCCAGTGCTGTTGTTTGACGGAACATCTGAGGGCAACGTGGTATGTCGCATGGAGGCCGACGGTTTAAGCGCTGACTTCGATTCTTGTGAAGTGGTGACCGAGGTGCGAACGGTAAATAATCGGCTCGCTCCAGCCCCCATCGAAACACGCGTCGCAGCTGCGGAGTGGCGCAGCGATGGCCGCCTTCATTGTTTCAACGCAGGTCAAGGACCTCATCCAGTGCGCGCAATGATTGCGTCCGTTTTAAGAATCGAGAAAGAACAAGTACGCGTAGTTTCTCGCGATGTGGGCGGAAGTTTTGGTGCTAAGGCGCGTCCATCTCCCGAAGAAGCAATTTTGGGTTGGATTTCGAAACGCGTGAACCGGCCTGTCGTTTGGATTCCGAGCCGAAGTGATGACATGGTCGGTCTCGGCCATGGCAGAGGTCAAGTGCAATACTGCCGTATTGGAGGCACCCATGATGGAGATATCACGGCCTACCATCTTCACGTAGTCCAAGAAGCTGGGGCCTATCCCGGAGGTGGAGCTGGGCTGCCGGCTAATGCCCGGGCCATGTTGACTGGTTGTTACGACATACAAAGCGTCGGTTTTAGCTCCGTGTCAGTAGTAACTAACACCACTCCAACGGGTGCTTACCGGGGTGCCGGTCGACCTGAAGCGGCGGCTGCTATCGAGAGAGCGGTCGATGCATTCGCTTTGGAAATCGGTATGGACCCAACGGAGGTCCGTCGCCGTAACTTTCTAAGTCCTCAGAGTTTTCCTTTGGTGACAAAAACTGGGTCGGCTTATGACAGTGGCGAATACGAAGCGAGTCTCGATGCTGCTCTCGTCGCCAGTAACTATGAGGGTCTCAGAACCGAACAAGCACGTCGTCGGTTGAATAAGGAGACGCGCCTCTTAGGTATCGGAGTGGCAAGTTACGTGGAACGCACCGCTGGTGCGGGCCGCTCAGAGTACGGAGGAGTGGAACTACTCAGTGGAGGCAAACTCCTAGCTAGGACCGGGTCGTCTCCTTACGGTCAAGGACACCACACCGCCTGGGCAATGCTCATTGCCGACGCTACCGGAGTCCCAATGGACGATATTGAAGTAGTGCACGGCGACACCGACGAAATCCCTCAAGGAAGTATCACTGGCGGTTCGCGTTCAGTGCAGCTAGCCGGCACCGCTATATGGGAATCGTCAGCGTTGCTAGTCGATCGAGCAAAAAAGATCGCAGCGGACTTGTTAGAAGCGTCGGAAGAAGACTTGTCTCTGAACACAGATAGTGGTCTCTTCCATGTAGTTGGGACACCGTCTATCGGGGTTTCCTGGCAAGACATAGCCGAGTTCGCCGAAACTCAGACTGATGGTCCTCGTCTTTTGCATGCCGAGGAGGTCTTCGACTCCGAAGGTCCTACTTTCCCCTTCGGCACGCACGTTGCTTTGATAGAGCTAGATATTGAAACTGGTGCTGTTGAATTGCAGCGGTTAATCGCGTGCGACGATGCTGGTGTGATCTTGAATCCGTTGCTTGCTGACGGTCAAGTTCATGGCGGCCTCGCACAAGGCGCGGCTCAGGCTCTAGTAGAAGAGTTTCGGTACGACGAATATGGGAATCCTCTTACTACCAACTTTGCTGATTACCCGGTTATTTCAGCAACGGAGTTACCGATGTTTGAGCGGGTTGTTCTCGAAACTCCTACTCACATCAATCCTCTCGGAGCGAAGGGCATCGGCGAATCTGGAACGGTTGGAGCAACTCCAGCGATTCAAAACGCAGTTATTGATGCGTTGAGCCATTTAGGAGTTCGACATTTGGATATGCCGCTCACTCCAGAAAAGGTTTGGCGTGAGATCCAAGCTTTAGCGACCTAATCACCATTGAGCCTTCGGGTCAATCCGGATTACTGCGGTCATTTCGTCGTGGAGCGCTGCGAAATCTTCCGACCGAATTCCGGATCGGCCGGAAGCTGGGGTTTCGACGTTTAGATCGACGGGGACGTCGAATTCATCAAACAAATCCGAGACTTGCTTCACCCACTCTTGCTCTTGGTCGGCCATTGACATTGTCAGCACCCCTTGGTCGACCAGCCCATGGCCGGAGTCAGCGAAGTACTCCCTCCCGTAGGGTGCGAGTTCTAGGATTGCGGGTTCTAGGTGTCGGCGGCCGTCTTCGTTGGAAAGTAACCGACGTATCAGCGACAAGCCATGTTGTAGGTGGAAATTTTCTTCAGCAAGGGCTCGTTGAGCCGTGTTAGCGAGTTCTTTCCAGCTTGAATCAGTCATAGCGGACCAGCGGATCTGTTCGCCTATATCGTGAAGTACGTGCCGAACTAACGCCCAGGACCAGTCGTGGCAGAGGAACTCGGCGATGTGCGCAGACCGGTATTCCGAAGGGGTTCTGCCATATGCCAGATGGTCTATGTCATCTGAGAGGAGCGAATATAGGGCTCGTGCATGACCAAGTTCATCTTGGGCGATTGATGTGAATGCTAGGTCCTCTTCTAGGAAGGGTCCGATCGCGATCCACCACGAGTGATTTTGTCCTACGCATAGTTCATCATCGGCGAAAGCAAGAACAAGTTCGTGGGCTTCTTCGGTTGGGACCATCTGGTTAACTTTCGCCGCTTGAGGTGGTGCGACGAAGCTCAGCTAGTAACTGACCGTCATTGTGTCTGTGGTTTCGGTCGGCCAGTTTAAGTTCCGTTTCGTCAGCGATGAGGATGTCGCTGCGAGGGACAACCCACATTTGATCTCCTTCGCTGCGTCGACCGTAGGCTTCACGCGCGTAGGTCCGTGCTAGTTCGTCATCGGGTGCGTCGACTGATCCTGCGTGGCTGAATGGATCTTTGCCTTCCTTTTTTAGGAATACTTCGTAGGTTTTCATGTCAGGTCAGCCTTTGATACGGGGCCGAGTCCGCCCGTAAGGAGCTGATGGATTTCATCCCCCAGTGTCTCGGTGTCCAAGATCCCATCTGAGTTGAACCATCTTGTTGTGCCGTTCAATAGCGAGAGAATTAGGTTGGCTGTCAACGGGACATCTAGATCGGGTCGAAATTCGTGACCAATGCAACCTGTTTCAATAACTTCGCGAAAAGTCTGCTGGTAAAGGTCAAACATCGCGACTGTCTCCTCTCGTTCAGATTCAGGGAGGAATCGGATCTCATTAAGGAAGGTTTGTGCTTGGTGAGGGTCTTCCACAAGGATTCGGAGGTGCCCTTGGACAAGTCTGGATAATTTTTGTGTGGCTGTCCCCGACATGCCGTTTACCTCATCGGCAAGTGCTTGGAAGCGTGATGCTGCTTCTCGCACCACGTCCACCAATAGTTCGTCTTTGGAAACCACATGGCTGTAGAGGGAGGAGCCGCGAATGCCGAGTTCCTTGCCTAGGTCTCGCATTGATGTTCCGTGGAAGCCTTGATCGGCGAACAAGACCCGTGCAGCGGCGATGACGTCGGCTCTGTTTCGTCGCGTCACTGGTCCTGTGCCTTTCTGGAGCGCACGACTTCTATTGGGTTGCGGCAGTTCGGGCACCAGTGCACAGACCTACACGCCGTTGGGCCGACATCACTCCTTTTTTCTAAGGAGGTGTGCCCACATAATGGGCATTCTGTGTTTCCGGTTCGGGGGGTTATGGCGATGGTGTACTCGTGTGCCAAGATTTTTTTAGCGTCGTCGCTTATGCGATCCGGTGTCCATGCTGGCGAGTGACAAAATCTGACGGTTACTTCGTACCCGAGTGCTCGAGCTGCTGCTAACACGTCTTGTTCAATGGTGTCTAAGGCAGGGCATCCGAGAATCGTGGGGACAAGGTCAACGCGGATAGATGAGGCGTCAATAACTACGTCTTCGAGGATTCCTAGCTGTTGGATATTGAGATCTGGGTACTCCGGGTCTTTTACTAAAGCGACGGCGGAGCGCACCGCGTTAAGGGTTGATTTTGTGATGGTCATGTATGTGCCTTTGCTGCGGCATCAAGTGCTGTTCGGACCCAATCAGCGTTCTCCCAGGCACTTCGGGCATCAGCAATTCGGCGCGCACTGTCGGGGCCACCATTCCGCATCGTTTTTTTGAGAGGTTCCCAGTCAATCTCACTGATTTTCCACTTGCCGTCATCAGGGTCTTTCCTCAGACCGGGGTCTGGGATGGTGAAGCCTCCGTTTAATAGTTGGGGCACGAACTTTTGGACGTAGCGGTCTCTTAAGTCTTCGTTTCGTTCTGATTTGATGTGCCATCTCAGCAATTCATCATCTGGCCGGGAGTCAGGGCCGAATAGTTGTACTGCTGGTAGCCACCATCGGTTGATTGCTTCTTGCATCATTTCGTGTTGAGTGTTTGTTCCATGTGCCATCAACAGCACCATTTCTTCACCGTTGCGCATATGGAATCCTTCTTCTGCGATCACCCGGCGGAGGATTCTCTTGTATGGACCGTATGAACAATTTTTGAAAACGGCTTGTTGGCTCGCGAGGGCAGCCCCGTCGACTAAGTAAGCCACTGCTATCTGGTCAGCCCAGCTATGCACGCGATAGTGAAAGACGTTGTGAAAGTGTGTTCGTCCTTCGAGTAGGTCGACCATCATTTCTTCACGGGTCTTGACCTCCAGATCAGCTGCAACCATGTAGAGGAGATGGGCATGGCCTATTTCGTCTTGGCTTTTGGCGAGCGCTGTCAATTTTCGATGCATCCCCGGGGCTTTGGGGATCCAGTCTCTTTCAGTGAGTCCGCCCATATATTCACTATTTGCGTGGAGTTCGATGAAGCGGAAAACGGCGTGTCGGTAGCGTTCCGGGATGTCGTCGTTGGGTTCGACGATGCCTCCGGCGTCTAGAAATGCTTCGAATTCGTCCATGTCGTGCCATGTCCGCATACTTAAAGTATACACACGAACGTTCGTTAGTTTTCGGTGAGTTTTTCTTTCGTTACCTGACCTGTGGAAAGGGCCCATTCCCTTATCAGCTGGGCGTGGCGCCAAGTGCTGTCTTTGTAGTCGCGGACATCGCTCGGCATTTTCGCCAAGGAACTCACAAGTTGGGTCAATGTTTCTGGATGGTCTGCTACCGAAGCAATCTTTTGTCTGAGAATTCTGATTGTGAAGATGATCACGTCGCTTCGAGGTAGGCGCCGAAGCGTCTGATATTCGACGCGTAGCCATACTCGATCAGCCACATTGTTGATGGTGATGTCATCTCGCATGGGGTGGTGGCGCCGTTGAGGTGCCAATCTCAGGCTTGGGTCATCGGTGAGGGTGCGGTTGGCTCTCCAGACTGGTGCTTCAGGTCGTAGCCGGTCAAAGAAGGTGCCCATTGGTTGAGATAAGTCGGTGTCGTATCGGGGTACTGGCTCATGGATGACATCAAGGGTCTTTCCGTACTTTGAAGGCACATCCCATTGCGTTGGTATCGCGACTGCGCATGCGGTCATCGTCCACCCTTCGGGTCGTCTTTCTAAAAGGCAAAGGTCTTCCTGGACGACGCGCCGAATGGCTTCTATCGGAGCTCTATCTTGCTGTTGGTCAATCTTGAGTGTCTCAAGATCGGGTATTTGCTGGAGGTGTTGGAGGACTTCGGTTGACAGCTCTTCGCAGCCTTCGTGGGCGGTTGGTTCGCAGTAAATGATTTCGTCTCGGTGAGCGTCGATCAGTCGTCCGATCTCGTCTAGGTCGGTGTCGCGTTCTTGGTCGACGAGTAGCCAGTGGTCGAGGTCGAGTGGCTTGACGCCCATTCGCCATTTGAACGGGTGGGGGTCAGGTGAGATGAGGTCAGCCGCGGATATCGAGGTGTGTTTCAACATTCACCGGAAGTGCTTAGCTGGGTGGCTCGCTTAAGGATGCGGAATACGGGGTCTTTGGTTGCTTCTAGCGCTTGCCAGATTTCTTTTTCTTCTATGACGTCGTCTGTTATGCCTGCGGCGAGGTTGGATACGACGGCGATTGAGGCATACCGCAGACCTGCTTCTCGGGCTAGTGCAACTTCTGGGTAACCGGTCATTCCGACTACGTGGGCTCCTAGCTGGGTGAACATGCGAATTTCTGCTGGCGTTTCAAACCTTGGACCGTTGGTGCAGACATACGTCGCTGTGTTGGTAACTTCTTGGCCTTCAAGTTCGGCGGCGCGTATGAGGATCGATCGGAGCTCAGGGTCGTAAATTGAGGTCATATCTGTGTGCGTTACTTCGCCGGGGCGATCGAAGAAGGTGCATTGTCGACCTTGTGTGAATTCGATGAAATCGTCGAGTACGAAGAGTGATCCTGAGCCGTGTTGGGGAACCATCGATCCGACTACGTTGACGGCGAACACTGATCCGACCCCGAGGTCAGCTAGTGCTCTGATATTTGCTCGATAGTTGATTGCATTGGGGGGTATCGAGTGATCGCCTCCGTGTCGGGCTACGAATGCGACGGCGGCGTTGTCCCAGATCCCTGTTGAGACGGTGGCCTGCCCATATTCGTTGGTGAAGAGTTCGTCTTTTCGTTGGAGTAGGCCTGGAAGTTCGTAGTAGCCGCTGCCTGCGATGATCCCGATCATGTGGCCATCGTTGCACGCGCGTTGGTGCTCATGGGTGAACTTAAGGTCTGTTGTCGCGCCCCGGGGTTAGGTGCCTGAGTCTTGAGCGAGTCGTTGGCCGCGGCTTTGCACTTGCTGTAGGGCTTGTTCAAGGTCGAAATTTGTGAGTTGTCGGTTAGCTACGACTTGTGTGCCGCCGACCCATACATCGGTTACGTGTCGACCACTACCAGCCCAGGCGACGTGGGCGATGAGTTCGTCGTTGTTGGTAACGGGGACAAATGTTGGGTCGTCAAGGTCGAGCCGGATGAAGTCGGCTTTCGATCCGATCTGAAGTGTTCCGGTGTCGTCGTTGCCTATTGCTCGGGATCCTTCGACGGTGGCCATTGTTAAAGCATCTTGTGGCGTCATCGATGACGCATCTAGCGTCGTTACGCGGGCAAGCAGGGGAGCAAATTTTATTTCTTGCCAAAGGTCAAGGTCGTCGTTTGATGCTGGTCCGTCGGTGGCTAAACCAACGTCGATTCCTTTCGCACGCATTGCCTGAATCGGCGCCGTTCCCGATGCAAGCTTCATGTTGCTTACCGGGCAGTGTGCTACCCGGACACCTTTTTGTGCGTAGGTTTCGATGTCGGAGTCGTTTAGCCAAACACTGTGAGCCGCTAGCACTCGTCCGTCTAGGACTCCATGGTTAGCTAATAGTTGGACGGTTGATTCATCTCCATTTTGGGCTTCTAGTTCGGCGCCTTCGGTTTTCGTTTCGCAAACATGAATGTGGAGAAGGGCTTGCAGATCACGTGCTGCCTCGGCAATTTCGGAACATAGTTCTAATGGCAGGTCGTAGGCGGAGTGTGGCCCGAAGCCGATGGTGATCAGGGAGTCAGGGTCATGATGTTGAGAGTGAAATTCTGCGATGTCGGTTATTCGGTTCTCGGTGGCGCCAAAGCTGTCTCCGTGAAGGGCGGAGATTATTCCAGGCGTCATCGCTAACCGGATGCCAACTTCGTTTGCTGCTTCAACAACCGCTTCTTCGAATAGGTACATTTCGCAGGTACTAGTTACTCCTGCTAGGAGCATCTCGGCAGCCCCGAGCCTCATTCCCCATAGGGCATCTTCGGGTGTCATCTGGCCTTCGCGTGGCCACATGACTTTGGTCAACCAGTCCATCAGAGGAAGTCCGTCACCTGCACCACGCACCAAGGTCATCGGGGTGTGGGCATGACTGTTGACTAGCCCCGGCATCACTAAGCCCCCTAATTTGGTTGTAGGCCCAGGATGGGGCGGTGCGTCAGTCTCTTTACCTATCCATGAGATTCGTCCATCTGTTACATCTATCGCGACATCAGTGAGAAGCGAAAAGTCACTGTCGCAGGTGATCGCGTAGTCGGCGAGGTAGCGGCTTGTGGTCACGTGAAACATCCTGACATGAACTCTTGATTTGAGTATGGCCAGTTAGTTGATGCTTCTGGCGTTCGAGAGTGACAAACTTCGTGATGTATGTCGCTGTTCTTGCAACGAACTTTTGATTCTCTGGCTAATGGCTCCGCGTACGCGGCTCTGGCCGTCGCCATTTCCATGGTGTTTCGTTCGACCGGCATTTTGAATCTTGCCCAGGGTCAGCTCGCAATGTTCTCCACCTATATCGCGTTGGTTCTTGCTACGGGTCCCAGCCCGTATATGAAATTTTCGTCCAACACTGACCTGATAGGCGCTGCTTGGCCGGTATGGGCAGCAATTCTCGGGGCGGTAGCTATTTCTATGGTGATCGGGGCTTTCACTGAGCGGGTGATTATTCGGCCTATTAGTGCTGACCCTGTGGCTGCCGTGGGCGCGACGTTAGGTGTGTATCTGCTTTTGGGGGCTTTCGTTCGCAAACAATGGGGTGGACGGACAATGTTTTTAGGATCTCCATTCCCTCAAACGGTCGAAGATCGTTGGGATATCGGAGGTGCGCGTCTGTGGCATGACAGCGTTGGGATCACGTTGACCATGATCGCTGTGTTGGGCCTATTGGCGGTGTTGCAACGGCGAACAAAGGCTGGTCTGGCGTTCAGGGCTGTCACATCTAATCGCACAGGTTCACTCTTGGTGGGTATCAGGGTGAGTCGAGTTCTTATGCTCGGGTGGGCGTTGGCCGCTGGGATCGGGGCATTAGCTGGAGGGCTCATCGCCGGTGAGATCAATGTTCGACCTGACATGATGGGTCGCCTACTGGTGTTCGGCCTTGCGGCCGCGACCCTAGGGGGGTTACGTAGCCCAGTTCTTGCCTTTGTGGGTGGGTACTTGTTTGCTTTCCTTGAGACGATGCTTGGCGGGTACGTAAGCTTTGTGGACAGTCAAGTCACCCTGGTTTGGGCCTTGTTGGTATTGATCATTGTGTTGTTTGTGAGACCCTCGGGTCTGATGCCTCGAACAGAAGCATGGCAACAACGATGACGGCGCAGGGGTCGCAAACTTCTTCGGTGAAGCGCGCAGCTTGGATCATTGTGTCGACGGCTTTTATTGCTGTGTGTCTCCGGGTCGCGTTTTTCGCGACGCCCAAAATCGTTACCGACCTCTCCAACGTCGTTGCTTTGTCACTTGCCTTCGCCGGGTTAGTGGTATTGACCCATTATCTGGGTCTTCTTTCATTGGGGCAGGGGGCTTTCGTCGGTGTTGGTGCCTATGCCGCGTTGCACGTAGTAAACGATTTTGGGGCACCAGTGCTGTGGATGCCCCTCGCTGGACTTTTGGCCGGAACATTGGTTGGCGCTGTAGTTGCTATTCCTTCTCTACGTCTACCAAAAGCGTATTTGGCTCTCCTTACTCTCTCACTGGCCGTCGCCTACCCCATCATCCTCAGGCAGGTCGACGGGAATTTACCCGTGACCTTGAATGGTGGTTTCGTAGCGCCCTCTTGGACAGGGATCGCGGAGAACGACGAACACATTTGGGAATTTTTCCTTGTTGCCGCATACGCGTCGGTGACCCTTTTCTTCGTTCAGGGTTTATTGCGTGGGCCGATCGGGCGTGCATTTATTGCGAGTCGAGACCAGCCTGAGGCTGCGCGCGCGTTCGGTATTCCGGTGTATCGACTCAGACTTTACGGGGTTGCTTTGAGTGGAGGCATGGCTGGGCTCGCTGGTGGTTTATTGATGATTCCGACCAACTTCAATGACTACACCCATTTCCCAGAAGAACTTTCAATCAAGATGTTTGCCTTGGCAATGGCCTTTGGAGGTTCCCGACTTATTTCGGCGATCCCTGGCGCGATCATTTTGATCTTCTTACCGGTGTGGCTAATTGACCGCAATTGGGTAGTCGAATACGGCTGGGTTGGTTTGGTGAAGTCGGAAGGCTTTATTTACGCGGCTCTTCTTCTTGCAACGGCGTATTTAACGAAAGGGAAGGGCTTCATGCATCTCTTCGAGCGGCGCCAACCTAAGTCGAAGATGCAACCCAGTAATCGTCAAGTTACCTCGGTCGTGCGTGGGCTCTCCGATCTCGACGAACAACTAGTTCAGTTGGAGGGGTTGGTGGGTGATCGGCCTGACATCCGCTCTCGCCAAGAAACTAAGGATTGACCAAGTTCGTCCGCTCGCTTGACTGCCCATAAGGGTGGATCAACCTCTTCACCACGGTCGATCGCGTCGAACATCGGTCCTGGGTCAGACCATATGTGGCAGGTGTTGAGGTTGAAAGCCATCCGGGCTCGAATTTCTTCCGGTGTGGCCTCCCCAGCTAGTGGTGGTGCAATCATTTGTTCAGTCGGTGACAGGATCCGCATCGACCATGTGGATTGAACAGCTACGGGGGCCATTGCTTGGAGGAGTGCTGTGGTGTGAGCGCAGCCTTTCGGTCCCCCAAATAATTCCCTCACCTTGTGGGTGAATCCGCGGGCTATGGAGAGGCCAATCAATTCCCGGTAGTGGTCAACAATGCTGGGGCAATATCCGTGCGGGTGGGTTTCCATCCGCACATTGGTGTCAGTTATCACCAAGTCAGGGAACTCGATGATTAAATCGATCACCATTTTGTGAATCTCTAATGGGTTCGGGTCATCATCGAAGTAGACGCCGGGCGGTTTTGTGTCTTTTACCCTCCCTCTAATCAGAATCGTTTCGGGTGTTTTCACGTAGGAGCGAATTTCGTATTCCCGCTGATGGAGCTTTTGTAAGTGTGAAATATCTGTATCGAAGTCATCTTCGAGGGGGACGCTGCTCATTGTTAGCTCAATAGCCAATCTGCCGGCGTGAAATCACTGTCAGCGAAGAGTTGGCTTTGGAAGCGCTGCATCCCGCTGATCCAGCGGTCGACATCGTTAGCTTTTCGTTCTCTATATGTCTGAACTTCAGGGTGCGGCAACACAAGAAACCGTTCTTCAGTCATGCACCCAATAACAGTGTCGGCTAGCTGTTCCGCTGTGAGGACACCATCACCTGCCGCGCTTCCTGGGGTGCCTCTGTCTTGGTCTAGGCGGTCAGGGCTATTGGCAAGAATATTGGTTTCTACGGCTTGTGGGCAAAGCATCGAGACTCGAATACCTCGCTCTCCATAAGTAATGGCCAAGAACTCTCCCAATGAAACGGCTGCCGCTTTAGTGATCGAATATTGCATCGATCCCAATTGGGTGAGAAGACCCGCTGCTGACGCCGTGTTTAGTAAATAGCCGCCTCCGTTTGCCACCATCACAGGAATTGAAGCTCGAGCTGCGTATATGTGAGACATGACATGGACTTCCCACATGCGTTGAATTTCGTCGTTGTCGGCTTCCACTCCGCCCTGGGTCACGTATCCCGCGTTGGAGACAAAAATGTCGAGGGTTCCATGGTCCTTTACTGTCTGGTTGACGAGATCAACGATTCCAGCTTCGTCTGTTACATCTAGTTCGACTGCAGTAGCGCCAATTGTTTGTGCTACGCGTTCAGCATTTGATCCGTCCCGGTCGACTACGACCACACCACTGGCACCTTCGTCATGAAAGCGTTTCGCTAACGCTTCGCCGATTCCACTACCCCCACCGGTCACGATGGCAACTTTGTCTTTTATCTGCATGTCAGCAGAGTAACGACCAACGACGAGAACTGCTTGGTTGAAGCTTTCATCCTTGGGGCACGATGATTTCGGACATGGTCAACTCTGAGGCTGTAGTGCTTATTTGACTAGTCTCCCCGTAGACGTTTGGGAGGTAATTCATTGGCTGCACCATTGGAAGATGTGACTGTTGTCGAAATTGATAACTGGATGGCGTCTCCCAGCGCGGGAGCGATTCTCGCTGACCTCGGAGCCAATGTGATCAAGGTAGAGCCATTAACCGGCGACCCGATGCGAGACATGGGGCGGCCCGCCAAGGTGTCTGAGGAAAAGAAACATTTCGACTACCAGTTTGACGTTTCCAACCGTGGTAAACGATCGATAGCCATCGACCTGGAATCTGCAGCAGGGATGGAAGTTGTGTTCGCTTTGGTGGCTACAGCTGATGTATTCATGTGCAACCTGTTGCAGCATCGTCAACAAAGATTCGGACTGGATCCCTCTGCCCTACGAAAGGTCAACAGTCGAATTGTGCATGCAACCCTCACCGGCTACGGGACGGGAGGGCCTGAAGCTCACAGACCTGGCTACGACGTCACTGCCTTTTTTGGTCGCTCGGGTTTGTATGACGCGATGCGCGAAGGTGAGACTGGAACGGTGCCGATGGCTAGACCTGCACAAGGTGACCACACGACCGGGCTGGCATTTGTCGGGGCTATTTTGGCGGCTCTCCGGCTCGCTGAACGAACAGGAGAGCCTCAAACTGTCGAAACCTCGCTTTACGAGACCGCTATTTGGACTCAAGCGACTGATTACGCAATCACTGCTGTTGACCGAGCTCCGCTTCGTCCTCGGGCAAGAGAAAACATGATCATTCCAACCGCCAATCGCTACCCATGCGGCGATGGTAAATGGGTTGTTCTGAATATGCCTGAGGAGAGTGCTTGGCCCAAATTGTGTCGGGTCATCGAACGCGAAGATCTTCTAAGCGATGCGAGGTTTCAAGATATTCGAGGACGCTTCCAACACATGCCAGAAATTGTGGCTGCTATTGATGACGCCCTTTCTCATAAAAGTCGGGACCAGTGGGGGGAAATCTTTGACTCGAATGGGATTATTTGGGGTCCCGTGCTCGCGCTCCATGAGGTTGCATCTGACCCTCAAGCAGAGGCCTTGTCCTTATTTCCAACGCTTAACAGCGAAGATATCGGCCCATATCGCACAGTATCGGCGCCCATGCGGTTCGTAGACGCCGAAGTTGGCCCTAAGGCGCCCGCCCCAAAGTTGGGACAGCACACTCGCGAAATTTTGGCTAATGCAGGCCACAGTGACGCCGAGATCGACACCCTCATAGATAGCGGTGCCGTTGGCGAGCTTCCCTGATCCAGATCTACCGCGCTGGGGTTATGTGAGGGACCATCAAATCAAAATTGGAGTGTCTCAGGAGCGACCATTTGGCTCTGCAATACCCATCCAAGAGGACCGTTGAGATCCGTCAGAGTCGTCCTACAGCACGCAAGATTGCTCGATACACGTTGGGAATAGGATTCAAACAAAACCCATTCACTCTGAGGTGGTCTCAGCAACTGAAGAGTTACATCGGTGTTTATAAAAGGTTGATCATCATCAGAGTGCTCCCATCCGACAGCAGCTCCAAGATCAGACAATGTCGCTATTTGCTGAAACATTGAAGGTGCTTCACCTGCTACGAGCCGATGATCGAGGCGGGCCCAAATACGGCCCGGACCGGGTTCTTCTGTCGAGCCGGACAGTATTCGTAGTTCTACAGCGTCCGCGTTAAAGCCGGGTCGGGGGTATTCCATATCGGGGTGAGATCCGGGGTCTGCTCGGTCTACGGGGATCTCTGGAACTTCTTCTGAGTTCACAACAAGCTGCTGTGGCTGCGCGAGCCACTGCGATGTAGCTCTGGCTAACAATTTCCCCTGGTGGGATATAGATGCCTCGGCTACTGCAGTCTGTTTACCGTTCTTAACTACCTCAGATGACGTCGTCAATTTGTCAACGGGTACTCCGGAAAGTATTTCGACCGTCAGTCGAGTACAGGCAAGGTCATCTCGGTCGAGTCTTTTTTCGATAGCCCACGCAAGTAATCCGCATATGGGACCACCATGCATCACCCCGTGACTCCAGGGTCCACGTGTGAGTTCAGTCGATTCCACCCCTCCGTTTAGGGGCAAAAACAGAGCTGGTGGATATTCATTCGGAGCAAGAGAGGGCATCGAACCACGTTAGGGTGCGGGAATGCATCCGTTTCGGTTCGGCGTTCAATTTTCAACATCCACTTCAGGTGATGTGTACAGGGAAACGGTCCGCAAAATAGAGGATCTGGGCTATAGCACAGTGTTTTGTCCCGACCATTTTGATGACCAATGGGCGCCAACGGTTGCTTTGACGGTGGCGGCCGAAGCGACAACCACTCTGCGAGTGGCAGCGCTGGTGTATGACGTTGACTATCGACACCCAGTAACACTCGCGAAAGAGATCGCAACTCTTGATGTCGTTTCGGGCGGCCGAGTCGAATTTGGCATCGGTGCAGGTTGGATGACTGACGACTATGAAGCTGCGGGTATCCAGTTCGATAGACCCGGTGTTCGTATAGATCGAATGATTGAGGCCATTGAGGTTGTTCAAGGTTTATGGTCCGGAGAACCTTTAGATTTTCGAGGCAGCCATTATGAGATCAGTGGCTTAACTGGCACTCCATCTCCCCATCAGCCAGGTGGTCCACCGATAATCGTTGGTGGAGGCGGGAAACGAGTTCTAACAGAAGCGGCCTTGCGAGCCGACATTGTTGGCCTGAACGCGTCACTCCACGCGGGATCTGTAGGTCCCGAAACAGCGTTGTCCGCTCTTGGGGAGAGATTTTTGGAGCGTCGCAATTGGGTTGAAGAAGCCGCCGGGGATCGGTTTCCTGAAATTGAGTTGCAGATGAACACATTTATGACGGCAGTAACCAATACCACTTCAGAGGCAAACGAGATGTTTGAGGGTATGGCCCCAATGTTCGGCCTTTCCGCTGAGCAAGCACGGACTATCCCGATGGTCCTGGCCGGAACCATCAGCGACGTTTGTGACCAACTTCACCGATACCGAGAGTTGTATGGCACAAGTTATTGGGTCATCCATGAAGGCGAGGTGGATGCCATGGCACCGGTGGTGGCAAAGATGACAGACATATAGATCTTGATTGGTTGGAAGAGACTTCGAGGTCAGTCCCCAGCCCTATCGTTGATGCCATGATTGACGCTCGCGAAGTCGGCTTCGGTCGCGATGCTAACGAGCAACTGGCTCGACTGCTTCACGACGCGAAACTCCAGGATGTGTTCGCGTCTGTATGCGTCATAGTTCCCAGTAACTATGTGGCAGTTACCCTGCGAAGAGAGCTAGCGACCGGTGATTACGGGGCGACATCGTGGGTTGGCACGGGCCTGGTTGGAACAGATTTCTTAACTTCGTACCGGCTTGCCGAAGCAGTAGCTGGTCACAGCTTCTTAGCCCAAGGACGTCAACCAATACGCGGTGTTGTCATTGGCGCCGCGATACGCCAAATACTTACTGAGGATCCTGGCATCTTCGAGCCGATTGCTCACCACGGGGCGACAGAACGGGAGTTAGTTCGCGTGTACCGCGAACTTCGCGATCTAGAAGACGATGATCTGAATGTACTCGCGTCGTTAGGAGAGAGAAGTAGTGAAGTAGTTCGGGTTTATAACGCTGCCAAACAGTTGCTCCAGGCCGAATGGTTCGATGAGTTCGATCTTTTTCGATCCACGGACCTGTCTGAACAAAAAATATCTGATTTCGGAAAGCTGGTGCTATTTCTCCCCCAGCAGCTAGCTACTAGCGAAATAGCGTTTCTCTCTCGTTTATCTGAGGTCAGCTCCCTGTCAGCTTTAATTGGCTTAACCGGGGCCGAAAATGCAGATCGCGACTCCAACAGGGTCGCTAATCTTTTCGGCGCACAGCTTTCATCTTCAAACGTCACTCCGACTTCTGCCAGTACGGTCATTTCAGTTAGTGACCCCGATGACGAAGTTCGAACCACTATCCGATCTGTAGTCGGTTTACTCGATCAAGGAGTTGCAGCTAGTCAGATAGCGGTTCTGTATCCGCACCGAAATCCCTATGCCC
>JASLTG010000059.1 GCA_030743005.1 Acidimicrobiales bacterium | reverse complement strand
TGACCTCAAATCTGGAATCGACACAGAGGCATCGCGACTGATCGAGGCAGCCCTTGCAGAAAACGTGGTTTTACTATTTCGAAACCAAGACTTGGATATCGATGGTTTCGAGAGTTTTGCAACGAGTATTGGTGAGTTTGGTGAGACTCCTTTCATTACGCCGGTTGAGGGTCATCCAAATGTGCTGCGACTTATACGGGAGCCTGAGGAAACGGGGCCTTTGTTTGGAAGTGGGTGGCATAGCGACTGGAGCTTTCAGCTGCGACCACCGAGCACGACGCTGCTTTATGCGCTACAGGTTCCAGAAGCAGGGGGAGATACGGCGTTCACCAACCAGTATTTGGCTTTCGAAAGTCTTTCAGATTCGATGCAGTCGATTCTTCGTGGTTTGAAAGGAATTCATTCAGCGGAACGGAGTTATGGACCTCAAGGGACTTTCGGTCGTCCTGATCCGAATTCGTCGATGGACATAAATGGAGACGAGTCGGCGGTGGTGCACCAGACACACCCCTTGGTGCGGTCTCACCCATTGACAGGACGTCAATCATTGTTTGTGAATGAGGTGTACACCGTAGGGATTGAGGGAATGACAAAGGCTGAAAGCAGTTCCCTTCTGGAGTTCTTGTTTGAGCACAGTCGCCAAATTGCATTCACATGTCGTGTTCGGTGGATGCCGGGGACTTTGACGATGTGGGATAACCGCGCGACGCAACACTTCGCCATTAACGACTACGCCGGAAGCAAAAGAGAGATGTACAGGGTCACTCTGGCGGGCGAGCAGCCAGCATTGAACTAGCTGGTGAGTGGATTATCGAGAACTATTAGAGGACCCAAAAGAGCTAAGTCTTGTAAGGCTTGGTCGTAGAGGAACTTTTCGGTGCAGGCAGGCCGAGCCCAGTCCTCTTCGTCTCGTGTGGGGAGTCTCCCTATGCCATGTACGCGAAGGTCACCTGTTAGGCGACTGCTTACTAACACGTCTTGGTCTAGGAGCATTTGGATGAATTTTTCTGGATCGTGGCTGGGCTCGTCAAACACGTAAAGCTTCGACCCGTCGGTGACAAAAGGAGTGATGTAGTGGGTTAATTTTCCTTGGGACCCGCTGATGTCGAAGCGAAGCATAAGAGAGTCCTCAAATACCTTGAATGGTGGGTCGTCGGAACCGTTCATCGGGACGACCGTAGCAACCAACGGGTGCGGTAGGTTGCCACGAGCTAGCTTCTTCGTAGACGTCGACCATCAGAGACGCGGGGGTTTCAAAATGTCGGTTCGAGAAGGTGAATATTGCGGATTTCTTACAGCTATTGAGGAGCCTGGAATTCTTGTTGTGACCTTCAACCGTCCAGAGAGCCTGAACGCATCTACAGCAGCCATGAAAAGGGATTTAGTTGAGTTACTCACACAAACCCAGATGGATGACGCTATCCGGATCGTTGTCTTTACTGGGCAAGGTTCTGCGTTTTGGGCGGGAGATGACCTAAAAGGTTACGGCGGCGACAGCGTCCAAGTACCACAGATTCATCATGGGCACCACAATCCCTCGGGCACCTACAACGGCTTGCGCACAATATCTCAAGCGGTTAACACGGCAGTTCGGAATCTCGACAAGATTTCCATCGCTGCAATAAATGGTTTCGCAATTCAGACAGGCTTCTCGCTTGCCTTGGCCTGCGATTTTCGCATCGCTTCGCGATCCGCGAAATTGGGAAGTGCGACACTTAGATTTGGGCTGTTACCAGATGAAGGTGGCCAATGGTTGCTGGTGCAACATCTGGGAGTCGCGAAGGCAACCGACTTCATGATGCGTAAACGAATCGTTGACGGTGAAACAGCACATGAACTGGGGCTAGTGCACGAGGTTGTCGCTGATGACAGTCTGATGGATGAAACGCTGTTGTTAGCTCGAGAACTCGCAAATGGGCCACAAGTGGCGATGAGAATGCTGAAACGTTCAATCCTTTTGGCGGCAGACCTAACATGGGATCAGTCACTTGATGAGATAGCTGCGAAGACAGCTGTTACTGACCACCTCCCCGATGCCCGCGAGGGTGCTGCAGCCTTTATCGAAAAGCGGCAACCTCAGTTCAACGGATGGTTAGAAGGCCGTGTCGACCCGCCTATGGATGGACCTGCTCCATGGGAAGCTGACTCAAAATAAAGCACGGTTAGCAGGGTCGAAAACTGAAGGGCCCAGCGGGCTTTAGAGAAGCTCGCTTGTTAATTCCTCAAGAGCACCTAACAACAGTGTTACGTTCCGCATCCGCGCGGTATGGCCCATGCAACCAATCCTCCACACTTTGCCAGCGACCGGGCCGAGCCCCCCACCGATCTCGATACCGTAACGGTCTAGTAGAAGCCGACGACCTTCGACATCGTCGAGCCCATCGGGGATAGATACTGTCGTGAGTTCTGGGAGTCGATAACCATCTTGGGCCCATAACTCGAACCCGAGTTGCGGGAGGCGACTGTGGAGTTCGTGGCCGCAAGATTGATGACGGCTCCAC
>JASLTG010000058.1 GCA_030743005.1 Acidimicrobiales bacterium | reverse complement strand
CACCGTCATCGTTATCGTCACCACCCCCTCCACAAGAAATGGCGAACAGGCTCGTAGCTAGAACCGCTACAGCTGCCGTACGTAGAAACCGAAACTTGCGAACCATCAGGATCCTCTCACAGGTGCCATTCAATGTTTTTGAATGATCTTTTAGGGCCGTAACACAGCACCTTACTAGTGTCAGCTTGCACCGATAAATGATCTAGGACCTTTTGGGGACCTTTAAGGCCTTATTCAACGCAGCCTGACAGCTACCTCATTGGCAAGGAGCCTTCCTTCTGCGGTCAGTTTCAGATTGCCGTCGAGGTCAGCTGGTTGGGTCAGGTGTCGAACTTCGCGCGGAATGAACTCCTCAGGAACACCACTACTCGTTCGCAAAGCAAGTTGTCGTCCCTCAAGTGCCCAACCATCGACATCTAACTGTTCTGAACCTGCTTCCACCGAAGAATTTTTTGAGATTGCACTTATGAACCGCTCAGGTGTTCGGACACTCCAAAATCTTTTCTGGCCAATATGGCTGTGTGCTGCGACACCAAGACCCAAATATTCTCCTTGGTTCCAATAAAGCAGGTTGTGTCGAGACTCTTTATCAGGTTGAGCCCAGTTGGAAATCTCGTAATTGGAATATCCGGCAGCTGTTAAAAGGCGATCTGTTTCAATGTATTTGTCGGCTTGGTCATCATCATCGGGGTGTCTCTCAATATCGGTTGCTAGCGGGGTTCCCGGTTCAACAGTTAACGCATAGGTGCTGAGGTGATTTGGTTCCAGAGATAGAGCTTTCTCTAGGCTCACTCGCCAGTCTTCGTTAGTTTCTCCTTGGGCTCCGTAGATGAGATCAAAGTTGATGTTGGTTATTCCCGCAGATCGAATTTTCTTGACCGCTGATTGCACATTTTCTGGGTCATGTTCTCGGCCAAGCGAAGCAAGGACATAGGGAACCATGGATTGAACGCCGAGGCTGATTCGGTTGACTCCGGCATGCACATAAGTTTCGAGCTGGTCGCTACTGACCAAGTCTGGGTTGCATTCGACCGTGAATTCGCTGTCGGTAGCTATCGGGAGTTCAGCGACGACATTCATCAGTAGTTCCGCCGGGACGAGGTTGGGTGTTCCTCCACCGATGAAGATCGATGTGATCACAGGCAACTCGGGGGCCCACGTCGCTGCTTGAGTCTTGCAAGCCGTTAGGTATTGGTCGATCAGATGTTCTCGGTCGGTCCAGGTGGCAAATGAGCAGTAGTCGCAACGACGCGAACAAAAGGGGACGTGTAGATAAAGACCGAACTTCTTTGGGTCTTCTTGGTTCATCAGAAGAGACTGTCCTGCATGATGAACTCGTCGATTTCGAAGTCACCGGTTTCGAGCGGCTGTGCAAGAAGCGGTTGAAGATCAACAAGGAAGTTCTCTGCGAAGCCGGTCCTGTTACATGCCGCTAGTCTCCCGACCATTGATTTGATGGTGAACTCGTGAGCTCCTTGGTTGATGACTGTGGGGTAGCTGACCAAGTTGGTCCAGGTTTGGTCTTCGATTCTCGGGTTCGACCATCGATCGTTGAGTAGCGATCCTTTCGCTCCGATCTCTTTGGTAAGAAACTTTTCGACTTCGTTCGCCAGTTGGGTGAGTTGGTTCTCGAGTTCTTGGTCCGGCAATGGTTGTAGGTGCCCGGCGAATTTCTTTCTTGTGTCGACTGCTTGGTTTATTCCTAGTTTTTCGGTGATTGAGTCCTCAAGTTCTCGGACAAAGAACCCGTCGTCTACCTGTGTGAGGTAGCTCGCGTACCAGGCTCCTTGTTCCACCAGTCTGTTGCCTCCTGAAAGCCCTCTGGTGGTGCCGACTTTGGTTGACCCGTCACGAAATATCGCTACATAGAGTCGGTGAGGGTGGGTGAGGTATGCGCCCATGGCTTTACCGATTGCGTCGCGGCCTCTTCGATGGGCTTGATGCATATTGGCGGCTGCGATGTTGTCCTTGGTCTGGCATCGTTCGCATTGGCGTGCGCTAACAGCTGGTGAGTCGCATTGCACGCTGGTTGACCCATCTTCGGAGCGGTCAACGGTGCCAATGCACTGCCTATCCTGGTCGGCAGCGACGCGGAACCTGAGATCGAGTTCTTTGGCGCTCATCGATTGTGATGACTCGTCGCCTTGAACTCGGAATTGCAAGAAAGGTTCTTCGGCATGCCAATTGACGGCTGTGAGGTAGAAGGGGGAGTTGGGGTCTGTGTTCATCTCTGCGTTGAGATGCTTGTTAGGCACCCAGTCGAACGCCGAGCTCGTCGAGTCGGTCCGCTATTTCATCTATCCCTGTGTCGAGGATGCATGCGATAGTTCGAAGATCATCTCGACGAATTGTGAGCGACGAGCCGTTGAACTCGCGTCGTTGTGCCT
Organism: Acidimicrobiales bacterium; assembly: GCA_030743005.1. Lineage (GTDB taxonomy): Bacteria > Actinomycetota > Acidimicrobiia > Acidimicrobiales > Poriferisodalaceae > MedAcidi-G3. The sequence continues at coordinate 470 of JASLTG010000058.1, read as the reverse complement.
GGATCATCGCTAGGAATCGGCCTAGTACGGCTGCCTCTGCGCCGGGAACTCGTGCTAGTCGGTCGAGATCGATTGTTACCTGTTGGTCGAGGCTCATAGCTGAGTCTTCTGTGACGCCGTCTCCTCGTGGGAGTAGCTGTCCTACTGGGACGTCATAAAAGTGTGCGAGTCGTGAGAGACGTGGAACCGATATTGCGCGCTCCCCTCGTTCGTATGCGCCAAGGACCGAGGCTTTGAATTCATGGGTGGACTCTGCCTCTACTTCTTGGAGCGACATCCGTTTCTGTCGGCGGACGAGTCGGAGGCGTTCACCGACTTTGAAGCTGTAGTTCTCTCCGTCAAGTTGTTCTTCGTTGAGGCCTGTGTCAGACATGTCCACCCCCGATCACCGTTTGATTAAGAGTGACCATAGTTCACGGAGAGTGGTTGTCCAGTAGGTCTTCGCGAAGAAGCGATAGTGCTGACGCTGC
>JASLTG010000057.1:238-2882 GCA_030743005.1 Acidimicrobiales bacterium | reverse complement strand
GTTCTTAAAAAACTATCGAACCGTTCCGCGACAAGCTGGTCGTACTGTTCGGTCGCCGTCACGGGATCTTTGCTGAAGAGGTCGGCGATCAACATGCCAGTCTCCAACCCGTAGTCGATTCCTTCGCCGTTCATAGGATTAACCAACCCGGCGGCGTCTCCAACAGCGACCCATCCTGGTCCGTGACGCTTTTGAGCACTCATTGGTAGACGCCACGCTCGGGGACGTTCGAGATATGGACCCAAACTCCAAGAATCACGCATCTGATCTCGATACGCGTCACAAAGCTTGTTCAGGTTTAAAGACTTGAAGCCCTTCATAGTGCTGAGAGCACCACACCCAATGTTCACGGTTCCGTCACCAGCTGGGAACAGCCAGCCGTAACCAGGAACAGCCACTCCGTTTTCATCTTGGAGAGTCAGACAAGCTTCGATATGACGGTCGTTGTGACGGGGAGTTTCAGCGTAAGTGCGGATGGCGAGACCGAAAGGCTCGTTGGGATCTCGCTCCGCACCCAAGATACGAGCGGCCTTGCCTTGTGCCCCTGCGGCTAATACGACAAGATCTGCAGTCCATTTCCCGTCTGGGGTAGTCACTCCGATGCATCGGCCATCGGCATCAACGTCGGGAAGAACTTCAGTGTTATAAATCAGCTCAGCGCCCGCTGTCGCTGCGGCATCCATTAATGCAGCATCAAGTTGGCGTCGAGGCCAAACAGCACCATGAGCGGGGAAGCGAGATGTCTCAGGCCAGTCCAACTCACGAGTTTTAGAACCCGCAATCATTCGCAGCCCTTGAATTTGATGTGCTTCTTGCAGCTCAATCTCTAAGTCGTTTAGAGCGCCGACTGCGCGTGGAGTGAGCCCGTCACCACAGACCTTGTCACGACCGTGATCACCCTTTTCGAACACCGTGACATTGATTCCAAGTCGCGAAGCGCGGATTGCAGTCGCGGCACCGGCAGGTCCGCCACCTATGACGATCATGTCTCTGTGCGTCATAGCTACAGCTTGGCGTCTGAAGCTGAAGAATCCTTGTCCGACTCGTCATTACTTTGAGTACTCCGACCCCACCAGGACGCCACCACGAGGAACACCATCTCGAAACCGAATTCCCAAGCCCGACTCAGTAACGCAAAGGCGGCAGCGTCACTGAGTCCGAAGCGGTTGGCCAAGATAGCGGCCATCACGCCTTCACGTACCCCAAGACCAGCCGGAGTTACCCCTATCATCCCCGCTGCCACGCCCGCGTACGCGGCGCCGAGTACCAGTGTCACGTCGCCGGAACCTATCCCCAAAAATCCAACCGCTAAGCAAGCCGTTCCGATAGCTCGAGCAGCCACACTTGCCCCCAACAAAGCAACGCTATTCGCTACCAATCTTGTATAAGGCCTCGGCAGCGTCAGTTTTCTGATGCGTGAAACACGAAGAGAGACAAAGGAGATCAACCAAGGTGAGGTGATGAGCCCCAATGCACAACCGATAGCCAACAGCCACCGGATTCCTAGAGGCAACGTCGTTGAGGGTACGAAGATTGCGCAGACCAAAAGAGCCCACCCAAATAGGGTCGCAGTCTCGATAACTAATGAACTAGCGGTAATTGAGCGTGAGATGCCCGCTTTAGCTGCCAGTTGCAATCTAGAAGCGATTGCTAGCAGGCCAGTTGGTAAGTAGCGAGCAGTTTGAGCGAGACACCAAAGCCGAACGGCTGGACCTGTAGATAGAGCCTGGTCGAAGGACATAACTATCTGCCGCCAGCCCAACGGGAGCAACAAATTTGCTGCAGTGGTAGCAACGATGGCGTTTGCCATCCAGAAAATGTCGAATTCAAGATCAATAGCTGTGAGATCACTGGAATGGTCTGAGCCGACACGAAATAAAACGATGGCAGTAGCGACTACAACAATCCAACGAACGGCGACTTTTGCGTGTTCCAGCCACATTTGACTCACCAAAGTGAGGGTAGTGCCCCCTAGACCCCTAGTTACATCAGGCAAACTGGCTGCATGAATGACGGGCCAAATATTCGAGTCGTTTTATGTGCCCCGGGATTTCCGACGTCCATAGACGATGCCGATAAACCGTTCCTTCTCAACCATGGCAAGGCCTTGTCCCTAGCCGGCATACAAGTCACGGTTGTGTGTCCCATGGTCAATGGAATGCCCTCTCGTCAACAACTCGGTGACATTGAGGTGATTCGAGTTCGTTACGCCCCTCGCCGGATGCAAACGTTGGCCTCCACAGGATCCATGTACCGCGAAGCCACGGGTTTGAAGAGCTTGCTGGTTGTGCCCATGCTTTTAAGTTTGACGGCGACAACGGTGCGTCAACTCCGACGGAAAAAAACTGTGGCTTACGGACATTGGTGGGTTCCAGGTGGCTTGGTAGCCGTTATAGCTGCCTTCATAACTCGACGTCCTAGCGTGGTGTATCTCCATGGGTCAGATGCTGCTATTACGACAACAAAAACACTTCGAATGATTGCGTCTGTTGTTATGCGGATGGCTGATAGCCGGATAGCGGTCAGCGATGAACTCGCATCTTGGGGAGAAAGTATTTCCAGACGAGAGTTCACGATTCTTCCAATGCCCATTGATCTAGAACGTCTTCCGCTTCCGTCGCCGGCGCCACAAGATGGTCTAATA
>JASLTG010000057.1:0-228 GCA_030743005.1 Acidimicrobiales bacterium | reverse complement strand
TCGTGCCGGAAAAAGGTTTTGACCTTCTCATTGAGGCCGTCGCGCTTATGGATCAGCAAACGCGACCTGAGATCACGATTGTTGGTGTTGGCTCAGAGCGTTCCCGGCTTGATAGCCAAGCACGCCGTCTCGGTGTCTCACTCCACTTACCGGGAGCGGTGTCACCACGGGAGATAGGTGATTGGTATGAGCGAGCCTCAGTTGTTGTTGTTCCAAGCCGTCGAGAGG
>JASLTG010000056.1 GCA_030743005.1 Acidimicrobiales bacterium | reverse complement strand
GGATTGTCCGAGTTTGAATCTGTCGGAGTTCCAGCACCGATAATGACCTGTGTGACGTTCGCTCGGTCGGGCAGGTCACGGGTGCCGGCCCCATATCCCGAAGCGGTGACAGTCATATCTGGTAGCGGACCGACCGATGTAGCGAGCCCTTTCACTATTGCCGCGCCGGTCGGTGTTGTGAGCTCAAGATCGACATCAACACTGACGGTCGGTATGTTCTCCAAAAGATTCACTACGGCTGGGGGAGGGTTTGGCAGTATTCCGTGGGCAGCAGAAATTGTGCCAACTCCGACCGCCACTGGGCCGCTTGCAATTTCGTCAATGTTGAGTGACTCCAACGCGGCGCACGATCCGACAATGTCGACGATCGCGTCGAGTGCTCCAACTTCATGAAACTGGACCTCTTCAGGGGACACGCCATGAACTTTGCCTTCAGCGACTGCTAACACCTCAAACACCGCGAGACTTCGAGATTTCACACGATCAGGAATATCTGCTTGCTCGAGTAGGGACTGAATGTCTGTCCAATGACGGTGGTGATGTTGTTCAGGTGCGTCAACAACTGCACGAGTGGCACGGATCCCGTTGCGATCCACCTGCTCTGCTGACAGCGCCCAGCCATCAACATTGAGTCCATTGAGTGTCGCTATGACGAAATCGAGGTCGGCGCCGGCATCGAGTAACGCACCAAGGGTCATGTCCCCAGCGATCCCAGAAAACGGATGGAACCAAGCAACCCGATAGGTCACGACACGTTCCTGTTGTCGAGGATCCGCATCGCGGCCATCGCCGCTCCGAAACCATTGTCAATACCAACGACCGTGATCCCAGCCGCGCACGCCGCGTGCATAGCCAACAACGCGGTCACTCCTTCAAGAGCTGCGCCATACCCGACGCTGGTCGGCACAGCGATCACTGGAGCGGAACTTAACCCACCGATGGCTGTTGCCAACGCTCCTTCCATTCCGGCGATAGTGAGGATCACCTCAGCATCAAGGAGTTCGTCGAGGCTTGCGAGGAGACGATGTAAACCGGCAACACCAACATCTGTGAGACGAGTTGGACTGATTCCGTGTGCCTGGAGCACAGCACATGCTTCTTCCGCGACTGGGAGGTCAGCTGTTCCTGCCGCGGCTACCACAACCTTGTTGTCGCGTTCATCAGCTGGGCGCCATACAACAGTGGTGTCGACAACTGACCCACCAGAATGGGTGCTGGTGACGGCATTGATTTGTTCGGCGGTGGCGCGCGTCAACAACACTGGCCCTGAACCGTTCGTAAGGAGCTCACCAACGATAGATACGCACTGTTCAGGGGACTTGTTGGGTCCGTAAATGGCTTCTGGGGCGCCAGTACGGAGATTGCGGTGATGGTCGATCTTGGCGTGCCCCAGGTCAGCAAAGGGAAGGCGACGCAAAGAATTCAATGCGTCGTCAGGGCCGATAGTTCCGGCCTTTACTTGTTCGAGAAGTTCTAGAAGCTCTAATTCGTTCATGATCTTTGGTTCTTCAGGCGTATCCTGCCACGAAGTGAGTACTAATGAGCCAACCATGAACATTCAAGTTGTGCCACCCGCGACGCGGGTTGGTTTCATGGGCCCCCATGGCACCTTCACCGAACAAGCCCTTTTAGGGCAACCGGACCTCGCCGCAGCAGACACTCGACCGTTTGATTCGATACCTGATGTGTTGAACGGTTTGGTCACCGGCGAAGTTGATTTAGGTTTCGTCCCGATCGAAAACGCCATAGAAGGCGCAGTGAACGTCACTCAAGACACATTGGCGTTTGATCTAGATCTGCGTATCCAACGCGAAGTTGTTCTTGACGTGCAGCTCAACATGTTGGCGTTACCCGGAACACAACTGAAAGACATCCATACCGTTGTTTCGTTTCCGGTAGCGGTCGCTCAATGCCGCAACTTCTTGCGCGAACAACTTCCTGAAGCTGAAATACAAGCAGCAACCTCCACAGCGGAAGCTGCCCGCCAAGTCGGAGAACAACACCTCGAAGGTGTCGCAACCATCTCAAATCCGTTAGCAGCAGAGCTATACGGGCTTGAAGCGGTCGCTGAAGCGGTGGAAGACCACACCGGAAACCAAACTAGGTTCCTATTACTGGCCCGCGAAGGTGTCCCTGCCGCTACCGGCCACGACAAAACAAGTGTCGTTGTGTTCCAACGAGCCAACGAACCAGGCAGTTTGTTGGCGATCCTGCACGAATTCGCGGCCCGAAACATCGACCTGTCACGCCTCGAATCGAGGCCAACTCGAAGAGTCCTCGGCGACTACTGCTTCCTCCTCGACTTCGAAGGCCACATCGGCGACGAAGTCGTCGCCGATTGTTTACGTGATCTCAAAATGAAACAAGGTGACATCAAATTCTTGGGTTCATATCCGGCTGCGGGACATGATGGCGAACAAGTCCGACGCGACAGCAACGCCAACTGGCTCGACGCCGCAGACTGGGTAGAAGAACTTCGCGATCAAATTGGTCAGTGAGAAATGGCGGAGGGCGGGGGATTCGAACCCCCGGAGGCTTGCACCTCGACGGTTTTCAAGACCGTTGCAATCGTCCGCTCTGCCAGCCCTCCGCAAATGACAGTACCGGTCTGACATGGCCAATCCACACATCTAAGCCCTAGGATAAGTCCGTTCACCCAAGCATCTTTCGAGGTGTAAAGGGGACCCAGTGGCGGTTCGCCGTCCAGGAGAGGTGACAGAGTCTGGTCGAATGTGCTTCCCTGCTAAGGAAGTGACTGCTCACGCGGTCCGTGGGTTCAAATCCCACCCTCTCCGCAACACCCGAACGTCAAGTTTTCACAATCGGGTGGGACTGCGTACACTGCGGTCCTCAATTAGCGCCTCTAGCTCAGTTGGATAGAGCGTCTGGCTACGGACCAGAAGGTCGGGGGTTCGAATCCCTCGGGGCGCGCTGCACAGTAGGCATAACCGAAGTTGAATGGGCCGATGCTATGGCCGGCACCTAAATTTTTGCCGGTGGGGAATA
>JASLTG010000055.1:274-3140 GCA_030743005.1 Acidimicrobiales bacterium | reverse complement strand
GTGAGTCTGATTCAGAAGAGCATCAGACTTGGACACCTCAAAGCCCACGAGATAGTCAATGACAACGACCGAGTAATTGTGATTGGAAGCGAAAGCGGACACTTCTTACACAACGATCAACCGTACGAAATGGATTGGGTTCACGTGAACACAGTCGTTGACGGAAAAATCATAGAAATGCGGGAATACAACGACACAGCCGCGTTACTTCAGGCATACAACGCTCCATCATCTCAATAGCCCAGACACGAAAGCTTGAGGGCCACAGCCGCGCTGCTCAGACAAGGTCAGCGGTTTAATTGCTTGCCATCTAAGCTCGCCACATGACCGCCGATCCCAAAAAGAACGTTGCTGCTGACGTCGCCGCAGCCGCTGACACCATCGTTGACCTCTCTCATCAAGTGTGGGACAACCCAGAGATTGCTTTCGAGGAATACGAAACAGCGGCAATGACATCACAAGTATTAGCTGAAGCTGGATTTGAAGTAGAAACTGAGATCACCGACTTACCAACAGCGTGGAGCGCCACCTACGGAACAGGTGACTTGACTGTCACCATCTGCGCCGAACTTGATGCACTGCCAGATATCGGTCACGCCTGCGGCCACAACATCATCGCAGCAGCCGGAGTCGGTGCTGGCCTCGCGCTCCAAAACGTGGCGGACGATCTGGGGCTTACCGTCCGAGTGCTCGGAACCCCTGCCGAAGAGCAAGGAGGAGGCAAAATTTTGATGCTTGAGAGAGGCGCTTTCGACGGCACCAATCTTGCGATGATGGTTCATCCCGCACCCACTGAAGGCGACCAGTTCCCCACACTCGCTATCTCTCAATGCGACTTCCACTTTCATGGTCGAACCGCCCACGCATCTGTGACACCTCATATGGGTGTCAATGCAGCAGACGCTATAACCGTGGCCCAAGTCGGAATAGGCCTCCTACGACAGCACCTCGACCCAGCCGACCAAGTTCATGGAATCGTCACCAAGGGAGGGGAAGCTGCCAACATCGTTCCTGGCAACGCCTCAGCACGCTACTTCTACCGGTCAACTGACCTTGAAGCCCTGGCTCGGCTTGAACCTCGGATCAGAGCCTGTTTCGAAGCTGGCGCAAAAGCAACAGGTGCAACCTTAGAAATCGAGCCGTTGGGCCCGCCCTATTCAGAATTCGTCCACGACCTGGACCTCGTCGATAAATACCGGAAAAACGCTGAAACCCTTGGCCGAACCTTTGACCCTGCACCGCGCAAAGGTGCCGGGTCCACCGACATGGCCAACGTGTCGCTTCTCATGCCGACAATCCATCCGATGCTAGGACTCGACTCAGGATCCGCTGTAAATCATCAACCTGAGTTCGCTGCCTATTGTCGAACACCTGTCGCTGATCAGGCCGCACTCGACGGAGCTGTAGCGATGGCCCTAACCGCAGTTGATGCTGCCACTGACGACAGCACCAGAACGCGGCTATTGAAACAAGAGACCTCTTACAGTCAGCTACAGCAGTACCCCTGGACCTTCTAGACTGTGCCCATGAGTTCTTGTCTGCTGCTCGCACTAGCTGTCTTCGGTCTTGGTATGTGGGTAGGAAGACGACCCGCCTCAGACAGCAAGCCCGACGCTCAGGACGGGACACCCATCGAATTAGACGATCCACCCTGGAAGCAACGGTTCGAAAGACCTTGGAGCTAAACCATACGGGAGATCGCACGGTCTCCGTCTAGCAGCGCGTATTCATCCACCGAAGGGGATAAACAAAAGACCGCCCCGAAGGGCGGCCTTTCACAAATTTAGCTAGATATCGCTGAGATCAAATGGACCTTACATTCTGAGCTTCATCACCCTTTTGTCCTTGACCAATGTCGAATTCGACTCTTTGGCCTTCGTCGAGTGACTTATAACCATCACCGACAATGTTTGAGAAATGTACGAATAGATCATCGCCGTCTTCGCGTTCGATGAATCCGAAACCTTTCTGTGCGTTAAAAAACTTGACTGTACCTTGGCCCATCTGGGGCCTCCTAAATTAAAACTGAAGCCGATTTCGACTTCATCCAACTCAGAAGGGTAGAGGGTAAACCCGAAAAACGCGCCCTTACCTAGGAACCAGTATTTGACCTGGTGACTGTGCCCCTGAGTTGTTGTTTGCTATTTGAACTGGTTACCTTCGGTCTTGACATGTCGGTAAGAAGGCGATCCGCGTATCTATCGACACAGGTTTGAGTTCGGTTTAGCCACTTCTTTCCTCACTCCGACGGTCGAATCCCGCTATCCAATCACAGCTTTCGACCTCTAAGCCAAACCAGATGGAGTAGGGCTATGCGTCAAAGTTGCGGACAAACAAGGCTTTTCCCTTGAGTACTCATTTGGGAGTATTCGTTCATGCTGTCCGCGTCGAGGACTGCCTCCAAAGAAAGCGTGTGACTGTAGGAACTAGCGAAGGTAGTGGTCAGTTCAGCCGCTACGCGCGATCGCAGCTTTTCGCTTCGTTCAGGCCCTATTTTGGCTAGGAAATTAGGGAGCAGCCAACCAGCTACGCCCCATGCCATCCCATAATTTCTTCGCAGGAGGGTGGGCCCTCGGTCTAATCCGCCATAGATGTACAACTGCTTATGAGTCGTCGACCCGTAGCGGCTGTATTCGTCGCCGCTTGAACTCGCCGCTACCTCCATGGCGTGAAGGAGTTCTGTGGTCAAGTCACCACCGCCAACAGCGTCAAAGCCAACTGTTGCTCCGGTTGTTGTGATGGCGTCGACTAAATCGCTTCGAAAGTCGGGCGAGCTGGAGTTTATGACGTGGGTAGCTCCTTGTGATTTGAGCAGTTCTACGTGTTCTTCACGTCGCACAATGTTGACCAAAGCGATTCCATCGTC
>JASLTG010000055.1:0-264 GCA_030743005.1 Acidimicrobiales bacterium | reverse complement strand
GATACATATTCGGTTGAGCATCTGACCTAGATTCGAGGCCGCTGCGGTGTGGATGAGCGCAGAATGGCCTTCAAGTTTCATGGTTTCGGTCATACCTAGGGCGGTAAGCGGGTTCACGAAACACGATGCGGCGTCAACAGCTTTAGTGCCTTCCTCTAGCACTAGACAATCCCGTGCTTTCACTATGCGATGAGTGGCGTACATCCCACCAGCTAGGGCAGCAACAACCTGTCCGTTTAGTGCTTGGGCTTCTTCTCCGTTTCC
>JASLTG010000054.1 GCA_030743005.1 Acidimicrobiales bacterium | reverse complement strand
GGGTCGCGAAATGGTGTTGGCCTTCGCTCAACACGGAGCTGACGTGGTCATCGCCTCTCGCAAGATTGATGCGTGTGAAGATTTAGCTGAAGAAGTTCGAGATACGACGGGGCAGCGCGCATTGCCTGTTGCTTGCCATGTTGGTTATTGGGACCAGTGTGACGACTTGTGTGAGACGGTGTACAACGAATTCGGTCGATGTGACGTGTTGGTCAACAACGCAGGCCTGTCACCGCTGTACCCATCTCTATATGAAGTAACAGAAGATCTCTATACCAAGGTTCTCGATGTCAACCTGAAAGGGCCTTTCCGTCTTTCCGCAGCGTTCGGTAAGCGCATGTTCGATAGCGACGGTGGATCTATCATCAACGTCAGTTCGGTCGCAGCAATAGAACCGACACCAAACGAAACCGCGTACGGCGCTGCTAAAGCTGGGATGCACGCAATTACTAAGTCATTCGCCCGCGAGTACGGACCGAAGGTCCGGGTGAATTGCATCATGCCCGGCCCATTCCTCACAGATATTTCCAAAGCGTGGGATATGGACGAATTTAACGCGAAAGCCGAGACGGACATCGCGTTACAGCGGGGCGGTGAAGCTGACGAAATCGTTGGCGCGGCGCTGTATTTCGCCAGCGCCGCATCTAGCTACACCACTGGAGCGATACTCAAAGTCGATGGTGGTGCTGGCTGGGCAGCGGGCTGACCAACAACACACTTTGATCATTAGGAGGCACCATGACGTGGCACTTTGAAACCGATCCCGAATTTCAGAAACAGCTTGATTGGATTGATGATTTTGTTCGCGAAGAGATCGAACCGCTTGATTTCATCATCACCTCTCCTTACGACCTGACTGACCCCGTCCGTAACGAAATCATCAAACCGCTACAGCAACAGGTCCAAGAGCGTGAACTTTGGGCGTGCCATCTCGGCCCCGACCTTGGCGGCCCAGGCTACGGCCAAGTGAAATTGGCGTTGATGAACGAGATTTTGGGTCGAGCCCGCTGTGCCCCAACAGTGTTCGGCACCCAAGCTCCCGACACTGGAAACAGTGAAATTCTTGCGCATTTCGGGACACCTGAACAAAAAGAACAGTTTCTTGAACCGCTACTCCGCAATGAAATCGTGTCGTGTTATTCGATGACCGAGCCGCAAGGTGGGGCAGACCCGAAGGTGTTTCAAACCACAGCAATACAAGACGGGGATGAATGGATCATTAGCGGTGAGAAATGGTTTTCTTCAAACGCCCGTTACTCAACGTTTCTAATTGTGATGGTCGTCACAGACCCTGACAACCCGCCATATCAGCAACAATCCATGTTTTTGGTCCCTACTGATACCTCAGGAGTCGAGATAGTTCGCAATGTCGGTTTGGGTTACGAATCAGAAACTGATGACCATGGCTCTCACGCCTATGTGCGTTACAACAACGTTCGGGTCCCAAAAGAGAATCTTTTAGGGCCAAGGGGTGGTGGGTTCATCGTCGCTCAAACTCGTCTTGGAGGTGGGCGGATCCATCATGCGATGCGCACCAGCGGCAGGGTCCAAAGGATTTTCGACATGATGTGCGAACGAGCTATCAGCCGCACCACACAAGGCGAACTGCTTTCCAAAAAGCAGATGGTGCAAGAAATGATTGCCGATTCGTGGTTAGAGATGGAAATGTTCCGACTCTTCGTGCTACGGACTGCGTGGAGAATCGACAAATACCAGGACTACAAAAAGGTGCGGAAAGATATATCCGGAGTGAAAGCAGCGATGCCGGGGGTGTATCGCAATATTGCCACTCGAGCTTTACAGATTCACGGCTCGTTAGGAGTTTCATGGGAAATGCCATTCACCAGAGAGGTGATGGAGTCATTCCACATGGGTTTGGCGGATGGACCAACCGAGGTGCATAAAGTCCAAGTGGCACGTCGAGTGCTGGATGACTACGTGCCGTGCGATGATCTGTTCCCTAGCAGCCACTTACCGAAAAAACGTGAAGCGGCTCTCACAAAATACGCTGACGTACTTGAACGCCACCTTGAAACACAATAACCGCATCAGCTATCTCAACCTTTCACAGCGCAGAATGCCTACTTCGCGGACTATGTTCACCTCATCGATTGGCTAAGGGGTATGTATGGGGCGTTTAACGGAATTAAGCAGATCCGTCGAAGGCAGAGTTGTCCTAGTAACAGGTGCTGGTGGTGGCCAAGGGCGTTCAACTGCGCATCTGTTTGCCGATGAGGGTGCACATGTAGCAGTCACTGATCTCGGTCAAGCCGAGGTTGACGCAGTGGTGGCTGAGATTACCGGTGCAGGTGGCTCCGCGGCAGGTTGGACTATGGATGTCGCTAACGCTGACCGGGTGCAGCAAGTAACCGATGAAGCGGCCGAGAGGTTCGGAGGCATTGATTACCTCATCAACAACGCAGGAATCTCTCGTTTTGCTCCTATTGACGCTGAAAACTACGAGGACGAGTGGGCGATCTCAGTTGAAGTGTTGCTGACGGCGCACACTCGTACCATCCGAGCAGCACTGCCATATCTGCGACAAAGCGATGCGGCCCGAATCGTCAATATTGCTTCCACTGAAGGTTGGGGCGCGACTAAGTTCGGTTCGCCCTATACAGCTGCTAAGCACGGCGTGATTGGTTTGACTAAATCACTTGCCGTTGAGCTCGGACGTGAAGCAATCACCGTTAACTGCATTTGTCCGGGACCCATTGATACCGCGATGGTCGCCGATATCCCCGCCGAAGATAAAACTATTTTCGCGAAACGAAGGACAGCTCTCGGTCGCTACGCCCAACCAGAAGAAGTGGCTCACGGGACTCTCAATTTCTGTCTACCAGCAAGCCAATACATGACTGGAGCCATTTTGCCCGTAGACGGAGGCCTATTAATCAAGAACGCCTAGCTGTGCACCCAGCGCTGGGATACCGCCATAGCCCCCATGTCGCTGCAGGCTCAGCAGCCAGCAATGTGGCGTCACCACAGTCGTTCAGAGCGTCCGTTGCGGCAATGACGTAGTTACCGCATGGTTCTTCCCCTGCTGCGAGGTTGACCCGTCGGTGATGCTTCTCAGGTAGTTCGAGCCGATACAGCCACAACGCGTAATGCTTGGTTGATATGTCGTGGGCCAAGCAGGGTACATCGTCAGGCACGAGAACCGCAGTGGTGGTTTGCCCGTCTGCGATCCTGCCTACCCCGCGCAGATGCACGTGATTGACGACGGTTGATGACGCGGCGATCATCACCACTAAGGCCAGGGGAATGAGCGGACCGTGACGAATGCTCGTGATACCCAAAATAGCTATTACTCCAGCTGCCACGGCAACTGGTACAAGTCGCATATCAAAAGTCGCCCACAACGAACTTTGAGACAGCGTCATGATGCGTC